>CAZCIR010000013.1:0-64515 GCA_964499145.1 uncultured Pirellulales bacterium | reverse complement strand
CCGTAGGGGAACCTGCGGCTGGATCACCTCCTTTCTAAAGGATAATTTAGACGGTATCACGTTTTTTCGCGATGCCGAAGTCAGGCATTTTCGCTGCTACGCTTAACTGTTCTTGAATTAAGAAGCCCTGTGTGACCCACAGGGCTTTTTTTGTATATATCTTCGCTTGAAAAAAATAATTTTTTGATGGTTGCACTTATTGGACGGATATGGTATTAGAAAAGCCAGGCTCAGCTCGGTAGTTGAGCAATTTTAATTGAAAAGTATCAGAACAGACGGGCAGATAGATGTGATAACGCAGTTATCTGATGACAGCCGGCAGTTCCGGTACAGGTTTGAATGAAAGGGAGCAGATAATATGAACATCTATGTAGGTAATTTGTCATCTCAGGTAACTGAAGACGATTTACGAAAGGCTTTTGAGGCCTCCGGACAGGTGGAATCCGCCAACATCATAAAAGACAAGTTCAGCGGTGAATCGAGGGGATTCGGCTTTGTGCAGATGCCGTCAAAGCAGGAAGCACAAAATGCTATCGAGCAAATGAACGGCACAGATTTGATGGGACGCACTATTAATGTCAATGAAGCTCGCCCAAGACCCGACCGTCAAAGCGGCGGCAGGAGTGGAGGCAGAGGTGGCTTCAGTGGCGGTGGTAGGCGACGCTACTAAACATTTCCTAACTCAGCGAGATAGATAATAATAGTAATACTTCTCCGCCGTAAGCGGAGCCGGTTTATACACCTCCGGCGTATTTGCTCTTTTTATGCTCAATAGTAGGTTCTGTGAGCTGCTTGTCTAATTTCTTTGCGCTTTTCAGCTTCCGAATTCTATACGAATTGTTAATTACCCGTTCGCAGCCTGACCGTTTGCGAAGCCACCTGTCACATTGAATACCGGTTTAAGTTTTTTTACAATATGAAGCTGAAGGGGACATCTGCAGAAATATCCGACCCCAAAAGACAATGAGAATTCGCAGTTCTGCGGGTCCTCTTCTAAGCACTCGACATATTGCTCCAGTCCAATGTCACGTGCCTTGCAGATCTTCTCAGATTCTGATTTGTAGCATTTGAAATTTTTGGGGCAGTTTACTTCACTGGCGATTTTTTCTATTTCTTTCCTTTGCTCTTCTGTTAATTCCATATAGGGTTTCCTTTGTCACCCCCTTTGGCTTTATTTATCTGAATAATTCCGGTTATAATCTCCGTCAAACCCCTACGCCACGCAGTGCAACAAAAGAGGCAGCCCCTCCGCACCGGCTGCCTTTTAAAATCGCGCCTGCCATTTGTTATTGTACATTGCATCCTTTCACTATATTATATTTTATAACTTTTGGCTATATCGAATCAATCGTGGTAACTACGGGATTTTGGGGGTATTATTAAAAAAAATCGCCGATTTCCGCCATTTTTTAGCCTTTGACTAAAAATCTCATTTTCCCAGTTGTTTTTACCTTGCACGCCTTATTACTTAAAATCTCACCGGTTTTAATGAGATTATTCCGAACAAGCCGAGGCATAAGTCGCTCGTGACTCGTAGCTCAAAATTGGCTTTGCCCGCCTTTGCCATTGCTACAGAAAGACAAAATTGGGTTCGTTTTGGGTTCGTTTTAGATAATTCATAGTTCATAGTTTTTTGTTCTTAGTTATTGTGTAAGCTACGCTTACGCTAATTTTTAGTCTTTTGAAAATTGGGTTCGTTTTGCATAATTTTGTTTGTTTAAAGTTGCTTGTTCGTAGTTGATAGAGAATCTCCTATGGAGTTTCCGTCCACCTTACAAACGGCGAAGTAAACTCTACTACAAGATTAATAACTGCTAGTCATTCTTGACCCGGGCCTGCTGGACCTAAGACCTTGCCCTGCTGGGCGATTAGGGGCAAAAGTACACCCCTTCATAATAGGAGGTACCCGCACTTTTGATTCGAAAAATCGAGGATTTTTCGGGGACAAAAATCTTGTAAGTCATTGTGAGGTAAGGAAATATAAAATTTTGAAAAAATTTGTATTTTCTCAGCAGGTACCCCCATTTTTGATTGATTTTACTCCGCTCAGGTGCCGAGGGGGCTTAATCCCGTATTTCGTCGTGTGTATCGCGTATTGCGGACAGGGAATATAAGTTAAAAATCAAAGTGTAAAATGCAAAATTGTGGAGCCGCTGCGCGGATGCTAATTTTTAGGTTGCGGAGACCCCTTCGAATCTGCTAAGACGCTGCGGGGGCGAAATAGTTGCTTGTACCTAAGGCACAAGTCGCTCGTTGCTAGTCGCTCGTAAAATGGGGAGAAAGGGGTGAACGGCGCTTGTTTATGAGCATATGATAGAAAATATTGGAAAATATTGGAAAACATTCGAAAACGTTATAGAAACAATCGAAAAATGTATAGAAACAGACAAAAAACGTATAGAAATATTCGAAAGTTGGGTAGAAACGTTTGAAAAAAATGGAAAATTTTGGACGCCGAAAATAGCGTGCAGCGTTCAGCGGACGGCGTACAGGAAGGAGAGAAAAATTGGGTGCAGGTTGCCTAAATTAATCCCCGACTAAGTTGAGGAACTTAGCCGGGCAGGAGGATTTTTTTGATATTGACGGGTTGGGGGAATTGGGTTTAGGATATGGGTCCTCGACAGAAGACCAAGTAAGCAACAATCGAGGATCTGCGCTGCGCTTCGAGGGTAAAATTTGGTGAGCAACTTCGGAGAGGAAGCATACGGTGTTTAGTCGTTTGTATTTGATATTTAATTGATGGTAATTGTGGTTTAGGTGTTTTGTGGCAAAGTAATGAAAGAAGAAAAGCACATTGAGAAATCATTGCTAGAGCAGATCTTCGATGAGATGTTCGCAAATATCGAAGGGCGAAAAGAATTCGACACCCAGACACTTGGAAAACTCAGAGGATTGGCTGCAAAAGGTGGTCTAAATAAATTTGTAGAGATTAATGAAGCAATTAAACCTACACCAAGGGGAGAGCATGAGAATTCTGGAGTTGGAAATTGATAACGTACGGGGGATTCCCCATTTGCTGGTTAAACCAAATGGAGAAAACTTTGTAATCTGGGGACCAAACGGTTCTGGAAAGAGCGCGGTTGTAGATGCGATTGATTTCTTACTAACGGGGAGAATTTCGAGGTTGACAGGGAGGGGGACAGCCAACATCACACTCACAAAACATGGGCCACACATTGACCACAAACTAGAAGATGCCATGGTACGCGCAGTAATTCAGTTGCTAGGTTCGGAGAAACCAATCGAGATAAAACGATGTATGGCAGATACGGCCAAATTGGAATGCGGGGAAGAAGAAACTGGGAACCTGAAGCGTGTTATAGCCCTTGCTAGACAAGGACTACACGTTCTGAGTAGGCGCGAGATACTGAAGTACATTACTGCTGATTCCAATACACGCGCGCAAGAGATTCAGGAGCTTTTGAATATTGCAGAAATAGAGGATGTCAGGAAAACACTTGTTAAAGTTGAGAATGCTTTTGGAAGAAACCTTCAAGTTACAGAAATAGCAGTTGGTGGGGCGAAAGGAAGGATAAATGCAACGGTACAGAAGAAGAGCTTTCGAGAAGAGAAGATTTTGGAAGTAGTGAATCAAAATCGTGAAGTTTTAGGTGGGCAGCCTGTTGCTGAGCTTCGCTCTACAAACTTGAAGAGGGATCTTAAACCACCAACAGTCGTTTCGAAGAAAGATGGAGTCAATGTTACGCTGCTTGATAGGGACATTGAGAATATTCGTCAGGTAATATCAGAAGAAATTCAGGAGAAGACCGCCGAAAATGATAAACAGCTCCGTGGATTAGTAGAAAAGATCCGGACCAATCCCGAGTTGTTGCGCACTCTCTCGCGTGTGCAGTTGATTAAGCTCGGCATGACAATGATTGACGAGACAGGGTGTTGTCCATTATGTGATAAGCCTTGGCCTCCCGGGAAGTTACTGGAATATTTGAAGAAACGGCTGGTAACTGCGCAAGTTGCGGTAAAGCATCAGAAACAGCTTGGAAATCTAGTTGCCAATATTTCTAATTGTGCCAACAATACGATTGGGAGTCTGCAGAAAGTTATCGCGACGGCACAGGTTGCTAGGTTGGAAGATGCTGTTGCAATACTGCAATCATGGCTTGATGATTTGCAAGAACTTGCGGTCGCTTTAAGTTCCCCAGTAAATAAATACTCGAAAGTTCGATTCGGTCCTGAGGGAGTCAAAAGGATGCTTGCTCCTGATGAGATTCTTCAAACCCTTACGAGCATTGAGAGTGGAGTTAAGGCTAAATACCCAGAAAGTACACCAGAGCAAACTGCTTGGGACACACTGACGCGACTGGAAGAGAATTTGAGAGTTCTTGAAAGTGTGGAGGCTAACGAGAAGAACGCGGGGTTGTGCGCAAAAAGAGCAAGTACGTTGCTAGAAAGTTTCCTAATAGCCAGAGACAAAATTCTAGGAGAACTTTACAACGGGATTAGAGATAGGTTCGTGAATCTGTATAGGGAGTTGCACGGCGATGATGAGCACAAGTTTGGCGCGAAGATCCAACCTGAGGAAGCCGGGCTAAATTTCGAGGTGGACTTCTACGGACGAGGCACTCATCCACCCCATGCTCTTCACAGTGAAGGGCATCAAGATAGCATGGGAGTGTGTCTGTATTTGGCTTTGGCTGAGCGTTTAACAAGGGGGATGATTGATTTGATAATATTAGATGACGTAGTGATGTCTGTTGACGCCGACCACCGCAGGCAGGTTTGTCACCTATTGGCGAAATCATTTCCTGATCGGCAATTCCTCATTACAACCCACGACAAAACATGGGCAAATCAATTGAAAAGTGAAGGTGTCGTGGACTCGAAGGGAACTATTGAGTTCTATAATTGGTGCGTTGAGATGGGACCTCAGGTGAGTTATGGTGTAGATATGTGGAAACGTATAGAGGAGGACATTGAAAGGAATGATATCCCAAGTGCATCAGGGAAACTACGTCGAGGGTCGGAAGAATTTTTCGGAATGGTGTGTGATGCTCTGCAAGCACGGGTAAGATATAAATTGAATAGCAGATGGGAATTAGGAGATTTTTTGCCTGCAGCGGAGAAAGCATATCGTAGTTTGCTAAAAAAAGCAAAAAATGCAGCGCTATCATGGGGTGACCAGGATTGTTTTGAAAGGTTAGAGGAGTTGGATAGTACGGTAGGTCAGATATATACAAGATGTGGAGCTGAGCAATGGTCTATAAATGCCAACGTTCATTATAATAATTGGTCCAACTTTACAAAAAATGATTTCCGTCCTGTGCTAGAAGCGTTCGAAGATTTGTATGGTCTGTTTTTATGTAGCAAATGCGGAAAGATATTGCATGTAACCACAAGAGAACTAATACCTGTAGCTGTTCGGTGTAATTGTGGGGAGGTGAATTGGAATTTAGTACAGCAAAAATGAAAGAATAGAGGCAAGAAAATGCCCGATAGGGACGTGAAAACAATCCGGGATTTGATTTATTATCAATATGCGAAAATTATCGCGCGGAGGGCGTTTGGTGCGGAGGATGGGAAAGAAGCGAAAAAATATAATTACGGATTTGTGAAAGAGACTCTTCGGGATTTGATGAGCGGGGCGAAGTCGTGGTCGGAGATTACGCGCGAGGACTGGCAGTTTGTAGAGACCGAGAAGAAGTGCATATACTGCGGGGGTGAGAGCGATTTACATAAAGAGCATATCATTCCGAAGTCGTTAGCAATTCTGGAAAAGTGCGGGATTTGTGATACAATTCAGGGGATTCATAACCAGATATGGGCGTGCGGACAGTGCAACTCAATAAAGGGGAGAAAAGGACTGTATCAATTTTTCAAAAGCAAATATCCAGCGGAACGGAAATACTATGACCTTAACCGGCGTTATTAGAGAAGAAGTATCTTAAGACGATATACAATAGCGTAAGCCATCCATGAAGGGACTGCCATTTGTGTGCGGGGACGCTGGACGGCGGGGATATAGACGGCGATGGGGAACTGACGGTATTAGATATCGATTATATTATTATATAGATATTACTGCGATCCTTCGAAAGTTGTCGAATCGGCGAGGATTTGCACTTCCGGGAAATCTGCGCTTTTGATTGAAATTCAGCCTGAAATAGTGTAAAAAGATTTGATGATTTTACCGGTTTTAACTTGTTCTGCAAGAATAACACGGTAGAATAGTTGATTATCGTATCAAAATTGAGCGGGTTGGGTTATGACACGTAACCGTGAAAAAAGAGCTCTTTACGAGGTAATGAGCAAATCGGCATGGCCTAAGCCGCGATATGACAAGACCTTGGAGCCTTTGCACCCGGGGAAAGCCGACGAAGACAAGCAGCCTGCAACAAAGTTTCTACCCCGGATGCGTGGAAGGACGGCAAAGTGGCTCAATAGGCCGAGATTTGTGCAATTCAACGCCGGCAGGATTGAGATATCGATGCCGTATCAGCTGGTGATTGCGTTGCTTTTGGGTCTTGTTCTGTTGGTTTTAGTAGTGTTTCGGCTGGGTCAAATAACTTATCGAAGCAGCCAAAAGGCAGCCGGCTCATCTGAACAAATCTCGGCAGATGTGCAGACGGCTGGCGCATCGCAAGGAGTTATTCTGGCTGAAGAGAAAGCGCCGGTGCCGCTGGTTAGCCAAAAAGCTGGGCCGGTTAAGCAACAAGGTGATAACCGAATTGTGATACAAACTTACCAGCTAAGGGCTGATTTAGAGCCGGTAAGGCAGTATTTTGCCCAATTCGGTATAGAAACCGAAATAGTAAAAATCAGCGATTGGTACTATCTGGTTACCAGTGATAAATACGAAAATCCAGAAAAACCTGGGACAGATGGTTACCTCGCAAAACAGAAAATAATTGAGCTGGGTGCTAAATACGAGGCCCCGCAGGGATATGAAACATTCGGCAGCAAGCCGTTCAGTGATGCATACGGCAAGAAGTTCAGTGATTAGTTTTTCAGGAGAAATATTGAATGTCTGTTGACCGTTCTTTAAAAATCAAGGGTGCTTTAAAGAGGCATCGAAACGTTTTAACACGGGCGGAGCGCGTTGAGAAACTAAAGGATGAAGAGCGATGGTCTGAGGGCGGCTCCGTTTTTGGACTGCCGAAAGTTGCCCATCGCAAGAGTCATGCCGGCCGCAAGGCTGTGAAAGAAGAAGCCGCCATAGAAGCAGCATCTGCAGCTCCGGAAGCACAGGCTGGAGCAGCACCAGCAGCGGCAGCAACACCGACTGAGGAAAAACCAAAGGAAAAAGGAAAACAAAAGGATAAGCCCTCCCGGTGATGGTGTTTATCTAACTCATCTCTCCAAAAAGAGTCAGCGGACTCGTTCTCGTTATTTTCACCTGAGCAAACTCACCAGCCAGACTCACCGGCCCGTCAAATACGACTATCCAATCCTCCGCCGTACGCCCGACCAACTGCGGATAAGCCTTGTCCCCATAAGGACCAGCTCCGGCCTTCTTACTCAGCCCCTCAACCAGAATTTTCACTTCTTTACCTAAAAATTGCCGACTCAACTGCTCACTTATCTTCTCCTGCACCGCCAATAGTTTAATGTTACGTTCTCTCTTAACCACCTCTGATACAGTATCCTGCAGCCGTTTATCCGCCGTCGTCCCAGGCCGAGGTGAATACTTGAAAATAAAGCAGTTTTTATACTTCGCTTTTTCAACAAGACTCACGCTTTCTTCAAAATTCTCCTGCGTTTCGCCGGGAAATCCAACTATAAAATCACCCGAAATTGCAATCCCCGCCACGATATTCCTCGCCTTATCTATCAGCTCTAAATACCGACTGGCTGTATAGTTACGATTCATCGCTTTGAGAATTTTATTCGAGCCGCTCTGCGCCGGCATATGCAGATAATTGCACACCTTCGGCAAATCCGCCATAGCTTTTAGAATTTGCTCATAATATTCTTCAGTTGGATAACTTGTGACAAATCTTATCCATTCTATCCCATCGATTTCGCTTACCATACTGAGCAAATCCGCCAGGCAATAACTATCGTATTTATAAGCATTCACCATCTGTCCCAGCAGCGTAACTGCTTTTACTCCATCGCTGGCCAGCCGTTTTACCTGCTCAACAATAGCAGCAGGGGGGCGGGACACCTCCGGCCCACGCACGTACGGCACAATGCAATACGAGCAGAAATTATTACAGCCCCGCATTACTCTAACGTATGCCTGTGCAGGGACTTGCGAATCATTACTGTCGAAAACCATTTCAAACTTTTCCAGCTCCTCGTTTTCCGGCGGCCCCTGGCGGATTTTTTCCGTTATTGCAAGGGCCTTTTTCTTTTCCTGCAGTGCTTTGGTTACGAGCTTGGTTATTTGTGGTATTTGTGCCGGCCCGCAGACTATATCGACTGTCTCATCTTCGAGCAGTTCCGCACCGAGCCGCTGCGCCATACAGCCGATTACGCCGACCACCATATCCGGCTTTGATTTTTTGATATGTTTCAGAAACCCGAGATGTGAAAAAACCCGCTGTTCTGCATGCTCTCGAACCGAGCAGGTATTTATCAAGACAACATCAGCGTTCTTTTCCTCCTCAACCGCACTAAAACCGGCATTTTTAAGTGCAGAAGTAACCAATGCCGTGTCGAGTTTGTTCATCTGACAGCCGAAATTTATGATGTGCACAGTTTGACTGTTCATAACTGTATAAAGATACAGAATTTGGGATGAAAAATCAAACGCCGATTAGTCACCGAAGCACGTTCCTACCGACCGTGCAGTGACTATCAAGAGGTGTCCCGCAGGAACATTCCTCGGCCCTTTGGCAACTTTCTCAAGGCTGACAGCAACTATATTATCACCTTTCACTGCTGCCATATATCCGAACTGTCTGGTCTTAATCAGCTCGACCGCTTTTGTGCCCAGCCGGGTAGAAAGAACCCTGTCGGTCGGCGTGGGGGAGCCGCCTCGCTGTAAATGCCCCAGCACAACCTGACGAGTTTCTACACCCGTTACCTGTTCAATCTGATGGCCTAATACGAAACTTATCCCGCCCAGACGAACCTGTTCAGGGCTGTCCTTTACAATTTTCTGCACTACGACCTTACCGCCCTTAGGTTTTGCCCCTTCAGAAATAACAACAATACTGAACCTTTTGCCTATTTTGTGCCGCTGCCTGACCTTACGTGCGACCGATTTGATATCATAGGGAATCTCAGGGATAAGGATAATATCGCCGCCTGCCGCAATTCCCGCATATAACGCAATCCAGCCAGCGGTCCGGCCCATCACCTCGACAATCATCACTCTATGGTGCGACTGGGCCGTGGTGTGCACCCGGTCGATTGCCTCCGCAGCAATCGAGACAGCCGTATCAAAGCCAAATGTTACATCCGTTCCTCGCAGGTCATTGTCTATAGTCTTCGGTACAGCAACAATAGGAACGCCATCCTTATGAAATTTGTTTGCCAAAAATAATGTGCCGTCGCCCCCAATACATACCAGAGATTCAACGTCAAGTTTTTTAATATTCGCAATCACGATTTTAGAAACGTCGCGAAATCTCGGTTTTTTCCCCTTTCCTACAGAATATCTATATGGGTCGGCTTTGTTGGATGTGCCCAATATCGTGCCTCCGAGTGTTAGAATTCCCGAGACATCCCCATATTTAAGTTTTCGCCATCTGCGGTGAATTAGACCTTCGAAACCATCTTCTATGCCGATGACCTCCATCCCAAATTCAAGAATTGCCTTTTTCGCAACCGCCCTGATTACCGCGTTTGTCCCCGGGCAATCGCCGCCGCCTGTAAGAATCGCAATTGACTTTTTCTTTTTCACAAACCACCTCGTTTATTGAAAGTAACTGGGCAGGAAAGCTATAGTAAAATACGCGATTAGCATACTGACCATACCAATTAACAACCCTAATTTCAACCACTCCAGGAAATTTATCTTCATATTCTGCTGTTTCTCAAGCATTCCTAAAGCAACAATATTTGCTGTAGAACCAATCGCAGTAATATTGCCCCCTAAGCAAGCACCAAACAGCATAGCCCACCACAATGGTTTTAAGCCGAGATGCAGAATATGCAGGTTCTTCACTATAGGAATAAAAGAGGTTACAACTACAGTATTGTCGAGAGCTGCCGACAAAATCCCGCTGGAAAACAAAATTACTCCAGACATAGTTCCTGGATGATTTCCCACGCTTTCTACGAGTCTTTTTGCTAAGAATTCTGCTACACCCGATGATTGAAAAACTCCGGCCTGCGCAAAGAGAAAAATGAAAAACAACAGTGACTTCCATTCAACTTCGCGTTCTATATAAAATAGTGCCTTATCGCGGCGATATAGCATAACTATACCTGCGAAGATAACCGGTAAAATGATTAGCAGCTTGTTCTCCGGAATGTCGAACAGGACTTCTAATCTTTTATGAAAGCCGATAAGCAATATCATTACTCCGAAAATTGCTATACTCATCTTTTTCTTTAAATCAAAAGAAACGGAGAATGAGGTAAGTCTGCCCTTCTCTGCAACCTTAAGTTTTGCAGAAATCTCTTTTATGTAACCCCTATACCAAAGGCAGAGAATTAAAATAGTGGTTGCTAAAATAATTACTGAAAGTGGCAAGGCGTGCGTTAGAAAGTCTTCAAATGTAAGGCCGCCTCGTAGAGCTATCAATATCCCGATTGGATTTCCCAATAATGTTGAGGCCGAGCCGATATTTGTCGTCAACACTGATGATATGACCAAAGGCCACGGATTTATCCGAAGCGAATTACTTATGTCGAGTATAACAGCCATCATTATTATAATGGAGGTGACCTCACCCATCAATCCAGACAATACCGCCGAGAGAACCGAGATTATAATCATCAGCTTTATTCCGTCAAGATTTCTCATATTCAAAAGGAATCCTACTAATTCGTGAAAAACTCCGGATTCTTTCACCATTCCCACGACAATCATCATTCCGATGAGAAAAATAATAACATCCAAAGAAGCAAACTTTATAAAACTTTCCGCATCAACGGTGCGAGTTAGAAAAAGTATCCCGCTTCCTATGAACACAAACGTCAGCCTGAAATCCCAGAACAATAATGTCCCCAAAATAGAAAATGAAAATATCGACACTATAAACGACTGCTCGCGGGTTAATCCTGCAAGAAAGCCGGTAATCCCCAGCGAAAAGGCACATACCAGTAATAATAATGCTTTCTTTTTCATGCTATTGGCTAACGACTGCACATCTCATCCTAACGAATAGTAAAAGCCGATAGTAAGTATCTATGCAAAAAAGTAATACCACAAATATATCATAAAATGCGAACGAAACCTACTATTCTTCTAATCGTACCGATGTAAGCTTTCTATTCAACTGTCTCTGAAGGTCTTTTAGTCGGTTTGTTTCATCGAAGCCCAAAAGTATAATAGGAAATGCAGTCTTATTGTGAAACAACGGCTCATCCATATTCACCCATTTCCTGCAGTACTCGCCGTCGGGTGTTCCGGGTATCGGTGAGAAGTCCGCCAGCATCCCGCGAACACCCAGGCTGTTTGCAAAACGCATCGATTTTTCCAATTCCTGAACGTCACCGTGCGGATGGCCGAGAATCTGGTAGGCGGTTATATCTTTCGGCTTCGCTCCGGCGGCGGTGAGGTATCTGACTGCCTGTGCAAGCTCATCGCAAGAGACTTTTGAGCCGGTGCACTGCTGCCATTGTAAATCAAAACCCAGATAAAAGGTTTTAAACCCGGCCTGCACCATTAGTTTGGCCAGTTCGCTGGTGATAAAACGTACATTAAGGGCATTGGGTGTATGGAAATTCACCTGAATATCACGTTTCAGCACTTCTTCTAAAAACGGCATTAAGACTTTTTCAGCTTCAAAAAGCAAAGCGTCATCATAGAAAGCGATATTCTCAACTCCACACTCTACTAAAAGCTGTAATTCGGCCAGGGAGCGTTCCAAAGATCGTGCCTTGAATTTGCCATAAATCTTCGGCACGGAGCAGTAAGTGCAGTTAAAAGGGCAGCCGTCAGACAGCTTCAAGACCCCAACATTCAAAACTTTATAGACCTGCCACAATGCCGGCTGTTTCAAATCCGGTGCAATGTTTAGATATTCCCATAATGACTGAAGGTTGTTGCCCTGTATTAAAAAATCCATTCCTAATTTTTGTGCATGGCTGCTGCAGAGTGTAACATAGCTGCCGCCCAGTATGATTTTTGCTTTCGGCCAGGCTTTATGAACATCCTCGATTACTTCCTGAATGCCTTTATACCAATAGGTCATCATCGTCTGGATAAATACAAAATCGCACGGCTGCCGTTTTGTCAGGAAATCCTGAAACATATTACGAGGCAGGCCAAATCGCCGAAAATACCTCGGGATTTGTTCTAAGCAGGGGGGGCTTGTAACCTGTTCGCAGTAAAATCGACCCCGCCCCCATTCGTCGGATTGCTGCTCTTTCCGCCCGGCCATAAATGGATGCAAACGGTCGAGATAATCAAACAGTTCGAAATCTGCATTGCCGCGTAAGTATCCTGCTATGCTCAACAAGCCATAGGGTTTTAGCCAAAAATCATAAGCGGCAAAATCATAAATCGGTGGATTTAACAGGAGAATTTTCGGTTTCATTATTTAATGTGCAATTTGCTGCTCTTTATGTGCCGTTTTTTTCGGCTGATGTTTCCATCGCCTGTGCAGCCACCAGTATTGGCTTGGGTCTTCCCGTACGAAGTTTTCAATTGCTTTGGTGTATTCTGCCGTAATCCATTCGAGCGGGTCGTCTTTTTCAGCCCATTCTTCAGGGAAAATAATACGGTTAATCCCTATTTCAAAGTAAAAACGGTTACCAATTCTCCTGCTGTAGCCCACCCCTATGGGTATATTATTGGTGATAGCAATTAATCCTATGCTTTTATAGGTGCTGGCTTTTCGGCCGAAGAAGTCAACGAAAATTCCCTTTTTGCCTGCATCCTGGTCGGCAATAAAACACAAAGTTGAGCCGCTCGAAGCTGTCTTTGCCATCAACTTAGCCGCACCTTTTTTGTCGATTATTTTCTGGCCTGCCCGCCGGCGAACTTCGTATAGGTAATCGTTAATAAGTTTATTGTCCAACGGGCGAGCAATGCTGTAAACATTAAAACCAAACAGCCCCAGCAGATATCCAATAATTTCGAAGTTGCTGTAATGACCTGCAACCATCAAAAGCCCCTGGCCTTGCTGCATCAGCCATTTGACCCTTTCAACATTTTTATACTGTGAGTAATTCCGCCAGTTATACTTTTTTACTAATCGAGGCGTAAACAAAATGTCAATCGCCAGCATTGCAATATGCTCGAAGCTTCGCCGGCCCGTCTCCCAAATCCATTGTTCATCTTTCTCTGGGAAGCTTGCGCGAAGATTGTCCAAGGCCCGGTTGCGGCCGCGATGGTAGTATTTCCATAATAATCGGCCGAGAAAACAAGCGGTATTTAGATTGGTCTCGACATCGAAAAGATAAAGAAATACCACAAGGAGGCGCAATGCAAGATAAACAAGCAAATCCATAAAAGGATTGTGTTTCTTCTTTTTCTTCCGTTGGACGGAATCAGTCATAGACCGTGATTTTAGAGTTAAAATCGCCGCTGTCAAGCCTCAACACTGCCTATTGACAGCAGAGTTTATTCAGTCTACACTGAAGTATCAATATATACTTAGAAAGGGATTATTATGGATTTTGAGCAGAACGATAATCATACCGAACCGTTGCAGCCGCAATCATCAGAACCAGTTTACGGTGCAGCTCAAGTCACACCACCGGTAATAAAAACGCCTAAAAAAGGAACCGGCTGGAGAATTTTCTGGGGTATTATTCTCAGCCTGTCAGTAGTGGCAAATATTGCACTATTTTTGATGCTGATTGGCGTGGTTGCGGTTTTTGCGACAGGGCAAAAAGGTGTTTTCACCGAAGAAGTTATACAAACCGGGCCGCGAACGGCTAAAATTGCGGTTATCACGGTGCAGGGCGTAATCGATGACGAACAAGCTCAGGATGTGTACAAGCAGATAAAATCAGCACAACGTGATAGTCGGATAAAGGGGCTGATTCTTCGTGTGAACTCACCGGGCGGAACAATTTCGGGCAGCGACCAAATCTGCAATGAAATCCGAAAGTATCGTAAGGAGGAAGATAAACCGGTTGTGGCGTTTATGCAGGGCGTTGCTGCTTCGGGCGGCTATTATATTTCAGTAGGATGTGACAAAATCGTAGCTGAGCCAACGGCGATTACCGGCTCGATTGGCGTGATTGGGGGCCATTTTGTTATACAGGAATTGCTGGAGGAAAAGCTTGGTATTCAGCCGGCCATTTTCAAGTCGGGTGAAAAGAAAGATTGGCCCAGTCCTTTCCAGCCGGTCACGGAAGAACAGCGGCAATATATACAAGACAAACTAATTAAACCTGCCTATAACAGGTTCGTGCAGGTTGTTGCCGAGGGCAGAGAATCGCTTACGTTGGCCGATATCAAACGCCTGGCTGACGGCAGTATCTATGGTGCTGAGGAAGCGCTAAGCGAGAAGCTAATAGACAAAATTGGGTATATTGATGAGGCTATAGAACAAGTTCAGTTGCTGGCGGGAATTGAAAAGGCCCGTGTAGTGGAATACCGCAAGCCGTTTTCTCTGGCATACCTCTTAAGCTCACGCAGCAGGAATATCTTGAAAATTGACAAATCCACGTTATATGAACTTAACACACCGCAGATATTGTATCTTTGGAGTTTGTGAAAGTAGGGGGGGGCAGACGGAGTCTAAGAAGCGGTAATAAGGGAACTATGAGAATTGAACCTAAAGATGCTCTAACAGATGAGGAGGTTCAATCTGGTCTGCGTTATGTTATCAGGGACGGTATAGCCTCACAGGCGATGGGGACACTTACAGGAGGAGCATTTTTAATAGCCTTTGCGATAAAGCTTGGTGCATCGAATCTGGTGATTGGTCTGCTGGCGGCTATTGGGACATTGGCACAGATGCTTCAACTGCCTTCGATATTGTTGGTTGAGAAAACACGCAACAGACGTGCGATTGTTCTTTTTGCAGCGGGATTAAGCAGGATATGCTGGTTAATAATCGCCTTAATACCATTTGTTTTTAGTGAGCAAACCGGTCTTGCTGTTCTGCTCGGAGCGATAGTTGCGGTTTCTGCCTTTGGGGCGGTTTCCGGCTGTAGCTGGAATTCGTGGATGAGAGACCTTATACCGCAAAATACACTTGGTTCGTTCTTCTCGAAACGAATGAGATTGGCAACTGGTGTCGGGATTGTGTTGAGTTTCGTCGCCGCCGGTTATCTGGATTTGTGGAAAAAGCTGCTTCCTAATTATGAGATACAAGGATATTCAATGCTGTTCCTGTTTGGTTTCGGAGCAGGTGCGATGGGGATTTATTTCCTGGCACGGACGCCGGAAAAACGTATGCCCGCACCTGAGCAGAAGCCGGGGATTTTAAAGTTGCTTACTCAGCCGTTTAAGGATGAGAATTTTCGCAAGCTAATCGCATTTATGTGCTCCTGGAACTTTGCTGTAAATCTGGCAGGACCTTTCTTTATGGTGTATATGCTCAAACGTCTGGGATTGAGTATGTCATTTATCATCGCTCTTTCAATAATCAGTCAGGTCTTGAATTTTACTTTTCTCAAGGTTTGGGGAAAGTACACAGATAGGTTTAGCAATAAATCAGTCCTTGCCATCTGTGGGCCTTTATTTATATTGTCGATTTTAGCATGGACGTTTACAACAATGCCGGAAAGGTACTTTTTGACGATACCGCTTTTAATTGTCATCCACATTGTAATGGGATTATCATCGGCTGGCGTGTCACTCGCTTCGGGCAATATTGGTTTGAAGTTAGCGCCACAAGGTCAGGCGACAACTTATCTTCCCGCAAATACGATTATGAACTCTATAGCGGCCGGTATAGCTCCTATTTTAGGCGGAAAGTTTGCAGACTTTTTCGCCAATCGCCAGCTTGAATGGACATTGAAATATACCGGTCCAAGTCGCATATTTACATTGCCAACGCTTAACCTTCAACAATGGGATTTTTTCTTTGCACTGGCATTCGTAATTGGTTTATATTCACTTCATAGATTAGCAATGATAAAAGAGGCCGGTGAAGTTGAAGAAAAAGTAGTTATGAATGAGCTTTTTGCCGAAGTCAGCGGTCAGGTTCGGACCTTGTCTTCAGTTGAAGGGCTGCGGCAAATGATAAGCTTTCCATTTTCGATAGTCAGGAATATAATGGTGAAGGTGAATAACAATGGCTAAACCTGTTAAGAAACATTCAAAAAATATAGGTCTGCCGCCGGGGACCTTAGTTCATACAGGAGAAAGAAAAGTTGAATCCGTAAGGATTACTCTCATTGACTATGACGAACAAAGCTTCCAGGAAAAACAAGTATCCTCCATTGAAGAATGTTTCCACTTTAAGAAAACTCCCACGGTAACATGGATTAATATTGATGGTATTCATGAGGTGGATATTGTAGAGAAACTCGGCAAACAATTCGAGCTTCACCCTCTTATTCTTGAGGATATTCTGGATACGAACCAAAGGCCTAAATTCGAAGATTTTGAAAAATGCTTGTTTATTGTTCTGAAAATGCTTAGCTACGGTGATGGGAATCAAGCGGTTGAAGGGGAACAGGTAAGTCTGGTGCTTGGTGAGAATTTCGTGATTTCATTTCAGGAACGTATTGGAGATGTTTTCGAGCCGATAAGAGACAGAATCAGAAACTCAAAAGGGCGAATCCGAAAAATGGGGGCGGACTATCTCTGCTATTCGCTAATGGACGCTGTGGTTGACAACTATTTTTCTATTTTGGAGAAAATAGGAGAGAAAATCGAGTCTATGGAAGAAAAGCTGGTTTCAGCTCCTACGCAAAAGACACTTCAGCAAATCCATAAACTTAAGAGTGAAATGATATCTTTGCGAAAATCCGTTTGGCCTTTAAGGGAGCTGATCAACGGCTTGCAGCGAAACGAGTCTTCACTTATCAGTGAAACTACTGGTATATATCTACGGGACACGTACGACCACACAATACAGGTTATGGATACGGTAGAAAGTCTTCGTGATGTGGTTTCCGGCATGCTTGATATATATTTATCAAGCGTCAGCAACAGTATGAATGCTGTAATGAAAATGCTGACCATAATCGCCACTATATTTATTCCATTGACGTTTGTAGCAGGGATTTATGGGATGAATTTTAAATATATGCCTGAGCTTGAGTGGCGATGGGCTTATCCGTCCATCCTGGTGGTCATGATTATAGTCGCAATTGGTATGTTGATTTACTTCAGAAAAAAGAAGTGGCTTTGAGTTGTTCAGGAACGTTCTTTTTGGCGGCAATTTAAGGAGTTTTGTATATGAATCTGGTATTGTTTATAAGCGTTCTTATCGTATCGTTTATTGTCGTAAGAATCGGAGCAATTGCTTTTCAATTAACCGGTTTAGAGTGGTCCCTTGCAAAATTTCAGGCCCTGTCATGCTTTACAGCAACGGGATTTACGACAAAAGAGGCTGAACTAATTACAGCAGTTCCTCAAAGGCGGCGCATTGCTTCTATCCTTATAGTTTTAGGCCATGCCGGCCTCGTTACTATGATAGCAACCTTTGCCAACTCTTTAAGACCATCAAAGATCCCTTTTTTATCCGATTTTCTTTCGTTTAGTCTTATGCCGTGGATAAATTTGACAATTATTGTTGTCGCCATATATATCATTTACAAGATTTTCACCAATTCAAAATTCGCCCGAAGGTTAACAGATGCTCTAAGAAAACGTATGGTAAAGAGGGAAATTATTAAGTCTGTTTCATTCGAAGAGCTCGCAATAGCAACAGGGGGGTACGGCGTTTCGAAAGTCGCTGCCGGTTCTGGCGGTAACATACTTGAGAAAACACTTTCGGACTCACAATTAAGAAAACACGGTATCAATGTTTTAGCAATAGTGCGAGGCGGCGAAACAATACCTAACCCCTCAGCTGATACGAGAATCATTGCAGGTGATGAGCTTGTATGTTTTGGGAAATTGGAAGATATAAGAAAACAGCTGTGTTTAACTTAGCGTGATTAAGTAACGCAACGATTAAGGATTGGCAGAATAAAACAGTAAATGCAGCAGAAACAAGAACTTAGCATGTTACAAATATGAAGTGGTGGCGGTGCTGAAAAAAATTGAAATTTTAATAAAATTTGTCAAAAATTTACTTGACGTTCGTATTCAGTTTCAATATGCTCCCATATCAGATTAGAGTGGTGATGAGAAGGCTGGCAGACCGAAGCGTGCTGGCACTCATAAATAGTCTTCCGAAAAGCACTTTTAATGTGCTTTGAAGAGGAGGAGTGAAGAACGAGAAGGTGTATGTCAGCGAACCAAAGGATTGTGAGTGTTTTGCTCACAATCCTTTGCTTTTTTAAAAGGCTCAACTATATCGCTTAGTGTGCGCGATTTACTTTTGTTTATAAGCTGCGCTTTTTCAGGGGTTGAATAATGGGCGATATAGGAATCGAACCTATGACCCGCTGATTAAGAGTCAGCTGCTCTACCGGCTGAGCTAATCGCCCCGATAATTCGTGATACGTGATTGTTACTCTACTCACAGTTCGCCACATTATTAGGCCTGCAAGGATTCGAACCCTGGACCAATTCATCTAAACAAATAAATCCTCATATTTCTAATCATCTGCGGATATTAAAGTTTCTTCCGGTTGCACGGCAAATCTGGTCCAGAGAATCAGATTTGAAGTCCAGCCCCGGATACTTTTTTGCTCTGTATTCATCTATGAGGGTCTTAACTATCTTCATTTGGTTTGAGAGCAACTGGTAGTCTTGTTCATCAATTATTTTCTTAAATATTTCTCTGGTAATTATACTGAAAGAACCGCCAAGAACAAGAACACCCGCAGAAATATAATCTGGAATATTTTCTAAATCAGTGCCGCCGGTAGGGATAATACTAATGATTTTATGAATAGGTGTATCAATCGCCTTAATGTAAGCGGGCCCGCCAATCTGCTTTGCCGGAAAAAGCTTACAGCTATTAGCTCCCTTTGAATACTGCTCCAAAATCTCGGTGACAGTACCGCAGCCTGGAATCAACACAACTCTGCCTGAAAATTTTTTATAAGCTTCGTCACTGAAATTAGCTGCAGATACAATATAGTCTGCCCCGGCCTCAACAGCTTCTTCCAACGTCGGCAAAGGATCATCACTATATTGACGATTATAGATATTCAACACTGGGGCGAAATCGATTAAGCTTGCAACACCGACACAAAATCGGGGAAATTCCTCTTTAAGCCTGCGGACTTTCTCCAGCAGCTTTTGAATCCTGCAGGTAATCTCCATATTATGAATACCTGCTTTCATCAGTGCCTGCGCTGTATCGACAACATCAAGTTTGTCCTGGTTGAATACAAGAATAAAGCCGTCACGTAGAAGCTTTTCCATTGTACTTTTGATATCCACACTTTCTCCTGATTTGACTGAATCTTCCTCTATAAGACACACTATCTTGCCAGCCATCCTCCATCAACGGCAACGGTAAAGCCGTTCATATAATCTGATGCGGCGGATGCTAAGAATACTGCGATTCCTTTGAGGTCTTCCGGTTTACCCCAGCGTCCTGCGGGGATTCGCTCGAGAATCGCTTTATTGCGCTGCTTATTTTCACGAAGTGCTCTGGTATTCTCGGTCTCCATATATCCCGGAGCGATAGCGTTGATGTTGATATTATATTTGGCCAATTCACAGGCCATCAAGCGCGTCAGGCCCATAACAGCACTTTTCGATGCAGTATAAGAAGGCACGAGAATACCGCCCTGAAAACTGAGCAGGGATGCGATGTTGATAATCTTTCCACCTCGACCCTGCTCAATCATTACTCTAACGACAGCCTGACTGAGGAAAAACACGCTGCGAATATTAATATTCATCACATCGTCCCAGTCTTTTTCCGTAAATTCCATAAATGGTGCCCGACGAATAATGCCGGCATTGTTAAATAAAATATCAATTCCGCCAAGCTGCTGAACAGTGGTGCTGACGATTTCATCAACGCACTCTTTTTTACTCAAATCTGCGTTAATCGCAGTGCATTTTCGGCCCAGTCTTTCAATCTGCTCTTTAGATTCGGACATACCCTGTGTAGCAACCAAAGCAATGTCTGCTCCGGCCTCTGCAAGGCCGACGGCCATAGCCTGGCCCAGACCGCGAGATGAGCCTGTAACAATAGCGACCTTACCATCTAATCTGAATTTATCTAAAATCATCAAACTTCCCTTCCGTTACCAAATATCTTCAACAATTAAATGGTCCATATCATCGAAATCCTGGTTTTCACCGCCCATACCCCAGCAGAAGGTATAAGCTGAGGTTCCAACACCGGAGTGAATCGACCAGCTGGGTGAGATGACAGCCTGGCCTTCGGCAACAGTAATATGGCGGGTCTCCTTCGGCTGTCCAATGAAATGGAATACACGGGCTTTTTCAGGCATATTAAAATACATATATACCTCTGTCCGGCGCTGATGAGTATGAGCGGGCATAGTATTCCAGACGCAGCCGGCTTCAAGAACAGTAAATCCCATTACCAGCTGACAGCTTTTGACACCTTCCGGATGGATGTATTTATAAATCGTTCGCTTGTTGGATTCTTCCTTTGAGCCAAGATGCACGGGACTGGCTTGTTCGAGTTGAATATGCGACGTAGGATATCCCTTGTGAGCCGGATAGCTGAGTAAATAGAATCGAGCAGGGGCGGCAGAATCGTCACTGGCAAATAAAATTTCCTTCGAACCGCGACCAATATAGAGGCAATCTAAATTAGCCATTTGATATTTTTGACCATCAACAGTGATAGTGCCGGAGCGGCCGATGTTCAAAACACCGAGCTCACGACGCTGGCAGAAATAGTCCGCCCGCAGCTCATCCGCCGATGTTAATTCCAATGTCCGGCTGGCGGGAACAGCAGAGCCTACAATCGCACGGTCCGCATCAGAATAAACCATCTCAATAGAATCAGGCCGAAACAACGACTCAACCAGAAAACTTTTACGTATTTCCTGTGTCGTCATTCTGCAAAAACGAACCTGGTCGGGTAAATATCTGACTTCCATTAAATTTTTCTCCAAATAAGCTGCGATTAGTTCTGGATTTGTACCCGAATTGGATTATCGATACGCTTTTTGAAATTTTTCAGATATTGCTGCCATTTTTCAAATGTTCCAAACTCCTTGTTTTCATCCCAACAGGAACCGGAATAGTAAACCGTTGGTGTTTGACAGGAATGGTCAACGGTCAACAACAGATGGCTGTCCGCTTCGAATACTTTTGTCTTGGCATTTGCGTCAAAGATAACTCCACAGCCAATCATTCCATAGTTTCCATCGGCTGGGAGCCAATAAACGATGGTACTGTTTGCCGCATCTGTGAATTTCCAGTCGCTGCTATCCCGAAGAATAATCCCTGCAGCAACGGTCAGATGCTCGGTATCCGCACTGCTATAGAGACATTCAATTCGGTTTAAATTACTGCCCAAATCAATAGAAATTTTCTTCGTTTCACTGACAGTTTTTCCTCCAACCTGCCACGGCTTATAGGTTAATTCAAAAATAGAGCGGATTGGTCCATTTGCAATCACCTTCCACTGGCTGAAATTGCGAGGCAATATAATCCTGCCGTCTGCAAATGGGGCCATTCCGCCACAGCCGAGAGTGTTGCCGACCTTATAAAAATCTCCGCCTTGCCCGTAATTTTTATGATAATTCTCCGCCTTGTAGAACTTGTTAATAACCGGTGTCGATACACATTTACCCCAGGCATCAATCCCGCAGGTAATGGTCTCATATTCAAGAGCTGGTCCATACATACGAAAAGCTACTTTGTCATTTTCCCATGCAAAGTCATCCTTTCGCTCCGGAACGAACCGACAGAAAGTCGTAATCTCAGAGACAGGTTTAGCCGAACCTTCCGGCTGCTTTATAATCTCAAAATATTTCTTTTCACCCGGCTCCAGATTTGTCTGGAACAGCAGTTCTTTTTTTGCGCCGTCCTCGACAATCTGTGTGACTAAAAAACGCTTTGTCTGAATCTCATAAACAGCAACATTATCTTTTGTCAGGTTGGGTTCTGCTTTTTGTATTTCATTCCAGCTCAGACTGACCGTTTCATTCTCTCGAAGTATGGCAGCAGGATTGGTCACAAGGACTTTTATAGATGGCAGCTTTTCATAAGCAATTTCAGAAATCTTATTTTCAGCCAGCAAATATGACCCTGCTCCAAAGAAAGCTGAAATACTTAAAACAAAAACTATAGTCTTTTTTGTCATAATTTGACTCCTGCACCAAATTTGCTCTGCCATTACTTGGATATCAGACCAGTTAAGACTGGGCCCGCAAGGATTCGAACCTTGGACCAATGGATTATGAGTCCACTGCTCTACCGCTGAGCTACGAGCCCCGACCACAATATATTCAAGTTATTCGAATTATAGCCGTAATTTACAGCTTATCAAGGGCAAAACAGCCGAATGTTTGCTTACCTTACGGTTTCTTCGATTGCTCGTGCCACGATGTAGTCCGGCAGTTTCCCGAGAGCAGGTTCGGCCTCGTAAGCGGATATAATACTCCCATCCGGGAAAGCCCCGACCTGCCTGATTAGCTCCTCGGCCAGTTCCTGCATTCTTTCTTCCGTCATCTCAACTTCTGCTTTAGTATGCACAGCTTCCAACAAGGCCTTAAATTCCGCCTGGCTGTCATACCGGTTAAGCTGCAGCTCCAGGTCAGCAGCCTCCTTTGTCCTGATGCGGTCAAAGGTGTATTGAACCCCAATCGGATTATAGGTTTCCAGCCGTTCATCTACAAAAGCTAAACACGCATCACGATATGCAGCGAATTTTTCCTCATCAAAGCTGCCGAACTGTCGCTTTGCAATCTCTTCTTTCAGCAGCTTTTCTATTCCCGTCGCCAGGAGCTGTCTATTAGCCTTTAGCTTCTCATACAGGGCTTCATAATATGCATTCAAAAGTACGTTTGCTTCGTCCATTTTTGACCTTTTTCAAGCTTAATTAGTCGCAATAGTAGTTTCTGTCAATCAGAAAACAGCAACCAAAAGTGTTGACATATTATCATTCAGACGTTTTAATCGCAGAGATAGTTTTGGAGCGTTAAAAAATGGCGGCCAAGAAAATAGCTATTATGGTTGACGAAATGTACCAGGTTCTCGAAGTCTGGTACCCTTACTATCGTCTCAGGGAAGGGGGGTTCAAGGTCGATTTCGTTGCGGCTGAGACAAAAAAAGAATACCATTCGAAAGAGGGCTATCCCTGCACCTCAAATGTTGAAGCCGGCAAGGCCAATGCCGCTGATTATGATTGTATGATTGTGCCGGGCGGATTTGCTCCGGATTTTATGCGCAGATGCAATGATGTTATAAAATTCGCAAACGATATGGTAAATGCAGGTAAAATTATAGCAGCTATCTGCCACGGGGGATGGCTGCTGTGCAGCACAAAAATCTACAAAGGCAGGAAAGCGACCTGTTTTATGGCAATTAAAGACGACATCAAAAACGCCGGAGCTGAATATGTAGATGCCGAGTGTGTTGTGGACGGCAATTTGATTACATCCCGCAAACCAGACGATTTGCCGGCCTTCTGCACGGCAATTTTAAAGGCTCTGGCTGGCTAATATAAAAACTATACACTATACGCTAATAAAATAGGAGCAGCTTCTTATGAACCCGGTAAAGTCAGGCAAAGAGCAAAAGAAAAAAACACCGGTAGTGTTGGTTGTCGACGACAATCAGCAAAATCTTGAACTATTGCAGGCCTATCTCGAAGATATCGACTGCCAGACTGTCCCAGCGCATGATGGCATAGAGGCGCTGGAGATTATAGGCGCCAGTGCCCCTGATTTGATTTTACTGGATGTAATGATGCCTAAAATGAGTGGGTTTGAGGTCTGTAAGAGAGTAAAAAACGACCCCAAGACCAGCGATATCCCCGTGATAATGGTAACGGCGCTTAATGAACTCGGTGATATTGAACGCGGCATTGATTCTGGCACGGATGATTTTCTAAGCAAGCCTGTGAATAAACTGGAGCTTGTAACACGAGTTAAAACTATGCTGAAGCTAAAACACCTGACCGATAAGCTTGAACGCACATTGGCATATTTGAGCGAGATAGAAAAACAGACACAATTACAAAAAGCAGATTAACAATCCTCGGGATGGTGAGCATTGTCGAACATAGTATATACATAAGCTGCAATTTATATTGAAATGGTTTAAATTTGCGGGTTTTAAGGATTTTGCGGGTTGTTTTCAACCGGCAGGGGGGTGAAGTCCGCAAATCTCCTGCGGTGGATTGGACCGCAATAATCCCTACATCACACACAATCGCCACGTATGCCGTCAAAAATTGGACATTCAGATAACGAATTAGGCAACCACCAGTTAACAATCATGGTGCAATAGTCGATATTCGTTAGAAGAGAACAAGTGCATAAGGCACAAAAGAATAAGGAGGAGCACAAGAACACAAGAGCATAAATCATAAGTTCTCTGGGTTGCTTGGCGAGGGTGTATGAGTAGATTGCTGGAAATTCTCGGCAGGGGGATGACGGTCGATACAGCCGATTTGATATGGCACGGGCTGAAATTAGCCGGACCTCTAAAAGATGACAGTGAACTCGTACAGATGCAGCAATTAAACAAAGTCATCGAGCTGATGGGCAGCAGAAAGGTAGATAAAGCTCAGGAGCAGCTTAGGCTGTATCTTTTTGAAAATCCCACATGCACACGCGGGCGATTGGCATCAGCGGCAATGTGTATGAATGAAAACCAGCTGGATAATGCCATCAAAGAATTAAACTCAATCTACCTGCGTCAACCGAATAATACAATGGCTCTTTATGCGCTTGGGCACTGTTATGAACGCCTCGGCAAAGAATCTGAAGCTGCGGAATTTTATCAGGATTGTTTGAAGTTTAAAAACTACTTGCAGCTTCCCAGGCAACGACTGGCTGCTATTTATTTCAAAAATGGCCAACTGGAAAAGACCATAACCGAATATGAGCTGTTAAGAAATGAATATCCAGATGACTTGTTAACGTTGTTGGAGCTTGGTCATTTGTATATTGCCGGCGCCAAATATGTAAAGGCCGTTGAAATATTTAACACCGCCATCTTAATACATCCGGACAATTTTCACGCTGAAGATGAATCTTTAGACCAGCTAATTGCCGACGGACAGCTTCATAAAGCAGCCGAGCAGATTGAAGATTTGTTGGCTGTACAACCCGAAAGGGCGGATTTGCTTGTTAAATACGCCGATGTGCTTAGTATGTTAGGTGCCACAGCGGAAGCTGTTTCACACTATGAAGATGCGATTCACCTTTGCCCGGGTTTTCTGGATGCAACTATAAAGCTTGGAACACACTATTTGCAGATAGGCGACGAGCGCCTCGCCGCCCAGCAATTTAATAGAGCGATGGAGATAAATGACCAGATAGTTGATTCGTATATCGGACTCGCAATTGCCCAGAAATTAGCCGGCAACATCTCAGGCGCCTTAGTAACATTATCACTGGCTGCGGCAATTGACGCCAATAGCTCTTTGTTGCTTGCTGAAACAGCCACCTTGCAGTTCAAAGCAGACTTTTCTGAAAATTTGCTGTTTCATAATGAGTACGATTCAATCAGCTTGCTCGAGAATGACTCAATCAACCTTGTTGAGGATGTAATTAGCATCCATAAGCAGCAAATTTCTCACCAGCCGCAAAATCCTGATTTACACTATAGGCTTGGCGTTTTAATGATGAGCGTTGGAAGGATGGACGAGGCCGTCAAGTTATTGCTGACTGCTCTGGAGATAAATCCAACCTATGCCAGAGCCAGGAGCAAGCTGTCTGCGTGTCTGTTCGAAACGGGTCGTAGAAACGATGCATTGGAACTGCTGATCGGCCCTAATTGTCTTAATAAGGATACGCTCGAGCTACATTATAAAGTAGCTTTGCTTTATTGTAACAAAATCAAGTTTGCATCGTCGTTGATTAATCTCAATCGTTTATTGGAGAATAATTTCACCTTTGCTGATGCTACAGTTAACGTTTCAGTAGTTCTTCAAAATTTGGGGCTGTTAGATAGGGCGGTTGCTATGTGGGATAACCTGGCCGATACTGCCTCTCAGTCACTCAACAATCAACTATAGTGGGCCGTAAAACACGTTAAAAAGTCAAAAATACACAAATCGGCCATCTCTGACCCAAAATTAATCCAATGAAACATAACATATATTATGAGACGTTGTTTACTGCAAATGTTTTGATGAGTTAATATCTTGCCTAAAGCTTAAAACCCAATGGTATGTTCCGATGGCTCTCTAAGTGATATCGGTTTGCCTAATATTTCGTAATGCAGAATCGCCCTTCTCAGCTTCTTAGGGTCCTCGTAATCAGACAGAATCTCAGAAAGATACTTTGTCTGCGGCATATCAGCCGTTGCCGCAACTTCAGTGGTAAGCCCTAGAACTTTTTCCGGCGTCGGTTGTGCCTCAAAGGTGGGAAACTTAACAGCTTCTTTGGTTTCAGCAGGTATTTTCCGTCCTGCCACAGGTCGCGGACTCATCACGGCGGAGCGTGCCGTAGCCGGACGGATGAGTTTTCTGCTTGCTGGCCGGACCTGCGGCTTAGCCACTTGTGGGCGGCCTTGACCGCTTGGCGCAGGCTTCTCAGGTAGCCCAAAAAGTTGCTTAAGTATTTGTATGTCTACGGTTCTCTCAGGACCTTTACGCACCGGCTTACGGGGTGTTTGTTCTTTCCCCTTCGGTGCGGACTTATTCGCCTTTGCCTTGACGATACTGCCGAGCGCCCAGAAAACCGACAATATCACAAAAACAAGTATTTGCATCCAGCCGATATCCTTGTCGTCGCTCCTGCGGGCAGCCAGAGCTTGTCCGCCTAATTCGGATAAAAGTTGTGCCAAACAATAGCTCATAGGCCGTAACCTGATTTCCTGATAACCTGATTCCCTGTTTTACTCAGGCTTCTTCGGCTTTGCGATAGAATCCCGCATTTGGGTATCTGCGTTTATGTTTTTCAACCGGTAATAGTCCATAATGCCGAGGTTGCCTTTCTGGAACGCCTCGGCAATGGCCAGCGGTACCCTTGCCTCGTTCTCAACGACCAGCGCCCGCATTTCCTGCTCACGTGCAAATGCCATGGCCCTGCGTTTTTCTGCCTCGGCCTGTGCCCGAACTAAATCTGCCTGGGCCTGGTGCTTCTGCAGCTCCGCCCCGACGTTCACACCTACATCGACATCCGCAATATCAATAGATAGAATCTCAAAAGCTGTCCCGGCATCAAGGCCCTTGGCCAAAACCGCCTTAGAGATTCGGTCCGGATTTTCCAGCACGTTCTTATAAGTTATCGCACTGCCGATGGTAGTTACAATTCCCTCACCTACACGTGCAATAACCGTCTCTTCAGTTGCTCCGCCGACTAATCGTTGAATATTTGCACGCACCGTTACACGCGCCTTTGCCTTCAACTGAATACCGTCCTGGGCAACGGCGTCTATTGTATCCTTGCCCTTTTGGGGGTCGGGACAATCAATAACCTTCGGATTGACGCTCGTCTGGACGGCATCAAGGATATCCCGGCCTGCGAGGTCAATTGCAGTTGCTGTTTTCAATGACAAATCGATGTTTGCCCTGTTAGCAGCAACTAATGCGCGTACTACATTTGGGACACGCCCGCCGGCTAAATAATGGCTTTCCAAATCGCGGGTGGTTAGGCTCAGGCCTGCCTGAACAGCGGTTATCTTGCTTATAACTATGGTCCTCGTGTCGACCCTTCGCAGCCACATCCCGATAAGCTCGGAGAATTTGACATCGGCTCGGGATAATTTGGCCTGCAGCCATAACCTGAAAAACTTCAAGAACAGCAGGAAGAATATTAATACTACAAGTACAAGAATGACTAAAACTGCCACTCCGACAACTCTTACTGGGTTTTCTGCCGCAAGGATTGTATCTGCTAAATTATTCATCTTTTTCCCCTTTCATTAGCTCTCTTCTATATTATTTATACCTGCTGTGGACTGTATCTCCTTAAGAACATCACGACCATCCAAATCTATTGTGGTAGCATCTTCCCAAGACAAGTCAATACCTTTCTTTGCGGCCAAGACCAATGCCTGTACTACTTTTATAACATTCCCACCAGCTAAATAATGATTTTCCAAATCATGTATTGTTAGATTCAAACCTCCCTGAACTGCGGTTATTCTTGATGAGACTATGGTTTTGACATCGGTTTTTCGAAGCATCATTCCAATAAGCTCAGCGAACTTGACATCAGCTCTGGACAATTTGGCCTGAAGCCATATTCTGAAAAATTTCGAAAACAGTGAAATGGATATCAATACTGAAACTATAAGAGTAACTAAAACCACCAATCCAATAACTCTTTTAGGATTATCTATTGCTATGATTGTATTTGTTAAATTATAAATTTTTTGCCCTTCCTTCAGCTCTCTTCTATAACACGAACAGTCAATTGTGTTCCTTCTACATGAATGACCTTAATCTTTTTGCCTTTATCAACATAACTGCCCTCGGCTACACATTCAACTCTTTGTCCTGAAAAATCACACATCCCCACCGGCCGCAGAGGCGTAATGACCACGCCTACAGCGCCAAGCAACTCTTTTAGTTCAGGCGTATCGGCTATGGCATCGCCCTTTTGACGTTCCGGCGGTGCAAGGGTAACGCTCTTGCCGAATTTAGTATGCGGAAATATCTTGTAAGCGACAATCAAAACCGCAGGTATCATTATGATAGCAATAATTACACCTGTCCAGCCGGTTGTAGTGCTGTGACGGAAAAATATCACCAATCCGCCTATCAAACACGCCAGTGCGCAAATACTTATCAGCCCCCCGCTCGGCACAAACACTTCAGCTATTATCAATGCCGCACATGCAAAATACAGAAAAACAGCAAAAGCAAGCCACCAATCCATAAGCTTATCCCTTTAATTAACTCGTTGCAGCTTTGACCACAACTCTATTGCCGTGAATTTCAATTATCTCGACCTTTGTTCCTTTGTCAAGGAACTCGGCTTCAGCAACAACATCGACTATTGCATCACCGAATTTAGCTTTTCCCGCAGGTCGCAATGTCGTGATTACCTCACCGACATCGCCGACATTCACGCCGATAGTTTCTCTTTCGGGCGGTGCGGTCATACTGACTTTCACTCCACCGCCCTGCTGTGCAGCAGTAGGTATAAGTATTAGCCCGCTGAGGAACTGCAGTCTCGGCAAATACTTTGTAAGAATCCACGCAAAAACAACGAACCCAACAAAACCAAACAGCAACCCCAGCACACCCTCATTGAATAATTGCCAGTCGAGCTGACTCTCAGGCCAGGGCACTCTGTCCGGCGGATTTTTGACAAGCATACCGAACAGGCCCGTCAATATACACGCTATCCCCAGGAAACCTGCCACACCGAATCCGGGTAGCACGAATATCTCAATCATAAGCAGAATCAAGCCCACAACAAATAATGCCACCTCGACCCAGTTCGCCATCCCGACGAAGTATTTGCTGCCTATTATAATCGCGAAGCATATAACCGCTACAAGCCCCGGCAGACCGACGCCCGGCGTATTAAATTCAATATAGACACCAAGCAAGGCCAGCATAACCAGTATACCCATTACCGCCGGGGAATTCAGCCATCGCACCATCTCCTCAGACCACAGCGTCTCAAGCACCATCGGCTCATCGACAAAGGTCACAACATCTCGTTCCGCCAAAAAGTCAAGGGCCCCTGCCCTGTCCTCAACTACCGCCCTCGACACACCGTATTCAAAAGCTTCAGATGCGGTAAGCGTTAACAGCTCATCATCCTTAACAATCAATTCCTTACCGTCTAGGTCGTATTTTTTTGAATCATTCGGCAGCTGATGCCCTTCAAAAAATTCTCTCTCGCCCGTTTTCCGATTCTTCACCCTGTAAACTTCTGTTTGCATCGTAACCATTGCCTTCAGCAGAACATCCGGGTAGCCATTTGCTTCGGCTGCACGCTTAAACGCCGCACGGGTAAAGCTCTCGGTTTTTTCCCGCTCGACGCCTTCGAGCTTGGCCCCAATCTGGATGGGAGCACAATCGCCTATGGTTGTACTCTCTCGCATTATTATATCCTGGCAGGAAACACTTATCATTGCCCCGGCCGATATCGCCTCGGTCGTCACGTAGGCAACGGTATGGGCCTTTTTAGCGACATCGAGGATAAAGTATTTCGATATATCGTCCCCTGACTGAAGAAGCCCCCCGTATGTGCTTATTTCATATATCAGGTATTCTGCTCCCGCATCGAGCGATACTTGTGTCCTTCGTTTAATCGATTTAAACAGCCCATCATCTATCATCCCTTTGCAAACAATCACCGCCGCTTTGACCGGCCGCCCTTTCATAGAAAGGCTATTCGGCCCATTTACACCAAACAAAGTCTGATATAAAAGCAGAGCCGACAAAACAACCGTTAATTTCCGAAATGGCTTCTTCATATGCGTAATTCTATCTTTTTATTGTTGGCTCGGCAACCAAAACTATTACTGTCTGTCTACCAAAATAGCCACTGACCAACCAGGTAAATTAACACAGTCAATATCGCAGCTATTGGAACTGTAGCAAACCAGGACGTAAAAATCGACCCGACTACTTTGCGGTCGATGGCCGTAATACCACGGGCTAATCCCACTCCTATTATTGCCCCTACAAGTGTATGAGTAGTCGATACTGGAAGTCCCATTTTAGAACACGCTAAAACCGTCGTCATACCGCTTAAACTGGCTGCAACACCCCGTGAAGGTGTAATTTCCGTTACTTTGGTCCCGACAATACGCATCACACGATAACCAAACATAGATAAACCGGCAGCAATACCTGCCCCGCCGAGTACCAAAAACCATATATTTACCGGGACTTTACCAGGAACTGAATGATTCTTTACGATTTCTGCCACCGCTGCCAATGGTCCGATGGCGTTGGCCACATCATTGGTCCCATGTGCAAATGCTACTGTGCACGATGTTATAATCACTAAAACAGCGAAAATTTTTTCTACCTGAGCCAATTGTTCTTCGTAGGTCAGCTCCCCGTTACAATTGCTGCTTTTTCTAACGAGCAAAGCCGAAGCTACGGAAGCAATACTTCCGCCCAGAACACTCACCGCTATAGCCTCCGGGCCTTTTAAATCCAGATGAAGGTTTTTCAAACCTTTGTAAATAATAGCTAAAATCAATATTATAAATGTAAAAAATACACAAATAGGTACGCCTTTACGTGCTGCTATTACTGGGTTTTCTACTGATAGTATATAGCGAGATATCAGCTTAAATATAAAAAAGGCCATTACCCCCCCTGCTAGTGGTGATATGAACCAACTCGCCACAATCTGTACTAATTTGCCCCAGTGAACGTGTCCGAAGCCGGCGCACAAAATCCCGAATCCGACAATCGCACCTACTATGGAATGTGTAGTCGAAACGGGCATGCCGAGATAAGATGCTAAATTCAAACATAACGCTGCTGCAAGCATCGAGCAGACCATCCCATAAGCCAGCGTTCGTGGATTATGAACAAATGCCTGGGTATCTATTATTCCTTTGCGAACTGTATCGGTAACATGGCTGCCGACAAGTACAGCTCCGCAAAAATTACATATCCCGGCAAGCACTACTGCCCAGAAGATAGGTATCGCCTTGGACCCGACCGCACAAGCCATAGAGTTTGCGACGTCGTTGGCACCTATGTTCCAGGCCATATAGAAGGCGATTACAACTGCTACTATAACGAGAATTTCCACACCCGCTTCACTCCTTTACAGGGTCAGGGTCTACTTCTTGCGAATAATAAGACGAAGGTATTTTGCAGTCTTCTCAGCATTATTGGCCACCCGGCTGAGGGTCTTGCAGTATTTTTCGAGAAAGATTATTGTCATAATATCAAGTTTATTTTCCATACTGTAAAAATGGCGAGCAAGCTTCCTTTCCAACCGGTCGGCCTTCCATTCTTCCTCTCCGATTTTTTCAATAGCATCCAGCATTTCCTGGGCCGCCTCGCCGCTAAAGGCAGCCTCGGCAAGGGTGGAAAGTCTCTCTGCGATGTTCATTAAATGTTCACTGACGCTGATAACCTGCTCTACAAACGCCAGAAATTCCTCTTTGATTTCCTCCGGGACTTTGGTCCTGCGTAACAGCAGCACGACCGCAAAATCCTGTGCAGCATCGGCCACATCATCCTGATAAGCTAAAAACAAACTCAGCTCCAGCCGCCCTACCGATAGAAAGTACATCTTGCTGATGCGGTCGCGCAATTCTGTTTTGATTTGGTCGGCCTCGTGCTCGGTCTTCGACATCAGATTATGCAATTCCTCAATTTTCTCGTAATCTTCCGTTATTAACGCATCTGTCAGAGAACGTAGCAACTTAACGCACTCATGCACCTTTTTCGAGTGCTCGTGCAGTTGAATAAATGGTGATGGAGCAAAAAATTTATCTAAAATTTTCATTTTCCCTTCCTTAATCTCTTTATAACCTATTGTCTTATCTATGCATCGCGCACAGTTCGTGCGGTAGTTTTAGCTTGTTTTGCCTGACTGGTCAAGTTACTTTTTTTGACAGTCTGCAAAGACGGTCTTTCACTTTAACCTCATTGATTCTTTGTTCCAACACCGTCCCATTGCAGACCGCCTATTACCGCTTGTGCGATATTGGTAAGATGGTCGCCAATCTTTTCGATATTGTCGACGAAGTCTATAAATATCAAACCTGTCTCGGGCGTACAAAAACCATCGGTCATACGCTTTACATGGCTGCGGCGAAAATCAACCTGCATCTTGTTAAGGTTCTTCTCGTTGACCAGTGCAGCATTGGCCGCCTGTATGTCGGTGTTTTCCAGGGCGGTTGAAATGTAATCGAACATTTGGTTTATTTCACTTTTTAACTTAGATCCTTCCATTTGCGCCGCATCACTGAAAGACTGTTTCTGATTGATTTTCCGCTCGGCAATTTCCGTAATATTGACGGCGTGGTCTCCAATACGCTCGAGGTCGTTAATCGTATGCAGAAGAACCGGCAATTCTATAGATAATTCTTCGGAAAGTCCTTTTGTTGAAAGCTCCGCAAGATACGATGTGATTTCATACTGAAAAGTGTCGGTAACGTCCTCTGTCTTTCGCGCCAATTCAAGTTTCTTTCCGTCGCTTTCTTCAAGGCCTTCGATGGCATAGTTAACCGCTTCTTTCGCGACCTTTGCCATCCGAACGATTTCATGTCTTGCCTGGTCAATTGCTATCTCCGGCGTATTAAGAAGGTGTTCCTCCAGAACAATCGGCTTCGCAATAACGTCCTGCGGCTCAGCCGGAACAAGCTTGACCACTATGGCCTCGAGCCAGCCGATAAGCGGAAGGAACACAATTGTGTTAAATACATTAAACGCACTATGTGCAACAGCTATGTGAACCATGATTGTCCCCTGCGTCAGCTTAAAAGGCGTAATCCATTCTACGGCATTGCTGAACCACCCGGTCCACACCAGCGGAAGCATATATAGTACCCCGATAACGTTAAATAACGTATGTCCGCGTGCTGTTCGACGCGCCGCTACAGACGTGCGAATTGCCGCAATTTCTGCCGTAACCGTCGTGCCTATGTTGTCGCCAAGAATAAAGGGTACTACAATTCTCAGTACCGTCGGCCAGTCACCGCCGAATGCACCGTTGAACGCAAGTATTTGAATCATTGCGATAGTCGCTGAACTGCTTTGAAGCAGCATTGTAACCACCGTACCTGCCAGAATTGCCAAAATCGGATACTGCCCAAACCATATTAGTGCACTATGAACACGTTCGTTGTTTTGCAGCGGGCTAAAGCCCTCTTTCATAAAATCTATACCGGTAAATAAAATCCCGAAGCCCAGTAGGATTGAACCGATGTTGCGAACCTTCTGGGTTCTCCCTAACATCCGTATCGCAAATCCCACGCCAATGGCCGGCATGGAATACGTAGTTATCTTAAACACAGCCAGCCCGGACACCAGCCATGCCGTAAATGTTGTTCCTACATTAGCGCCGAGAACAACGCACAACGCCTGTTTTAACGTCAAAAGACCCGCGTTAACAAACCCCACCGTCATAACTGTAGTGGCGGAGCTCGACTGAATCAGACACGTCACCGAAGCGCCAATGAGAACCGCAATAACACGATGTTTCGTAAGTGCCGTAAGAAGCTTTCGCAGCTTCTGACCTGCAGCTTTTTTCAGGCTGTCGGACATCAGCCCCATTCCGAAAAGAAACATACCCAGCCCCCCTACCAACCCAAAAATTATATCCCTAACCATATTTTTTTCCTATATGCTATAAGCTGACACCTGTTTGGTATTTTTACCTCCTCCCTTTGACCAGTCAAGCGGCTTTTTAAATTTGGCCCCAATTGCAATTTTATTACGCTAATCCGCGTAAAATCTCTATCCCCTGTTGTATTTTCTCATCGCTGGTTGCGTAACTTATCCGAAAATGTGTATCTTTTTCACTGAAAACATTGCCCGGTATAACCAGAACATTATTGGCGATTGCCTTTTCCACAAATTCTGTTGCCGACCCCCCTGCCGGTGCCTTAACAAATGCATAAAAAGCTCCGCCCGGTTTAACCAACTCAAATTTGTCACTCAATCCCTCAAAAATAAGATCCCTCTTCTTCCGATATACTACCACAAAATCGCTTACGTCATAATCCAGGGCTGCCATTGCCGCCTTTTGAAACGGACTCGGCGCGCAGACAAAAGTATATTGCTGTATTTTGGTCATCTGTTCGATTATGTCTTGTAGTGACTCATGCACCGTTACATAACCCAGTCTCCAGCCTGTCATCGCATAAGTTTTGCTGAATCCCCGCATTAGCAGGGTTTTATCGTAGTAATTAGCTATACTTGGGCAGCTGCCGTCGTAGCAGAATTTATCGTATATTTCATCGGTTATAACAAGTAAATCTTTTTCCGCTGCTATCTTGGCAAGGGCTTTTATCTGCTCTTCCGAATATACTACGCCGGTCGGATTGCAGGGTGAATTGACTACAATTATCTTGGTCCTGCTGGTTATCGCCTTGCTTATCTGCTCCAGTGGAAGCTGGAAAGCCGGATAACTGTCAACAAAAACACATCTACCGCCCAGCATATTGACTAAATGCTTATACATTACAAAATACGGATCTGGTATAATCACCTCATCGCCGGGATTAATAAGCGACATAAACGCCAGCAGCAGCCCCCCACTCACTCCGCTTGTAACCAGGACCGCCGGCCTGTCCCATCCAATCTCTTTTTTTACTAATTCACTAATCTTTTCTTTTAGAAGTGCATCACCCGCCGTCTGTGAATATTTGTTCTGCCCTGCCTTGATTGCCTTTATCGCTTCTTCTTTTAACGGTTCCGGCACATCAAAATCCGGCTGACCTATTGAGAAGTTTATTGGGTCTTTTAGTGTAGCTGCTAACGCAAAGACCTTCCGTATCCCGCTTGCGTCGATTTTGCTTGTTCTGTCGGCTATAATCTTTTTCATTCGGCCAATATCGTAACCGAATCAGCCAAAAAGTCAAAACCCAAATCGGAAAGCCGTTTTTCTTAATTGTACTTCTTATACCTTCAACACGATTTAGGTTTTTGAGATTTTATCATAATATTACCTATATTTTTCCTTCTATTTTATGCCTTTGGCTTTTTTCTTTTTATCGCTTTGCGTTTTACAGAAGTTTTTGCTTTTTTAGGTCTTTTACTTTTAACAACCTTCGTCTTAGCAGCAGTACTAAGTCTCTTTTCCTCTTTATCTAAATATGTTCTTAAAGACTGTATTCCTGCAAAGCCCCATTTCCCAAGGAATCTTAAAATCCTTGCGAGAAGTTTAATAACTTCTGGTCCGTATTTGTCAATCTGCCTGAAGATTTCCTGTATTACATGGATAATTAAAAGACCTGCTTCTGACGTGGTTTTTGGAATCTTGATTTTCTTTGCCATCTTTTGTCCTTTCTAACATCTTAAAAATAAACTACGAATATGCCCGTTATAATATCATCTCAAGTTTTATCCTCCTTTAATTTATCGTCATCATACTCACCGTTTATTTTAGTTTTACCTGCGAGTATGAAAAATCTGGATTCATAACGCGGATATTGTCGGGGGTCATTTTTATTACAACGTAGTCCGGCGAAGTGGGGTCGGAGATGTGCTCCTTCAGGTCTGGAAGGGTCTGGTAAAGCCAGAGCTTTTCGTCATTGTCGGTGCTTATAGAACAAGGGCCTGCGATGCGGACGTGTTTGCCGGTGGAATCGCAGAAACAATATTCGCCATAAGGGACTTTCCCAAGCTGAGCGACCTTGTCGGAAGCTGCGAAGGTGGCACATAGAAATTGGTTTTCCTTCCAGGCAACAGCACCCATCGGCCTCACGCCGACTTTGTGACCATCGGTTGTAGCCAGGAAACCCCATTTAACCTGCTTTATGAATTGTTTTAGTTCTTCGAGGTCCATATATATCTCCTTTTTGTTTTAACGGTGAAAGGTAATTATACGACGATAGAGGGAAAAAGGCGAAAGAAAAAAATTGTTAGTCGCTGATCGCCAGAGGCAAAAAAGAGAGACGGAATTTAATTGAAAATTCGGAATAAAATTGATAGAATAATTTTCTTAGAGATCATAACGGGAGGCAACAAATCAGTTGTCATTCTTATGAGCAGCTCCAGATTACAAATAACAGTTGTGCTGATTTGTCTGGTGATAACAGCAGCCAAGGCGGAGGCATTCGATTTTAAGCAGCAGTTATTCGGTCCGCCTTCAACACTGTCAATAACCGTCGAATCGATAAATGCGAACACAGGCGAAGTTACTGTTGACGGCTGTGATTCACAGGAACCTAATATACCATTTACGTGGAACTGGGGTGACGGGTCTGAGCCGGAAGAAGGCGGGTTTCCCATGCAACACACATACACGAACTTAACGCATAATTACATTATAATAGTTACCTCACATTATTCCGGCGGAGGGACAGATACCGCAGAAACACTGGCTCGTTTTGCGGCACCGCAAATCAGTCCGGTGAATCTTCCTTCGGATATAGAGGTGACCATCCCTGATAGTAATGTTAGTCTGGACAGCAGAATGCCTGGATATTTTCCGCCGGCAACCTTGACGCATTTTGACGACAGCTTTTTCGAAATTGTACCACGTACAACAATCGAATATGTTTTGACGGTTGCAGCGTTCATTCAAAAAGATTTGGTCGATAGCGATATTGCCAACGTTAATGGAGGTTTTCAGCAGGTCGTTTTACGAGACCCTGATGCCGGAGGGATGTATTCGCTTTGGTTTACAAGCCCTGTGTCGTTTGGCGCCGGCGACTATGCTCTTGGGGGCACAATTGAGTATTCATCATTTATGCATGAGATGGGGCATAATTTCACCCTAAATTCACCAGCTGATTACTATTACGGCGGTAAAATCGACGGTTGCGCAAACGCCATTTATTCGGAGTCGATGGCACAGATATTCCAGCATGCGACAGCATACGAAATTATAAATAACGCGGAATTTTACGGTTTGAGTGAAGATATTATCCTTGAAATCAAAAACAGCGCCATTTCTTCCATCCAACTCGTAAGAAACACATACAAAGACTATATAGACAGCGGAGCCAATTTTTACTCCTGGAACAATCCGGACACTCCGGAAGATGAAACATTCGGAACATTTATGACAATCGCCTACAAATTCTGTGAGCAGGCAGAGAATTCCGGGGCAGGTTACAGGATACCCCTGAAGAAAATGATGAAACTGTTGCAGTTGTTCAACGGGGACATGGAGAACAGATACGACCGTCTGCACAATAATCCAGCGGCTGATACTTTCAGGTCAACGCTTATGGCCGCAGCACTAAGCTATGGTTTCTCAAAGGACTTGCGCCCGGACTTCGAGGCGTTAAACTTTCCAATTGATGATGCAACATATAATGAGTTAATAACAGATGCTTCTAAGCTGGCTGATTTGGATAATGATGGTCTTATGACATTGAGCGACCTTGGGATAATGTGCGAAGACTGGCTTAACGAAGGACCACATATAAGGAGCGACTTCAATAACGATAAGGTCGTAAACTTTTTGGATTTTGCCTGTTTTTCCGCCGACTGGCTTCCAATGCAGCCGCTTTGGGCTGATATTAATGGTGACGATATTATAAATTTCGAGGATTTTGCGATTTTAGCCTGTCAATGGCAACAAGAACCTAACAAACCCTATGCGGATATTGCACCTACTCCCTGGGGTGATAATATTGTGGATATGCTAGACCTAATGTTACTTGCAGAGCAGTGGTTAATAAACGGGCCGTCTTATACACCATAAGGCTGCAGCGGATTTGGAGCAAACAACTGAGTGAGACAAATTTAACTTGACAAAGGGGTAACAGTCAACTATTTAGGGGGTTTTCAGTATTATTTTTAATGGTTTTTAGTGTGGAGCAATTGATATGCTACCAGCAAAAAAGACGAGTAAAAGCAGGACACGGACCCGACGAAGCCATCATCGGCTGAGAGCTGTCAATTATTCGGTCTGTCCGAAATGTGACCAGGCTAAGCTGCCGCACGCAGCATGCACAAATTGCGGTTATGTCAATCCTAAAACAACGCTGAAGTTAGGCAAGGAGGAAAAGGCGTAAAAGATGCGTATTGCAATTGATGCAATGGGCGGTGACAATGCGCCGGATGCTATTGTCTCAGGGGCGGTGGAATCAGCGGAGCTGCTCAGTAACAATGACGAGATTATACTTGTCGGAACCAGGAATGTAATTGAGGCGCAGCTATCCCGTTTGAAGTTGCGCGGAGTAACCATATCCGTGGTTGACGCGCCGGAGACTATCGATATGGACGAGGCGCCGATAGAGAGTCTGCGGAAAAAGCACAAGAGCTCGATTGCGGTTATAGCGAAGATGGCCAAGACTGGCGAGGCTGACGCAGTCATCTCGGCAGGTAATACGGGGGCTTGTATCGTTGCTTTCCAGATGCGGATGAGGAATCTGCATGGTGTTAATCGGCCGGGGATAGCGGTGGTTTTTCCTACTTTCGAGGGGCCTGTAACGATATGCGATGTGGGCGCGAATATTGCCTGTAAGCCGATAAATCTTTATCAGTATGGCGTTATGGCCAAGGTGTATTCCAAGCATGTGCTGGGGATAGAGAATCCGAGGGTCGGGCTTATGAGTATCGGCCAGGAGGAGGCGAAGGGTAATGAGGTCGTTAAGAAGGCACGCGAGTTTATGAAATCCGATACGAATATAAACTTCATCGGGAACATCGAGGGTAGGGATATTTTCAAGGGTGTCTGCGATGTTGCGATTTGCGAGGGGTTTGTGGGCAATGTTATTTTGAAGCTGACTGAGGGGCTTGTTGACGGTTTGTTTAAGGCGATAAAGCATGAGCTTGGCCAGGAAAAGCTGCTGCTTGCTATGAAGTTCAAGCCTGTAATGAAGCGTATTTATAAGAAATATGACTATAACGAATATGGCGGAGCGCCGCTTTTAGGTATCAACGGCACAGCACTGATATGCCACGGGGCAAGTGAAAGCAGAACAATAAAGAACGCTATTTTGACGGCCAAAGCATACCATACGAAAAAAATCAACGATAAGATTGTCGAATATTTGTCAACCACATCTGTAAGGATATCTGATGAACACGGAAGTTAAGGGACGAAGCCCTGTTTACCGTGCGGTTATTACCGGCTACGGCTCATTTGCACCATCGAAAAAACTGACGAATGACGAACTGGCAAGGACGGTGGAGACAACAGACGAATGGATTACCACTCGGACGGGCATTAAAATTCGGCACATTACAACCGACAACGAAACTACGGCGTTTTTAGCCACTGAAGCGGCCAAGAGGGCTTTGGCTGCGGCAAATCTTGATGCCGGAGAGCTTGAACTTATTATTGTCGCCACTATTACACCTGAGATGGTTTTTCCTTCAACGGCATCCTTCGTGCAGCGCTCTCTGCAGGCAAAGAAGGCGTGGGTGTTTGACTTGGCAGCGGCATGCAGCGGATTCGTGTATGGTTTATCTATTGTCCAGCAGTTTTTGGAGAGTGGCCGAATTAAAAACGCCCTTGTAATCGGGGCTGAAACCTTGAGTAAGATTACCAACTGGGATGACCGAACAAGCTGTATCCTCTTCGGAGATGGTGCAGGGGCGGTTATTATCGAAAGAAGCGAAGATGGGCGTAAGGGTATTATTTACAGCACTATGTCATCAGACGGCGATTGCTGGCAGGCATTGAACTGCCAGGCATACGGTTCCCGCTACCCTCCAGACAAGAAGCTGGAAGACCCGAAAAAAATCTATATGGAAATCAGGGGCAGAGAGGTCTATCAGCAGGCGGTTCGGCGGATTGTTGAGGCCGTTAACGACTGCCTGAATCATTGCGGATTGAGTATTGACGATATTAGGATGGTCATTTCACACCAGATGAATGCAAGGATTATTGAATCTGCGGCGAAGCGTTTGAAGCTGCCTGAAGAAAAGGTGTTTTTGAATATAGCCGAATATGGCAACACGTCAGCGGCCTCGGTGCCGATTGCTTTCGATGAGTGCATCAGGTCGGGTAAAATCAAGCGAGGAGATATTATTATCTTCGTAGCGTTTGGAGCGGGTCTGACCTGGGGAGCAAATGTAATTGAGTTCTAACTATCGTATTATGCGTATTGCATATTGCGTAAAAAGAACTAACGCAATCTCGGTTCCGTGCCCGCTCAATACGAGAAGATACGAAATGCGAAATACAAGATACGAATTATGAAAGCTGCTTTCTTATTTCCGGGGCAGGGAGCTCAGGCTACAGGAATGGGCAAAAAGGTGGCCCAGAAATTCGACTCGGCGGCAAAGATTTTTAACAGGGCAAATGCTATCGTCGGATACAACTTGAGCAAAATATGCTTCGAAGGGCCTGCAGAAAAATTAAATACGACAACGGTTTCCCAGCCTGCGATTTTTGTAACTTCGGCGGCCCTGCTGGAAGTGATTAAAACAAACCCTGCTGCAAAAGCGGATGTAACAGCAGGGCTTAGTTTAGGTGAATATACCGCCCTGTATGCAGCAGGAGTAATCAGCTTTGAGGATTCTCTTGTTCTCGTTCAAAAACGGGGACAGGCTATGCAGGCAGCGGCTGATGCAACAAATGGTGCGATGGTCAGTATCATCGGCCTGGATGAGGAAAAGGTCACTCAACTTTGTGCCGAGGCCGGTGACGGAGAGCTTCTGGCGGCCGTTAATTTTAACTGCCCGGGACAAATCGTGATAAGCGGAAGTTATGCAGCTTGCGGGCGGGCGGAAAGATTAGCCGAAAAATATGGTGCCATAAAAGCTATACGGCTGGAAGTGGCCGGCGCCTTTCACACTGAAATGATGTCAAGCGCAGCAAACACCCTTGAAGAGGTGTTACGAAAATGCAGGATTTCGGAGCCTGGGAATATTAAAACTATTGCTAATATTAACGCCGAATATTATAAAAGCGCCGAGAAAATCGCAGCAGGGCTTAAAGAACAGTTGACTTGCCCCATTCTTTGGCAAAAATGTATGGAAAAACTTATAGCCGATGGAGTTGAAGAATTTTATGAGATTGGACCTGGCAGGGTTTTAAGCGGTCTTATGCGGAGAATCAATAGAAAGATAAACGTTGTAAATATAAGCAGTTTACAGGCCGTAGAAGGATTGCTGAATTCTTAGTTTTTTAACAGGGAGATTGGAAGTATGCCGGAGAAAAGACTGGCCGTTGTAACAGGTGCTGCAAGAGGAATAGGAAGAGCAATTGTACTTGAACTGCTCAAGCAAGGCCGTCTCGTTGCCGGGCTGGATATAAACGCCGAGCAGCTTGGCGAGCTTGAAAGTGTAGTCAAAGATGCCGGATTTAGCGTTGTAACAAAATGCGTAGATATAACCGATACGAACAAGCTCACCGAAACTCTCGAGGCTTTGGCCGCCGAGTATAATGGGATAGGAATTCTGGTCAATAACGCCGGCATCACCCGCGATAAGCTGATAATACAAATGAACGAAGAGGACTTTGATAAGGTCATCAACGTGAACTTACGTGCCGCTTTTATGGCGACAGTAACTGCATCCAAATCTATGGTTCGCAACAAATTCGGGCGGATAATAAATATAAGCTCCGTTGCGGCGGTGATGGGCCAGGCAGGCTCGAGTAATTACGCTACGAGCAAGGCCGGTCTTATCGGTATGACAAAATCGGTTGCAAGGGAACTCGGCAAAAAGAATATTACCGCCAATTGCATTGCACCGGGCTTTATTATGACGGAAATGACCGAAATTCTCGCCCAGCCGGTAAAAGATGCCGCAAAGCAGGTAATCCCGGTTAAACGGTTCGGCACAGTGCAGGACGTTGCCAAAGCCGTTGCGTTTCTTGCAGGCGACCAGGCCGGCTATATAACCGGGCAGGTGCTCTGCGTGGACGGTGGAATGGCAATGTAAAAAAATAAAAAAATGTTTGTATAGGAGTAAGTTAACAGGTAATATACCCGCCTAAAATAATAAATGGCATAAATTCGCCTATGGCGAATAAATAACTGTTGCCGCCGGTTTTGTTGCTAATGGATAACAGTAAAGTTACGAAAGGGACCCCGCTTTGCCTGTCTCGGCTTGGCCGAGCAAAGACGGGCGGGAAACCAAATAAATTCCTGTTTGGCTTAGGAGGCAAAACAAGTGAGCACTGATGAGATAGATATTCAGGCAATTGAAAGCAGAGTAATCGAAATAATAAGTGAGCAGATGGGCGTAGACAAGTCCGAAATAACTCACGAAACCTCATTTATCAACGATTTGAACGCCGACTCCCTGGATACGGTCGAACTGGTTATGGAATTCGAAGACGAATTCGATATGAGTATTCCGGATGAAGAAGCCGAAAAAATCCAGACGGTCGGCGCCGCAATTGACTATATTGCCAACATAGCGCGTTCCAAGAGCCAAGAGTAACTAACAACCTTAGCATTATGAACAGGCGACGAGTAGTTATTACTGGCTTGGGGTGTGTTACCGCTTTGGCCGAGTCTGCTGAAGAGCTTTTTACTGCGCTGTGCGAGGGTAAAAGCGGCGTTTCCAATATCGAATCCTTCGATGTCAGCGAATACCCGGTAAAGATTGGGGGCGAAATAAAAAACTTCGACGCAACGAAGCACATTGACCATCGGGAAAGCAAACGAATGGACCGCTTTTCACAGTTTGCCATAGTTGCAGCGATGCAGGCTGTGGACGACAGCGGCCTTGTTTTCTCGAAGGAAGATGTTTCTCGTGTGGGCGTCATCGTGGGGACAGGCATAGGCGGCATTCAGGAAATTGAAGAGCAGCACAGAAGACTTCTGAACAAAGGCGTCCGGCAGGTTTCACCTTTCACCGTTCCGAAGCTTATGAGCAACGCTGCCTGCGGTAATATTGCCATCCGCTACGGACTACTGGGGCCTAATTTTTGTATCGTCAGCGCCTGCGCTTCCAGCAACCACGCAATCGGTGAAGCTTTTTGCAATATTGCCTACGGACGAAGCGACATTGTGATAACCGGCGGCGCTGAAGCAGCTGTTTCTCCGGTTGGACTGGCTTCATTCTGCGCTGCGAGGTCATTGAGCACGCGAAATGATGACCCTGAAAAGGCTTCGAGACCATTCGATAAAGACAGGGACGGCTTTGTCCTTTCCGAAGGAGCCGGTATTCTGGTTTTGGAAGAAGAAAGCCACGCCAGCAAACGCGGTGCGAAAATATACGCCGAGCTTCTCGGCTACGGCGCCACCGACGATGGCTATCATATTACCGCCCCACCGACTAACGGCGAAGGGGCGGCAATGGCAATGAAGCTGGCACTTGCCGATGCAGGCCTGGAAAAGGAAAAAATTGATTATATAAACGCACACGGCACAGGCACCGAACTAAACGACACCGCTGAAAGTATTGCCATAAAAACGGCATTCGGCGACCACGCATACAAATTAGCCATCAGCTCAACGAAAAGCTGTCTCGGCCATTTACTCGGAGCAACCGGTGCTGTTGAGCTTATAGCGACCGTAAAAACCATTACCGAATCGATTATCCCCCCTACTATCAACCTGGACAATCAGGATGAGCGTTGCGACCTGAAGATGGACTATGTCCCATTGAAGGCCCGTGAGGCAAAGGTCGATTTCGCTCTGAGCAATTCCCTCGGCTTCGGCGGCCACAACGCCTGCCTCGTCGTCGGTAAAGTGTAATTGTTTAGCGTCCGCCGGTACGACGGATTTTTGTCGACTTTTTAATTATTGAACAGTAGTCGTTCCGATTACTGCTAAACGAATATCGGATTGTTAATGGTTATTACTTATCACGTGATATCTACTGCATATGGTACTTGGCTGCCGAATGACCCGCGCTGCGATTGATTATGCAACAGGCACGATTAATTACTTTTTCCGTGGTCGGGTGAGTGTCGAGCCGAACTTGGCGGACCCGAATATCAAAAAAATTTGTTGACGCTATTTTACGGGGTAAGTTATATTATGCTTGTAAAGGCGGAAATTTGTAATTTGAAGGGAATTTATTATGCGGAAATCAAAAACATTTCTGATAGTTGGGGCTGTTTGTCTTATAGCTTATGGCCCCACTTTGGCTTATGATGTTCCTAATCCGAATCTGAATAACGATGACAGGGCTGACTTTGCAGATTTCGGGATACTCGCAAATAACTGGATGCAGATAGGGACTGGACTTGCGGGCGATTTTGACGACAGCAACACCGTAGATATCGATGACCTAATGGTATTTTGCTGGTATTGGCTTACCGAGTACAGCGAATATCAACAATGTCAGGGGACAGATTTAGATAGTGACGGGATAATCGCCTTTGAAGATATGGCTAAATTGGCACAAAACTGGCTGGTGACGGGCGAAGGACTTGCAGGCGATTTCGACACAAGCAGTTTGGTCGATTACAATGATTTATCAGTGATGACGGACTGCTGGCTGAAAGGAACCCGGCCACTGGGTATCTGGGAACAATTCAAGGCAGTCTTAGCGGCTGGTGACGTGAATAAAGCCCTTACTTTCATATCAGAGGCATCGAGAGATAAGTATGCCGAGATTTTCCAGATAATTGAGCCGCACATTACAGAATATACGGCTGGTATGGGCGAGTTGATTTTGGATTCGCAAGAGGAAGGAAAAGCCAAATATGAAATGCTGCATAAAGTTGGTGATGAGACATATCTATTCCCGGTTATTTTTGTGCAGGATGAACATGGAAGATGGAAAATATATAACTTCTGAGTAACGGGCAGGAAATTATTATGACGGAAAAAGAAAGCAAAGAAACAATAGAAGGGCAAGGACGAGATTTGGTTGAGATTGTGTTTGAGATAATTGTGCTAACGATAATAGCAGTAATAGTATTTATTGGCGGGATATATCTGGTATTGAGAGTCATAGGTCGTTTCATACCCTTTTGGTTCTCTGGCCTTGCTGGTCCCCTTGTGGTTTTGGGTTTTGATGCATTATGGATTATCGGCACTAGAAAGTGGCGTCCTAAGAGCAACCAGCTGAAGGTACTTAAAAAGATTCTATCCATAACTGTATTTGCCCTTTCGGCGTCAGTATTGGTGTTATGGAGTATAGGTTACCTCTTCCGTGATGTATGGTAACGCTCGCCTATCTGCGGTATTTGACATAAACAAAGGCGAAATTTTTGAAAATGAGGGTATAAAAATGAATAAATGCATGATTTTGATATTACTAATAATAACCATCATTATTTTTACATTTAGTAACAAGGGATTGGGATTTGGTAATAAAGCTACACATCCGTCATTGACAAACATTTCGGTTGAAGGATCTGGAGTTGATATTTATATGAAAAATCAACTTGGTATGGCTAATGGTATTCAAACGCAACTGAGGTATCAGCCGGATTGGTATCAAATGTATATTGAATACAGGCTACAAAGAGGTGGGCATTCAGCCGGTGGGAATAATAGAACAGTTCTGGAATGGCTAAAGGCAGGAAGCGTTATTGAAGATGAGGATTTGGATGTTTTATCTTTTCTTCCAAGCATTAGACCTCGTCATCATTTTCATGACCCGATTAACAATGTCGGCTTAGACAATAAGTTTGACCACCCTGATTATTCAAAACTGTTTGCATGGGCAACTCATTTGTACCCCGGTGAATTTGACGTAACCGGGCAATCGGCTATTGTATGGGCCATTAAAGGAACAGCACCAGGTAAAGAACCAACCGTCAACAATCAATCATGGAGCGAAGCAAAAGAAACTTTTGATTCATCATTGACTGACCCAAATTCTCTTTGGCGGGAATATTGGCTGGCTATGACATTTCTGGAGTTAGGTTCTGTACTTCACATGATTGAAGACATGGGTGTTCCAGCTCACGCAAGAAATGATTTTATTTTCGGCCATTTGCAATATGAATTTCCGGCAAAAATAGGTAATCCATTTGAAGGATGGGTAGAAAAACAGGTTGCGCAAAATGGAGGACAAAGTCCATGGTCAGGGAGTTCACCTGTAGCTTTTGATAAATTGGCCAAGTATTTCGATGCAAATGAATATACTGGCAGTTACCTCGAAGGCGGTTTGCCGCCGGATACGTGGGGGCTTTCTGAATGCACTAATTATCAGTTTCTATCTTTAAGCACAATGTTCGGCTGCAGCGGTATCAAAAATAATTCTTGCAGAGATTTTCAAAGAGATTAATATCTGCGATGATTTGGTTAACATCGAACTTTTGGGAGATTTTGTTATGTATTGTCAAAAAGCAACTTTAATTGTTAATCTCATTTTGCTTTTGCTTACCAGCCCTGTTTTTGCGCAGCCAAATTGGTGTCCGGATTTGAGCGCGGATGATTTTGTGAACTTCGGTGATTTTGCAGTATTCGCAAATAACTGGCAAAAGTCAGGTGTTGGACTTGTTGGTGACTTCGATGACAGCGGAACTGTTGATATTTACGACCTGACATACTTTGCCTATTTCTGGCTGGGCGACTATGAGTGCAAAAACGCAGATTTTAATCTCGATTACAAGATTAACTTTCTTGATTACGCAAAACTTGCCAACGCGTGGCTAACAGATGTAAATAACACAAACTGGGATGCGGAATGTGACCTGGATTATAGCGAATACATCGATTTAAACGACCTGAGGATTCTTTGCCAACGCTGGCTGAGAACCTACCCTACTCCAACGGATGCATTTGAAGCGTTTAAGTCCGCGCTGGCAGCCGGTGACATAGATGAGGCTGTTACTTATTTTGCCGATTTTGTGGCGGATGATTACAGAAATATATTCAACGAAAATACGGATAAATTGCAAAATATGGTAAATAACATGGGAGATTTATCGCTTGAGTATAGAGACAGAGATATTGCGGTATATGAAATAAGTAACATTGCCGGCACCAAATTTTATCCGGTGATTTTCATCCAAGCGGATGACGGCAGTTGGAAGATTGCGGTTTTCTAACAACAGAGTACAAAATAAAGGAGACAAATTATGCTGGGAAAAAACCAGAAATTTCCATTAAGTGTTTATGAAGTCGTGCTTTTAGTAATTTTGATTCCGATTTTATTCTACTATACTGAGAAATTGTTGTGGACAATCGGAGAATTGGGGGAGGCATGGTGGTTAAGTTGGTTTTTAAGTTTCCTTGGATATTTGCTCGAAAAACCTTGGAGCCCTTGGGGCCCATTTTGCATTTTGGGATTTGGCTGTTTATGGATGATGGCGATGATATATGGGCCGCTGAAAAACCTGCGCGTAAAAATATACGCGACACTAATTGTATTTACTATTTCAGCAGCTATTTTAACAATGTGGATTATGGGGAATTTGTTTAGAGGTTGGATTCCTTCGTAGATATTTAATGAAACTTATATATTAGGAAAATATAAAATGAAGCGGTCAAATTTAATCTATCTGGTCATAATATTCGGCTTATACAATAAATTATGGGCTTGGGATAACAGATTTACACACCCAGCGATAACAGATGAAGGTATCACAGCATCCTACATAGACGACTACCTAAAAGCACAAATGGGATTGAAAATGAAATAGGAGTATAAACAATGGAAGAAAAAAAACGCAAAATCTTGTTCGTTTGTCTGGAAGTTATCTGCCTTGTGTTACTGTTGCCAACATTTTATTGGGGCACTCTAAAGTTGGTGTTGGTCCCAATAGAAAACACGTATTATACATCTCGCGCAAACCCCATACTTCCCATATGGGGGGTTGTTGTGCTCATTTTGGCTATGGATGCTATCTGGATTATTTTAATGAAATTATGTCCAAAAGACAAAATTGATACTAAGGTAGTTCTAACACTTTTAGTTCTGACTGCATCGGCAGCCATCTTAAGTGGTTTTGTTGTCGTAGAAGCATTAAGCAAAGCTTTTGCATAACAGACAAAGATATGAATAGGAGCCAGCAAAAATGCAAAATTACATTTTCAATGTCTTTCTTACAATAGCGACATTCTTATGTTTATGCCAACCACTGTTTGCTTGGGATAAAGTATATACTCATCCGGCACTATCTCAAGAAGCTGCTAATTATTCGCAGGTCGGTAATTATCTGCAAAACCAGCTTGGATATACTGAGGGATTGAACACACAACTTCAAATAACCAACACTACGACACCATTTGTTCAGGATTTGATAGACAGAGGTATGGATCAGAGCATAACAACCCGAAGTGTTTTAGAATGGATACGAGAAGGTAGTGAATTAGAAGACGCTCTAATACGCCAAGCAAGATCACAGCATCATTTTCATGACCCAGTTCGTAATGCAGGACTGGATAATAGGACTGACCATCCTTATTGGGAAGGCGTTCCCACGCTACTCTCACCTTTTGACCTCAGAGGGGAATCGGCTTTGTTTTGGATAATAACAGGAACGAGCAGCACCGGTTATCCGAGAAACAATCAAGAAACATGGTCAGCAACGCGGGATAAATTTTATAGTGCCCTTACATCTCTTGCCAAATCTACCCGTGAGCAGTATATGGCGGAAACATTCATATCGCTCGGACATGTACTTCATATGGTTGAGGATATGGGCGTTCCTGCTCATACGAGAAATGATTTTCTTTTTGCGCACTACCGTTCCGTTTACACTAGGGATTATGGTAATCCGTTAGAAATGTGGGCTGAAAGGCAAGTTGATGCAACCAGCGATGATACCATACCCGCTAACTGGCTGACCGGCTGGACGCCTACGCCAAAAGTTTATAGCAAGGTTTCAGATTATTTCGATACCGATACACGGGACGCCAACAGCTATCTCGGCGATGGTGTTTCACCTCCTGCTACGTGGGGATTGGCGGAAGCTACCAACTATCAGTTCTTTTCCTGGAGCACAATATCTCCTCTTACAAGCAGTCTCTATTACTTTCCTCACCCAGATATTGACCGCTGCGATGTAAAGGAGGAGTTAGGACGAACTTATCTGTATGGTTACGCAGTGGACCATCTGGCTAGATTCACTATGTCAGAGGATTTTTTAGAGCATGGCCACCTGGAACAGGCCTGGTGCACTCTGGGAGAGGCCATTTATGATGATTATGCAACAATAACCATACCACGAACGATTGATTATGCGACAGGGCTGATTAACTATTTTTTTCGCGGGCAGTTGAACGTTGAGCCGAACTGGGCAGACCCGAATATTGTAGAGCTTGTCATTACCAATGACTCAAATAACTCAGGAGTTGAGCAGGTCTTAAAGGGCGGGGTATTCGAGCTATACTGGGACGATAGCGACAGCAACAGGGCAGAGGTGCCGGTATATACGATTTTCGAATCCAATATTCCGGGCGAAACAAGCGAATGGGACGAGGATAGTATATTAGAATACGGGTACACAATTCGAGCAGAATTTAATCAGCCTGAGGCGGAAGGTATAAGAGGTTATACGCTGGTTTATCAGGGTTCGATTAGCGAGGACCCTTTCAAGCCTGACCCTTGTGACCCTAATGCTATAGCGGTTGCCGTCTTTCAGCAGGGGTATCCGATAATCGCCTGGGGGTATGATAACCACGGGCAGGTGAGTAATGTGCCGGACGGCAATGAATTTATTGCTGTCGCTGCGGGAAAGTGGCATTGCATTGCGATAAATTCTGACGGCTCATTGGCTGGCTGGGGATATAATGAACACGATGAGTGCAACGTTCCAGCCGGCAATGATTATGTCGATATTTCAGCGGGGCAGCGGCATAGTATGGCCTTAAAGTCTGACGGCTCGATAGTTGTATGGGGCAGCGATAATTTAAATCAAATCACTGATAAGCCTGATGGTAATGATTTTACAGCTATCACTGCGGGTGACTGGCATAGTTTGGCTATTAAAAGCGATGGCACAATCGTCGGCTGGGGAGGCTGGAATAGCTATGAAGAGTGTAACGCTCCGGAGCCGGATGCGGGGACTGTTTATATTGATATTGCCGCGGGAACATATCACAGCCTGGCACTACAATCTGATGGAGTGGTCAAGGCGTGGGGCAATAACAACAATGGTCAGACAACGATTTATGGCGGTGCTGCTGGTAAGGTGCACGAAGCGGTGGCTGCGGGTGGTAATTACTGCTTTCTGCTGCGAGACGATGATGTTCTTATAAGCTGGGGAGGTGGTGACTGGATTTCACCTGGTGTCCCACGGTATCACTACCGTTATGCGGACGGTAATGACTTCACGTTTATAGCAGCCGGCACTGACCATATTATGGCGCTTACTTCCGACGGCAGGGCATTCGATTGGGATTGGCCTGATGGGGATTTTCCGTTTGATTATTTCGACAGGCCGGTTCCGTCTGATGTAGTGTTTGTAGAAGATATCGATGGTGGTTATGATTTTAGTGTAGCTTTGCGGCTTCCATAACGAACAGATGAGAAATTCGGTTATAAAGTCGTTTATTTCAATACAAAAGATATACTCTCTCGCACGAAGAAGGAAGGAGTTATTTGCTATTGTTGCTGGTAGCAGCTAAGAACGTCGAAACTTCAATCAAAAACGGGGGTAGTTAGAAGGAAAAATCAAATTTTTTCAAATTTTTTTTACCCCTTTATTTACAACGACTTACAAGATTTTCTACTCCGAAAAATCCTCGATTTTTCGAATCAAACCCGTGGGTGCCTCCAATTATAAGAGAACGATAATTTGTTCTCGAAACGGAAACTCTTTTAGAGGAATTTCCAATGACAAATTAATAATAATCAATAATCACTTATCAACAATCAATAGTAAGTTGTCCTTCGTAGCATCAGCGAAGAAGGAAGCGCAGGGCGTCTGCGCCGAGCGAAAAATCAATCGAAATGAACAAAACTTATGAAACAAAGCCAATTCAGAACCCCATCGAATCCGCGAACACATCTTGGAAGTCCGGCTCGTTTGCGATTTCGACATACTTGATTTTTCGGGCCAGTTTTTTTGCCTCATCTCGGCAGCACCCGCTGAGCAATATCAACTGTGCACCGCAGGCGGCGGCATTGCCAACGAAATGAATACGTTCGAGAGGCACAGCCGGCAGCAATCCTATTCGCAGGGCGCTTTCCCTTCGGACGTAGTTTCCAAAGGCCCCTGCCAAAAGGACCTGTTTTATATCGTTATCTTCGAGGCCCGCCGTTAGGCGTCCCCCAGCGGAGATTTTTCTCTGCAACAGTTTTATTCCTGCCCGGATGGCAGCTTTTGCAAGTTGAACCTCACGAATATCCTGTTGAGTGAGAGTTATATTTTCAGCAAGGCGAAAGGCAGGTTGACCATTCTGCTGAATGATTCGCGAGCGAATAGACGGCGGAAGATTGGCAGGATCGGCAAATCGGCCAGTTGGGTCGATAATACCCAAATCCAGCAGGACGGCAACAGCGTCGATAAGGCCGCTGCCGCATATAGAGTGTGGCGGGCGATTTCCTATTATATCCAGGTCTATGTCGTCCTCGTTTATGACCACTGCTTGTATCGCCCCCTCAGCCGCCCTGCCGCCGCAGCTTATGCGCGCACCCTCAAAGGCCGGGCCTGCGGCACAACTTGCGGCGTAAAGCTTATCAGCGGTGCCGAGCACAATCTCGCCGTTTGTGCCAATATCAACTATCAGCGTCATTTGCTCAGACGAGTTGACATCCACTGCAAGTGCTCCGGCAACGGTGTCTGAGCCTACGAAGCCGGCTATGTTTTCAACGGTGTGAATATTACCGTCAGGATTTATATTTATGGCTATCTTCTTAGGCAAGAGGTCTTTTGCATCGAGGCTAAAGGCCTTGTATGGAGCCTGGCCAAGCTGTGTCACAGGCAATTTCAGGAAAATGTGATTCATCGTTGTATTACCGACAATACACATTTCATATATTTGCTTTGTGTCTATGCAGACTTGGCTGCAAAGCTTTACAGTTAACTCATTTATGCAGTCGATTATTGTCTTATGCAGCTCTGCTAACTTTGTGCCGGTTTGAGCGTAGCTAATTCTGCTTAGACAATCATCACCGAAACGGGTTTGCGGATTAAGGCCGGCCTGTGTCGCCAGAAGTTGTCCGTTTTTCATATCAATCAATTTCGCAACAACAGTAGTTGTACCGATATCAACAGCAACGCCAAAAATTTTGCCGGCGAGAGCGAATTTTAGATATTTTTTATATATATCAGGCTGAATTTCGGCTTGAGCAGAGACACCTTCTGTCAGGATTTTGTGCTCAAAAAATCGAGATGCAGACGGAACTGTTACTGTAAGGTCGTTTTGGATACGGTATTGGCAAGCCAGGACTTGCTGCCCGCCCGGCTCAAGGTTAACGATACACTTTTTACAGATACCTTTGCCGCCGCAAACTGTGTTTAAGATTATGCCGGCCTGGCCTGCGGCCTCGAGAAGTGTTGCACCTGAATGAATAGAAATCACTCTGCCATCAGGTTCGAAGGTTATATTAAAGTGTTTCATTTATCGTATCGCGTATTGCAAAAACACTCCGCCACAGGCGGACAAAAAAACGTATATTTTACGCAATGCTCAATACGCACAACGGATAATTATCTTATTTTATGCCGTAATTTCCAGCGGGCGTGCCTTTTTTTGCTGCCCACTTTGCGTCTGCGTCTTGGTTTCGCCATTTATTTCTCCACAAACCGGAAATCCTTGTTCCAAAATACTTTTAACCTTTTAGAATATATGGTATTATAATGTGAAAGTAAAGGAAATGATAAGCGTAAATTTTAACTTTAGTTTTTTGCTGATTTAAATTACGGTGCAAGAATGATTCAATGTAAAGATTGTGAATTTTGCGAGATTGGTCCCGACAACAAAAGAACTTTCAAGTGCGACCCGTTTACTAATATCAAGGAACCCGAGTGTATCGCCAAATGGCAGCTAATCCGTCTCGATATGCTGGTAAACAGCTATCAGGGAATGCTTAAGTGGTACGAAAAATTAGCACCCTTGCAGGACAAGATTTTCAAGTATATGAAACGCGAAATCGAAGATATAAACGAATCTGAAAGCTGGAAACTCGATGACGAGGAAAACGAGCAAGAGCACCAGGAAGAAGACAGCTACTGAAGGACCTTTTAATTGAGTGGCTTTGGAAACAAAAGTTTCAATCCTTTATTTCATTGAAACTATAGCCACAGGTATCGGCAGTGAGTAACTCCGATTTGCTGCGAGGATATTTACGGCAGTTAAAAGGACGCAACCGGTAAATTTTGCATATACATAGGCCGTCTTCGTCAACGCCCAGAAAAGGACAGGGATTCGGCAGTTTACAACAAGCTCCGCAGCGGTTGCAACTGCCGTTGCGGCTTTTGTCAACCGGTAAGACGCTTGTAACTGTTCGTTTAGCTTTAGCAGACCAAGTATTTTTCGTAAAAAGCATTATTCTGAATACCTGCTACAAATATAGCGGTATAGATTAACAGTTTTTTGAATTTATGCAATAAATCAATTTCAGATACCGTCTTTATCTGCGTAAGAGCGCTTAAATATGGCTAAAAGCAACGATTTAGCGCAGCTGATAAGTGGCTGTAAGTCCGGTAATGCCGAGAGCTTTTCGAAGGTTGTCGATACTTACGCCAGCCGGGTTTATGGTTATTTTTACCGATTAACGGGCAATAGAGAAACAAGCGATGATTTACTCAGCGAGCTCTTTGTCAAATTGGTGGAGAAAATCGGCTCTTTTAGGGGAGGTTCTTTTGAAAGCTGGTTGTTCAAAATAGCATCTAATATCTTCTACGATTATTTAAGGGACAAGCAGCGACGGAAAAAAACGCTTGAGGTCCTAAAAAAGCAGTTCGAGTCAGAAGTATCAGATGCCAAAGAGTATGACAGCGACAGAATCGATAAATTGCAGGTGCAGCTCAACAGGCTCGATGCAGATACGAGAGAATTGATTATGCTGCGTTTTTATTCGCAGGCCAGCTTCAAAGAAATAGCGGCAATACGGTCTGAGCCGATAGGAACAACACTGTCGAAACTACACAGAGGCCTAAAAAAATTACGAGAGATGATGAAATAATGCAGGAAATCAGGTTACGAGGGGTAAATATATGAATGGGCGAAACGAAGAAAATCTGAAGGAGCTGTTCAAGAAGTTCATCGGAGCCGAACTATCAGAACAAGCTGTCGAGGATATTCGCCAAGGCGAGCAAATCCTTCGCAGCCATACCGCGCCCGAGCCTGACAGCGAGCTTATAGCCGACATAAAGGCTGAAATTACCGCAAACCTTTTGCACAAAGAGAAAAACACTTTTAGAAAAATGCTCTCCAAGACAACAGCGGTTGCTGCCGGGTTTATTCTCCTTGCGTTTATAGGCGTAAAATTCTTCGAAAAAAACCAGGCTGAACCTGAAAGACTTGTCGCCGATTCGACACTACCGGAAGCTGTTTGGCAGAGCGAGTGTTTAGCTGACGACAGCGCAGATTCAGCGGCACTGCTCACCGAGGTCGAGCAAATTGAAAACGACCTGCTTGCTTTACAATTCGGTGAAAATGGCGACAACGGCTACGAAGCTGTAACAGAAATGGAAATGGAACTAACAGAAATTAACGTTGATTTTTGGAAAGGATAAAAAATGAAAACGGGCTACAGAACAATTTTAATAATGGCAATGGCAGCGGTGGTATTGTCTACAACCGCCCTGTACTGCCGGGCTGCAGAGCAAGTAACGAAAGAGCAGGACAATATCTGGTCAGAAGACACGGCAAAAGAACGGTTTGAACTAACTGAGGAAAAAATCGAGCGCATAATGAATCAACTGGCGGATACCAACCCGGAAAAAGCAGAAGAGCTAAAACAATTGAAGGAGAAAGACCCGGAAGAATTCAAAGTCGAGCTTAGAAAAGTTATGCGGGAGCAGTTTGGTAAAAGATTCAGGAAGCGTATGGAAAAGCGAGCGGAGCAGCACATTAAAAGGTTTGGTGAGCCGTTTGGCCCCAATGATATGCCACCTGAGACAGGTATGCGCAGATATGGCAAACCATTCGGCCCCGGTCACGTGCTGCCTGAGATGGGCATGCGCTGGAAATACGACAAATATCTCGACTGGTTAAAGGAAAATTACGCTGAGGAAGCGGAAAAACTGGCCGAACTAAATGAGAAAGACCCAGGCCTTTATTGGAAACAATTCGGACTCAGTTTGAAAAAGTATGGGAGAATCGCAGAAGCGGCAAGAGAAAACACTCAATTAGCTGAAGTGCTTAAGAAAGATTTGGTACTTAAACAACAGCAATGGAAACTCCTCGAGCAAATCAAGACCGCAGGTGATAAGGAAAAAGAAGAGCTCCTCAAGGAATTGAAAGAGGTGCTCACCAACAAGTTCGATGTGATTGTAGAGCGAAAGCAGATAGAGTACGAACAACTGCTTGAAAAGCTCGAGCGGCTAAAAAGCGAGGTCGAGCAAAGAAAAGCCAAGATGGAGAAGTGGAAAGACGCTAAGTTCAAAGACGAGAGCGTAAAGGCACGACTCGAGGAATTACTTAGCAAAGCCGATGAATTCAAGTGGTAATGAGAAAATCGATTACCGGCGAGACAGAAGAAAAAGTGGATTGTTGTATTTGTGGCGAGGAACAAAGTCTTACGGATTTCCCGTAAGGCTTTGTTTTTTATAATTTGCTCCGCCTCTGTTCAGCTTCGGTAGCCCGTGTGAGTATTTTTTTCTCTTTTGGTGTCAGACTATGGATGCCTGCGTCGTGAACCTTTTGCAGGATGCGGTCGAGTTCCACTTGCAGATTGCGTTCTTCGGCTATCTTTTTTTGCCAGTGGCTGGATTGGATTTTCAATCTGAGCTTAGCCCGCTGGCCTTGCGAGAAGACATAAATTGCCCCTGCCGCCATCCCCGCCAGATGGGCGGCATCGCCGCCGGCATTCGCACCTCTCGTTATTAAAGTGACAAGGTAAAAGGCTGTGAAAGCAATTGCCGCTACTCTTATCGGCACAGGGAAAAGAAAAATAAATACAACAAAATGTGGAAAAAGTATTGCACAGGCAGCCAACATACCGAGTATTGCGCCAGATGCCCCTACCATAGGCAGGGCCGGCAGGAAGCCAATAACAACAAGCAGAATATAGAACAGCCCCCCTGCCGCACCACAGGAAAGATAAAAGATTAAGAATCTTTTACTGCCCCAGTGTCGTTCAAGTGTCGGACCTAAGAAAAACAAACCAAGCATATTAAAAAGGATATGCAGCACACTGCCATGCAAAAACTGGTACGTTACAATCCGCCACAACTGAAGCGCTACCGACAAAGAAACCGGATAAAGCGAAAACCATCCTATCAGCACTTTATCTGCACCCAAAATCTGCAGAAAATACACCGCCACGTTAATAATCAACAGTCGCTTGACCATCGGTGTGAGCCGAGGAAAGGTCATCCGCATCTGTGGTGCATTGTTAAATTGAGAGCGAAAATTCGCCTGAGTGTAATCTCTATCGTAAAGGCCCATATTTACTCGTATTGTGTATAAGGCAGAAGTATCTTTTTTATCGTCTATAAGTTACTTCGGCTGTTGTGTTCTCATTCTTTGAAATATTACCATCAGAACGACGCCGAGCATTATCAATGCGATACCAATATTCTGGGAGATTGTTATCCCGTCAACCTCGAACGGATTGTCATCCCGGAGGAACTCTATAAAGAACCGTGTAATGCCATAGAGGATGAACATCAAGCCAAAGATTTGGCCGGGCTTGCCGAACATTTTATTAGCGTTCTTGGAATTGCTGGTTTTCTGGGCTTTTCGCCAAAAAAGGTAGAGTATAAGGGCCAAAACAGCACCATTAACTGACGAGTACAACTGGGTGGGATGAACGGGCAAACAGCGATAAGGGCCTTTATCAACCATATATTTTTGTTCGGGTGTTAAATCTTCATAAGGCTTTAAGCCATAGAACATTTTTCCATTTTGATAATAGTCGCCGAAAAATTCCTCGGGCAAACTCAGATAAGGCTCGGGTCGGTTCCTGTCTAAATCAGGACTTATCTGGCTGTAGTATGAATGTGAACCGTATGGAAACCTGACGGCCCAGGGCAGATTTGTCGGCTTGCCGAAGCAGCAGCCGTTAAGAAAGCAGCCGATTCTGCCGAATGCAAGCGCAAGCATCAGGCCGATAGCAAGTATATCAAGATAGCGCCGAACAGCAAGCTTATGATACCAGCAGTAAAAACCGATAACAGCAATAGCTGAAATCACACCGCCCAAAAGCTCAAGGCCGCCCTTCCAGATGGCAAAGACAGATAGCAACCGTCCCTGAAACTGGTCGAAATGATGGACTATATAAAAAAGACGCGCACCTATTACGCCTGCGATAAGTGAATACAGAGCCGCATTTGTTATATACTGCGGGTCGGGTGTAATATTACGGCTAAGACGTCTTATCAGGTAAATCGCCACAAGAAATGCGACGACCATCATTGTTCCGTAACTTTTTACGGTCAAATGTATGAAAGGTATCTCAAAAAGTTCAGGGTGCATTTGTTTCGTATCTCGCCGCTCGTATCTCGTATCTCGCAGAAGTCATAGGTCAGAAGCCCCTATCCGGTGCGTTTGATTTTATTATTTTCGTCGAGAACGATTACTTTAGGTTTTGCTATTTTGACCTCTTCAGGTGTATAGAAACCGAAGCTGAAAATGATGATAATGTCTCCCGGGTCAATCAGGCGTGCCGCCGCTCCAAGTATTACTACCTTGCCGGAGTTGGCTTCTGCGGGAACAGCATAGGTTTCTAACCTGCTGCCATCGTTTAAGTCGGCGATCAAAACAGACTCATAAGGCAGAATACCAACAGCTTCCATCAGCATTGAGTCTATTTCGATACTGCCAAGATAATGCAGCTTCGTGTCCGTAACAGTTGCACGATGTAGTTTGCTTTTTAATATCTTTACAAACATAATTTGCTCTTTGCGATTCGATTCAGTATTTACTTAACTGTCATTATATATTATTGCTTGTTTACGTCCACCATAATGTTATCGATTAGTCGAGCTTGGCCGATTCTAACAGCAACTGCTGCGAGAACCCTGCCGGCGATGCCATCGATTGTTTGCAGCATTTCAGCGTCAACGATACTTATGTATTCTATCTTTATTGATGGGGCCTGTTGTAATTCTTTACGCATTTGGCTAATAATTGTTTTGCTGTCTGTTACACCATCCTCAATCAATTTTTGGCACTTTTGTAAGGATTTGTAAATCAGGGTTGCGTCTTTTTTCTCCTGTTCGGTCAGGTATTGATTTCTGCTGCTTATAGCCAGGCCGTCAGGCTGACGAACTGTGGGACAGACAACAATTTTTAGAGACATATTTAAATCTGAGACCATTTTTTTGATAACAATTGCCTGCTGGGCGTCTTTTTGGCCGAAAAATGCGACGTCTGGTGCGACAATATTAAATAACTTGGCACAAACCGTGGTTACTCCGCGAAAATGCTCCGGCCGAAATCGGCCACAAAGCTGCTCAGTCAATTTTTTGACATTTACCCAGGTAAGATTTTCCTGGCCGTACATCTGCTCTTGTGTAGGGGTGAAAACGACATCGACGCCCGCTTTTTTGCAAATTTCAAGGTCAGCCTCGAAAGGTCTCGGATATTTTTCGAGGTCTTCACCGGGGCCGAACTGCGTAGGATTGACAAAGATGCTGACGACGACAAAGTCACATTTTTTCACTGCTGCTTCGATTAGCGAAATATGGCCGATATGCAGCGCCCCCATCGTAGGTACAAGGCCTATTATTTTGCCTTTACTTCGGGCTGCCTTTACAAGGCTTCTTACAGACTCTATTGTTTGTGCGATTTCCATTATACTGCAATATAACTTTTTATCTGGTTCGCAAGATGTTGGATATTACCATTCTCCATATAGTCGAATTTAGGCATCGACAAGCTGATAACGGGGCTTTTTTTCCAGTTTGCGAAGAGCTTTTCATGGCCTCGACTGAGCGAGTCCAGAAACTGCGGCTCTATTTTCTGCTCATAAGGCCGGTTGCGCCTGTGGATTCGCTCTAAGCAATTTTGCACAGAATCGGTCAAATATATTACCAAAACCGGCTGAGCGGCTTCCGCACTGAACGGCGGATATATTTTTTTATACAAAGCCAGTTGTTCATTATTTAGCAGCAGTTGAGCATAAATAAGCTCTTTGTCAAAGACATAATCACTGATAGCTATTTTTCCGTTATCCAGCGTTCTGCAATTTAACTGTTCCCCCCTGCTGGTTAAAAAGAACAACTGGCAGTCCAGGGCCAGTTCTTTTTTCCCTGCATATACACCCGGCAGATAAGGATTTTTGTCGTAGGCTTCAAAGATACATTTGCAGTGAAGTATGTCCGATAGTTTTTTAGCCAGTGTGGTTTTTCCTGCGCCGATAATTCCCGCTATACCTACAAGCTGCGGCTGACCAGGATTGAAGACAAAATCCGATCCACCCAACCTGTCGGCCAATTCGTTGATAGATTCTTTGATAACTGGATGGAGTAAATCCGGATTGAGCTGTGATAATCCTGAGAGCACAAACGAACGAAGATGCATCTGTGGATGCGGGACAGTTAAGTCGGGACTATTTATGATTTCCTCGCCGAAAAGCAGAATATCCAAATCAATAGTTCTCGGTGACCATTTTTCTTCTCTAGTCCTGCCGAGTGAGTTCTCGATATTAACCAGTATCTTGTGTAAATCTTTTGCGCTTAGAGTGGTTTTTATTTGAGCCACTGCGTTTAAGTATTCAGACTGATCGGCGCCTCCGAGGGCGGTGGTTTCGAGCAGGTCGCTTACACCGGCAACCTCGATATCTTTAGCTTCAGACAGCATTTTAAGGGCCTTATGAATATAGTCCTTTCTATCCCCCAAGTTGCTGCCCAGTCCAATATATGCTATTGTCATCGCCTGATACTCGATGCTCGTAATTGGTTAGTTGATACTATTAAACGGCGGTAAATCGTTGCATAGCTTCTTCGACGTCAGCCGGTTTAGCAAAAGCTGTAAGTCTGAAGTAACCTTCGCCGGATGGTCCAAAGCCTGAACCGGGTGTTCCAACCACGTTTGCCTTTTGCAGCAGGCGGTCGAAGAAATCCCAGGAGCTTAGGCCGTCCGGCGTCTTCATCCATATATATGGTGCATTAACTCCACCATAGACGTCGTAGCCGAGTTTAGTGAGTGATTTGCGGATTACAGCCGCATTGCTCAAATAGCTATCAATAATTTGCCGGCATTGCCTTTTACCCTCGGCTGTATAGACAGCCGCCGCGCCTGCCTGTGATATATATGAAGCTCCATTAAACTTGGTGCACTGTCTTCTGTTCCATAAGGAATTGACTTCGACTGCCCTGCCGTCTTTTGTCCGTGCTTTCAACTGTTTTGGCACAACAGTAAAGGCACATCTGACACCGGTAAAGCCGGCCGTTTTGGAGAAGCTGCGAAACTCGATTGCCACATCTTTCGCCCCATCGACTTCATAAATTGAATGAGGAATTTGGATATCGGTTATAAAGGCCTCATAAGCAGCATCGAAAAAGATGACAGCCTTGTTATCACGGGCGAAATTAATCCATTCTTTCAAAATTTCCTTCATTGCCACTGCCCCTGTAGGATTATTTGGAAAGCAAAGATAAATAATATCTACTTTTTGTTTTGGTATATCGGGGACGAAGCCATTCTCAACGTTACAGGGCATATAGACAATTTTGCCATACTGGCCGTTTCTATCAGCCTGGCCGGTCCTGCCGGCCATTACATTGGTATCCACATATACAGGGTACGCGAGATCCTGAACAGCCACTATATTATCCAGGCCGAATATTTCCTGGATATTGCCCGTATCACACTTTGAACCGTCGCTGATAAAAACTTCACTGTTGTCCAAATCAATATGGCGGCAGTTGTAATCGTTTTTGATTATTGCGTCGATTAGAAAATCGTAGCCCTGCTCCGGGCCATAGCCGCGGAAGTTCTCCTCGCTGCCCATATCTATAACAGCTTTTTTCATCGCTTCGACAATAGCCGGTGCCAAAGGCTGGGTAACGTCACCTATCCCTAAGCTGATTATTTTCACATCAGGATTCTTTTCTCTGAAGCCACGAATTCGCTTGCTGACTTCGGGGAACAAATAGCCTGCCTGTAATTTCAAAATATTTTCGTTAATCGTTGCCATTTGGCTGCTCAACGTTTCAATTTTTTTAAGTTTTAAGCTTTTATTTTTTAGTTTTAGCTCTGCTTTTTACATCTTTTCCGCACAAATCACAAATACCCTCAAAATATACCGATTTTTTCAATATAGTGTATTTCTCGCCTAAACTCTTGGGGACAGAGATATTGTCAAACGGCTTATGATGAAAATCGACGATTTTATTGCACTTAACGCACTTGAAATGCTGATGGCTTTCGAGACAACCATCATATCTTTTAACACTACCCGACCCCTCGACGGTAAAGGCCGCACCAATTTCAGCCAGAGTCAAGAGGGTTCTATTAACCGTATCTAACGAGATACTGGGAAAAGTTTTCTTCATTTTGCGCCATAGCATATCAGCCGAAGGGTGCTCTTTCGATTTAATCAGCATCTTATAGACCGTTACTCGTTGCGGCGTTACTCTCAGCCCTGCCTGCCGTAAGTAATAACCGACTCCATTGTGAGGTCTTCTTTGGTAAGCATTCATTTTTTCACCTTAACTTATCTAACACCGTAGCTACAGGGGTATTATATCGCTTCGTTCTTAAGCAGTCTATACTTAGTATGAGATGATTTCTTCTGTTGGAAATTACAGTTGAGTGCGGCCACGACGAAGCAAATTATAAACAAATGGCAGTTTACGCTGGTGGTATCGAAGTGGCCCTATTGTACCCACATCCCGTCAGGACGGACTTGTAGTATCCCAATATCCCGGAAAAAGTTTAATTTCGCAATTGCATGGTCCACTAAAGCGGCTGTAAGATTGTTTTGAGCCTCCAACAGAGCATCCTGCGATTCCAGTAAATCACGGGTAGTCAGCCGTCCTGCCTGCAGCAGCAGTGTTGTGCTCTCAACTCTTTTTTGTGCTAAATCTAAACTGTTTTTTTGAATGCGGTAGCTTTCCGCCGCTTGTTCAAGGTCACGATACCCCTGGCGCACCTCTAATTTAACGGTGTCTGTATCATTTTCATACTGTCGCTGCTGCTGCTCCAGCTCAATCAGTGTTCTGCGATAGGCGTTACGTTCGGTTTTTCTATCTAACGGCAAATCAACACCAAGGCCGAGGCTGTAAGTGCCGCGATGAAACTGCAGTCTGCCGTAATCCGTCGGCGGGGTCGAGCCGACCTCGAGACTTCCGACCAGGTCAAGTTCCGGGCCGAGACCATCTGCCGCCACCATAACCTTACGCAAGGCATCGTCAATTTTGTCCATACTCGTTGCCAGGTCTAAACGCTGGGTCAATGCCGTTTCAATCGCCGCATCTGCTGTATAATCAGGCTGGCTTATCCCGACTTCTTCTAATGCTTTTAACTCATTCTGGTCCAGCTCTACGTTAGCATCGGTTGGCAGAGCTAATCTTATCTTGAATTTATCAAGCTCCTGCTGATAAGTCTGCCGGGCCCTCACGAAACTGTTCAGCGCATCCAGCTCACGCTGCTGTGCCTGGTCAACTTCAAAGCGATTTGTTCTGCCGGCATCAGCCTCCATCTCCAGGCGTTGTCTCGATTCAACCCGTCTTTTGTAGTTGCTTTCGGCATTTGTTACCGCATCTCTTCGTTGCAAAACGCGATAATAGTCGTTCACTATCGAAACCACAAACTCCTGACGGTAACGGTTGAAGGAGCGTATCTGGTACAAAACATTCCGGTCAGCCTGGGTCAGGCTCTCCTGGGCTATTTTTCGGCCTGCACCCCGCAGCAATGGTTGGGTTATTGTTGCGGTAAGAACCGAACCTAACGAAGCACGCGGGTCGCCGGTAAGAAACCGTGCCCAGTCGAGCGCGATACTTGCACTAATTATCGCTCCGTCAGCCAATGCCTGCTTAAAACCCGACTCGCCGTTGTAGGATAGCCTTTCCTCATTATCGTCCCCGGCCGCACTGCTGCTGGTAGGGCCTCTCTGATACTCCGGGTCAAAAGTCCCGAACCACTGCATTGCATACTGATGTCGTTCGAGAGTCAAATCGAGTGCCATCAGGTAAAGCTCTTCTTTTTGTAATTGGTAGTCTCGATTATGTGCGGTAGCCATAGCAGCCGCCTGTGCAAGATTTATCACACCGGACTCCGGCACTGCCCTTTCAATCTGCACATCATTTGGCGACGGCTCTACATCACTGACCGTATAATTCACCTTTTGGCCGAAGCTGTCCCGCCACTTACTGTCGATAATCCTATATACTTCTTTATCGGCCTCAGCTTTATAATGCTCAGGACTGCACGCACCGCCCATACCGAAGATAACCGCGGCACACAGCCCGTAAAGTAACAGCGTCACTGGCCTGAAATTACGCAGCATAACACCCTTTTCTGTTATAAACCCCATCTCCATAGAACAATTTTTTGTTCATATCTCATTATACTATATAAGGTTACAAAAAAAGCAAAAAAACGGCTAAGACGACCGCTGAGAAATAACAATCTTCTATATCGGCTCGTCAGGGCTTTCAATTAAGCGCCTTTAATTAAGCAGGTTACGTGCCGAAAGTGCGTATTATCTCTGCCGGTTTTTATATTGGTATAGACGCTTATCCCACAAATAATGTTGCAAAAAAATCCTGATTATCGTGGCTGTTTATTGTAAAAAGTGCTGATTGTCGTTAGAATAACAAGGTTTTCTGGTGGCGGCGTAGCCAAGTGGCCTAAGGCGACGGTTTGCAAAACCGTTATTCGTGGGTTCGACTCCCACCGCCGCCTCTCTCGTC
>CAZCIR010000012.1:0-69362 GCA_964499145.1 uncultured Pirellulales bacterium | reverse complement strand
AGAGCAACGCACTTTTAATGCGTAGGTCCTGGGTTCGAATCCCAGCACTCTCATTTTTAAGACGTGCTTCGACTTAATCGGCCTTAGTACGCTAACTGCTTTTTCCTTCAGTTGTTACGTTTATGGGCCTTGGTAGTCCTTTCTGAAAGACTTTTCATTGCTTCGCACTGAATATCCTTGCCGTAGAGATTGTCCTTATCTGTGGCGTATATCTTAAGCGCTTTACTGTCAGCCTGGTTCAATTTGCCCCTGCGCAATAGCTCTTTAAAGTTGAGCTTACGAATAGCTATATCTTTCTCATCATTACTACCATTGGTATTCTCAACGATGCTCAGCAGAAAATCCAGTCCTAATAGTTCCATACCACTGTGCAAATCTTTCTCTCTTTTCCTGGCCAAGTCTTTGAAAGCTTTATTGATAGGTTTTTGCTGATATGGGTACTGGTCGTGCGCTTTAAACTTATTTGCCCTTGTTCTGGCGAGGCTGAAGATGCCGAGTGAAACCGCCAGGATAACGAGTACCAGCATTTGCACCCAAATGGTATCATCCCCCTCGCCGTTGCGAGCGGCCAGGATTGCTTGTGTTAAAAGAACATCCATATTTTACTGCAGTCCTTTGCGCAGGCGGGTCCGAGTAAAGATAAATCCTCATAATCAAAGGCCTATTGAAAAGGTACACTTGAAGGAAAATTCGCGTCCGGTATAGGTGATGTGACTCCGATATAATCAGGACAATGTTGAATTTTCCTGCTTAACTGCCATGTTTGCCTTTGCGTGCGGTCCTTTCTGTCAGTACCTTCATTGCTTCACACTGGATTACCTTACTGTAAGGTGTGCCCTCGTTCATTGCGTATACTTTAAGTGCATTACTATCAATGGTGTCCAGTTGTTCTCTGCGGAGGAGCTCGTCAAAGGTTAACCTTCGCATTGCCACATCGTTTTTATCTTTACCCTCGATATTCTCAACAATGCTTAACAGGAAATCCAAGTCTAATATTTCCATACCGCTGGCTGTATCTTTATCCCTATTTCTGCTCGACCCGCTTTTCTGATTTTCCTCGTCGGAAATATTAGAAGGTGCTTTAACCGGTGAGCGCACATCAACAATTTTATTCACTGCCATACTTTTCACCTCACTTTTCTTTTCTCTTATAGTATTCCAAGCCATTTTTTTTATACCTCCAATTTCAACGAAAGCCTAAGTGCCTTAAAAACAGCACGATTATATACTCGTTTTGTCTGCCGGTCAAGAAATTACAGGATTTCCTTAAATTCTCTGAGTCAGCGGTTTAGTTTAGCAGTTGCATCGATTGAAAACAAGTGCATAAAAAAGAACCGGCTGGCGACACAATCGCCAGCCGGTGTGTTTCAAGTCTCACTTTTGCCTATATGAGCCAGTTCTCGCAGAAGACCATAAGATCGTATTCGTCAATAATATTGTCGCTGGGCATCGAGATATCACAGTCAACATTCCAGTTGCCATCTCCAGGCTCACTACTCCAGGAGGCAGCGATGACGGCAAAATCTTCAAAATTCACATCATCGTCGTCGTCAAAGTCTCCAATAAGGCCTGTTTCGGTTATCAGCTCGATACCTGTTCCGTTATTTGGGTCGAGGTTTCGGCTGTACTGTTTGTCGATAGCGTTGTTCCAATGCTCGTGCACGCCTAAGCTTTCGTTCAAACCTCCATCGTTATTTGGATCATATGTAGTACCTGACGGAGAGGAGGATATAAGAGCCGCCTCGTGCAGATAGTCGTGAGCACCAGATAAATGAGGGTATCCATTTACTCCGAATCCATCCCATTCAGTGAACATAAAATCGTAGCATACTGAGTCGGTTGCAATAGGGTCTTGAGAGAGAAATATACTGGATGGCCAATCATTGTTGAATGGTGCCATTTGCCATTGGATTGGCTGCGAATCCCAGCTTCGTCCTGCATAGAGGCCGTCGACTAAGCACAGCATGGTTTTGCCGCCTAATTTCGGATGACCGAGAAGGTCAACAATTGCTCTGTAATGGCCCATCCCGGGTCTTTCTTCCGCCCTTGTATGGTGCATATCATAATAACCATCATCGGCCGGACTCCTAATCAAAGAGCCGAAATGGTTTTTACCAGAAACTGTTATTCCAGCGGAGTTGTGACTTTTAAGAATAGGAAAATCTATAAAATAGGTTGACTGAGAAAAATGGGTTGGGATAAAGTCATTAACGTCAACGTCGACCCAGTGATCTTCACAGGGATCACTCCAGTAAAAGGGGGCATTGTAGTCGTAAGTAACGGTGGTTCTGCCTGAGCCGGCATAGCCATCTTTTGTCAAATAGACAACATTCGGACAGTTCGGTGCGACCATATTATACCAGTAGTTGGCCATAACCCTGCTTGGGTCACCCAAACATATGTCACAGGGGTCAACTCCTGCGATGTCTGTTAGTTGCTTCAGAAGAGCTATAGCGAGCTGGGGTGAGTTGTCTATGTCATCCCAATACTGCTCTTTTTTCTCCATAGTATCGGTGCTGTTACTCAAAACCCAATTGGTTTTTATTGCGATTTTTTCACCGGTGGTATAGCCAACATCTCCTCTGCCCATTTGCTGGTTGAAGTTTCTGAATATCGCGTCCCAGGCAGCGGCATCGGTGTTTTCACCGGTAAGTGCCCGCAGTGCCTTCGAGAGCATCTCATCGACAACTGTTTGGTCGATGCAGTTGTCGGACCACCAATACGGTGGGTGGCCGCCACTCCAATCGGTGGCGTTGGCATCGTGAATCCAGGCGACTCGGCCTGGGTGAATGCCTTTTGCAACACCGATGGGGTCATTAGCCGGGTTTGGGTCATCAGCACCAAAAGCTATCTTCAGGTCTGTGCTGCTTAACGCCATCCATATAAAACCGACACTAACGGTTATAAAGAATACCGCGACAATGTAGCGTGCTTGTGCAAGTGAACGTTTTGCCTTGCGATAAGCTGCCACTGAGCCAGCCAGACCCAGCAGCCATACTATAAAACCTGAGGCCAATGGAAAGGCCAATCGTTGACAGGGATATGTTGCCCGTGAGGGCTTCGGTATTACTCGTATCAAAAACCAGATTAGAGCTAATAATCCCGTAATCGGAAATAGCCAGATCAGCCAATGGAACCTGCTTTTGTTTTCAATGGATTTGCCTGTTTTTGGACAAGCTGATGGAGTGCGTTTTTGGCGTGAAAATAGCATTTTTTACAACATCCTGATTCTTTGGCCGTCTGCTTCGGCCAAGTTCACCATCCTCCACGATGCAGCAGAAACAACGTGAATCGAAGATTATAAATAATAACGTATAACACAAACCTCCCACGCGCAGATTATCAGAGTTAAGTATATCAGTATTGCTATGGGATGTCAACCTTATTTCCCCCTGACCCTGGGATGGGAAAGGAACATCATATCCCGCTGGTTAGGGTTAGATGTATGGCAGATGTGTGCTATCAAAAGGTAAAAAGGCTATGTTGGGGCTGGGAGTGTAAGGATTGAGCCTCCGCGGCGATAGTTCTAAAGAAAGATTTCGTTGAAAAAATAAGGTACCCGGAACACATTAACGGTTTTTCGCGAGGGCCAATTATGAAACCTCTAAACTACTTTGAACAGATTATACGAATGCTGAATAGAGCTGACCAGTTTGATTTAAGACTAAGGATGAAAAAATACATTCAGGCATTTAGTGTAAAACCGACGATAGGGATTTTTTGTTAAACACTAAAGACCATGTGAAAATAGCCCAAGGCTGACCGTGAGTTTAGAGTTTACTGTTCTGTCTGTAGGGGAAATTCGAATTTAATTGTTCGCTCAAGAGCCTGTTTAAGCGTATAAGGTGGTTTGAAACCGGTTTTCAATAAGCGATTCGCTGATATGGTTGTATTTGCACAGAATTTTTTTATGCGAATAGAACTTATCGGAAAAGATTTTCCGCTAATATGTGCGAGCAAGTCAAAAGCAAAGCCGCCTAATAAACCAATACTATATGGAAGGTGTAACTGAGCGTCACCGTTTCTTCCAAAGGTGTCTCTGGCGCCCCGGACAAGTTCGTTTGTGGTAAGGTCCGGTTTATCAGCATAATTGAAAAGCTCAAAACCCGGACCAAAATCCAGGGCAAATATTAGAAAATTTACAATATTTCCAACGTATCCCATAGACTTTTTATTCCGGCCGGTGCCCACCATAATAAATCTTCTTCTACAAATTTGTGACAGCAGATTGTAAACGTTGCCCCTATTGTTCTCGCCGAATACTACACAAGGCCGAATTATTGTAAGAGATTTGGAGTTGTCTTCGGAGGCCCATTCGGTAAAAACCTGCTCAGCGGCGTATTTGCTTTTACCATATTCGTTGAACGGCACTACCTGGCTATCCTCATCAGGTTCATTAGCGTTTAATGGATAGACAGCAACCGTGCTTGTAAATATGATTTTGTTAATATTAGCATTTTCCGCTGCAATTACCAGGTTTTTCGCTCCTTCAACATTTACATCATGGTAAAGCGAGATCGGCTTCACATTGTCTGTGTGCTCGGCAGCTAAGTGATATATAACATCATGGCCTGCCGCAACAGTTATAAGTGCGTTACTATTGCGGACATCACCGATAACTACAGACTCGGGATATTTAGAGCTCTCGTTCTTATCAAATATAGTGACCTGGTGGCCCCTATTGAGCAATTCTCTGACAAGACAAGTCCCAATAAAGCCACTGCCGCCGGTAACCAATATTTTCATTTTTTAATAACTATAAAGCTTTTTTCGATATTAGACTTAGTTGGAGTGCAGGCTATTTGTGGTTGAGCCCTATTTTTCTTTACCTGTTTTTCTATCCATTGGTATGTTTTTTCCATTCCCTCTCGAAGTTGCCGCGATGGTTTCCAGCCAAGCTTCTCATAAATAAGCTTGTTGTCTGAGTTTCTTCCTCTTACTCCCAATGGGCCATCTATGTGCTTTATGGTCTGGTTTTTGCTGCTAATATCCATAATCATTTGTGCCAGTTCGTTTATTGTTATCCTTTCTTCTGAACCAATATTAACTGGTCCAGTAAAATCTGAATCCATCAATAGGCGTACACCATCGAGACATTCATCAATATAGAGGAATGACCTTGTTTGTTTGCCATCGCCCCACATTTCTATTTCACCACCGTTTTCAGTTTCTGCTACTTTCCTGCAGAATGCAGCAGGTGCTTTTTCTCTTCCTCCCCGCCATGTTCCTTCAGGACCAAATATGTTGTGGAATCTGGCGATATGTACTTGCAAGTTATTATTCTTGTAATAAGCCAGATACATCCGCTCACTGAAGAGCTTTTCCCAACCATATTCGCTATCAGGGGCAGCCGGATAGACAGAATCTTCGGAACATTTTGGGTTGTCCGGATCCATTTGGTTATACTCGGGATAAACGCAGGCAGACGAGGAATAGAATATCTTTTTAACACCTTCTCTACTACAAATGTCAACCATGTTCAGATTAATTGTAGCTGAGTTGTGCATAATCTCAGAGTTGTGTTCCCCAGTAAAGATAAACCCTGCCCCGCCCATATCGGCAGCAAGCTGGTACACTTCATCAAACGGTTTATCTGTAACATTTTGGCAGAGTACTCGATCTCGAAGATCAGCTATTACAAAGTCATCCGCTTCGGTTTTGCTGAATTCTGGATATTTTAGATCAACTCCACGAACCCAAAAACCTTCTCTTTTGAGTTTTTTAACCAAATGACTACCGATGAAACCACCAGCTCCACAGACTAATGCATTCTTCATGATTAGTTCTCCTTAATTTCATTCAAGTTGTAAATTAAGTGATAGTAAGACCTTACTGCAGAATGCAGGTTGTATTTTTGGTCAATTGCTTGCCTTGCATTGATCCCCATTAATTCTAATTTTTGACGTGTATTATAAAAGCTCAGAATAACATCTGCTAACGCTTTTGGATCACCTGGGTTTGTAACAAGCCCACATTTTTCTTCGAGCAAAATTCCAGCAATTTCTGAAGAGGGGGACATAACCGCAACGACAGGAAGGCCTGCAGCCATCATCGCAAACGTTTTGGAGGGTACAGAAAGTCCCTCTTGTCCCTTCGCAAGAGAGACAAATCCAATGTCTGCTGAAGATAAAGCCAAACCTAAATCTTGCCTATCAACATATGAATGAAATTGACAGTTTTTTAGGTTTTGCTTATTAGCATAATCCATCACATATTGTTTTTTGTGTCCTTCACCTACAAATAGAAAAAGAATATTTTTCTCGGTGTTATTTATATTTAGGATATTTGCAGCTTCCATAATAGTTTCCATATCATGAAATCTGCCCATATTACCGAAATATCCGACCACCAATTTGCCATTCAAATTCCATTTTTCCAGGAAAGGGTTTGGCTTGTCATGTGCCAATCCTATTGCCTCATCATCACTCCATACGTGTATCGAGTGAATCTTATGTTCCATCTTAAGGCCACAGGTTTTCATCTTATTAGTAATCACATTCTTCATACATTTGCCAATAACGATAATTGATGCAGAGTGCTTAAAAACAAATGAATTCAGCTTATCCCAGACTTTAGACACAAAACCGTTCTTTTTCAAAACTCCTAAATGGATAGCTGTGTCCGGATATACATCAAAAATCAGATAGATATATGGCTTACCAATCCTCAAGCTTTTTAACAAGGCGCAGGTTACCGATAGGAAAGGAGGATTTGTAAGTACTAAGATAGGTCGTTTAGAAAAATCAAATAGAAGATAGAAAAAAACCGATACAGTAAACGTCATTTGATTGATTATGCGCCCTGCCAAGTTAAGTTTTGGAAAGCGTGTTCCCCAGACACGTCGTATCTTAATTCCTTTATGCTCTATATATTTGGGAATTTTACTATTTTTTCGCAAAATAGTCGGCGGAGCACAAACTACCTTAACATCCACTCCGCATCTTACCAGTTCTTCACATAGTTCGGTAAGAGTTTGGCCGGTTGAAACCAACTCCGGATAAAAAAGTTGACAAAGAACCAAAAGATTTGGCTTTTCCGCCCCAGATTTCTTTAATAAGCGCATTTGTTCCAGGAAATCATTATCCTTGATAATATAGTATAAAAGTTCTGTTCAATCACTTTAGAAGCCTTGGCAGGAAACCTTTAAAGCCATTTAAAGAATTTCTTAGTATCGCTCAGGAGATACGCGGGCTTTTTCATGTAAATTGGCAGCCGAGATTTGACTCGGAGATAAATACACCTTACAGAACGATTATATCTATTAACGTTTTTCTTGATATAGCTTTCAAGAGAGTCGTATTCATCGTAAGTCATTGTAGCTAGGTGTCTTCTGTGGTTTGTGAAATAATAATCGGAGGGACGCATTTTAAAATAGTCTTCGATTTCTATTGATTCTGTTGCGGTGTTCTCTTCAACTCCCAATCTAAGCAACTCGGTTTTAGGGAAGATTTCATATACACTAAAACTTATATAGTCCGGTTTTATATTATATGCAAAATCTAGAGTTTGAAGGATATCATCTTTAGTTTCTCCGGGGATTCCCATCATAAAATAACAGGTCAAATGAATGCCAACGCCATCAAACATTTTTATTTTTGATGTAACAATTTCATTAGTGAGTTTTTTGTTGATTATCCTGTGAATTCTATCAGAGCCTGATTCTATTCCAATTTTAATGGACACACAACCAGCTGACCTCATCTCGGCAAGCATCTCTCTGTCTAATGTATTGAGATGGGCATTACATTCCCAGAAGATATGCATCTTCTCTTGTTTGAGCTTACTGCATAAGCTGTAAACTCGATTTTTATTCACTGTGAAGGTGTCATCCTTTATGGTGAAGTAAACTGTACCATATCTTCTTTTGACCGACTTTATCTCTTCAATTATACTTTCTACGCTTCTATTCCTGACTTTATTTTTCCAGATAGACGTCGCACAATAAGCACAGGCAAAAGGACAGCCTCGCGAAGACATTATAAGTCCCATGTCCTCAGCTTCATACTTGTTCTCGTTTATCAGCAGTGACCTGTCAGGAAAGCCGAAATCATCCAGATTTTCAACGAACATCCGGGGTTCATTTTGTTTTTTAACTCCTCCTTCGGAATAAAAAATACCTTGAATTGAGGAGAGGCAATTACCATTTATAATTTCTAAAATGGTTTGTTCGCCTTCACCGATCACGCCGATGTCAAATGCGTCAATATTTTTTATATCTTCTGGTATTAAAGTTACATGAGGTCCACCTGCTATAACGACCGCTGAAGGAAAAGTCCTTTTGCAATACTGTGCTGTACGAATTGCCGAGGCAATGAACGTTGTCCAAACAGTTATTCCTATATAATCGGGTTTAAAATTCTTTATTTCTCTTTCGAGTATTTTCCAAAAAGGGTCGTCAAAAGTTTTTAAAGTTTCCAGGTAATTGTCATATAGTGATTCGAGGTCAGTAAAATCAAGCCTGCCGTATTTTTCAGCCAGGTCTGCTTCAAATACTTTAACTTGATGCCCATTGTTTTGAAGATATGTTCCCATGTTGGCAAGCTGATATGGAAAATATCGTGAGTGCATACCTATAAATCTGTAAAAAGGGGGCTGAATGAATAGTATGCGCTTCATAACTTTGGCAGGTTCTTTATTTGATTACGAGCCGAGAATAATTGGCATCAGGGTTTCAATATGTGCTTTTCGTGTGAAGTTTTTATCAAAATGCTGCCTGGCATTTAAGCTCATTTGATAATATTTCCGGGGCTCATTCCACATATATTCCACACGGTCTGCAATTTCATTAGGTTTGCATGCGGTAACCAAAAAACCGTTATAATTATCGATTACCTGTTCTGGAATCCCTCGAAAGTTTGTAGCTATTACAGGTGTAGCATAAGCCAAGGCTTCGATAATACATATAGGTTGTCCTTCCCATGCATAGTAAGTAGGTAAAATTAGTATGTTCGATTCGATCAATAACCGTTGCTTGGCATAACTGGTTACCACCCCATGGTAGCTAACAACCTCTGATAATCCGAGCGATTTTATTTGTTCCTTCAAATCACCTATCAGTTCTTGTTCTGTTTTCCTGGCAGGATTGGTTTTACATTGAATAAACTTCCCGCATAGATCGAAACGTACAGGTACTTTCCGCTTATTATGCAGAAGATTGCAAGCTTCCAGGCAGTCCAGATACCCTTTAGATTCAATTAGGTTAGACAAAAACAATAACCGTATCGGTTTAGGTGGCTTAAGAATTTTTTCTTTAACGGTATTTATAGTTGAGTCAAGAGATAAAGTATTTGGTACTACATATAATTTATCTTCCGCCTCCGACAAGAATGAAAATTGGCTGCGTAACAGATTGCCTAAGACCACAATAGCATCAGCCTGTTTCAAGGTTTTCGAAATTATATTTTTGATCCAGTTAGGTTGTTCTTTATAGAAGTCACCATATGCCCCACTATGGACATGCAGAGTTATTCTGCATCTCAACAGCTTAGCAGACCAGATCATCAGCAAATCGCGCAAAAAAGCAACCGTCGAAACGCCTACAAGTAAATAAATACGTTTTGTAAACAATAGATACCACCAATACCGGATTAATGCTTTAAGAATCTCAATACACCTGCCCAAAGTAAAAATCCCAACCGTTCTTGCAGAATCTACCGGGCCAATGTCAATAACCTTGTATGGCAGGTTTTTTTTTCGAAAAGTTTTAATAACATAATCAAAGGCGATGCCGGCCCCCTCGACGCGATGCTTAAGCAAAGGACCTATCAAAAGACTAAGCCCTGAAACGGATTTGGATTGGTCTGCTAAAGAAGATGCAGGATATCCGTTGTTAAACATTTCTCTGTAAATTATGTCAGCCACATGTGCAGGTTCGGTTGTAGAAGTATCGATACTTAACACTTTCCCAAACTTAATAAGAGATTGTGCCATTATATTTTGCTGTCGTTCGATTTCGCTACTTGGTAATTCCGGCTTGCGATCTAATATGACGAAAGGCTTTGCTTTGAGTAAAACTATTAAATCTGGTCGTGGCACAATTTTCGACAATATTTTTGCCAAAAGCCCGAACCGCTGTAATCTATATCTTGCCGGATGAAATTGCAGATCATAATAATATCTTTCATATATAATAGTTGTTCCACGCTTCAATAACGAGCGAAATCGGAAAAAATAACCTAGTAAAAAATCATAAAAATAATACAGATACATACACAGCGAGCTTACTAACGATCTAAGCTGCAGGTCGTTTGGATGTGTTATATCAAAACCTTTATTTTCCGAATGTAGTGATGAGGGTAGTACCCCTGGACGCCAATGATATCGATGAACGGATAAACCATTATCGCGACAAATATTTTCAATAAGGTTGGCTGTGGTGCTTTTGCCGCTTCCATCAGGACCAAATATAGCCAGAAGAAATCCTCTTCTGCTCTTCAATTAGTCACCTGTAAGTTCAAAATAAATTTTTTTAACCTGATTTGCAACACAACTCCAAGATAGCGCTTTTATCAGAGAGCGGGTATCTGATGCCCGGGCAGTTGCTGACATAATAATGCTTGGCAAATCATCAAAATGATTTGGCCGAAGGTAGTAAAGACCACAAGCAGACGGAAATAAAATCGGAAGTTCGCCGAATTGAGTTGTAATTACGGGCAGATTAGTTGCCATTGCTTCCAAAACACTTAGAGGGATATGGATTGCTGCCCTATGGTCAGTAGTAGGAAAGATATAGCAATCAACTGCCTGATAAAATTCTTCAACTTTAGGCTGATAATCTCGAATTATTCTACATCCTGATTTCTCCAGACGATGTATTAATCGCCCGGATTGTTTTGTAGTTGTACTGCCAATGATTATGACCTGTATAGCGGGGTGCACCTGTGTTTTAAGTAACACTTCTAGGTTTCGGTCATATTTCAAATGGCCGACATGTAAAACCAGTATCTTACCCAATGGTAAATTCAATTTTTGTCGTAATTGGTTTTTTTGTTGTAAATCCACAGGGCAAAACCGATGCGAATCAACACCTGAAAGAGGTATAAAACGGTGTTTAATCCCCAATCGTTTTGCCCATTGCTTCCAGTAATCCGAGGATACAATAACGTGGCTCGGTTTGAAAATTCGAATGGATATATCTGCAGCAAGGTTCCAAACCGGCTTGATGAAGGTAAGGATTGTTTTAAGATTTTTATTCTTCTTTTGGCACAAAGCGGCGAAAAGAACGCTCCTGTATGTTGGCCCCCCGATATGGTGTAATATGTCAACTGTGTTTGCCTTGTCAAGTGATTCCTGAATAGACACTGCCTTTATATAAAGGTCATTATCATATTGTAATTCACCATATAAAGTGCGGGCAACTCTTTTCATCCCCTCGTCGTCTTTGCCTTGCATATCGCCGACAAGTAGAATTCGTGGTTTATTCATCGTTTTAATCATTAAATGTTAGATTCCTTTGCGACCGATCGATTAAAATGAAATTCCAAATTTGCAGAACCATTTGTTCAACATCTCCATCGGAAATTACAAGAGTTTTTGAATCTTTTATACAATTGTTATGTTCCACATCTACTCTGCTTCCATCTTCGACGGAAGTGATTCTATAAAAAGGATAGGACAACTTTAAGTTGATATCCAAGGCGACCTTACAATTAATGACCGCAATGCCGCCATGGCGCACAACGTGATAAACAAGTTTAGCTTCACTGCTCCCAAGCCTCACCGGATTATCACAATTAATGATTTTACGAAAAATTGGAATAAATATATGCCATTGCTCAGCTATCTCCAATAACATCTTACACAGAAGATTCCGTTGTTTTTCAGACTCGTTACATACAACGAAAAGAACTCCCTCGGGAATATGCCGACAAGCCCGAAAGCCATGAAGAATATTAACTAAAGAAATGAAAGGGTGTTTATATATCAACAAGGCAAGAAAGAATTTATACCATGCAGCTTTGTTTGCAAGCATTTCCCAGCCACCATCAAGAATAGTTTCTAAGGTGAGTTTGGAAAGAGATTTGCCGAAAGCAGAAGACAGCACTTGTTTGAACAGTTCCTGGTCATCTCTTACTAAAGAACAAATCTCCTCTTTATATTTATCCGGCACCTCTTGGTTATACAATAAATGATGAATAGCGGTAATAACCGCCTGATGTGCCGGGCGTGGCCGCCACGTAATTCCATGTCTAATACGCCCGGAAAGAATATTTGAAGATGAAAGATAAACCATCCCTCGCCAACTGCCACCAGCGAACAGTTCAATCACCAAAACGAAGCGTTCGGGATATATTGATTTACAAAAACCAAGATGCGCCGAGCCCCTCCATGAATATTCTATATAACAACTCCATCCCAGCCTGTGAGCTAATCTTCGAAGTTTATCAGCGATGAACGCAATCTGTCCCTCCGGGACAACTATGTCTACATCACCAGTTAATCTATCTGGATAGCCATGGTAATTTCGTTGCACACAGTATGGAATATTCGCCTCATCGAACCATTTAAAAACAGCTGTGAGTAATAAACTAGCTGATGAATTTTCCAAGCTAAAAGCCGTACTTACAGGCATTTCGTGCCTACATTAGCATATTATTTATTGGCTCTTAATGCTAATCTTCCCAAACAAAATCATCCTTCGAGTAGTCATAATATTGATTTCCAAAAGCTTTTTCAAATTGTTCACCAGAAGGTTCAAATTGTGGTTTCCAGTCCAAAGGCTTGCGGCAAACCAATATCCATGAGTCGCGAATACCCGGGAAAAACCAGGAAAAACCTATGAAAGGTTTACGGAAAAATGGGAGCAAAGCATCTAACTGCAGGTGATAAGTAGTTAACTCTAACAAATCCATCCGTAAATATTCATTGAGTAGTAATAAATCTTTTCGAACATATTCCCTTACATGCCCATGCCACTGACCTGGATACCAGTAAAAATATGGGAACCGGCTGTAATTTGTCTTGCCGAGCAGCAGATAAAGGCGCTTTCGCAAATTAGCTGCGTTCGGAACAGTAATTGCAAGTATCCCACCTGGCCTGATGTACGTAAGTAACTTATTTAAAAGTGAACGAGGCGAGCTGTGTAAATGCTCTATAACATTATGCATCATCATCACATCGTACTGTTTGTCTGGAAATGTAAAATAATCATTTCCATTCGGCAAATAATAATCAATCCCAACACTCTTGGCAAAAGCGAGTATTTTCTCCTTATTACCGTTCAACTTATGCCATGCATCCTGCAAATTATCAAAAGCCATCACTTCCATCCCGGCAAGCGAGAACATTGCTGTCTTATCACAAGGACCTGCTCCAAAGTCCAATACTTTTGCGTTCAAACCACTCCATTTCACCACTTTTCTAACCATTTCAAAATAACCCGATTTACGCGCAGGACGGATATAACCCGTAAATGGAAATTTCTCATTGAGTATTTTCCAGGCACATTCCATATCCGGCAAGGAAAAGCTTGCTTTGTTCTTTATCAATATTATCCGACCCTTTCAGCCAGTTCTTTCCAGTTTCGTCCCTTGGCAGTAATTGTATCAAAAAACATCTTAAAATTACCGTTAACAAGTTGAAATGCCCAATACAAATATCGCCAGCGTTTCTGTTTTCGCCCTTTGGATGCGTCAGGTAGCCAATATTTGGTAGCAGCATAATAATGTTCATCCTTTGATAATTTTGAACCGAATACTGTTTTGGCACTACTATGTCTTCTGAAACCTGAAATGTAATGCCCGATATGTTGATATTGGATACCGTTAAGGATCATTCGTATATATAAGTCGGCGTCCATTACATATGAAAGATCTGCATGCAATCCTCCAACACTGTCATAAGCCCTTCTGCTGAAAAAAGTTCCGGTCCCATTGAATATCCAGTGCCCTCTTTCCGCAAACCATTTAATACCGTTACTTGGAACTTTTTGACAACGTGTTATTTTGCTATCCTTATCAATAAGTAAAAAGTTGCCAAAAAACAATTCTACACTTAGATTTTTAACATAAGCTAAAGAGATATACTTTAATGTATTTGGCAGCAAAATATCGTCACTATTTATCCATCCCATCAAATCACCTGTGGCACGTGAAAAGCCCTGGATTAAAGCGTCAGTTTGACCTTTGTCCGGACGGCTGTGCCAATAAGCCAAATAATTTGAATACTTCTCAATAATTTGCGCACTCCCATCCGTGCTGCCACCATCAAAAATTATAAACTCCAGCTTAGGATAGTTCTGGCTTAATATAGATTGGATGGATTCTTCTATATACTGCGCCTGGTTGAAACATGGCATAACAATCGTTATGGTTGGAAAATCAATTGTTTTATTTGATTGCAGCATTTTTTTCTATTCAACCTCTGTTGCGATGTGAATACGACATAACTTTTGGATTTTGTGTCACATGGCCAATTGGTTCTGCCTTGGAGTGGTAGTATGCAACATAGGAAATGCCAAACAGCCAATATAGCGTGGGTGAACTGCCCGTAATTCCCAGCACAGCAGAAGCAAACAACCCGGAAATAGCAACTATACCCAACCGAAAACCGAAAGAGTCATTGTTTTTGCGTTTAACCGCAATCAGTGCATAACGAATTGCAGTGGTGTATAATGCGACAAATAGTGCAAAACCAACAATGCCTTGCTCTGCAAGGATAGACAATACCATGTTATGAATATGCTGCCTATAAATAATAGTTTCTGTTGGATTGCGCAGAACATGCTTAATAACCACCTCACCACCTCCTCCTATACCAACACCAAATACAGGGGAACTTGCGAATTGCTTAATCCCTGCCTCATACCCATCTATTCTTGGCCCTAATGCGTCTTGGGGTGATTTAATTGCTTTACTAAAACGCGAACCTACAGAATAAACAGCCTCATTAACTTGTGTTAAAAAGTACATGGAAACGATAATTATAATTACAACAATGACAAATCCTCGTAAAACTAACTTAATAACCCCAAAATACTTTAGATAATACGAACACACTGCCACACCGATTATAGCACTTGGCCACGCAATTCGTGTACCGCTAAAGATAACGATAAAGATAGGTAGAATCAGGAAAGCAAATTGAAACAACCTTTTGAATTTATCAGGAGAAAAAATGTCAGGGTGACACAATACAATTATAACACTCATGAATGAACCCGCAGCGGCACTGCCGATGCTATATCCAAGCAGATTAGTGTGGCATCGCCACATAAACGTATGATTAATCTTGTCAATCATGATGTATCCATACAAAAAATGATAAACAGCCATAACAAGGCAAACTGAAAATATATGCCGCTTCAAACGTTCTTTATCGGGAGTAATGATCATCAAACCGATTATCACCAAAACAAAAGTTATAAGTTGATTTTTTAATATAAACAGTGAATTGCCGTATGGAGATGCACCAAACATAATATATGTAAAAATGCCACAGGAATAAAGCAAACATACAAACCATATTAAAGAATTGTTAATCAGACGGTTTAGATAATTAATTGGCTCTCTGCTTACGTACCAAAATAGTGATATTGCAGTCAGTACTGCGACCCATATAAGCAGTGTGCTTCTGATGATTTCCACTGACTTCAAAATCACTGGAAACACGGCCAGCAAAGCGATCCCAAATTCAGGATATCGCATAATAAGTGCCGCCAGAGCAAACAGTGCTACAAATGCCAGAAGTGTATTATGGACTGTTAAAACCGAGTTAATTGATCCGGCCATTGTTCGTTATTTCCTGCTTGACATTGGATTCATTGTGGTTGGATGATAGTTGGTTGGTTTGCGGAATCATCTGGACTACCGGAATGTTGCAATAATCTTCGCAATCGTTCAATAAATGTATCGACTTGGAGATATTTGTTTTCATATCGACGAATTGCTTTGGGCAGTATCTGCTGAAAATATAACGACCAACCAGACTTCATCAGGTCCGTCTTTTTTAATTCTTTCCACATCGATGGTTTTTTCAACATATAAAGCAAAAGGGCAAAACGCCAATACAGATAGGTGATAGGCCTATACAGAAATGTAAGATGAGTTTTCCAATCTCCATATTTTGTACGCACTCTTGCCATTTCAGACTCTAATCGGTCAAGGTTCATAAGACTAAGGGAATCTTCATACCATCTTTCTGCCGCAAGAAATTCACACACCTTTTTTGGTCGAATCCCTGCCGCATTACAACGCAGCCAATACTCGCAATCGGCAACATTTCGAAAACTCTCATCAAAATATCCCACTTTGTTCAGCGCTTTTCGAGAGAAGAATACCGTGGGCTGATTTATAATTCCTATCGCTCTGTAATATGTAGAAAAAAAAGGTGGTGTAAATGAAAACTCAACCTTATTGGTTATAAAATTTAGTCGGATCAGATCTCCAAAAATTAATTCGTAATTATCACAGGATCTTACTACGGTCTCCACCGACCACGGAAAATAGAAATCATCACAGTTTAAATAGGCGAATATATCCCCCTTTGCCATTCGCAAACCCTTATTGATGGCATGGTACATTCCATCGTCAGCCTCGGAAATCCATCGCATATTATAAGTACCTTCATGTTTTTGAATTAATTCCAGAGTCTCATCTGTCGAACCGCCATCGATGATAATATGCTCTATATTCGGATAGGTCTGGCTTTTAATGCTGAGAACAGCATCCTCAATAAACGAACCCTGGTTATAAGAGGGAGTAATAATGCTGACCAAAGGATATTTCATTTGGTTATTACACCAAATCGAAACAGAATAATTTGTTGCCTATAAGATAGCACTTTTTAAAACCAAGCATATCGTTTGAAAAAACGAATGACAATCAGACTAGAACTATTGGCTTTTCCGGAAAATAGCAATATCAGGGTTTGACCAACGCAAATCCGACAGAGGTCAGACGATGGTAACTTCCATATTTTTCAAATCCGGTTCCGTATTGCTTAAGCAGATACAAGTCAGGCGGAACAAAAAAAGCATCTTCATCAGTTGCTATTTCATTTCGCTCAATACGTCGCGTATCTGCATCTGCAAATGTCATTTGCAGATAGTCGATATCGTCCAGGTAGTACCAACCATTAACGCCCCATTGCTCTGTTCCAGCATAAACTACTTCTGGATCTAATATTGTATCGTATGTGCAGACCAGCAGGCCGCCAGGTTTCAACACGCGTTTCATTTCATCCAAACAGTGTAGATGCACAGAGGGATTATCTCGATGCTCGATAACAATATGCTCCATAACTGAAACGCAGGTAACCGCATCAAAGCTGCAATTATCAGCAGGTATTTGCTCAATACTACCCTTGAGGAATTTGACTTTACCTTCCAACTTATTGATGTACTTGGAAGTGATTCCGTAACCGGGCCTTTTGAGCTTGGCTCCGTTAAAAAAATCCAGTCCAGTGGGGGCGAAACCTTGACGCCAAAGTTCTTCTGTAAGGCCCTGCATACCACAACCACAATCCAAAACTTTACTTCCCAATGAGAGCTTGGATAATTGCTCCTGAACCCAGGGATATTCCCATCCCCTTGTCCCCATCCGGAATACACTATAATTTTGGCCTGCAGCTAAAGTAGCGGACACAGGTCCACCTCCGAGAATTATTTGGGCAGTGTCTTTTAGTAGTGACTTTAAACCCGGCCAACGCCGATTCAACGGCCATACGCTGCGATGCTGATATTCAAGCATTTTACTTATGCGTGCATAGTCCATTGAGACCTATATAATTAATTATGAATAACGTATTCAGGGGTGTTCTTTGCCGCATTTTCTTGATGCTTGCGAATTAACTCACTGTACAAATCGATATATTTCGTAGCTTGTTGCCGGATGTCAAATTCTTGACGCGCATGCTGAATAGCAGCAGAAGATAATCTCGCCCTGAATGCCTCATCACCAAGAGCATGACTTATGACGTTTAATAATGCGTTTGCATCACCAGGTTTGACGAGCATACCAGTTTCACCATCTTTAATAAGTTCTGGTACTCCGCCTACGGCAGAAGCTATAACCGGTAGCCCACAAGATAGCGCTTCTATTATTGTTAAAGGACAATTGTCTGTCTTAGTTGCGTAAACAAGTATATCAGAGGCGCGATAGTAATCTGCCATAATATTGGCGTTGTTTATCTTGCCGGGTCTAATAACAAAATCAGATAAACCTGCCTTTCGCAACAGGTCATCTTCATTAGAGTAATTTAGAATTCTTCTTGTTAAGCGGCGAGCCTGCTGCCCCAGACCTCGTGGCCTTGGTTTGTTGCCGCCCAAATTTATAATAACCGGTTTTTCGCTCTCAGTGGTTTTTCCCAACAGTAATTGTAGCGACTTGATCAATGTAGCCCCATCCTTCCATATGTTGAGTAATCCACTGTTTGCAGAGAATAATATTATCTTTTGATTCTTTGGAAATCCGAGCTTATGACGCGTCTGAAGCTTTGAACCGGGCGAGAAAATTTGCTGGTCAACGCCATTGCGAATCAACCTGGATTCAAATGAACTTAAATAACTTTTGCCAACCTGGTCAAGCATCCACTGTGAGGGTGCGGTTATAAAAATCGGCAGCGATGAAAGAATCTGACGTTTTCTACGCCAATTGAAACCTGTGCCATCGATACACGTTGCAGGCGGGATACTTAAGTCCGGACACTGCCCACATCCAGTTTGCCATCTATCGCAACTAAAAGGGTTAGCGCAATGACCGGTTAACAACCACATATCGTGTAACACCATAACTATCGGCGTCAATCTTGCGAACCGTGGTAAAGCCGCCAGATCAAAATAACCTCCATGCAGATTGTGAAAGTGTATGATATCAAAGGGCTCATTCACTAATTCCGAAATACGGTGGCTGCCGGGAAAGTCCAGATACTGCCAACCAAAAAGCTTTTCCTGAGCAATCTTAAAAAGCCTTTTACCTTTACCACGACCACTATTATCAATAGCTATCGTATCAGTATCCAAACTATGCTTAAACCCCACAATAAGCTTACTCCAATGCCCACGCTTACGATAGATATTATGCAAAGAAAATGCTGTTTTCTCTGCACCACCGGCAATATCGTGAGTATTGACCTGAACTATCTTCACTTTAAAAAATCTTCCTTCTAATTTAAGACAACCATGATCGGATACGTTTTTCTTGTGTATACCACCATTTGTTTACTGCATCGAATTCTCGAACAATGGTACGTGAAAAGCGATAAAGCAATGACGATAATAATCTTTCGATATCACGCGTTTTCCTTAATTTAATGTAAATTTTTCCTTGCTTAATATCCTGCCACAATTGATATACTTGTGGTGGATGCTCACCATAAAATCGCTCTAACCAACTGGGATACTGGTAAACATTGTGAACGCGAAAAGGCTTTTTGAGTTGCATGTAATTCTGATCGGCCCAAAGCTTTGCTTTATTAGCTTGAACCCAATCTGCATGCCCGTAATAATCGCATTTCTCCATTGTGCACTTTGGAAAAAGTAAAGAGTAATGGTATAAAAATATTCCCTGCTTAGCGAGATTCTGACCTGTCAACCACTTTAAGCTCCGTAGATTCTGCCCTTCAGCGTCGGTTATTGTAGGGGGGCGATGTGTCGTATACCTGTAATCTTTTCCCCATTTAAAAAGACGGTGATATATTTCTGCACCCCGGCGTAAATACCATCCGTCAACAATATAATCTAACCCTCCCCAGAAAGTTACCATCTTAAACGACACAGCCGTAATATCCGGACAATCCCGAAGTATTTCACAGACAGTGGCCATGTCATCAGGTTTGTAAAATTCATCTATATCCACCTGCCACAGATAGTTCCCAGTTGCACGTTTGGCATATGCCTGACTTTGCTCATCTTTCTCGCCCGGCCAAAAACCGTCAGAATACCCTTCATCCTCAGCGGTCACGATAATAAGTTTATCTTCAGGGTCCTCATGTGCTTTAAACTTTTTCAATGTTTCAAGTGTACCATCGGTCGAATGGCCATCAGTTCCTGCGATACCAGCCGCCGCTGAACAAGCTCCTTCAACAACTATAATTTCATGAGCAAAAGGATACAGTGACTTCAAATTATAACGAGTAAATGGTTCACCGTTTAAAACGATAATTCCAAATGTAATCCTGGGGGTTTCAGCACTCAAGCGATATACATCTCCTGAATGTTTTTACAGTTCTGCTGCCACCATGTAAAATGCACCGCCCCCCAAAATTTCCATGCCAAATTCCAGCTTGGTTTATTTGTTTTCAAAAAATCTTCAAACTCTTGCACGAGACCTTTACCGTCAAAGAAAGGGGATTCACTAAATTGTCGACTGACCATAATATCTCGAATCCACCCTCTCAATGGGCCACGGAACCAATCAACTATTGGAGCGTTAAAACCTATTTTGGTTTTCCGCGTGCGAATAGTCTCAGGTACAATCCCTTTCATAGCCTCCCGCAAAATCCTCTTGGTATATCCGCCTCCAACACGCGAAGTATTTGGTAAAGAGAACATAAACTCCACTAACCTATAGTCCATAAATGGCATACGGCACTCAATACCATGTGCCATAGAACAACGATCATATTGCTGTAAAATTCCAGGTAATGGAGATTGAAAAAACTCGTTGTAAAGTTCCGATTGAAACTCATCTAAGCCGTTTGGAGTTGGGTTAGTGAATCTCAGTTTCACCTCATCAACCATTTTACCAGCCTTATGCCCAGTAATACTTTTCGCGAGTCGAATCAGAAAGTTTGGTAAATAGCGACTCCGAAGCTCATAGAAAAACGCTGACCGAACTTCCATTTTAGCATTAAATTGCTCATTTCTACCCTGATTACCATAAGTTTTATATACATCCATCGCCCAACTCAAATCACGTCCATTCAGTGCTGCCCTGAAAGCTGACAAAAATGGACGATACCCGCCCAGCATCTCATCGGGACCTTGTCCGTCTAAAGTCACCTTAATATTATGCTGATTAATAAAACCATACAATTTCCAAATAGGATAAAAGGCCAAGCTGTGCATGGGTCCATCACACGCTCTCATGGCTTCTTCCAGATCATCCGAAGAAGGAGCGATGATATCCAACACATGCAGTCTTGCGTCAATCCCTTGTGCAAGAGTTTGTGCCTCTTGTGCTTCATTAATCACGGTTTTCGGGAAACTCGCACAAAATGCGTCATGAAAATCTGATGTAGCCCGTTCACCTGCTGTTTGGCCTAAGCATTTATGCAGCACCGAAACGATACTGCTGCTATCCAATCCTCCAGATAAACACGTCCCAACAGGCACATCACTGCGAAGTCGCAGCCTGCATGAATCAAAAAACAAATCACGAAACATCTCTGCCTGCTCAGGTAATGTTTGAGGTACATCCACGGGCAAAAGATTGTACCAGTGTTCGATGTTCAATTGACCATCTCTCAAACACGCCATATAACCTGCCGATAAGCTTCTAACGTCCCTTAAATATGTTTTTTCTGTTCCATGACTGCTAAATCTTCCCATGCATATATCGGAAACGACATCAGCATCTAATTTGGCGCTGTTACCCAACCATCTATGCAATGCTTTAACTTCAGATGCAAAAGCAAGTATGTTTCCATCGTAAAAAAAGTATAGGGGCTTAATGCCAAAACGATCTCGAGCTAGAACTAACGATTCATTTTGACAATTCCACAGCCCAAATGCCCACATCCCGTTAAAATGATTCAAACAATCTTTACCCCACGCATCATAGGATGCTGCTATTATTTCGGTATCTGATTCAGTCTTAAAACTATATCCTTTAGCGGACAGTTCACGTCGAAGTTCCACGAAATTATAAATTTCTCCATTGAAAACAACGACATAACGTCCATTCATGCAAACCATCGGTTGATGTCCCGTCTCCGAGAGATCCAAAATAGCCAGCCGCCTGTGTCCGAGTGCTGCTCTTTTATTTTGCCATATCCCCCGCGCATCAGGCCCTCGATGACCAAGATCGCCGGCCATATTTTCGACACAGACTAAACCACCTTCTTCTAATGGGTTATTCGAAACTACACCGCAAATTCCACACATATTGGATTCTTTTACTGGAAAAAATTTCTGTTCTATTCGATGTTTTCAATAGCCAGCTCGGCAGGATAGATAAACTCTTTTGCCTTTAAAATACCGTCACATATAACGTCAAGACCGATACACTTATTTGGTGCAAGTTCAAATATGCTTGATATATCAAGATTAAATGTTGGTGGATTCTCAATTTTAACCATGAATTTAAGTGGGATCATTCGCCGGAAGAAAAAATGATAAGCATACATCCTCGCTCTTCGCACGGAAGATTCGTCCATTCTTTCTTTCAATGGTAATTGGTCAAGATATGAATGATATTCCTCCGGCGTTGATGCATCCATAGTAAAGCCTTTGTTTCGAATCCATGCCTCACCGGATACAATTATTGGTATACCTCGGCTGGACATCTCCATGCCGGTTTTCGTTCCATAGATCAGAACCGCATTGCATTGCTGCATAGTAACATAGGTGCTGATTAAACTTTCAGGGGGAATAATATAAATATTAGCTGGTAATGTTGGATATTTTTTACCAATTTCATCGACCAGTGGCTGTCGAGATTTGTGAGACTTAATAACTTCGCCGGGATGGGCTCGAATCACCAATTGAAGTTCAGGTCGCTTGGCAAAATATTCAATAGTAGCATATATCCAACTCATCATATCGGGAAACGCTCTCGTTTTAAAATGCAGCTGGGCATCCCAAACCACATTTGATAAAAGACCAATCGTAGGTTTTGAAAAATCTATCCCCAACTCTTTTTCGATTATCGAGACTTCTTCTTCTGGTCTAACATTGTACTGTACCCAATCGCGAGTTCCTCTTTCACGGCTTATCAGATATTCCATTACTTGCGTTTCTAACTGATCAGTCCACTTCACGTTTTCCCAATTGGGTATCGGCTCGTCAAGCAGTGCATGGTGATAGGAATCATTATGAGCAAGCATGAAGCACTTATTTCGGTAGGCCGTCCACCATGTAACAACACGAACAGAATTCTTATGAGCAGATCCGACTATGAGACCCTGTGGCACGTAAATGCCATGATGAGCCACAACACATTCAAAGTCATGTAGCGCAAAAAGCGAATCCATAGCATACACTGTCAAAAGCGATGCCTTAAAGTAATGACGGAGAACCTGCTCACCATAAGCTTCGCCATCCAAATCACCCCGAGCATAGAATCTAAGAGTACCAGCCAGCGCATGCTCACCTACTGCGATGTCATCAACTTCATAGTCTTTGATTTGGTCTATTGATAGATTAGTTGACTGCTCATAAGCCATCTTGTACTTATCAGAACCTACGAGTTCGCTATATCGATGGACTTTAATACCCATATCTTTATACATTATCTCTGCCAGCTCAAAACATGTATCACAAAGGCCGACCTTTTGCGCTCCACCATTTGCAAAGGCTTCGACGCTTGTGACCATAGAATACTCTGGCCGTAGGCAAACAGACAAGAAACTATCACAGAGCAATACATGAACATCAGCACCACGTAAAGTAAGAGAAGCCGCTAAAGTACTATCAAAAACATTATGCAGAGCAGAGCCTCCAATGCTCGTAGCGATTAAAATCTTACTGCCTCCTTTAGCTGATTGAAGAACCGATTGCCAATGCTTTTGCTCTGGCTTGATAATTTCATTCCAGTTAGGATAGCTCGAGTGCCGCCATCCAATCAACTTTTTGACAGTTTTCTTTATTGGTTGTGGAACGAGTTGTTTAACTGTTTTCATATATATCCTGGTAGTAATTTATCGTTTTAGATAAATATCTAACTCAGATGTCAAATGTCAAAGTCATCTGCTACACGATTCGCAAGTGAAACACCATCTAAACAATGATATCTCAACACCTCGGCAGGCTTACCACATGCCGGATGACCTTCAACCGCAAATTTTCTAAATATTGTATTGCTTTTTATAAGCCCACAAGACAAAATATTATTTAAAACAAGATCACCTAAGCCTCCGACAGGAGCATGATCTTCAATCACATATACCGCCTTAGTTTCACTAATAACCGATTCAAGCCAGCTAATATCAATCCGATTAAGCCATGGCATATTTACAACCTTTAAACCAAAACCATCTTCTGCCATTTTTTCACTTGCTAAAAGTGCCTCATGCAGCATCACAGGACCATAAGCAAACATTACCGCATCAGCCCCTTCTCTAAGCATAATTCCATGGCCGATCTTTAATTGATATTCATGGGGCAATGCAATAATACGGGGCGAGGGTCCGATTATAAGTCGCAATACACAATTCTCGCTTGCTTGTTCAACACAATATTTCAAAGCCATCTGAGTTTCTATACTATTGCAAGGCTCAATAATCTCAATGTTAGCCAACGCCCCAAGTACAGATATATCACGAATACTCTGATGCGATTCTCCCGGACCAGCAGGTATCAGGCCGGCATAATGACAAATATAGATAATCTTGGTTCGTTCACAGGCATTCGTATAAATTTGTTCATTGGCTCTCGAAGCTAAAAATGCTGCAAAGGTATTGACAACTGGTAGCATGCCCTCCAGTGCCAAACCTCCTGCCATCGAAACCATATCCTGCTCTGCAATTCCGTTTTCGATAAAGCGTTCAGGATATTTGTTCTCGAAGTTGCGAATATGACAATCAACGGCCAAATCGGCATCCAACACCACTATATCTTCACGTTCAGCTGCTATTTCAACCAACGCCTCTCCGAAAGCCTCAGCTACATACTCATTAGATACACCACTTGGTTTTTTTTCTTGCGGTAATACCTCCTCCAGTACTATGGGAGGTAATTTAAGACGTGCCAAACAGTTATTTATTCGGCTAATGATCTCATTATATCCAGCAGTAAAAGAGTCATCGTCAGGTGCACCTGAGTGCCAGCGATATAACCCATTAGTAGCTTTCATTGCTGCCGGATGCTCCATAAATGATACACCACGTCCTTTAATTGTATCGGCAATCAATATTTTAGGTTTATCTGCGACTTTCGTAAATTCGTTAAGAATCCCGTCAAGTTCTTGAAAGTTATGTCCATTACAACGTGCCGTACACCATCCAAAGGTTTTGAACTTGGCCTCCAGATTGCCTAAGTCAGTAATTGTACTAACAGGCTTGTCTGATTGTACCTTGTTGTGGTCTACTATCACATGTAAATTAGTAATTCCCTGATGGCGGGTTGTTTGCAGTGCTTCGTATATTTGTCCCTCCTGCAGCTCACCATCTCCCGTCATAACAAACACACGACCTTTATTGCCATGGAAATGTTTTGCAAAGGCCATCCCCTTACCCTTGGAAATCCCCATTCCCAAAGATCCCGAATTGGCCTCAATTCCTGGAATGCTCACGTGCGGATGACCAGCAAGACCATCCATGCGACGAAGTTTTAAAAAATTATCCGTAGATATAACTCCCAGAGAAAACAAAACCGAGTACAATCCCGGAACATCGTGTCCCTTTGATGAAAAGTAAATATCTCTATCCGGACTATCGATACCCACTGACCGAGTATTCATTTGATGATAGTACAGCCAAACAACAATATCCATTGCACTAAAACTCGAACCTAAGTGGCCTGAACCTGCATGCTTAACCGCAGCTAAAGTATTCGCTCTGCACATGTCCGCCAGCAGTGCCAGCATGTCATATTTATTTATCCCCGCTTTACAAACACGGTCAAATTCTTTTTTGCCTATCAATGTCAGATTTACCATTGTTTTAAACTGCTCTATAACGATTTATGCAATTATAGAAACGGTTTTAATCTTCTGTGAAATAATAAGGAATTATGCAAGGTATGATTATTAGCTATACTTTTTCTGATTTGGTTTAATTGCTTTGATTACCTTGTTGATATGGCTCTTTTTGAGAAATGTTTGGCAAAATAGCTTGTCCTCTCTGAACAAGCTTTTCCGCCAATTCCCAGTCATAGGAGTCATTCACGTCAAAACCTTCATAGCCTTGAGTCAAGAAAGGCTCCACAATATTCCCGGCAATTGTCCCTTCTTCGAAAACAATACGTGTCCATGCAATTTCCAGACTTGTATTTTGGACATAGACTTTGGGTAATGACTGGTACTGACTACTATGCCAAGGTTGACCTGTAGAACCTAACGGTAATAAGGGAACCATTCTTTTACCAAGAATAACCCACATTTTGCCAGGATGTTGCTTGCAAAGTTCAACTGCACGAATTGAATCCACGCCTTTTTTGGATGTGAATTCCTGCCACGCACGCCGTATCGTATCTGCTTGACGGAATGGACTGGTAGGGCGCAAAATGCTGAAACATTTATAATTGCGCCCCTCACCATCGAGCCGCTCAAGAGTATCTCTAACCCATTCAATATCAGGGCTTAGATTGCCGGATATCTCAACTGGCCTGAGAAAAGAAACCTCAGCACCGTAATACTTTGCAATCTCAGCGTAACGCTCTGAATCCGTTGAAACAAAAACTGTATCAAAAATTCTGCTTTGCAAAGCAGCGGCTATCGTATAAGCAATTAAAGGATGACCTCCCAGAGGACGAATATTTTTGTCTGACAATCGCTTCGATCCCGATCTTGCCGGTATCAATGCTATGATTTTGCATTCTTTAGACATATTTCTGACTATTCTTAAACCGCACCAGGATCAATATTCACATAAATACTTTTCAACTCTGAATAAACATCCAATGCTTCAGTCCCTGGCTCACGCCAGCCATTCCCAGATGACTTAACTCCACCAAAGGGCATATGTGCTTCGCTGCCGTGAGTCCCAGCGTTAACCACCGCCACTCCCGCCTGCACTTCCCGAGTGAACTTGATGGCCCGATGAATATTATTCGTGTGAATACTTGCCGTAAGACCGTAAGGCGAATCATTAGCCAAATTCAATGCCTCCTCAAAGTTGCTAACACGATACAGACATGTAATCGGCCCAAATAACTCCGTGGTCGAAATAGTATTCTCCGGTGTGACATCCTCAATTAAAGTTGGTGCCATATAAAACCCTTTGCTGTGTTTATCATCAGTCAATCTGTGGCCACCGATAAGCACTCTGGCTCCTTCCTTTTGTGCCCGTTCTATGGCGCTAAGCATATTGTTGAGCTGCTTTTCACTTATTACCGGACCAAGGTTCTCCTTATCTGAAGGTCCAACCTTAAGTATTTTTGTACGTTTCACCAATAAACTGCAAAACTTATTATAAATGCTGTCAAAAATAATGATACGGCTTGAAGCAGCGCAACGTTGGCCGGCATTACTAAATGATGAAAGCAACGCCCAGTTGACCGCGTTCTCCAGATCAGCATCATCGCACACCACCAACGCATTTTTGCCGCCGAGTTCTAATGACACTTTTGCAAGACGCTCACCCGCTATCCGTTGAACATATCGGCCTACTTTTGTCGAACCGGTAAAACTAATTACTCCAACATCCGAATGTTTAACCAAAGCTGCACCGGCCTCTTCACCATAACCCTGAACAATATTTAATACACCCTTCGGCAAACCAGCCTCATGAGCAATTTGACCGACTATCCACGCTGTTGTTGGTGTGTCCTCCGCGGCCTTCAAAACAGCTCCATTACCGCAAATCAATGCAGGAAACACCTTCCACGCCATATTTGCAATAGGTGTGTTCGCAGCGACAATCAAACCCGCCACACCAACAGGCTCTCGAACCGTCATAGCATATTTATTCACCCGGCCACTCGTACATGTCCGACCATAAAGCCGTTGCCCCTCGCTGGCGTAGAATAATCCCAAAGCTATCGCTGCATCGGTTTCACCATATGCATCTTTATATGACTTACCGGTCTCTGCCGCTACTATTTTCGCAATATCTTTTTGACGTTCCTGCATTCCCAGCACAATATCATGAAGTATCATGCCACGTTTTACCGCTGGAGTATCCGCCCACCCAGACTGTGCCTCTTTTGCCGCCTGCACCGCCAATGCGATATCTTCTGTTTTTGATCTTGTCACCTCGCACAGAACTTTGCCGTTAGCCGGGTTTAATTTAGTAAAAACTCTTCCCTCACACGCAAATTGCTCATTACCGTCAATCCAGTTGGATACAACTTTAGGTATATGCATATCTTGTTCCTGAATAACTCTGCAAGTTTTAATATGTTATTGCAATTTTAACATGTCACCACGCCGTCCACCCACCATCGATAACAAGATTAGCCCCTGTCATATATGCAGAAGCCTTGGACATCAAAAATAATATCGCGCCGTTGTATTCATCCTCGCGTGCCATTCTCCCCAAAGGAACGCGTCTGCAATAACCATCCAGAAACTGTTCATCTTGATCGTTAAAAACACCTCCGGGCGTAAGCGTATTAACCCTTACGTTTTTGTCACCCCAATATGTGGCCAAATAACGTGTTAGATTTAATAACGCAGATTTGGATACTGAATAAGCTGCTGGCTTAAAAAATGAAGTACCATCTTTCTTGCGATATTCATAAATGCGCTGGTCAGGTGATACTACCCCATAAATTGAACAAATATTAACTATCGAACCGCCACCGGCTTTGGCCATTTGCCCACCTATTACCTGACAACATTGAAAGCAACCTTTGATGTTAACTTCTGATATTTTGTCCAACGATTCTGCAGGATAACTCTCAAAAGGCCCGTTCTCTTCTGCCGACGCATCAGGAGGTGAATCCATCGCAGCATTATTAATCAATCCATCCGGTGTGCCCCATGCCTCATTTACCTGTTTCAAACCACCCTCTATCGATTCTCGCTTTGTAATATTTACAGAAAGAAACAGTAAATTCCTTTCAGTCGTTTGTCCGCCAAATCTTTTTGCCACCTTTTCTTTGTTAATATCAATATCAAAGATAGCGACCTTTGCTCCCTGATCCAGCAAGGAGAAAGCAAACTGCCGTCCAAGTTGGCCAAGTCCACCGGTGATAACCACAATTTTGTTCTCTACACTAAAAAGATTTTGCCTCATTTTAAGATAGACTACACTCTGGAAGTTAAAATACATTCGAACAAGTCACACACCTCCCGCACAGCTCCATATCCGCCTTTTGCTTTGGTTTGATATCGAGCAAATCCAATTATCTCATGATATGCATCACAAACCACGATGGGCAATGCTACTTTCTTCAAACATGATAAATCATTGACATCATTACCCATAAAACAAACTTGAGCAAAGCTAATACCCATTTTTTGAATAATTTCTTCGAGCTTTACCAACTTATCATTGCACCCTTGGATGCATTCTATCCCCAGTTTCTTGGTTCGAGTCTGAACTACAGAATTGATTTCTGCCGAGAGAACTATCGTCTTAATTCCTAACCGCTTGATTTTTTCCAAACCGATTCCATCACTTCGACAGCAGCGAACCATCTCCTCGCCATATTGATTGACATAGACAGAGTTATCCGTAAAAACCCCATCGAAGTCAAAAACCAGCAAACGGATACCATCTATTATTTTTTTAAGTTTTGTATCGTACATAATTATTTGAAATATTCTAGTTTGAGACCTTCGTCTCTGTTGACTTTTAACGCCAGACTTCGCCCAATAACTTCTTTGATTTTAAGTGGCTCAAGACCAGCACAAGGAGATTTAAAGGTAATATCGTCAGGCTTAATAATATGCCCTTCCGGTAAATCATGTTTTGCCACAATCATTTTCGACATCTTATACAGGGGCCCGATTTCACAGTCAAAAAAACGCTTTGTATTACTACCCAATGCAACTCTAGCGCGGCGCAAATCTCGAACCATCTTACGCAAACCGATAGGTTCTAAAGAAAATGCATGATCTGTACCTTTCCACGCACGATTCAGAGTAAAATGTTTTTCGATAATTCGCGCACCTAAGACATACGCAACCAACGCCATCGCAATACCATTGTCATGAGCAGACAAACCAACCACACAGCATGGAAACATCTTTCGATAAGTTTCAATTACTCGCAAATCCATCTTGTCGAATTCACATGGATATGCAGCTGTGCATTGAAGTATCGCCAATTGGTCGTTAAGCGGCCTGATTGCATAGTATGCCTGCAGGACATCCTGCTCTGTACCTCCACCCGTACTCAGGATAATGGGTTTTCCCATCCTGGCTATATGCTCAATTAACGGTATATTTCTCAGATCACCGGAGGCAATCTTATAGGCGGGCATATTCAGCTCTGCCAAAAAATCAACGCTTTCGAAATCAAACGGTGTTGCAAACATAGTAATATCAACTTCTTTGGCATATTCGATGAGTTCCTTATATTCAGCTTCACCGAATTCCAAGAATTCACGGTGTTCACCATACGTCCTGCCGTAACTGTTCGGGTTATCATAAATCTGATTTAAAAGTGTGTGGGTGAATAGTAGTTTATTGTTACGCTTCTGAAATTTTACGGCATCAGCGCCGCATTCTTTAGCTGCAGAAATCAGTTTCTTGGCTGTATCAACATCGCCCTGGTGATTGTGCCCGATTTCAGCAACAACGTAACAATCCGCTTCGTCATTTATCCGTTGACCATTGATAATCAATTCCCTCTGCATATTAGACCCCCTTTTCATGTTAATATTGAACCCAAGCTGTTCCCTCTAAAAAAAATACAATTAGAAACCTTACTGATTAAATGCTTGTGTTTTGAGTACAAATCCAGCCCCTTGCTCTTTAAGAAGTCTATTATTTCACCATTTTCGTTTTCATCACTACCAAGTTCAATCAAAACGCTTCTAAGCTCGTAACTACCGAGGAGTTTCTCTGCACCTTTCAGTACCTTAAGTTCATTCCCATCTACATCTATCTTCATATAATTGGCACATTCTAACTCAAATCTTTCTATCAAATCATCAATTCTGAAGCTCATTACGGGAAGGGCAAAACCATTCCGCTGCGACTTTACAGACATATTCAGCGCGTGTTCAGCAGCACCCGAGAGCACACTACTATAATGTAGCTTGTTCTTGATTGTCGTAACATCGGATAGAGCTATCGGCAGTGGCGTAACAGTATTCTGACAATTGTTAATGTGGATATTTTGACAAAGATTAGCAAACGTTGAGAAAGAAGGCTCAAATGCATAGATATGGGCCTGGTCTTTTGTATGCTTTGCCGCAACCAATGAATAAGCGCCCACGTTAGCTCCAACGTCATATAATACATCACCTGCTTGGACATGTTTTTCAATCCATTTTACTGTCTCGGGTTCTTTGCGACATGACCACAAACAGCGTCCGAGGTCGTGGCGGGTATCAATGTGAAGATGAATACCGCTATACTTATAATCCATACGGCGCATTATTTTGAGGCTCTGCCGAATTGCAATAAGTGTCTCTACTGGTGCTAATTTGAAAGGAGCCAGCAAGAGCATAGCTGATATATGTAGTAGCTTTGCGTACGATTCATAAAGGATTTTCCGAGTCTGACGAAGAAACAGACGAAGTTTTCTCAACAAAGAAATCGACTTTCCAAACAGCCGAAAATAAAATGCCATCTTTGGATATAAAACAGGACCCGTTCGTGCAATACGTTTAAGACGGGGAACTGTCAAAGCAGGCCGAACAAGCCTGCTTTGGGTAAGTATCAGATTCGCATCTGTTATATTGAAAAGATGCTCATTGCCGCCGGCCAACCTTAGCTGCTCCAAAGCTTCCGAGCTTTGACGTCTTTGGTAAAGTAAATTCGTGGGATAAGCATGCTCCTGGTGCACAACCCTTGCTGCGTCTGTCGCGTCAATGACATCTATCTTCTTCTGTGAACGGGCGTAATAAATTAACCAATTGTCATACGCAACTCGGCCAATTACCAAAGGAGGAATATTCAAAGTAGCCCACAACCCACGAGGGAAGACAAAGTAATCAATTCCTTCCGGCCCATGTAGACTTCCACTCTTTTCGATTTGTTCCCGCAGATTATCTTCCCATGCTGAAGATTTAAAATCAATCGGTTCAGTAATCTCTAAATCGCAGCGTTGCCCGACCATAAGAAATGGTTTATCAGCCAATTGTCCTTTGACACGCCCCACTGCTTTTGTGAAATCACTTAACAAAATTATATCCGCGTTTATATACGTCAAAATATCAAAATTTGAAACATCTTCAGCTTTATTAAACAAATCTCTAACTAATGGCAGACCTTCGCTGTTGCACTCTACATCAGGCACATGTTTCACGCCAAAATCTGCCGCGGTTTCAGCCACCCCCGCATCATTGCCGAACAGAATAACTTCACACGCTGGCTTTAGTGCCAGCCAACTTCCGATGGCATTGCGCTGTATCATACTGATGTGTGGTTCAGTAAAGGGCTTAGGACTGGTAAAAATTGTCAGCATGTCCCCTCATCATTTGAAATTCCCAATTCAAAACAGCCAAGTCCATATAAGCGTTTCTTCGGTTTGCGACTCAGAGCGTCTTCTTTGCTCGCTTTAACCCACTTATTCTCAGAGTTTTTGACCCAATACTCTTCATCATCTATAACATATCCCTCCAAAAGTTTACAGAGTCGCTCAATGCCATACACCCGATGATCCGGCGCAAAAACCGCATCCTGTCCAACAGGAATAGTAAGCAACATAACAGCTTCTGGTTTCATCAATTTTCGTAAAACACCCATTGCCTGCAAATCTCCATCAACAATATCATTGGTCGTACCATACCTACCTGCTAAACCAACATGCTCCACGGTTGAGCAGTTTATCACCAAATCAAAGCTTGCCGCAGATAGATTAGCCTTCAAAATATCACCTTGAACAATACTGATACTTGCTTCTGCGAAGCTGTTGTACACGGGCAACTGGTCTATTGATACTACCTCAAAACCTCGCCGTGCTGCCGTCATACTCAAAAGGCCGGACGGGCCACAACCAAAATTCAACACTTTACCTGAACCGTTTGGCACTTTTCCGGCCACCCATGACCATTCAATATCACGGTCGCCACTTAAGTTAAGCCCTTGCGGTTCCATTTCATTAGAAAACTTGACCAAACAATGCCCTATACTCGACAAAAAACCTCTGAATTTCATTAGTACTGTACTCATATATGTTCTCTTAGTTAATAAAATGCTATTGGGAATATCCCATGTTTAATTCATTAGGATATTAGCTACCCATGGCTTTGGCACCGTTCGATATAGTCCACGAATTAGCTAATGTTGTTGAAGCTACTTTGTCGCTTAAGTTAAATCCTGTTTTATAAGGATCGCACGCTACAACCTGGAAATTAACTGTGTCTTCTACCAGATCTAATCTTTCACGGTGTGGTATTGACAATGAACAATTTACCTGATATGCACCCTCTGCCAAAGGAATATGAGGTATACAACATTCAACACACCCTGTCTTGGCCGTAGGCGTTATCAGTAATTCCTGTTGTGGGCTAGAAGATCCGTAGATTATCCTTGTACCCATTTTAGTGCAAATTGTCCACTCGATTGCAAAGTACTTGCGTTTAGGATTAATTACTTGGAAATGAAAACGCATTATCATTGTGTCATTATAATTAAAAAACTGTGATTCATTAAAATCACCGTTAAATAATTCCACTTTGGTAAGTCTAATTTCATCGCCTCCACAGATCCTGCGCATTTGTAAGCCGCCTTCAACTGCATCGCCAACCGCTGAGCCTGACAAATAAGCTTCTATGACTTCTTTGGTAGGGCCTTCTTTACACAAACGGCCTCTATCAATCCAGCAGGTACGACTGCACAAACTCCCTATCGCTCCCATATTATGGCTTACAAATAAAATGGTACGTCCCGATTTACTAACGTCTCCCATTTTTCCGAGACATTTCCTTTGAAAGTTGATATCTCCAACTGCCAACACTTCATCCACCAGCAAAATTTCAGGTTCCAAATGCGCCGCCACAGCAAAAGCTAAACGAAGGTACATACCACTTGAATATCGTTTTACCGGCGTATCAATAAATCTTTCCACCTCAGCAAATGCAACTATTTCATCGAATCTCGCTTTGATTTCTTTTCTCGTCATCCCGAGTATCGAACCGTTAAGATATATATTCTCCCTGCCGGAAAGTTCAGGATGAAAACCCGTTCCAACTTCAAGCAAACTGGCGACCCGACCAAAAATGCGAATCTCACCTTCGGTTGGTTCTGTTATTTCACTGATAAGTTTCAGGAGTGTCGATTTACCTGCACCATTTCTACCGATAATGCCAATAACTTCGCCTTCATGAATATCGAGGCTAATATCTCTCAAAGCCCAGATTACACCTTTATTTTCTTCAGTTGACAATCGCTGATTATCTTTTGATTTCAACTTTAATCGTTCTCGGCCGTTAGCCCCAAAAAGATACTTAATACCGCTGGCCAGATAATCACGCAGGGTATCGTGAGAATGGATGGCTCCGAGTTTATATCTTTTACCAAGGTTACGGATTGATATCGCCGGTTTATTCATCTTTACCTAAATCACATCTGCAAATGTTTTTTCCATAGAGCGAAAATAATAAGTACCTGTTACAAGAATTACCGTTACTATAACTGTGCTTGTCCAGAAACCAGGCCAGTAAGGCTCAAACTCAGGCCCGAGAATCGCCCAGCGAAAACCGTCGATTACTCCGACCAACGGATTCAAACTGTACCAAAACTGCCATTTTTCCGGTATGATACTGCTCATAAATCCCACAGGACTGATATACATACCCATTCGAACAACAAATGGAATCACATATTTAACGTCTCGATACTTAACATTTAGTGCTCCAAACCAAAGACTCGCCCCCCATGCCGTAGCAAATCCCAGCATGAAAAACAAAGGCAGCAATAGCAAATGAACACGAAATTGAATTTGATACACAAGCATAAGAACAAGAAGTATCAGAAATGAAATAGCAAAATCGATTGTCCCGCTAAGTGTTGTGCTTACCGGAATCATAATTCGGGGAAAATACAATTTGCGAATCATATTGGCCGATGCCACAAGTGAATTACTTCCCTGACTTAGTGCATTGGCACAAAACTGCCACGGCAGTATAGCGGCAAATGTCATTACTGCATAAGGGGCATCGTTGCTGGGAAACTTGGCTATTCGACCGAAGATAAATGTAAAAACGACCATAGTAAGTAATGGCTGAATGACTGCCCAGCAAACACCAATAGCCGTCTGCTTATAGCGAACAAGAATGTCACGCCACGTTAAAAAAAGAAGAAGCTCGCGATAACGAAACAGTTCCTTAAAATCAATAGGAACCACCCCTGGTTTTCGACGGATAATTCGCTCAGACATTACTAAATTGCTCATAACATTCTAACCGAAAGTATAAAGTTCTGGTGCTTAAATTCATAATAGCTGCCATTTGATCCAACATATACTATCCATCCGTTTGATAGCTCTGTTAACTTTTTATTCTTTAAAGAACAAAACATCTTATCTTTCAGTTACGTTAGTAGACGCTGTTCCTATCGCGTTCCTTGAAGTGCCCTTCAAGAAAAAAACCATACACCCTCGGGTAACTATCAGCATCCAAAGCTATTCATTGCTCTATTAGCTAGATAAAATATGTTTACGGCTAATATTTTCATAATTCGTTAATCATATATTCCCCAAACAAGACAATTATAAATCGTTTGAATACTTTGCCTCTACTTGTTCACGCAATCAATTAATTGTTTTCTTCAGACCTTCATCAAAAGGCATTTGAGTTTCATAACCGAAAAACCTTTTTGCTTGACTTATATCCAGTTTTATACGAGTTGCAGTTTTTGTAATCTTGCGAGTAGGAAAAGTTTCGCCTTGTTTTGGAGATTCATGATTGAACAGTATGCCATTACATGCAAACAAGCCATAAGCTTCTCGATAGTATACTGTTTGTCAAAAGCTGTAAACCTTAGCACAGCCGTAATGACTGCGAGGGTGAAAGGGCGTGAACCTTCGTCTGAGGGATTTGAGTAACCTTTCCGTTTTAGGCTTGTGTCCCGAATAGTCTCAAGGATTATGGATTGTACCGACCGCATGTGCTTGTACGGTGCAAACCGGCTGATCGAAACTTACACGCACGTGTGTTTGCACACCAATGTTGTGGACTTCATCTGGCTGGACACGACTTAAAATCGCCCTTAGACCAGTGCCATCAATTAAATCACCGTAATGGAGAAATAAACGTGTCTCTGGCTGATGAAGATCGAGATAAAGATGATTAATTCTTTGGGTATTGACAGAACTCGACCGCCGAATTATGCCATAAACTTCATAATCTTTACCCAACAAAAATTCAGCTAAGTAGCTGCCATCCTGACCGTTTATACCTGTAACAAGTGCTTTTTTTATTGCTCATTATAGCGAATTTTATCCAACCACCACTACCGGTGTCTGGTTTTTAGCTTTAACCCATTGCTTGGTGTTTCTAAACTTAAGTATCGAAATATCTTCTTTTTTATTTTCTGGTCTTGGAATACTGTATTCGTCTATCAACCTGCCCAGGAGCATCATGCGCCGGCCGGTAGACTCCAGCAAGCCGTTAATAGGCATCTTAACTTCGATCTCCATAGCCAGACCGAACCTGTGCCTGCTTATTGGCAGTTGCACCACTACTATTTCCTCCCCGTCTTTTTCATAGTTGTTTGTTCGCCACATGAATTTATGTTTGTGTCCGTTCCTGCCGGTTACTGTTACACAAAGTTCAGAAAACTCTTCCTTTTCGGCTACGTCCGAAACCGCCTGCCACCACCGTTTGAAGGAAACAGTTTGGCGAAATGCCAGATGGATTTCCTGGAACAGACGGGCATCTTCAGCGGCTTCTTTTGCTATTGCCTTATTGTACTTTATCCTCGCGATAGTTTCTCTTAATCTGATTGCACCAACGGCTCGAAAGGCCAAAAGCAACAGCAGTATCACACAGAAGAATATAACAAGGGTAGCCCCGCCCCGAGTAACCATCATAAACATTCCCAGCCCTGCAGCCAGTGCTGTTATCACATACATAATAATTACCACGTGATGATGTCGCAGGCCCATATCAAGTAGCCGGTGGTGCAAATGGCCGCGGTCGGGTGATGTGATTGCCCATCGGTTGAGATACCGGCGGAGTATACTGAACGCTGTGTCAAATATTGGCAGGCCTAATACCACAGCCGGCAGAGCCAGCGCTACTATTGTGCCTGACTTCATCGCGCACATTACGCTGGTTGAGCCCAGCATAAAGCCCAGAAACATACTTCCGCAGTCACCCATAAATATCCGGGCAGGATTAAAATTAAAAAATAAAAAACCTGACAAACTGCCCACCAAAGCAAGCATCATCACCGCGAGCACCAGCTCGCCGCGAACCAATGCAAACACAGCAATTACTGTGCACGCAATAGCACAAATGCCGGCGGCAAGTCCATCGAGACCGTCTATCAGGTTTACAGCATTGGTAATGCCTATAATCCACAAAATCGTCAGCGGGAAAGATGCAAGACCAAATCGCAGGGTAAACAGATTTGCAAAGTTTAATGATTCAATCCGTGCCCCCGCCAGACACATCACCCCCGCTGCAGCAATCTGCGCCATAAGCTTGTGTCTGACCCTTATTCCTCCTCGCACATCATCGACAAAGCCCACGAGGAAAATGAACGTGGCAGTGCACAGCAGGGCAATGATTTGCGTTTGTATACCTCGGAATCTATCTCCCACTGCATTATCCAAAAACAGTACTGTCGTAACCAGCAGTGTCGATGATAGAAAAATGGCTACACCACCAATCCGTGGAATTTGGCCGGTATGTACCTTTCTTGCAGTTGGGCTGTCATATATCCTGAGCTTACGTCCTACAGCTATTATAATTGGAGTGATAACAACAGCCAGGATACAGGAACACAAATATGTAAATATATAGGTTTTCATACATTAACCAATTGCAAGCAAATATGAGCAGTTGACATCTGCGCAAACTCCGTCCCCGTCGGTGTTGTTACCGGGGTCTTATCTAACGCTTTGTATCTCGTATTCCACCAGGAAATCAGGATTCGAGCATCTATCAATCTGTTTTTTTCCCGAAGCTTGCTGATTTAACCGAAAGTTCAGCTACAAGCCTCTCTGCTGCCTTAAACTGAGGTCTAAGTCGCACGCATACTCTCGCCTCATGCAAAGCTTCCGACTTCCTATCGGATTCAGCCAGTAATCTTGCCAGCTTATATCGCCAGTGTACCTGTCCATAATCCAGTTCGAGGGCGCGCTGATAATATTCTATTGCCTTTTCATTTACCTGCTGTTCGCCGTAGACATTAGCCAGGAACGCAAAATCTCCGGCAGACGCATTAGGTTGTGCACATTTTATTTCAAGTAGTTCCTTTGCTTTTTGACGAGCTTGTTCGGCAAGATCACTATATTGCATATCCTCGAGGACTGTAGCCACGTATCTTAACCGGCCGATACTGTCTCCGGCGGCTGATATAGCAAGGTGCGGACGGCTGAGATAATTTATGTATATATTTACAATATCTTTAAATAATCCGCTGTCGATCTGCAAAGCCTTTTCAAACTTTGCAATACTGTTTTCAGTTTTCCCTTCCAAGACATCGAGCCGGCCGGCAACAAAACAGGCTACCGGATCACATGGTGCAAGGAGATAACCTTTTCTGATTTTCTCTGCCCCTGCATCGTTGAGGAAAACAAATTTTTCGATTTGTCCTGCTAAGCTATAACTCGGTCCGTATGTAGGGCAAATTATAATTGCTTTGTTAAGCCCGTTCACAATATCAGACACCAGTGGCATCGACTCTTCAGCGACTATTGTGTTATCAGTATCAGGGTCTTTCGTTTTGGTTATTGAATACCAGCGGTAGAGATTAAGCCCATAATGGTATGTTTTATTCTCAGGTTCGTAGCGTGTTGCTGCATCTGCATGAAAGATTAGGTCTGCATATTCACTTTTGGTTCCCTGCCAGTCTTTATCTGCAAGTCCTTTTTTTATACGAAGTGCCTTTTTCCAGTGCATCTCGGCAATACGGGCATTATTGGCACCGATAACAGCCCATAACCAAATTCCGCATATACACAATAAAACGGCTATACGCAAACCCTTGGATATTTGCAAAGGTGTAATCGTTTTGGTGATTGAGGTCTTTCCTTTATTTTGCCCTGCTAAACCCACTAGCAAGGCACAAAAAATGGCTGACAAAAATGCATTAGCAGGAATATGCTGTCCGTAATCACTAAAGCTGTGAACAAGTATTGCCAAAAGGCCAAATCCCAGGCCATACGCTGCCGACTGGATTGGTAACTTTGTGGTGCGAATATTTCGTAAATAGCTCAATGAGATAATTATTCCGAAGATAATTAATATGCCCAGGCCAGTTGTTCCGGTTTCCTCCAGTGCCTGGGCGTATTCGTTTTCTGCATGGGTAAACAGCAACGTTGTGTTTATGTGCTGGTACATTGGATAAACAACTGAGTGTGTTCCAAGTCCTGTTCCTAAAAGAGGAAAGTGCATAAAAGAAACGGCAATATCTTTAAGGCTCTGCCAGCGGAATTTATATCCCTCGAAGTTCTGAAGCGTTTCAAATCGGTCATATACGGCATCAAATCCCAACAGCAGGATACAAGCAAATGCCACAAACGCCATAACAACCATTATCCACGAACGTCCCTGCAGAGACCGCCGGGAACAAAGTAGCAGGGTCGTGAAAACCGCGGCAATTAGCATGCTGACCATACCACCACGTGTTAAAGATATGAAAACTGTTGCTACGCCGAGACTAATTATTGCAATGAGCAGCCACAGTAATTTTGCTTGCGGCGAACTGAAGTAATCAAGGACTGCATTCACTTTTACTCTCTTGCTGGCTAAATCCTCATGCAGTTTTATGCAGAGCCATCCTATAGCGGCACCGATTGACAAATTCATGAACTGACCATAATGATTGTGGTTTAGAAACGGCCCAGAAAGAGTCTTGGAGTATCTATGATATGGATGAGGTACAAACCAGTATCTCAAGCCATTCCCAAAGATATCTTGTGCCAGGGCAATCAAGGCAACAAGACCACCTGTTAATGCAATAACCATTAGAAGGCGTTTTATCTGTCCCCGTCGACGGAAAACATTTAGTACTACAATAAACACCGCTGTAACAGACAGTACAAGTCTCAGATCATGTCTTGTGCCGTTCCTGTAAAGAGTGATAGGCATTGTCTTGAGCAGTTTTTTAGCCTCCAGCAGGCCACCTAACATTTCGGTTCGCAGTCTTACTGTATTTGGTGAGACTACACTTAGCAAATTGGCGGATAATGGAACAAGTTGGAGTGATACGATTAGTACGAACAATCCTATTGGTACATATACCCAGCTCCAGACCACTCTTTGGTTTCGACTGAATATGAGCTTAAGTGAGAGGCAGATGATGATACAGCCGGATAAGACAATCACAACCTCTTCCGTCCAGGCATTTCTCGCACCGAATGCAAGTGGCATAAAGACAAGCATGCTCCCGAGTAGCCATTCAATTGCGGTATCAAATTTGCTCGGCGATGTCTTCGAGTTTTCAAAAGATATTTGATTTTCCCCCATTACAAGACGTCCTTGTTCTTATAGAGTAGACAGCTATGTCCTGACCTTTTAAAACTCTTAATGGATTTTCAACACATACAAGCCTTGCAGTTGTCTCACCGAGTTCTTCGCATATACGTTTGAAAGCTGCCTTAATACAGGGTCTGCGAGCATTCAAATTGTGGCAGTCCGTTGCTACAAACGATATCCACCCTGAGCTTAACATTTGCCATGCGAATCTTTGTATTGCATGGCCGAAATCACCGAGCAAGCTGCCTGCTGTCACCTGCAGGTGGGCCGGGCAGTCGACCCATTTAAGCAATATATCCGGTTCTTTTGCCAACCCGCAGTGCCGCTCCGGATGCGATATAATAGCCTCAATACCCATAGATGCCAAATCAGCAAGCAGTGGTTCAATATCAATAAGAATCTCGTGTGGAAGCTCCAGCAAAATATACTTACCTCCGTCAGCGAGCGTAAGTACCTTATCTTCTTCAAGCAGTTTGCAAATCCTTTCATCTACACGGACATCTGACCCGGGGACAACACTAAGAGCTACATTATTGCTTTTTAGTTCCTCATTAAGAGCTGAGACTGCTTCTCTGATCTGTGCAGCCTCGTTGCATTCGCTAAATCGCCCCAGTTGATGTGGAGTGGCTATGACAGTAGTTATGCCTTCGTTAACCAAAGCCCGGCAAAGGGCAAGCGATTCCGCCATTGTAGCTGGCCCATCATCGAGGCCCGGCAGACAGTGGCAGTGAATATCCACATAGTGCTCTCGAGCGGACCTGTCTTCACTGATATGCTCTGCTTCGAACAGATTATCATTGACCTGTCTTATCATACTTTAGATTTTCCTCAAAACGCAACCTATGCAACCGCAGTTTTTTTCTTTTCTCGGTCACCATAATATCCATAACCGTTATAATATCCATAGCCGGAATAGTAACCGTAACGGCTGTGCTTTCGCGGAACATCATTTACAACCGCACCGAGTAAACGACCGCCGACACTGAGCAGAACATCGCGAGCTTGCTGGCTGTGCTTCCTCGTGGATTTCTCCGCCCTGAGCACCAGCAGTGTTATATCACAGAGAGCTGCAAGTATTTGGCCATCAGCAACCAACCCAACCGGCGGCGAATCTATAATGATACGGTCGTATCGTTTAGAAAGCACATCCCTCAAAGTCTCGGTAAATGTATCGCTGTTGAGTATCTCTGATGGGTTCGGCACTTCAGGCCCACAGCTCAAAATGTCAAGCTCTTCAACGGGACCGGACTGAATCGCCTCCTCCAGACTAATAGTGCCTGCAAATATACTGGACAGCCCCTTGTCGTTTTCGAGTTCAAAAATATTGTGCTGCATCGGTTTTCTAAAATCGGCGTCAAGGATAAGCGTTTTTTGTCCTGCTTGTGCCATTGCGATTGCCAGATTGCTGACCAGAGTGGTCTTACCGTCACCGGCATCAGGTGAGGTAATAAGGATAGTTTTTGCTTCGTTCTTGGGTACACCGAAAAACACAGCTGTGCGTATCGTTCGATATGCCTCCGCTATATGGGATTTGGGCGAGAGGTGGATCCTCCGGCCGCGGCTGATGATTCCGTGTTTATCTGTTGATGCATTGCCTTTACTTGCAAGCGAAGAACCGTCAACAGCAGCGTTCGCACCACTGCTGGCTGGCCTCAGAAAGGTACACGCTGTTCGATAGCCTTGGGATATTGCAGACTTTAAATCAAGCCATGACTGCCGACAATGCGTCGCATTAATCCTCTTTTTTGATGTCCTCTTATGTCTGTCGTTTTCGATAACACTGACAGGAAAAGGTGTTGCATTATCTCCGGAGTCGTTGTGAAGAGTTTTAGCACGCATCGTTCGATAGGCCTCGGCGCGTGTCATAATGCTCTGCTTTTCGGGCTCTTCATTACGACTGTGCGGCACCGAAATTATTGTCGCATATATTGCTCGATAAGCCTGGACTACGATAGACCTGAGATTAAGCCACAGCTCCTGGCCATACGCAACAATGGTCTGTTCTTCTGCCATCGCAGGCACCATCCCGAGAATGGGTATACCCAAAACAGATGATATTTCATCTGCCGACCGCAGCCGAATATCCATCCAGTCACGGACTAAAGCTAAACCTCCACCGAACATAAGACCAAGAACTAAAGCCATTGCCATAATCCTGGCTTTTTGCGGCTTCGAAGGGCTTTCTGCAGGACGAGCGACTTCCAGGATACTGATATTGAGTGCACCGGTATCCTCAGTTACATTTAGCTCCTTGATGCGACCGTCAAGAATTTCACATATCCTTTCGGCCCGTCCTAACTCTGATTGCAGCATTGTGTACTCAGCGGCTTTAACTCCTAAATCCTGAGCCTCCTCTCGCTGAGCCTGGAAAGCTGCCAGCAGGGTTTGCTGCTTTTGCTCGGATGTCTGCCATCTTTGTTGCATTACTTCAATATAGGCATCGGCATATTTTCTCATCTCCTCTGCAAGGCTGTTTTTGATATAGTCTATTTTCGCATTAAGTGCCTTAACCGCAGGATGGTCTTCAGTAACATTGTAGCCTATATTCTCTAATTCCATTTCTGCTTCTTTAAGCTCGGATTCCAGTTGTGTTTCTATGTCACTGACTAACACCCGGATACCTGTAGTTGGCAAAGCCGCCTCGAATTGTTTAACTTTAGCTGGGTCATCAGCTATAGCCTTAACCACTTCGTAATCAGATCGAGTGTTGATAGTCATCAACTGTGCCTCGGTTAACGCCTCGGACAACGTTATCAGCTTTTGAAAAACCAAATTCCCGCCTTTGTTGTCAAATGAAACTACCCCATTTTCACGGGTAAATTGCACCATTTCTTCATACTTGTCTGATAATTCTTTGTCCCGTATGACTTTTTCCTTTTGAAGAATATTCACTACTTTGGAAACAGTGGTTTGTTTGCGAATGGAATGATACTTAACATAAGAATCTATAACAGCGTTAACAACACTGGCAGCTTCTTGGGGATATGGCGAATCGAATGCTACACTGACTATGTCATCTTTTTTGCCAACGTTGATAACGAGGTTCTTCTTCAGAAAAGCGGTCAGATTATCTATTTCATTGAATGTTCTAAATCTCCTTATCTGGGGATTGTCAGCTACTTCGCCGATAATAGGGGTGGATGTTAACAGCTCAGCCTGTGTGTATAGATAGTTATTCGTGCGGGTCATAATACCCTCAAACTCACTAATGATTCTTGGCCCGCTTTGCTCGACGTATAGCCTCGATGTGCTTGTATATATCGGTGTAGCTTTCAAAATGTAAACAAATGCAGCAACCAAAAACAATATCGTGGTGAGAAGAATGGCCTGCCGGTGACGCAGGACTATCTGCAGCAGACCTTCTTCTTGTATTCCCTCAACATGGGTAAAAGCTGAGTTAGAATCTCCATTTTCAACTCTTTCGTTATTCATATTTCCCTTATAATGCGAATTTATTTAAACTCTGCAGCACTAACATTTGCACCAACTGTTATATGAAATACGTCAGATAGAAATTTGTTGATACGCGTACTTACTGTGTGGTTCACATATATGACATCCCCCGGTTTTATTGCAATGGCATACGCTTTTGTTAAGGCCTTGTCGCCTATTCCAAAAGTCGTCTGGAGCACTTTGCCGTCAGCATCCTGCCGAAAGACCTTAACATATTGCGGATCAGCAACCATATCGAGCCCGCCGGCAAATGCCAATGCCTCCATTAAGTTATATTGAACATCTGGTGGATAGGGATACGCATCAGGTTTGTTCACCAATCCCACAACAGTAAAAACCCTCTCATGTTCACCCTGGTATTCCCTTACCTGACAGACCAGCATGGGAGGATTTACAACATACTTGGGATAATAGGCGTTTTTAACCGCTTGTTCTATCTCGGCAAGCGTTTTACCGGCAACTTGTATGTCGCCGATAATCGGCAATGTAACAGTTCCTGCATCACTCACACGGACCAGGTACGGCTCAATTTCTTTGTACCCGTATGACGGTCGAAGCCAATCCGGTAACTCGGAGGAGATAATACGCAGGCTGACATGCATTTGAAATTCCAGTACATCGCCTGGAATAACTCGATAGGGGCCGGGCTTGCCTTTAGCCAACCGGTCAAAATCCATTACTGCTTGGATGGGACCTGCTTTTTCAAACTTTGTGACGTCCTCAGGGGACGATAAAGATGGACCGCAACCCGCCAAAAATAAAAATAAGGTGGATGCAAAAACGACCTTCCTGTCTTGAGCGAATCTCCATATTTTTGCCGGATATCTCAATTGGTTTCCTCCATGAATTAGAAATCTTCGGCAATTGGTAATTATCTATTCATTTTGCATTAAGTTTTCTCAAAAAAGATTTGAGAATTCATAAAAACAGCCGCGCAAATCAATCTCAAAAAAGATCTGGAGCCTTTACGCCCTCAAAGCTTCGTTGTATCTTTGTGCCTTTTCGCCTGCTTTTTTGTTACGGAGAAGTAGGCGTAGAGTTATCACCGCCGCCGCTGCTGCTGCTGCCGCTGCTGCCACTGCCGCCGGCGACGGCGACTGTACCAACGGTACCACCGGCTACAGCACCTGCTGTCCCAACGCCGACTCCCATAATTGTTGCACCGCCTGCCAGGTTCATACCGCCGACAGCTGGAACACTACTTGTAAGTGCGGCACTTACTGCTGATGCACTACTGACCGAGGCTAATGTACCGAGGCTCTGCATTGAAAGTGTACGGGCAACAGGCATACAAATCATAGCAACGGGATTCACAGCCCCTTCACACGCTATTGCGGCACACACACCGCCTATCTGGCTCATAAATAAACCTTCAAATTTGGCCCATTGAGGCAGTGTTGTTTCCTTCTTAATCTTGACATTTTTCTTGACAAGCCCAACTTTCTTTACAAGTTTTTCAAACTTTTTGTTAAGGCCGTCGAAATTAATCGGCTCGCCAAGTTCATCTGTCATATATGTAGCTACCTCGTGCCGTAGTTTTTCATTGAAGCCGTTAATATTCGTGCCGGCCGTGAAAGCAGAAATACTCATATAAACCTGCTCAACTTCCGAATCGAAGAGATAAACTGCACTGATTTTTGACTTGATATCTCCGATTTTACCATCTGATTTGACGGCTTTTACAACAAAGGGCCCGGATAGTGCCCTAACCGCCATCAGTTCGCCGAGCGCTGCTGTTTTCAACTTAATCGCTGTCAAAGTAAATTCCAGCTTCTGTGGAAAAGCATCGCCAAGGAATGAAAGGTCGAAGGATTGATTCCATGTTTTTCCGATATTCTCAGCTCCCACTTCCTTCAGTGATTTGACGCACTCGTTGTTTACCCTTTCAACCAGCGTCAAGTCTCTGCCCAGGCCGGATATCTGACGGGTCTTTTTATCCAGGATGAATGAAAATTCCTCACCGCTTCTACCTAATTCAAACTCATTTGAAGATATAAAGTATTGAACATTATCACCCGCTACAGATTGCTTTCTCACGGTAAACAGTGATTCTATCTGGTTGATAAACTGTTTCTTGCCATTGTATTCAACCGTTGAGAGCACTTTGAAGTACTGAAAACCCTCATTTTCAACTGCCTTCACAGATTCCGCCAGAACCCCCACCAATAATAAGATTGATACAAAAACTAAGTAGGTAAACTTTGACACCTTCATAATATACCCCCTTTCAAATTCATTTATACCGATAATAAATTACTTCATAGTTCCTTATATCGACAATTTCGCTGGTATTGCCCTGTTTTTTTTTTAATGCGGAGCTATTTTTTTGCACAAATGACTAAAACACCTTAAAATCATAACGAGGAAAAAAGACGCAGATTTGTTCTTTTATTGAAATCTTTTAATAAAGACCTATAATATCTGCTCCCTAATAGCTGATATATCATTATTGAGGTAGGATATGCGGTTAAAGATGAAGTTTCTCAGTACTGCGCAGAACGAAACCGGATTCTGGTAATTTCTTAATGCAAGCGGCTACCATGCGAATAAACAATAAATGCCAAAAGGCAGCGCCTTATAAAAAATGGGTATATTGAGGCTATAAATGTTATTTGATAATTGCAACAGAATTACCAATGAAAGCCTTCCTTTAATACTCAAGCTGTTTCTACTCATAAAGTCAGAACAGTGCAGCTTACCCTTAATCTTCTTGCAATAAGAGCTCTAAAAATATAGCTTATCAGAGAATTATTCGGAGAGGTGGCCGAGTGGCTGAAGGCAACGGTTTGCTAAACCGTCCAGTGGGTATAAACCCGCTGCGCGGGTTCGAATCCCGCCCTCTCCGTTATGAATGAAGTGAATAACGGAAGGGAGCAGCACAACTGCTTGTGATGCGCCGGGATGAGAAGGGTTTGGCGATGCACGTAGTGCCGACAAACACCTGGCCCGAATGGCAATCCCACCCTCTTCGTTATGTCATATAATTGCGATACAGGCTGTCAAACCTCAAGAGAACTTCTAACCTGTGGTAAGAGTATAAGAATTTGTTATAATTATGGAGAATCTATAAATAGTATGAAGTGGGGCTTAAATTGAAAGTTCAGTGTGAGCTATGTCCAAAGAGATGCCTGATTGAACCCGGCCAAAGTGGCGAGTGCCGTGTTAGAATCAACATCGATGGTGTCCTGCGGACGGTGGTTTATGGATACCCTTGCTCAATCCACGATGACCCGATTGAGAAAAAGCCACTTTTTCATTTCCTGCCGGCAAGTCGCATACTTTCTATTGCAACTGCCGGTTGTAATCTACATTGTCTCAACTGCCAGAACTGGGAAATATCACAGGCTAATCCGGAAGATACGCCTGCATATCTCTGCCCGCCTGAGAAAGTTGTTGAAATGGCAAAATCGCAAAACTTCTCCTCAATTGCATATACGTATACTGAGCCGGTTATTTATTATGAATACACCTATGACACGTCAAAATTAGCTAGGAAGGCGAATATACGAAATGTTCTTGTTACGGCGGGCTATATAAATGAAGAGCCTTGGAAAAAGCTGTTAGAAGTTGTCGATGCTGCTAACATAGATTTAAAGGGGATAACGGATGAGTTTTACCGTAAAGTTTGCTCTGCGACCTTAAAGCCGGTGCAGAAAGCGATGGTTTTAGCAAAGGCCAGCGGCATACTGGTAGAAGTTACGAATCTGATTATTCCGACATTGAACGACAAGCCGAAAGAAATTCGCCAATTAGTTCGTTGGATCAAAGCGAATCTCGGCGGTGAGACTCCGCTTCATTTTTCGCGATTTTTCCCGCGGTATAAGATGCGGCATCTGCCGCCGACGTCTGAAAAGACGCTTGATTTAGCCCGCGAAATTGCAATAAGCGAAGGGATGAATTACGTTTATATAGGAAATGTCCGGCGTAAGGGCGGCCAGAACACATATTGTCCCAGCTGCAGGAAGTTACTTATTGAACGCATCGGTTATATCATTATGCAGAACCGTCTCAAGCAAGGCTGTTGTCCTGATTGCGGTAAAGAAATATATGGAGTTTGGAGATGACGCGAAGAAAATTCATTCAGGAATTATTAAAAGCTGGCTCAGCAATTATTGTTGGCGCCTGCTGGGTAGCAAAAAAAGCTTCACCTCGTAAGTTCATCCGGGCACTTAAACTTCAGAAGTATCCCGGTTTCATAAAGCCTTTACAGGGTCTTCTAAGACAGGGCAAATGGAGTGGTTAATATGAAAAAACATTTGAGTGAATCCGACAATAAAAGGTATTCTTTGCAATTAGTGATTCCGCTTGTATGTATCTTGTGCACACTTTTTGTAACTACATGCAAAAAAAAGGCGGCTCCGGTTAAGGAAGTAACAGCCCCTGAAAAAAAGGAGCCTGCAAAGCTGGCCAAGTCTGTTCTTCGTTCCTCACTCGCCGGCAGTTGGTATCCTGCCGATGCTGACGCACTTAACAAACAAATCGATGGATTTTTCAAAAAAGCCGAGGTCGAACCTGTAGATAATGTTATTGCCCTTATCCTTCCGCACGCGGGCTATCAATTCTCCGGCCGGACAGCGGCCTTTGGATTGAAAGCCACATCCAAAAAATATAAACGGGTTGTTATTATTGGCCCCAGTCACCGTGTCTCTATGGAGCAGGTGCTGAGTGTGCCGAGGACAACGCATTATGAAACGCCGCTCGGACAGATACCGCTGGATGTGGAATTTATAGATAAGCTTTTAAAGCATTCAATTTTTCAGAACATACCGCAGGTAAACGAAAACGAGCACAGCACTCAGATAGAAGTGCCGTTGCTGCAATATGTGCAGAAGGACTTTAAACTTGTACTGATTGTGGCCGGCGATTGCTCAGAAGAGACTATTGAAAAAGCCGGTGCTATTTTGAAAAGTTTGGTTGACGATGACACGCTCGTTATTGCAAGCTCGGATTTTACCCATTTTGGCCCAAACTACGGCTATGTCCCCTTCAGAGAAAACATTCCTGAGCAGCTAAAGCAGCTTGATATGGGAGCGTATGAGCATATTAAGGCCTTAGATTTCAAGGGCTTTTTGGAATATCGTAACAAAACCGGTGCAACAATATGTGGGTTTGTGCCAATAGCAATATTGCTTTCTATGTTTGACAAATCCGTTGAAGCTAAGTTAGTTAAGTATGCAACTTCCGGCGAATTGACGGGTGATTACACCAACTCGGTCAGTTACTTTTCGATTGTCTTTTCCGGGAAGTGGGGAAACTCCTCTGAAATTAAGCCGGAGGCGAACGTCCACAAATTGAATGAGGAAGATAAGAAGCAGCTTTTGGCGTTGGCCCGTAAATCATTAGTTTATTTTCTTCAGAGGCAGCGAGCTCCGGAGGCATCCGAGTTGAATATCACTGTCAGCGATGCGATGAAACGTCAGCGGGCGGCGTTCGTAACGCTTAAAGAAAATTTTCAGCTTAGAGGCTGTATAGGTGATATTTTTCCGCGGCAGCCTTTGTACAGGTCAGTTATTTTTAATGCCATTAATGCCGGCGTCTACGATAGGCGTTTCCTGCCGGTAACAGTGGCTGAATGCAATGATATTACAATCGAGATATCGGCATTGACTCCGCCTGCCCCAATTGCTTCGCCGGATGAAATCAGAATCGGCATAGACGGCGTAGTACTGAGTAAAAATGGTCGCTCCGCCGTGTTCTTGCCTCAGGTTGCGCCCGAGCAGGGCTGGGATGTAAACCGGATGCTCACACAATTGTCTTTGAAGGCAGGATTACCTGAAGATGCCTGGAAGGATGGTGCTACCTTTCTTGTTTTCCAGGCGGATGTTTTTAGTGAGAGCGAGAAATGAGATTTGCCCGCAGCCTGCTGATATTTAGTTACGGACTGTTCACAATCGCCGCCCAAGCTTTGCTTTTTCGCGATTTTTTAACCACCTTTGAGGGTAGTGACATAAGTGTCGGCGTCTTCTTCGGTTCGTGGTTTTTATGGGTTGGTTTGGGGGCGCTGCTCGTATACAGAGCTAAAGCCTTTGCTGAAAAGCTGCTTAAAAATATAGAATTTCTGTTTTTGTGTTACCTGCCGGCTTTTATTGCGGAGATTATTTTGATTATTCAGGCGCGTGAGCTTGCAGGGGTTGAATCTTACGCATTACTGTCCATAAAGGTTATCCTGCTTTTGTCAATAGTGGTTAATGCTCCGGTCAGTCTCATCACGGGGATGTTATTTCCAATTGCCTGTCGATGGGTTCGCAATGGACAGGAATTCGCCGTTTCGCGTGTGTACATTATCGAAGCGGCTGGAAGTTTTCTTGGAGGACTGGGAACAACGGTTCTTTTGGGAGTCGGTGTAAGTTCGGCAAGGATTTTCTTCATACTTGCTTTTATTGTTTCTTTTTCTTTCTTTTGTGTGCGGCTTGCCAGGTTGAAGAGCTGGGTATGGGCTTTTGTGCCGGTATGTATTTGCGTTTGTCTGATTGCCGGTGTTGACAAGAAGCTGTCAGAACAGTTGCAAATTATAAAATGGCAAAAGCTGCTTCCTAAAGAAGCTTTCAAGGGTTCTTTCCGAACGGCCCAGGCGGAATATCTCTATGGAATCTATCACGGCCAGTGGGTAGCTGTTCGCCAGGGTAGTGTTTGCGAGGTGCTGCCTGATAAAGGCAGCACCGGCAGGATAGCTACCATCGGCCTTTGTCAAAATCCTGATACTAAGAGGGTTTTGGTCATTGGCTCGGGATTAGGCCTCTGCTATGAATTCCTGCACCTGCCGCAAATTGAGCGTGTAACCTGGGCACACTCTGACAGCGAATATGTTATGGAGATTGACAGATTTATACCGCCGGAGTTTAAGGTAAGCGATGAGCGTTTTTCCCGCCTCGCAGGTGATGTTCGCTCACTGCTTGCTAAGCAGAGTAAATATTATGATTTGGTAATCCTTAATCTGCCCGATGCGACCAGTTCGGTTTTGAACCGGTATTACACGCTTGAATTTTATCAACAGGTTAAGGAGGCGTTGCGGCCCGGCGGTGTGCTGGCAGTTCGTATAACAGGTGGGGAAAACATTATGGGAACCGAGCTGATCAACCTCGGGGCCTCGACGAAACTGACACTTGAGAAGGTTTTCTTACAGCTTGTCCTGACGCCCGGGGAAGATACATGGTTTATTGTTTCTGACTCCGGCAAGCTCAGCGGTGACCCGGGGATTTTACGGCAGCGATTTGCTTCCATAAACGGTAGTGTGGATATTTTTCCTCCGGATGCTTTGCTTTCTGTTTATTTGCCGGACCGTGCCGCTGTCGCTCTACAGATGTATTCGGGTGCGGATTTACCCGATAGATTGCTTATTAATCGTGATTCCAGGCCCCTGACGCACTTATATAGTTTGTTGCTTGCGGCAAAGCAATCAGTCCACGGGGCGCCTTACGGTGGAGCGCAGGGCACAAAATTTATGAAATACCTGGTCTTGACCGGCCCATTGACGTTTGTTGTTCCTATTCTGGTTTTCATAGTTTTGCGTGCTGTTTATATTTTGAAATCAGCTCAGCAAGGCAATGCCTCCAGCTTTGATAGTTCGTTTTTGGTTTTCTCAGCCGGCTGGGTGGGCATCGGGGTGGTGATTGTATTGATGTATTTGTATCAAACTTATTTTGGTTCGCTGTATCTTTACATTGGGGTTATTTCTTCTTTGTTTATGGTGGGCTTAACCGTCGGGGCGGTTTTTATTTCGTTGCTTATGGCCCGTCGCTCCGGTCAAGGGTCACGAGTTACGAGTTACCTGTTAGCTGTGATAGTTATACATACACTAATCCTGGACGCAATTATCTTTTGGCCGGGTGAACAATGGACACATCGCAGTTTCGCAGCCGCATTTGTTCTTTGCGGCCTATGTACCGGCGGTTATTTTCCGCTCGCCGCCGGCCAGCTTGCTGACTCTGCTTTTGAAGCGGGACAGGCCGGCAGCAAGTTGGAAACCGCTGACCACATTGGCGCCTCAGCAGGTGGCTTACTGACAGGCCTTGTACTTGTTCCTGTTCTTGGAACGAAGGTAACACTATTTATATTTGCTTTGTTTATTCTGGCCAATATACCGCCTGCCGCACTGAGACTATACAAGCTGGAAAAAGTTCACTTTGCTGCAACTACTTTTAGTCGGCGCAAGCTCGGCTACATCCTTTTTGGCATCGGCCTGATGGTTATTCTCTGCTCCAACTTGCTTGTTAAAGCCGGCGTGGAGTTGAGGCCGTCGTTGCCGAAGTATGCTGCTCAGGCACTGGCTGGCCGGGCACGCATTGAAGAGGCATCAGCGGTTATTGAGAAAAATGCTCGAAAAATCAGTTATTTTCGGGTTTATGATTCCAGCGATAAACTGAATGGCTACATCTTTAGCTCGCAGGACCTGGCGCCGGAGGTCAGCGGTTTTGGAGGAAAGATAAATCTGGCCATCTATGTCGATGCTGCTGGCAAGTTAATTAATTTCCATATAATATCATCCAGCGAGACTCCTGCATATCTTGAGCTTCTTGGCCGGTGGCGTGAACTTCTCACCGGCCGTCTCCTTTTCCAGGCCGAGCCTTTCGCCGGTGTTAACGCAGTAACCGGCGCTACTTTCAGCTCCGGTGCTGTTCTTTCAGCACTGGAAAAATCAGGTTACAGGTTCGCCGGTGAAATTCTTAACCAGGCTCTGCCATCTCCGCTTCCTTCGCAGCAAGTGTATCGGCCCGATATACCCGCCATATATCTGATAAGTGCTTTCGTGCTTAGTTTTATTGTAATTTTCCGCGGCGGATTCTGGAGCAGGCTGGTGGTTCTTTGTTTTAATCTTGTGGTCGGCGGTATTGTTCTGAACGCTCAGTATTCAAGCGAACAGATGATGACCGTATTATCTTTGCACAGCCCCGCTGTAAAATTGTCGGGGACATTCCTGTTAATTGCAGCCGTGCCGCTTCTGGTTATAATCTTCGGCAACATTTATTGCGGCTACATTTGTCCCTTTGGCGCTGCGCAGGAGTTGCTCGGTTATGTTGTTCCTCGCAGGTTCAAGTCCGCCATACCGAATGTATCGATGCAGAAGGCAGGATTTGTCAAATATGTGGTTCTTTTTGTTTTTATAATAGTGTTTTTCGTTTCCAGAAACCGGACTACGCTGGCGGCAGACCCACTTATAGCGGCCTTTTCAGGTAGTTCCACGATGTATTCGGTTAGTATTGGCTCGATAATAGCGATAGCTTTAATTGGCTCGATTTTCTATACTCGCTTTTGGTGCCGATATTTGTGTCCGGTGGGGGCTTTTTTGTCACTGCTCAACAATTGTGTAGTGCTGAAGCGATTTTTACCCGCAAAAAGATTCAGCAGATGCGAGTTCGGCCTCACCCCGAAAGACCATCTGGATTGTATATATTGTGACAGGTGTCGCTATCAGGCCGAAGACCAGCGTTTTCCGTCTCACGTTTCTTATTTATCTCGTTATCTTGTGGTGGTGGTTGTTTTAGTGGGAATTTTCGTATCGATGGTCTCAGTGGAGAGGTTTCTGCATGTTACACCCGCCGACATTAGTCGGCCTGTTGTTTCGACATCCGGCATCGGCCGGCCCAGGGACGTCGATTTGCAGCGCATTCGCAAAATGATTCAGGAGGGAAAACTTTCCGACGAAGAAGCCGAATTTTATAAGAAGGCTGAGTAATATCACCTGCGAAAATAATTGATAAGCCACAGGATAAGCGTCAGGACAATTGAAATTATTATACAGCTCGCTATGGGTAGATATATCCGCCAGTTTTTGCCGCCGAATTCTAAATCGCCGGGTAGCTTAAACAGGCCTGTTCGGCCTAATATCATCACCATACCCCCGACCAGTGCGATGGTAATCCCCATTAAAATTAACCATTTACCGATTTGTTGCGGACCGAATTCCATTATTTTCCAGTTCACTTATATACCGGAACCTGTCATTCCTGCGTAAGCAGGAATCCAGGTCTTTTCAGTCTATATGTGCAGTTTTTTCGACATTTTTTAAACTGTATTTGGTATTATAAAACTTTTCAGGATTGTTCAAAGTATTAAAATACTTTCTATGAGCAAAGCTAAATGTGATATTCGGATAGGCACGTCGGGTTGGCATTACAGCGACTGGGCAGGGCGGTTTTATCCCGTTGATTTATCGAAGAGCAAATGGCTTGAATACTACGCCGGCTGTTTCAACACCGTTGAAATCAACAATACCTTCTACCGCCAGCCAAAGCCGGAAACTTTCACGAACTGGCACAAACAAGCTCCGAAAAATTTCCTTTATACAGTAAAGGCCAATCGGTATATCACTCATATTAAACGGCTGAAAGACGCCGGTGAGCCGCTTGAGAGGTTTCTTGAGGGGGCGTTACTTTTAGGGAAAAATCTCGGCCCTATTTTATATCAATTGCCGCCGAATTTTCATAAAGACCTTGACCGTCTGAAAGCTTTTTTGAAGGTTCTGCCGAAAAAACCTATCGCTGTTTTTGAATTCAGGCACGAAAGCTGGTTTTCAGAAGATTCCTACGAATTGCTAAAGGAGTTTAATGCAGCTTTTTGCATCCATGATTTGATGGAACTCCCTCGCATAATTACTTCTGATGTGATTTATCTTTGCTTTCACGGCACAACCGGCAGGTATCAGGGCAGCTACTCTAAACCTTCTCTGCGGGGTTGGGCAAAATGGGCTAAGGATAATATAAACGGCAAAAAGGCCTTCTTCGCCTATTTCAACAACGATTATAACGCCTACGCTGTTAATAATGCAAAAACACTAAAAGAGTAGATCAGCTAAGAAAAAATAATTTAATGATCATGTATTCCACCAAGTATACTGCTAAACACACAAAAGGTATGGCGAAAGCCTGGAGTAGTTTCTCATAATCGACGCCCTCCTCGTAGAACTCCCAATGTTTTTTGGTGAAGATAAAAAATGGCAGCCAACGACATTTTAGGTCGAATTTAAACAATCGCCAGAGAAATTCCCAACCACCCATCCATTTGCCAATGAGAATAAAGACAGGAATATTTATAATTAAAAGTATGATTTTGACACCTATGTTCTCAACCATAAAATTCCCAAACGACTCCCAGCACTTTGCTTGGTTGTAAGACTTGTCCCAAACAAAAAAGAGACTGAGAAAAGCTGTCAATAAGAATGCTATACTTGCTGCTACTGTTTGAGGCTTTTTTGGAATACGAAGCTTGGCTTTTTGCTCCTCATATGTCACCTTGTTCTTTACCAATTTGTGGTCATAGATTAGAAGATATCTGCACGATGTAATCGTAAATATTACACCAACTATGAAACTGACAATGGCAGCAGCACTTCCATATTTGAAAAATAAGAAAATAGTCACAATTAATATGCCGATTGAAAAGCCGATTAGTCGGGCGTAGAAGCTTTTCCGTACCCACTCCTCGGTCAAAGGAGTGCCTCTGGGTTGGACATTATCGCCTGCAGAAGTATCTCTGCTTGCACAATTCATGCAGTATGCTTGTCCGTTAATGATTTCTCTGTTTTCACCCGTTTTTATAGTTTTTAAGCACGTTGCACAGATAGCGGCACCGTTTTTCTTGACGGCCTCGTTTCCTGAAAGTTCTGAGGTGGAAACTTTCGTTGATGGAATTGTAATGACGGCCCCGCAGGAACATTTACCCCTTTTACCTCCCGATTCATCTTTAACAACAAATCTTTTACCGCATTTCGGACAATTGAACTTAATTGCCATCAGAATTCCTCTCTGCAGCAAGCTCGTTAACATTCTTTGACAATGTGTTTGTTCTAAGTATTGTAATATATGAAAATATTATAACATTTATTCAAAGTAAAATTTCTATGAAAGAACGTTGAGGCCTTTTTTGAGAGCGTATCGGCGGACGGATTGGATTTCTTCAACAACATTCACGCATACACGCCGTTAATAATGCAAAGACGTTGAAAGAGCGATTCAGATGCTCGTCTGCGAAGTAGCTTCGCTGCGTAGCACGAGAAGCGGCCACGGAAAAACGATTCTTTTTCTTGTTTTCTCAGTTGTTATTTTGTTCGTCGGAGGCATTGTCAGAATTGTCATTTTGCTCCTCACTGTTTACGTCGTCGTCCGATTCTTCTTTGGCAAGAAGCCCCTTTTCCGACAGACTCGCGCAGTTTACGCAGTATCGAGCCCATGGAATAGCTTGTAATCGGGCCTTTGGAATGGGCTCTGCGTCACCATCACAAATCCCGTATGTATTATTTTCAATACGCTCCAGTGCGTCGTCGATTTCTTGGAGGAGTTTTCGTTCGCTATCCATAAGCCCCAGGGTGTTTTCCAGTTCGAAAGTGTCGCTTCCTGCATCGGCCATATGAATGGGCATATTTGAAAGGTCGCTCCTTTCCTTTCGTAGCAACTCATTCTCCATATGGGTTACGTTGCCGAGTATTTCGTTTCGCTTTGCCAGCAGCAAAGCTTTGAACTTTTCTATTTTAGCTGGTGTCAGTTTAGTTTTGCTTTTTCGCTTTTTCTTCATAGCGGTTTCACCGTCCACAGGTAAGTTATATCGGTGCTTTAAGGAGTAACTTTCATAGAAAAAGTCGTTATTTTTCTGTTTTGGTTGCCATAAGTTTTGGCTATTTAAACAAAACCGACCAAATGGTCAAGAAAAAAATTTGACTTTTACGCAGAAACTATTATCGTTATTTGGTCTAAAACAAAGCCGGTGGCGAACGTTATAGCCGGTCTTTTGATGCTGTTTTTTGGAATTACAGTTTGTGATGTAAACAAAATCTGATAAATTTGCTAATCAACCAGTTTTATAAGGTAAAATTAAAATAGAAGGAGTGTCAGATGAACAATTCTGTCCCCACGCAAATGTTTCTGACAAAAGGAGTTGGACATCATAAATACCAGCTGAAATCCTTCGAGGCGGCGTTAAGAGGAGCTGGTGTAGCACAGCAGAATTTAGTTCAGGTATCATCAATTCTTCCGCCAGGGTGCAAAATGGTCAGCCTGGAAAATGGATTGAAAAAACTGATTCCTGGCCAAATATCCTATTGTGTACTGGCGAGAGCCGATACTAATGAGCACGGACGATTAGTGGCCTCTTCCATAGGAATTGCCCTGCCCAAAGATGAAGATCAGTGGGGATACCTGAGCGAGGTACACGGCCACGGTATGAATAGTCAGCAGGCCGGAGATATGGCGGAAGACCTGGCGGCTGGTATGCTGGGGACAACTTTTGGTCTGGAGTTGGACCCGGACAAAGCATGGTCGGAAAAGGAACAGGCCTACAGGTCCAGCGGCCTGTTTGTTAAGACTACCAATATTACACAGACCGCAAAAGGACTGGAAGGGCTGTGGACAACAACGGTAGCGATAGCAATGTTTCTGTTTGATTAAATACATCGGCGGGATTTGCTATGAAAGAAACAATTAATTTTGGGTATCTGCCCGAAGAATATTCCAATCAGGATGATGCTGGTGTAGTTATTATTCCTGTCGCCTACGATGGAACGAGCACCTGGGTCAAAGGTGCCGACAAAGGGCCGGCGGCGATAATTGAAGCCTCAGCTAATATGGAGCTTTATGATATAGAGACTGATTCGCAGGTTTACAAGAAAGGTATATTTACCGAGGAGGAAATAGGCGGAGATATTTCTACTGCGGAAATGATTCAGGCAGTTACACAAATTACAAAATATTATCTTGAAAAGAACAAGTTCACGGTCATTACAGGCGGTGAGCACTCGGTCAGCATCGGCTCGATTAAAGCTCATACGGAGCAATACGAGAATCTTACTGTTTTGCAGTTGGACGCCCATACTGATTTAAGGCAGGAATACAACGGTTCAAAATATAGCCATGCTTGTGTTATGGCTCGGATTAAAGAGCTTTGTCCGATTGTACAGGTGGGTATCAGAAGTATGGATTACTCTGAGAAAAAATCTTTAGATCTGTCCAGGGCATTTTTTGCAAAGGACATATACAACAATACGGCCTGGATTAAAAAAGTTATTTCCAAACTCTCTGACAATGTTTATATAACAATAGACCTGGATGTATTTGACCCTTCTATAATGCCCTCTACCGGGACTCCTGAGCCGGGTGGATTGTTGTGGTATGACGTGCTGGTTTTATTGAAGGAGGTTTCCGGCAGTAAGAACATTGTCGGCTTTGACGTTGTTGAATTATGTCCTGATGTAAAAAACAAGGCCCCTGATTTCTTAGCTGCCAAGCTTATTTACAAGTTACTAAGCTATAAGTTCGAGGTTGGTGATGAATAAGAAAGAATTCCTGAAAGACCTTGACGACCAAAAATGCGATAGGATTTTCGGATATTTAAGGAGCAAGAAAATGAATCAAAGCAGATTTGTTCTCAATTTATTATTTTTGTTGGTTTGTCTGTCGATGTTGACCGGTTGCGACCGCAACGATAAAGAAAGAGATGTAGCTATTGCAGAAGCAGAAAAGACCAAAGCCGAATTGGCAAGGACCAGGTCCGAATTGGAGCGGGTTAAAGCTGAAAGAGATGAGCTTAAGCAGGAAGTAGCTGAAATTTTAGAAGAGCGGGAAAATGCCCTCTCGGAGCTTGCTGCTGTCACGCAGACCTGGGAGAAATTGCAATCTCAGGTTACTAAAGTTACTAAGGAGCGGGATGCTGCCGTCGCCGAGGTAAAAAACTTTCAGATTGCGATTGAAAGAATGAGAAAACAGTTACAGGCGGAGAGGGTAAGGGTCCGGGAGCTGAATGACGAGAACGAAGAATTGCAAGCGGCTGTTGACGAGCTTGAAGAGCAGACTGAAGGGATATTTGAAGAATTAGAGCAGCAGCCTCCCGCTGAGGTAAATGAAGAACCGAACATATAGGCAGTAAATTACTCCCTCCTGCCGGAACCCTATGAAATGACCCGTAGCCCCTTTTTGATTGCGTACCGGCGGACGGATTCGATTTCCTGTGGGGTAGGTCTGCGGTTTATTTTGGGGTGTAAGTGTGCCTGATAACAGGGATGGTACTGTTCCATCACATTAATCGCTGTTTTTTGGCTGATTTGCTCTGCTAAAAAATCTACTATCTCGAAGCTGCCTGCCAGATTCTCCGGTAAAACTAAATGTCTTATTAAGAGACCTTGTGTAGCCAGCCCTTTTTCTATTTGTAAATCGCCTGCTTGTCGGTGCATCTCTTTGACCGCCTCGCGATTCACCTGCGGATAATCCGCTGCGCTGGATAGCTCCTCTGCTGCCGCCGAATCCGAGTACTTCATATCCGGCATATAAATATCTATAAAGCCGTCGAGCATTTTTAACGTTTCAACTGAATCGTATCCGCCGGTATTGTAGACCGTAGGCAAAGTCAGGCCTTTCTTTTTGGCCGATTCAATAGCAGCCGCAATAGCTGGTATAACGTGAGTAGGTGTGACGAAGTTGATATTACTGCAGCCGATACTTTGAAGGCGGAGCATAGATTGTGCTAATTCTTCGATTGTAACCTCTCGGCCGCTGCGATGATGGCTGATATCGGAGTTCTGGCAGAAGACGCAGCCGAGATTACAGCCGGCGAAAAATATCGTTCCCGATCCCCCCTGACCGACAAGAACGCTTTCTTCGCCGTAGTGTGGCCCGACGGAGCTGACTATCGGCTTATCGCCGATGCCGCAAAAGCCGATTTCGCCTTTGCCGCGATCAACTTTGCACCTGCGCGGACATAGCATACATGGATTCATACAATCCCACAATTTCGAAACGGCTTCACTAAACGGCCCGGGATTAGCTGATAAAAATGTCATATCTGGTTTTTAGACAATAAGTTCTGGTGTTACGAACCAGTCGATTTGCCATTGATTTTTATCATAGCGGTCTATACATACGATACCGGCGTTTTTGAATGCTACTGTATTAGCCAACTCCGCCCCTGCTAAAACAAGTGATGCTAATTTACTCAAAAAGGGCAGATGCCCGACGACCATTATATCGCCGTTGACCGAGATAAGCTCATCCTTAAAGGCCTTAACGTCGTCATTTGGCCCAAGGCCGTCGTGGATGGTCAATGTTTTTATCTTGATAGCTTCAGCTAAAATTTTTGCTGTTTGCTCTGCTCGTTTCTTTCCGCTGTGCCACAAATAGTCAACACACAGATTCGAAGATTTTATAAATGTTGCAACTTTCTGTATATCGCTGCGTCCTTCCTCGGTCAGCGGCCGTTGCGGGTCCACCTGCTCCGAAGCCGCTTTTGCATGCTGAACAAGATATAACTTCATCTTTGACCTCCTTTTAACAAAATCTTTGCACGGTTATTATAACTCAACCCTCTAATTTAACAATTACTTATAACGCACCCCAATTTATTGCGTGTGTTGTCATTCCTGCGCAGTCAGGAATCCATAATCGTTTCTTTCGACGGGGATATTGCCCAAAATATTTGGCCTTGCCAATGGCGTATTTAGCAGTTTTTTTCTGTTGCGAGATACACTTCAGAGTTTACCCTGAGTGTAGTCAAAGGGCTTCGCGAGATACGAGTATCCAGCATCGAGTATCTACCATCGAGCATCCTCTATCGCCTCTCGTCCGTCCTCTGTCTTCTGTCCTCTCTTACCTTAACGGCCAGTCATACGGACAATAGTCCAGCCATTCATCAACGAACAGCTTCAAATCAAGTTCGTCGACGACATTATCCTCATACAGGTCAGCAGCCAGCCCGGGTCCGGTTTCAAGCCAAAGCTCGGCGAATCTTGCAAAATGGTAGAAATCAACCGTGCATACTGGCTCGCCCGGCCAGAACCCACCCAACAACTCATAATCTCCGCCCGCTGAGTATGCCGCGTCGTGCTGACCTATCGTACCACTAACTATGTACTGCCCGCCACTGCTTACCCCTCCACCGCCGTCAATCGTGCTCCAGCTTAATTTGTAATCTGCAAATGCTGCCGCGCTTAAAAACAAAACTAAAATGCACAATGTCAATAAAATATCAACGGTTTTTTTGCCTGAATTCATTATTTTCTCCTATGCTCTCATAGTCACATTTCCGTTTCAAGTCATGGTTTATAAGTTACAAACTGAAAGTTCGATTGCATCAGTGTACCGGATAAGTTGTAGATATAAACTAAAAGTTTACCGCTTACACTACTCGTGCGTGCGACACCCGCAGTACTGCCACCTAAAGTTATTGTCGTCACATAGGTATTATAAAAATAACTTTCACCGCTGATGGTAATTTCGTAATACTGTGAGCCGGCATTCCACGTACTGCTGACGTTCGGTGTGCCTGAATCTTTTAAACCGTCTGAACCAATAAAGGCGTATGCAATCGGTGTGGCACGCTCCATTGTTCCGCCTGAGACGGTTTTTTTGATTTCCCCTTCGACCTTTACATTTCCTTCAAAATAACCGGCATACCCGTCTGCCGAATTGGTTTTGCCATAGACACCGTAGTTTACGCCTGTTGCCGATTCCGCCTCGCCATACACTCCGTACCCGCGCCAGCCCCTCGCGTAAAAATACCCGCCGTAGTTGATCACATCATTTGGGTCAGTGGCACCCCCATAAGCGCCTCTGCCTTCCGAGCCGGACGCGATAAATACTCCCCCGGAGTTCTGTGCATAGCCCTTGTCTGAGCCGAAACCATAGACTCCGAATTTGTCACCGTTGAAGAATCCTCCATACTCTGCCCCATAGCCGGTGACAGCACGCCCATTCGGATTAGAAGTCGCAGAAAAATATCCTGCCATAGTAGAATCTACTCCGGCCCTGCCCCGAACTCCTATGCCACCCGCTCCAGTAGCATATCCCTCCAGAGCGCTATAGCCTGCTCCCGGCGTCTGGGCGTAAATACCATCCCCGCCCACTGTCTTCGTTACGCTGATGCCGCGCGACATGCTCGATGTGCTGCCTGAGTACGGCAGTGAAAAACCGGGAACCGCCTGCCAGCTTCCCTGGCCTGTCGAGTTCGATGTCAGTACATAGCCGGATGCTGTTGAGCCAGTCATTTTGAATCCAGTCATCCTGACCGTCCCATCCACATCAAGGGTCTCTTGGGGACTTTCTGTCCCGATGCCGGCGGTCTCTGCATAAAGTCGGCCGTTGAAATAGCCGGCCCAGTTGTTTGTTGCGCCATATGCGTAACCATAAACACCGAGATGATTTGTTCCGCCCGGTCCCTGGGCATATCCGGCAACGCCATAGCTATAACCAGAGCTGCCCGTATTGTTAAAACGACCACATACTACATCACTATTGGTATAGGCGGCGAGTTTATATGACGAACTCGGTGCTGTTCCTATCCCAATGTTACCTTCGTTGGGGTCCACAACTAAATCGCTGCTGGAACCATCATGACTTACTTGCAGGATACCTGCGGGAGTTTCCGTGCCGATACCGACATTACCCGCGGCATATAGATTCCCATTGAAATAGCCTGCCCAGTTATTTGTCCCGCCGTGTGCGTAACCGTAAACTCCGTAGTGGTTGGTCCCACCGGGTCCCTGAGCCAGACCGGAGACGCCGGTAGAATAGGCGGAAATTGCCCAGTTGACAAATCGACCACATGTTGCATCACTACTGGTGTTAGCAAAGAGCTTATACGATGAATTCGGTATTATTCCAATGCCTATGTTGCCCGTACTCGAATCTACAACCAAATCGTTGCTGGAACCGTCGTGACTCACTTCCAAAGTCCCTGCCGGGCTGCTCGTCCCGATCCCAACGTTACCGGATACATCCGAATACATGTTACTGTCTGAAATGGTCCAGTCTGTATCGGGTGTCAGCGGAAGATTCGTCAGGCTGCTGCCGTCTCCGACAAACGCATCTGCTTTTGCCGTCCCAATTACTTCCAGAGCCTCGGTAGGATTGGTCGTTCCGATACCGACATTGCCTCCAAAGTAGTTACGTCCGCCATCAAAATATCCGGCATAGCCGTCATTACTGCTTGTCTTCCCGTGTACTCCGATGTTAGTCCCTGTTGTAGACGAAGCCCAGCCGTAAACGCCTTTGCTGGACGTGCCGCCGCTGGTACTCCCGATAATCCCTATACCATTGTCTCCAGAAGCGGAGCCATAGACACCTACACCATTTGTGCCTGTACAGGAACCAGCTACACCCCGTCCCCGGCCGCCCGATGCCCTGAAGTATCCTCCGAAGTTGATGGAATCTGCTGTATTATTGGCAGCGCCATAAACACCCCGACCTTCTTCACCCTCCGCCTGAAACATACCACCAACATTCATTACATTTCCCGTGTTATTTGCCCAGCCCTGCACACCGCCCCCACTGCTGCCTGAAGCTTGACCGTAAACAGCATAACCTGATGTATTTGAATTAGAAGCGCTAACGCTTAAAGTGTCGCTCGCTACGACTTCCAGAGTACCCACGACGTCAAGTTTAGCCGATGGAGTTGTTGTTCCGATGCCGACATTGCCTGCACTATCGATGACCAGCCGTTCTACGCCATTCGTTGCCATACTATGTTTTTGAACAGCTACATCCCAGCCGTAAAAAAAATTGCCGGTCCCGGGGGTATTGTATACGAGTACATTGTCATTCAGGTAGTAATAATCGGTAGCGTTTATCCCTCCTGCCACATCTAATTTTTTACCCGGGCTCGTTGTACCGATGCCGACATTGCCGGTTACGCTGGAATACATATTGCTTCCTGATATACTCCAGTCGGAGTCACCGGCGGCGTTTTTGGCATAAAGTGCGTATGGTGTCGGCGTTACTTCCTGACGCGGACTAAGTATTGTATAGCTGTTGGGGTCGTTCATATCACCCACCCGAACGCCAATTACCAGCCAGCGAGCTTCGCCGTTAAATGCGTTGACATCGTTGAAATCCAGTTCCACTGTAAAATAAGCATCGATTACATCCACATCAGCTAAATTAACGTCAGTTCCTACTTTGCTGCCTCCGACATTGGCATCATACAGCTTGAATGCAAAATCATACTGTCCGTTTGCCGCATAATTAGCGTCATACAGATGCCCCTGATAGGTAAAAGCGGTTCCCATTGGCGCCGCCTCACTGACCTCAGGCCGTGTCAAAATTATAGCCAATGCCAGAACCAGAATTGTTAGCATTTTTGCACTTTTCATCTTTCTTTCCTTTCGAAAATATTTATTTATAACTACCAAAACGCGCTATGAGCACGCTGATACCTTTTTAATAATTCCCCAATTGTGCAATAATGAATACTCTATATTACCTCCTCCTTTCGGTGCTTTTCAAATAGCATAATGTATTAAATTTTACACTTTAACACGCAACTGTCAAGAATTTTCTCAAGATTAGTTGTTAAAAGCACAGCGAAGATATCCGAGTGGTGTTCCCTTAGCCACAAACAAAGGACTCAGCTTCTTTTTTTATCCCGCAACTCGCAATCTCAACCATCAAACCATTAGCAACAAAATAGCACTTTAGTATGTACGCAAATACTTAATTACTATGAGCTATGTAATATTGTCACCCATTGAAGTTTCCCCAATCACCAATTAAATGTAGTTAACATTACCTAATCTGACAAATATACACTTTTGTTTGTAAGTATTAACTTTTTGGTTTTTTTTAACTTTCAGTTTTAATCTTTAAATTATTTTGTTTCCTGTCTTATGAATTCTGACTCTTGACTTCTGCTTTTGCTCTTACGTTTAGGTGCTCTTTCACTCTTCTGTTCTTTGTTATTTTAGGCCATTTATGCCCCAAGTACTTGTGGCCATGCCATTTATGCCTTAGCTTGCAACATAGGTGGTAACTGCGCCTAATTTCTCTCTAAGCGAAGCGCAGATCCACGATGGTTGCTTGATTGCTTTTCTGTCGGGGAGACACTTAACTTTTCCCTAATTAACAATTTAACTTCTTAAACAATTAACCATGGACTGTGAAATACTTTCTGTAAATTTCCCGTAAGGAATGGCCGCCTATGGCATGGCATAGCCCATGCGGAATATGGTAAAAAGCCATCGTTTGCTTCGATTCAAGAGATATTTAGAACCATTAAACTCGAAAGGACAAACGATGGCAAAGATTGATAATGACAATATCAGGCGCTTATTGCAAGAGGTTTTTACGCAAAACTCAGCCCTAAAACGACTGCTGGAGGTCCTGCTCGACGCCGCGATGAACGCCGAAGCCGCCGAGTACCTCAAGGCTGACTTCTACCAGCGAAGCCCCAGCCGCATCGGCCACCGCAACGGCTACAAGCCCCGTACCATTGCCAGCCGCATCGGCAAACTCCACCTGCATCTACCCCAGAGCCGCAACTGTCCTCCATACCAGCCCTCGATGTTCAACCGCTTCCAGCGAAGTGAACGGGCATTACTCATCGCCTGCGCCGAGATGTACTTTCAGGGTGTCTCCACACGCAAGGTACAGGATGTCCTCGATGCTATGTGTGGCATGGACATCTCCTCAGCTACAGTTTCGCGAATCGCCTGCGAGCTTGACGAAAAGCTTATTGCTTTTCGCCGCCGTCGTCTTGACCACACCGAGTATCCGTATCTTCAGATTGATGCTCGCTATGAGAAGGTGCGAGTCAACGGCCACATTGTCAGCCAGGCCGTCTTAGTGGCCGTGGGAATAACCGCCGACGGCAGATGTGAAATCCTCGACTGGCGTATCGGCGACAGCGAATCCGAGGACACCTGGGGCCAGTTGTTCAAAGACCTCAAGGACCGCCGATTAAAGGGTTTAAGGATTATCGTCTCGGATGCTCACAGTGGTATCCGCAAGGCCATTGCCCGGCATTTTCAGGCTGTGGCCTGGCAGCGTTGCAGGGTACATTTCAAGAGGCAGCTGCTGCGTAAAGTGCCATTTAAGTACTATCGCCAGCTTATGACTGATGTCGTCTCTGTATTTGAGCCGGAGAACAGAGACGAATGTATGCTTCGGGGTATGGAGATGGCTGAAAAATGGCGTAGCTGTTATCCTTCAGTCGCCAGGCTGCTCGAAGAGGGACTGGAAGATTGTCTTGCCGTATGTTCGCTTGATGCCGTCGTCAGGCGTAAGTTAAATTCTACCAATATGCTCGAAAACCTTATGAGGCATATCAAGAAGAGAAGTCGTGTCGTTGGTATCTTTCCAAATCGTCAGTCCTGCGACAGGCTGGTAGGAGCTTTGCTTTTGGAGGTTCATGAAAGCTGGCAGGCTTCCGAAAGGGCTTACCTTAATATCTTGAGATTGTGACGTGAAATCTCTTTGTACTTGTCCGCCTGTGGCGGAAAGGTTATGTTAATGGTGGTGACACAGGCGGACCTGGATGGTTGTCTGCGTCGAAGAGTGGATGTTTTGGATCTTGACGTCAGGATTGCCGGGTGTAGTCGGCTTAGTCGGCTTCGCATTGCTCGTCAGTCGCCCCTTCGGGGCTCCTTCCGAGCAATGCGTGGATTGTGTATATCGGAGTAAACGAATTTACAGAAAGATTGTTGCACTACTCCCTCAGCGTCCTCAGCGGTAAAAAATTTGTGTTTATTCGTGTTCATTTGTGGTTAATTTCTCTTAGCGGCTTGGCGTCTTCGTGGCGTCCGGAATTTTTGAATATTTTCGAATGTTTCCATTCAACTTTCGAATATTTCCATACATTTTTTGTATGTTTCTATGCTTTTTTCGAACGTTTCTATATAGTTTTCGAACGTTTCTATACTTTTTTCGAACGTTTTAGAATATTTTCCATCATATACTCATAAACACGCGCCGTTACCCCCTTTCAAGACATTTTACGATATTTCTGTTCGTATTTAAGGACAGTTTAATACAAAATAAACATACAGAATGTTCTTGCTTCTTATCTGATATGCGAAGTATTAAGTGCTCTAACTTATTTTAAGACTTGTACTTGTATTCTTTTAACCATTTTCTTCCCTCTTCTTTTTCGCCTATTTATTGTACTTTCCTCCAGCTCAATTGGTGTATCGTTTAAAGCCATTTGTAAGGCTTCCAGTGCTGTTTCAGCATATAAATCAGCCCCAATTTCCTGCCATAATCCATCAGCCCGTTTAAACAGCCCTCCTGATAACATTATGCGCATATTAGGCCATGCGTTTATATCTCTGATAGTGTCAATAAGTTGGCGTATTTCAGGAGCCTGTTTTGGAGTACCGCCGTAGATTAGGAGTATATCTGGAGAGTGTTCGTTAATGAAAACAAGGATATCATCGTTTGTTAAACCGCCTCCGAGGAATTTTACTTCCCAGCCGTCACTTTCAAAAAGGTCAGCCATTATTTGCGCTCCAAGCTCCTGCAGCTCAACATTTGCACAAGAAATGACTATTCTTTTATTTCTCGAGGATTTACGAGGCAGCTTATTTTGAAGCTGGTCCACAATTGTTCGATTGATTCTCGTAGCTAAATGTTCCTGAGTGGTTGTTATATTGTCTAAACGCACTAAATGCTCGATTTCAGCCATAATAGGCCAGATTATGTCCAAATAAACGGAATTGGCAGGAGTGCCAGTTTGAAGGGATTCCTCTATAACAGTGCGGCAGGCTTTTCTGTCGCCTTTTAGCAAGGTGTCTAAATAACGTTCCAAAACAGCGTTTTTTAACATAATTCTGTCTCCAAAACAACATTATATTCGTTATAGATTGCCTATATTAACATAATAAACTACACGTTTTTACCAAAATGTTAAAATAGGTAATATAGTATCGGCGGTGGTTAAGAAAATTCTTTAGTTAAAATAGGTAATATGGGTAAGATGGGAGGTATAAAAATTGAGGAAATTTAGGCGTAAAATGGCCCGAAAGGGGGCAACGGCGCTATTATACGGGCATATGATGGAAAATATTCGAAAACGTTCGAAAACTATATAGAAACGTTCGAAAATTGTATAGAAACGTTCGAAAAATGTATGTAAATATTCGAAAGTTGAGTAGAAACGTTTGAAAAAATAGGAAATTTTTTCCGTATTGAGTCGTGCGTATCGCGTATTGCGTCAGAAGAATTTTTAATCGCTGATTACGCAGATTAAACCGATTACTTAAATAAAAGTTGCCTAAGTTAATACCGCCGAAGCGGAAGGCGGACGACAGACGACTGAAGACGGACGACGGAGGAAATGAACTGGGTTACAGATAAAAGAGATCTGAGATCTGCGTTACACTTCGAGGCGATTTTGGGTGAGAGTATTTTGCCACTAAGGAAAAAAGAAAATTAGACGCAGAATTCGCTGGTTAAGAAAAGAGATTTTTTTTGGTCTTAGAATCTAAGCGCAGCGTAGTGAGCAGGCCAGCAATAAAGCCGAATACAAAAGTGAGCATTAACAAAAATGCTCTCGGCATAGTGATTTTGGCAAAAAGCAGCTTCGTCTCAACAGACTGAGTATTTTGTAAAATGACTATCAAAACTAACAGTAATACAACCGAAATCACAATTATTTTGGTAATTATCCCTTGGCAACAAGTAAACAATATGGTATAATACCCGTAAATGATTAGAAATAAAGGGTTTATACTATGAAACAAGAAAAATTCACGGTTAAAGAATTTAATAAAAAATATCCAGACGACAATGCTTGCTTGCAGGAGATATTTGATAAAAGATATGACGGTGTAAAGATATGTCCAGAGTGCGGCAAGCCCTTTAACTATTACAGAGTGAAAAATCGTAAGTGTTATGCCTGCGCCTTTTGCGGTTATCAGTTACACCCGCTTGCTGATACTATTTTTCACAAATCCAGCACCAGTCTTAAAAATTGGTTCTTTGCTATATTCTTGTTTTCTGCCTCTAAAAATGGTGTCTCTGCAAAAGAATTAGAAAGACAACTCGGAGTAACTTATAAAACTGCGTGGAGAATGGCAAAACAAGTAAGACAATTATTTGCCGAACCTTATGTTGATAAACTTACCGGCGTTGTAGAAATAGACGAAACCTACATCGGCGGCAAAGAAAGAAATAAACACGCTGATAAAAGAATAGAGGGGACACAAGGGCGCAACACAAAAATAAAATCAGCCGTTCTTGGGGCTGTGCAAAGACAAGGGGACATTAGGGCTAAAATAATAAAGAAGGTCAATCATTCAAACGTAATGCCCTTCATACGAAGCCAAATAGATATACGGGCGGAAATTAAAACCGATGAAGCATATACATACAAAAGTTTACCCCGATACGGTTTTAATCATTCTGCGGTACATCACAATAGAGGTTTATACAAAAGGGGAAATGCTCATACGAACACAATAGAGGGATTTTGGAGTCAGCTTAAAAGGTCTATTCACGGCACTTATCACGCTGTAAGTCCTAAGTATTTACAAACCTACGTGAACGAATTTGCTTATAGATACAATAGAAGAAAACAAATCAGTCCGTTGTTTTTTTCTGTTTCCGAATTGGCTGCGATGCCCTTGTAATGGCTGCATCGAATTTGTTTTTGTCGGCAGTTACTTTATCAATCAAAATACCATCTATGTATGCCTTTTTAT
>CAZCIR010000011.1:0-72635 GCA_964499145.1 uncultured Pirellulales bacterium | reverse complement strand
TCATCCGGCTAGGCACACCAAGAGGATTCAACAAAATATCCAAAGGTGTGCCGTCTTCAAGGAACGGCATATCCTCCTCGGGCGTAATCTTGGCAATAACACCCTTGTTGCCGTGGCGTCCGGCTATTTTGTCACCGATTGACAATATTCTCTTAGTCGCAACATAAACCTTTACCATCTCCAGTACACCACTGGCCAGCTCATCTCCGTGTTTGAGACTCTCAATCTTTCGTTTCTTTTCTTCTTGAATCTCAGCTATTTTCACCCAATATTTATTCACAATTTTCTGCACATCGTCCCGGGTCGAAGCGGGCCTGACCCACTTAATATCAAAGCCTTCTACCTGCTCATAAATAACCTCATCGTCAGAGCTGACTCCGACTTTCTGACGTGTAGATGAATCAACGATATTAACATCGAACTTCTTTTGGATAGCCTCAATCATTTGCCTGAATACCGTACATTCTTTGGCACGCATCTGTCCTTCATATTGTTTTATCTGGGCCCTGAGGGCTTTCTTTTGTTCCTCGCCGCCTGCACCGCGCCTGGTGAATCGTTCTGTTTTTATCACCACTCCCTCATACCCGCTGGGCAGTTCAAGCGAGTCGTTCTTGACATCTTCGCCCGCCCTTCCAAATATAGCGTGTAGCAATTTTTCCTCCGGCGTCAGCTCAGTCTTGCTCTTTGGCACTACCTTGCCTACCAGAATATCGCAGGGACAGACTCTTGTTCCCTCACGAATTACGCCGTGTTCATCAAGATTCCGCAGAGCCTTTTCACCAACATTGGGAATATCACGGGTAAACTCTTCCCTGCCGAGGCGGGTCTCACGAACCTCCGATGTAAACTCGTCAATATGAATACTTGTGAGACTATCGTTCCTGACAAGTTTCTCACTGACAATAATTGCATCTTCAAAATTAAAACCATCGAAAGAAACAAATCCCACAAGCAAATTTTTACCGAGGGCCAATACGCCGTCGGCGGTGCCGCCGCCGTCTGCTATGATTTGGCCTTTCTGAACCTTTTCGCCGAGTTCAACTACAGGCTTCTGATTCAGGCAGGTTCTTTCATTCAGCCCGACAAACTTGGCAAGTTTATATTCTTCGGTATGGTTGATAACTATATTAGTAGCATCCACTGCAGTAACAACGCCGTTGCTCTTTGCACGGACGACCATACTCGAGTTCTGGCCGATCACTTGCTCCATACCCGTGCCGACTAAAGGTGTCTCCGTCTTCAGTAGCGGAACCGCCTGCCGCTGCATATTAGAACCCATCAAGGCTCGGTTTGCATCATCGTGCTCCAGGAACGGGATAAGCGAAGCGGAAACACCGACAATTTGTTTGGCTGAAACGTCAACGTAATTGACCTGTTCATGGGGAACCTGGGCAAGCTCGCCTCCTTTCATAGCCAGCACCAAACCCTTTTGGATTTCACGTGTATCCTGGTCAAATGTGTTGGGTGCAGCAATCACCGCTTTCATATCTTCATCTGCACGCAGGTAGTCAACTTTGTCGGTGGCCTTACCTTTTTCAACTCGTCTATATGGTGTAAGAAGAAAACCATACTCATCAACCGTGGCAAATATAGCTAACGAGGAAATCAAACCGATATTAGTTCCTTCCGGCGTTTCAACCGGACAGATTCTGCCATAATGGCTGATATGAACATCACGAACTTCAAACCCGGCTCTTCTTCTGTTTAAGCCGCCTGGTCCGAGTGCTGACAATCTTCTCTCATGCGTCAACTGACTTAATGCGTTTGTCTGGTCGACAATCTGGCTTAATTCTCCTCGACCAAAGAAATAGTTGATACTGCTTGAGACACTCTTCGAATTTACCAGGTCTGCAATCCGCATTGATTCCTGTTCATCTCTTTTCAGGCTCATTCGTTCCTGCACAGTTTTTCTAAGCCTGAGTAATCCTTTCCTGATTTCATCTCCTGCAAGCTCATCAATCGTTCTTAGTCTCCTGTTACCGAGATGGTCGATATCGTCAATCTCTCCTTCGTTGTTTCTCAAAGCCATTATGTACTTTGCAGTATTTAAGAAATCTTCATTTCTGAGTGTCATCTCGTTTTCATCGACTTGCTGCCCGAATTTTCGATTCAGTCTGAATCGTCCAACTTTTCCTAATCGATATCTGTTAACATCCGAGAATTTCTCAATAAAGAACGCCTTAGCCTTTTTTTCGTTAGCTGGATTTCCGGGCCTTAATCTCATATAAAACCTTAACAACGCCTGCTGATGGCTGTTGCAATCATCCTCTTGAAGTGTGTTCAAAATGAGGTTGTCTTGTACTTTTTCTATAACTTCGACCTTCTTTGCTCCGGTTTGCTGTATTAAGGAGATTCTGTCGCCGATTTGTGTTCCGGCTTTGACTATAACCTCTCCGGTCTCCACGTCCGCGACCGGCTCAACCACCCACATAGCAGGTGTAAGTTGTGCAGCCGAAACAGTCTTTGTTGGATAAAACAGCCGCAGGATTTGCGCGGTCGTGCTGTATTCCTGGCTCATTGCCCTCAGAAAAATTGTCGCAGGTATCTTGCTGGACTGGTCTATCTTGACCACTAAAACGTCCTTTCGTGTTACACTTATCTCAATCCAGCTTCCTCTTTCCGGTATGATTCTTCCGCCGTGTAGAACTCTATCGCCTTCCTTGCTCTCGATAAGAAAATCGACCCCCGGACTTCGGTGCAGCTGGCTGACAATGACGCGCTCAGCGCCGCTAAATATGAACTCACCGCCGCCTATCATAACGGGCATTTCGCCAAGGTATACCGATTGTTCAGCTAAATCTTCGCCGTCCTTAGTACGCAATCTACAACAGATTTTTAAGGGGTATCCGTAGGTCAGCCGTAACTGCCGGCACTCATTGGGCGTGTAACGAGGTTTTTCCAGTTCATAGTAAAGATACTCCAAACTCATCGTCTTGTCGTAGTTGACGATGGGGAATATCTCGTGAAACAAGCTTTCAAGCCCGATACACTTTCTCCTGGTTGGTGCCACGTCAACCTGCAAAAATCGCTCATAACTTCTTTTCTGTATCGCTACCAGGTCCGTTATCTGAACAACATCACGGACTCTGCCAAAATTACGTACGTCTTTTGAAACCATTTGACTGCCCCTTTAAACAGTGTATGGCATTTAATTCCTTGCCATTCTGTTATAAAACTGCCTGTCATTTATTACGTCAATTCAACCACCGCACCCACGGCTTCGAGCTTCTCTTTGGCGGAATCTGCGTCTTCTTTACTGAGTCCTTCTTTAACCGACTTTGGAGCATTGTCGACAAGGTCTTTAGCTTCTTTTAGCCCCAATCCTGTCAGTGCTCTTACTTCTTTTATAACCTGAATTTTCTTATCGCCGATTGCCTTGAGAACCACATTAAAGCTGGTTTTCTCCTCCTTTTGTTCATCCTGACCTTGTGCAGCAGGCCCTGCCATCACGACAGCGCCGCCGGCAGCCGGCTCGATTCCATACTCATCCTTGAGATAATCGGCAAGCTCTTTGGCCTGCATCAACGTCAGTCCAACTACCTTGTCACCAAGCTTCTTAATCTCGCTGCTCCATTTCTTTGTCTCTTTAACTTCCTTTGTCTTTTTCGGGACTACTGCAGGGCCTTCGCCCTGATGCGCAGGTTCCTTCGCTTCTTTAACTTCCTGTGATTTTCCCGATTCCTCGGCCTGTTTCGTTTCTTTTGCCACTTCTTCTGTCATTTTTTTTACTCCTATTAGTTATCGCCTGGCGGTAGCCGAAACTACGTTGTTTCGTTTAACCCATAATAGGGGCAGCCGCACAAGCAACCATATCTCGTATCGCACTTTACGCCGCTTGTTTTTCAGCCCTTTCTGCGATGGTTTTTATACAACCTGCGATAATACCTGCAGCAGCTTCAAAGGCAGCGGCCAATCTTGTCGCAGGCGACTGCACCAAGCTGACAATTTCGCCCTGCAATTCCACTCGTGTCGGCATTTTTGAAAGCCCTTCTGCCGCCTTGACATCGAATACAAAACCTTCGAGAAAGGCCCCTTTAACCTCTATAACTGGAATCTTCTTGCGGTAGTTGGCCACCTCTTTTGCAACGTCAACTAAGCTGTCGCCGCCATAAGCAATAGTGCAGGGACCGCTGAATAAAGCTGCTGCCGGTTCCATCTGTCGATTAAACAACGCCTTCTTAAACAGTGAATTCTTCACAACCGATAATCTGATTCCTTTTTCCCTCAACTGGCCTCGCATCAGGTTTGCGTCAACACCGCCAAGACCTTTGGTGCTGATAACCAAAAAATCCCTGATATTTTCGCCGACGATTTTCTTTTCCAGTTCTGATTGCAGTAATCCCTTTACGTATTTGCTCATCTTGTCACCTTAAATCTCAGCGTATCCATCGTAAGCACCCTCGTGCTCCTGCCTTAAATACTAACCATTATGCCAGGACTCATCGTAGCAGATATACACATTTTTTTGATATACGTGCCTTTTGTCGACGCCGGTTTATTCTTCCTTATATGCGAGAGAAAAGCTTCGATATTGCCGACTAATTTTTCGGCCTCGAAGCTTTGTTTGCCAACCACTACGTGGACGTTCCCGCCGGCATCGCTTTTAAATTCGACCTTTCCTGCAGCAAATTCAGCCGCTACGACCGCAACATCAGCGGTTACCGTACCATTTTTGGGCGAAGGCATTTTCCCCTGCGGGCCAAGAATTCGACCAAGTTTACCCACCTTGCCCATTACTTTGGGTGAGGCAACAGCCACATCGAAATCCATCCAGCCGTCAGTAACCTTTTTTATCAACTCATCGCAACCGACCTCAACAGCACCAGCCGCCCGGGCTGCTTCGATGTCCTTGTCCTCACAGAAAACAATAACTCTCTTCTGCTTACCTATCCCGTGTGGCAAAGATATCGAGCCGCGAACCAACTGGTCGCTCTGCTTCGGGTCAATGCCCAAATGCAGCGCACATTCTACAGTCTGGTCAAATTTTACCAAGTTAAACGATTTTATTTTTTCGACCGCTTCGACCAGGCTTATCGGCTCCGGGTTTACCTGCTCTAATTCCTTTTTGTACCTCTTGCCTTTATTCATGCTTCGTATCCGGTTCCTCACTTGATGTCTCATTAGATACCACCTCTATACCCATACTCCGGGCGGTACCTTCAATAATTCTTTCAGCCTGGGCCAAATCGTACGCATTCAAATCCTTGAACTTGGTCTGGGCAATTTTACGCACCTGTGCGGGGGTTACATTCCCGACCTTTTCTTTATTCGGAACGCCGCTTCCCTTTGCGATTTCCGCCGCCTGTTTTAGCAAAACCGCAGCTGGCGGACTTTTGACCTCAAAGCTGAAACTTTTATCCTTATAGAGGGTTATTACAACCGGCACAATTGTTCCGTTAAGCTCTTTTGTTCGCTCGTTGAACTGTGAGACGAACTGGCCGATATTAACACCGTGCTGACCCAGCGCAGGCCCTATCGGCGGGGCCGGCGTCGCCTGTCCGCCGGGCGCCTGCAACTTAATCTTGACTGCCACTTCTTTGGCCATTCTTTGCCCTTAATTTTTTAGCTCTCCCGTAAGGGATGGCTAAACCCATTAAACTGCCAAATCAATCGTCAAAATGGCTTATGCCATTACAATTTCTCGATCTGCCAATACTCTATATCCAACGGAGTGCTTCGGCCGAATACCGGAACAATCACCTTCACAATCCCTCTGTCAGAATCAATCGAATCGACCGTGCCTTCAAAATTCTCAAAAGCACCTTCCCGAATTTTAATCATATCACCTTTTTTAAACTCGACCTTGATACTTGGTGCTTCCTCCGGCTTTTCCGCCTCTAAAAGCATCTTGGCCACGTCCGTATCGCGCATTGGGGTAGGGACTCCTCCGGTGCCGATAAAATCTCCTACGCCGGAAGTTTCCTTAATTACAAACCAGGCGCTTTCCGGAACCCGGCCGTCACCCGTCGACTCCATTTCCATAAAAACATAACCGGGATAAAGTTTCCGTCTATGGACTGTTTGCTTGCCGCCTCGGATACGCTTAACCTGCTCAACGGGAACCTCTATCCTGCCGACAATACCTCGCAAATCCTCTCTCTGCACTTTCTGTAAAAGAGCTTCCTTAACCTGCATCTCCTTATTTGCTGCCACTCGTAAGACATACCACTGCATACCAACGCCCACCACTAAAAATCCTACCGCTTTAATCCTCTCTTAAATGCCAAAAACCTCGGAAAAAAAGAGCTTGAAGCTTAAATCTGTAACTCCAAGAAGTATCGCCATAATAATCACAAGCACAATAACGACAAACGTCGAAACAGCTATTTCCTTTCTGCTTGACCAGCTGACCTTTTTAATCTCGCCTTCAGCGGCAATTAGAAAATCCGCAACCAAAGGTTTATTTGACAGCAAAAAAATCAAAAGTGCAAACCCGGCGAATACGCCGACCGGAACCATCGTTGCCACCCACAATCCCGAATCAGCACCCTCTAATTTACTGTAAAGCAGCAGGCATCCCAGCGACACAACTATCCCGAAGCCAAAAGCGCTACAGAGTCTTGTGTATTTGCCCTGGCTGCGTTTATAAATACCAAATATCATACCTGCCCAACCACTCTCGACTTGCAACTCTCCAAATTACAGCCTTCACTCGGTTCTACCAAACAGGCCAGGGAGGCCTCGAACCCCCAACCTTCGGTTTTGGAGACCGACGCTCTGCCAATTGAGCTACTGGCCTATCTTTGGGTAACCCACGCCTCTTCCTGTGGAAAATAACAGCGGGGGCTTTTCTTTTATCCTTACCACAGGTCGGTTCTATTTACGACGTATCTTATGAACGGTATGCGCACGTTCATTTCTACAAAACTTCTTCAGCTCTAATTTCGGCGTACCTTCTGCCACACTAACACTCGTGCGGTAGTTCCTATGGCCACACTGCTTACACTCAAGCCATACATACTCCCTTTTGCTCTTCTTAGCCATAAAACCTATCCCCACTGCGCAGGTTCACTCACTCGAAAAAAACTCCCTTACCCATGCAGGTGCTCAACAGGCTCACTTGCCGGGTGCGAGCACCTTTGCTTTTGATAGTTTTTGAATTCAACGATTATTCAGAGATACGTTTATTCAACAACCTTGATTACCACTCCGGCGCCGACTGTCCGGCCTCCTTCACGGATAGCGAAGCGAAGACCTTCTTCCATAGCAATTGGCGAAATAATCTCGACTTCCATTGCTATATTATCGCCCGGCATACACATCTCTGCACTTTTACCTTCTCGGCTCATTAACGCATGAACTGCGCCAGTAACATCGGTCGTTCTGAAATAAAACTGCGGCTTGTAGCCCGCAAAGAACGGTGTATGACGGCCGCCCTCTTCCTTGGTTAAAACATAAACTTCAGCATGAAACTTCGTATGGGGTGTAATACTGCCGGGTGCTGCGACAACCTGGCCACGCTCTAACTCCTTCTTTTCTACACCACGCAAAAGTATGCCGATGTTATCACCGGCCTGACCTTCATCGAGTGTTTTATTAAACATCTCTACGCCGGTCACAACCGTTTTTCGTATATCTTTGGACAAACCGATGATTGCCACCTCATCGCCAACATGAACTTTGCCGCGGTCAACTCGGCCGGTTCCCACAGTTCCTCGACCTTTTATACTGAAAACATCCTCTATCGGCAATAAAAACGGCTTATCAACATCTCTAACCGGTATAGGGATATACTCATCCATGGCTTTGAGCAGCTCAACAATCGGTTTGCACTCGGGGTCGTCGATGCTCTCCGCCCTCATCGCCTTAATCGCACAACCCCGGATTATTGGCGTTTCATCTCCGGGGAACTCGTATTTGCTCAGTAATTCTCTTACCTCCAATTCAACCAAATCCAGTAATTCGGGGTCGTCAACAAGGTCTACCTTGTTCAGGAAGACCACAATTTTCGGCACATTGACCTGACGGGCAAGAAGAATGTGCTCGCGAGTTTGAGGCATAGGACCGTCGGCTGCACTGACGACAAGAATCGCACCATCCATCTGCGCTGCTCCTGTTATCATGTTTTTGACGTAGTCGGCGTGACCAGGGCAATCGATATGTGCATAGTGCCGATTCTCCGTCACATATTCAACATGCGCTGTGGAGATGGTCAGAATCTTTGTTTCGTCACGTCGGCCTTGAGATTCCGACGCCTTAGCAATTTCATCGTAAGATTTAAACTTGCACAGCCCTTCGAACTCCATCACCTTCGTCATTGCTGCCGTTAATGTCGTCTTTCCATGGTCCACATGACCAATAGTGCCAACATTTATATGTGGTTTTGTCCGCTCAAATACTGCTTTAGCCATCTTAATATAAACCTCCAATGTACTGGGTTAGTATTGATATCTATATCCTTATTCTCATCCTCGAATACAAAATTTCAAACCTTATAAACTCGAAGCCAGAACCTGCTATATCCTGCACCAACAAATGGCGCCGGATAAAATGCTTTGATTGAAAAATAAGCCTTCTCAACCGGGCTTGCTTTCATTTAGCTGCTGATGGGACTTGGACCCATGACCTCGTCCTTACCAAGGACGCGCTCTACCGACTGAGCTACAGCAGCAATACCGAATTTACCATTTGACATTCTGTTAGCCTCAGCAAGGCCGAGCCTTGACGGGAACAATGAAGTCAAACAAAAAAACAAAAGATGCACCTCAAGCTTCTTTCCTGCCTCAGCAAACCATAATGAATGCAGGAACTCACAGCCGCCATCAACGTAACTTTATTTAGTGCAAAACAAGCAATTTAGGAAAATAAACGTAAAAGTGCAAACATAAAAACCAAAAAAATACAGAAAAAAGTAAAAAAACAAAAAAATCCTCAAATTTTCTCCTTTTTGGCGAAAAATCACATCAAAACAACCTTTACTACCGCATCAATAACACTTTCGCTGCTTACAAACGAAATCCCTGTTAATTACTCCCCATCTTTTAACTTATTTACGTCTTCGGGCTGACCAAAACGCTCAGTCCATCGCCGAACCTGCTCAGTCCACATCGGCCTATCCTCGGTCTCTATTTTAACAAGTGCCTCTAACACAACGTTGGTCTCAGCCGTGGCGGCAAGCTCAGCAAGATACTTTTCTATTGAGAGCACAATAACATTGTTAGGCCCTAAATCCTTTTCCAACAAACAATTATCCACCAATTTGGCCGCGGTTTCCACCTTCGGCCATCTCAAATACGCATCCAACATCCGGGCCAAAATTGCTTCTTTCTCCTCGGCACTGCCGGCAGCTTCCCGCAACAGCCCTAAACACCTTGCTGCCTGTTCATATCTGCCGTTTTTACTATAAAGTAGAGCCAGCTTGCCACGCACATTGTTGAGCATTTCCGCCTCATTTTCGCCGATGGCCTTGCGCTCCGCTATCTCAAGAAAAGAAATCTTCTGCTCATCCGAGAGCTTGGACTCCATATCCTGCGAACTAAATCGCTTTACCCATTTATCTAATACCCTCGTACCGACAGCCTTGAATATCGTGAGCATCGCCTGCCAGGCTGGTTCACTCTCGGCTGAACCGAGCTTTTCCGCCAGCCAGGTCAAATCATTGCTGCCGCCCACTTCACCGGCAAGCCCTATCACTCTTTGCCTTATTTTCGCACTGCTGTCATTGGCAAAGCCTCCCTTCAACTTGCCGAGTGCTCTTGTTTTATCTATATTTATCAGTCCCTCCACCGAGGCCTCACGGACCAAATCCATTTTATCGGTGAGGGCTTCTTCGAACAATCGCTCGAAGGTTTTCGCAGCTTCGGTTCTGTGAACGCTTCGCGGGCCGCACAGCCCTGCCATTGCCCCCAACAGCTCTCCACGCAGAACACTGTCAGCTTTATCTTTTTGCTGGTTATATCTTTCCGCAAGCAAACCGAGATACCTGTCAACCTCGCCTGAAGTTAAACCATCCTGCTCAAGAAGCCTTTTTATAACTTCCGCACCTTTCTGTGATTTTTTAGGGTCCTCATCAAGAAGGTACTTCGTCGCCCATTCCAGCGTCTTTTTTCTTGTCTCCTCGGGAACCTTGACCTCCGAACCGGGTAAAAAGGCATAATAACAAGCCCCACCGAGTGCGACAAACAACTCTGTTGCGACCTCGTCGTCCTGTTCGACTTCGAGCTGTTGCAGCAGACGCCGGGATGAATTCAACTGCCCCATCAAAGACAACAGCTCCGCTGTTTTTAGCCGAACATCTCTGTTCCGGTCCGAAACCAAATTGACCAGTACAGGTCCCAGTTCAGCAGGTAATTCCGATTTTGTTCCTACTCGCCATTGAGAAACCTTTTCTAACGCCCACAATCTGACTACATCTTTTGAGTCACCCAAAAGTTCAGCCAGGAACTGACCTTTTGCTGTATCATCATCTAATACGTCATATATCTTATCCAAAGCCGATAAATACATCTCCCGCCACGAGTCTAACTCGGTTTCAAGCTTACGCATCTGTGCTTCCTGGCGAATCAACAAATCCCTAAAGAACTCATCTCTGCCCTTACGTATAAGCTCGCTTCTTATCTGCTCACGTGCTTCTGCATCCTTACCTATCGGCGTCCCAAGAGACCGCAGCGCTTTCTCCGCCTCAGCCGCCACACGTCCCTCCGGGTCATCAAGAAGTTCTATGAGTTTAAATACCGCCTTCATATCAGGTTGAAGTCGCAAAGCATATATCGCATTCAATCGTGCCTGAACCGGCAGTGTTGTAGATGTACTTAATCCTTCCAGACGTTTCGCTATCTGACCGTACTCAAAAATCAGAATGGCCTCCGCAGCCAATTTGGCGCTATCATTGGTCTCCGTGCTCAGGATATCAAACAACGGCTTGATGAAATCTTCCTTATTACGTATTGGCTTATGCTCTGTCCTGGCTTGACTTAATGCCTTGCAGACAGCTATGCGGGCCCCAATATCTTTAGATTGTTTTAACGCCTCAAGTAAAATCTTTCTGGCCAACGGGTCGTCGTTAAATAACATTACACTGGCTGCATCGACACGTATCCTCTCGGTCATCGCTGTGAATAAAGCATCCTTATTGATTTTCAACTGTCTGCTTAGCTCCGCCTCGGAGATTTTTTCATCAATCGGCAGGGTTGATTCTCTCTTATCAACCTGCTCGCAGCCTATCACTAACAGCAGCATTACCAGACATAATCGTTTTACAATCATTTCAACGACTCCATGCAAAATCCCGCTTCTTAACTTAGCTATCATAAAACAAAACCCTTAAAAATGCAAAAATCAAAGATTAAAAATCAAAATTGTGGAATCGCCGCTTTGCGGCGATGACATCCTTAATTTTACATTTTGATATTTGATTTTTAATATCCCTTTTACGGCCTCGGGTGGAACTTCTTATGAATCTCTCGCAATCTCTCCTGGTCAACGTGTGTATAAATCTGGGTAGTGGCTATGTCCACATGTCCGAGCATTTCCTGCACGCTTCGCAAATCAGCGCCGCCGGCCAACAGGTGCGTTGCGAAGCAATGCCTTAACGTATGAACGGTCAAATTTCCGGGCATACCTGCACGAATAGCGTATTTTTTGGTTAATCGCCAGATTTCAATACGGCTCATAGACCGGCCTGTTCGGGAAAGCAGCAAAAAATCACCGCTTAACGGCTTAACCAGCTTGGGACGCAATTCCGCAAGGTACTCAGACGTTGCTGCTATAGCCGCTTTGCCCACTGGGATTATCCGCTCTCTATTACCCTTGCCTATGCAGCGCAAGTAGCCGATGTCGAGATTCAAATCGCTCGTTTTCAGGCCGGCCAACTCGCTGGCACGCACCCCGGTGGCATAAAGCAATTCGAGCATCGCCCTGTCGCGAAGGTAAAAAGGTTCATCCGGACAAACAGCGTTAATGATATCGACAACCTGTCTCTTGCTGCAGATAGTCGGAAGCCTCTGCCACAATTTTGGGCCTTCGAGGATTGCAGACAAATCATCTTCGACAAGGCCGGTAAGTCTGCCAAATCGAAGAAGCATCCTTACAGCAACAAGGCAGCGTTTAATCGAGCTTTCACTTTTATGCTCGCTACTGGTAAGGATTCGCAGATAGTTTTGGATAAGCGCAGGCTTTATCTGGTTCAATCGGCGGATTTTATTGCCTTTGCAATACTCCAAAAAACCCGCCAGGTCCCGACCATAGCCCAAAATGGTATTACCGGCCAGACCCGCCTCTACAGTCAGGTAATCAAGGAAATCTTTCACCTCTCTCCCTAAAGGTAAAGACTGTAACCTCTCGCCAACAGCTTGTATCTGCACCGAGGACATTTTTTCGTCGCTCGTCGTTCAAAAATGAGAAAACGCAATACACAATACGATATACGCAATACGATAATAATATCGGCCTTGAAACAAGTTATTCTTTAGCTGTAAAGCCCAGCCGAGCAGTACGGCAACTGATTTGAAAAAACAATTGGTTCTTGAGCTAAAAGCCCACTATATATATAATCACACAAAATTCGGGAGAACCTGAAATGAATAGTAGAAAATCCACAACCAATTTGTGCTTTTACGCACTTATGGCTTATGCGCTCATTGTAACAAGTTGTGCGCAACATCAGCAATACGAAACAGTAGAGCAAATATGCCCGGCAGGTTTGAACAAACAGCAGGCAATGCAGATTGCCGAAGATGTCCTGGCCAAAATGAACTTTACCGTCGCCAAATCTGACACCGAGCTTGGCATTATAAAGACTCGGCCGTTAACTGCAGCCCAATTCTTCGAATTCTGGCGCAAAGACAACGTCGGCTCTTTCAGCTCCGCTGAAGCAAACCTGCATACTATTCGAAGAATTGCAGAATTAGAAATCAGACAACAAGACGCGCAGCTATGCATCCGCTGCAACGTAAATACACAAAGACTGCGTCTGCCTGAGCGCGAAATTCGCAGCCGTGCACGGGCATACGAAATGTTTTCACAGAGCGGCCCATTAAGACAGAGACTAATACTGAACCCTACACAAAAACAAAGTATGGCCTGGGTCGATTTGGGCAGCGACACCCAACTGGCTACAGTGATTTTGAAGCGAATAGAAAAACGCGTGAAGAATAACAAGTGAAGCGAAATACGAGATACGCTTCACGAGATACGAGATGCGAGCTATGAGAGTATTGGTTTGCGGCGGAGCAGGTTACATCGGCAGTAATATGACAGCTCTGCTCGCCGCCGAAAAACACTACCCGGTCGTTTACGACAACCTCAGTAAAGGCCACAAGGCCGCCGTCGCAGGCTATGAATTTATCAAAGGCGATTTAGCCGATTACAACCTGCTCGTTGAAACACTCAGCAAATACGAAATCGAAGCCGTTTGCCACTTTGCCGCGCTGATTGAAGTCGGCGAATCAGTGCAGGCCCCGCTCAAATACTACCACAATAATGTCTCCTGCACGCAGACTTTATTAAGTGCGATGGAAACAGCCAGCGTAGAGAAATTTATTTTCAGCAGCAGCGCCGCAGTATATGGTATGCCGGCGCAAGTGCCGATTGCTGAAGACTCGCCCACCGTACCAATCAGTCCTTATGGAGAAGCTAAACATGTAGTTGAAAGGATGTGCCAATTTCAAAGCCGGACGGGAAAGCTCCGTTATGCGTCGCTGAGATATTTCAACGCCGCAGGCGCCGGAGCAGACGGCACTCTCGGTGAGGACCATAGGCCTGAATCGCATCTGATTCCTCTGGCTATCCGGGCGGCAATGGGAAAAAGCAGTGAAATCAAAATCTACGGAACCGATTATCCTACGCCAGACGGAACCTGCATCCGCGATTACATTCACATCGAGGATTTATGCAGGGCGCATCTGCTGGCGATGGGCAAGCTCGATAAACAGTCAGAGATGATTTATAACCTCGGCAATGGCAACGGCTACTCAGTAAAAGAAGTAATCGAAACGGTTAAAAAGGTCAGCGGAAAAGATTTCAAAGTTACCGAATCCGAGCGTCGGCCGGGCGACCCCCCGATATTGACATCGAACGCTGCAAAAACAAAGAACGAGCTTGGCTGGACGCCCGAATTTCCCGACCTCGAACAAATAATCTCAACCGCCTGGCAGTGGCACAGCAAGTTCCCGAACGGATATCCGCAATAATCTTAAACCTTCAATTTCGAGTTACGGATGGCAAACATATTTATAGGTATCGACCTCGGTGGAACAAATATAAAGGTAGGCTGTTTCGACTCCGACCTTAAACTCCTGGCCAAAATATCAACGTCTACAGAGGTCGAAAAAGACGCCGAGACAATAATAGAAAATATTGCCAAAGCATCTGAGCAGTGTGTAGCCAAATCCGGCTTTTCTATGAACAACGTCCTTGCGGCCGGTCTCGGCTGTCCCGGCCCCGCCAGATACAAAGAAGGAATCATCGAAGCCGCCACGAACTTCCCCACCTTCCGGAACATCCCTATTCGACAGATACTCAGCGAAAGACTTGGCGGCAAAACAATCGTTTTTGAGAACGATGCCAACGTCGCCTGCTTCGGCGAATTTGTTGCCGGTGCCGGCAAAGGTATCGAGGATATGGCCTTTTTCACACTCGGAACCGGAATCGGAAGCGGAATTATAAATAAAGGCAAACTCCTGACCGGCGCAGGTGACAACGCCGCTGAGCTTGGCCACACCATAATCCACTTCGATGGCCGGCTATGCAATTGTGGCCAAAAAGGCTGCGCTGAGGCCTATGCCTCCGCCTCGAATACCGCAAAAAGAGCAACCGAAGCCATCCAGGCCGGGGAAAAATCAAGCTTGAAAAAAATCCTCGATGAAAAAGGCCAAATCACCTGCAAAGATGTTTACGACCACCTAAAGGCCGGCGACGAGTTGGCCAAAAAGATAACCGATGAAACCGCCGAAGTTCTTGCAATCCTCTGCATTAACGCCCTGCACGCCACTGAGCCAGCCCGCATCATCTTTGCCGGCGGTATGATTGCCGCCGGGGACATTTTATTGAACCGGATAAAAGACTACTTTAACGAGCATATCTGGCATTTGAGGAAAGAGACGGTCGAGATTTGTTTTGCCACACTTGGCGAAGATGCCGGCATCATCGGCGCCGCCGCCCTCGCAAAAAATCAGTGAAAACTTGTGCCGTAGCTACCCCTACTGCACATTATTCTGTTAAATGCTCAATCAGATAAAAAATTAAAAGGAAGCACAAAAGATGGCCGCAACAATCCTGGATGGAAAAATCTTGGCGCAACAAATAGAATGTGAACTTGCCGTTCGTGTTCAGAAAATCAAAGATAAATCCAACGGCAGACCGCCCATTCTGGCAACCATTTTGGTCGGAGAAGACCCCGCCTCAGCAACCTACGTCAAAATGAAAGGCAATGCTTGCAAACGCGTGGGGATGGAGTCTCTGAAAATTCTATTGCCAAAAACTGCAACGACGGATGAGCTGCTAAGTGAAATCGACAAATTAAATGCCAACTCCGATGTACACGGGATTCTGTTACAGCATCCTGTCCCCCCGCAAATAAACGAAAGACGCTGCTTCGATAGAATCATCATCGAAAAAGACGTTGATGGCGTAACCGCCCTCGGCTTTGGCAAAATGGCGATGAACGAACCCGCCTACGGCTCAGCCACTCCCGTTGGCATCATGCGGCTTTTACGCCACTATGACATTCCATTGGAAGGCAAACACGCTGTAGTGGTTGGACGCAGCCCCATACTCGGTAAACCCATTGCAATGATGTTACTCAATGCCAATGCGACGGTAACGATTTGTCATTCAAAGACAAAGGGATTACCCGAGATTGTCAGCCGAGCCGACATTGTTATCGGCGCCGTAGGCAAACCGGAATTTATCAAGGGTGCATGGATAAAAAAAGGGGCAGTCGTTGTTGATGCGGGCTATAATCCGGGCAACGTCGGAGATATTGAGCTTTCCGCCGTCATTGACAAGTGTTCTGCCTATACGCCAGTTCCGGGCGGTGTTGGGCCGATGACCATTGCTACACTGATTGCCCAGACAGTCGAAGCCGCAGAGAGGAATATCTAAACGCCATTTTTTATCCCGTGAACTACACCTTCTCCTGATGACCCAGTATCCTCGCCGGCAAGAACAGAATAGACTTAATCAGCGCAAGAAACGCATCAGCCGCAATACCAACAACACGAAACGGTATCGACAAAAGCCACACTATCGGCCACAAAACAAGTGCCAATAGCGCTATCGGCCAGCATAGAACCAGCAAAATCGCCCACAATAGTAATACGACCAATGCCTTAATTACTTATCTCCTTAAAAATCGTCTTGCCCGCCATTATATCCCGCCCCTTAAATAATTACCATATATATAACTCGCCCAGCTTCTTTCCCCTTACCACTAAAGAGCTGCTTTTGGCAGGAGCAATCTTGTGGAGCTTTGATGTATGTAAAAACAATATTGAGACAGAAATTTATCTCCGCCAAACCGGTACTAAGAAAAATTACTATGCTTTTGCTACCAGCAAGCCCCCTGGTAAGCTAATTTGCATTCAAGCCAATCTTCTGCAATTACTACTAAATCCATCCAGTCTTTGCCTACAAGCCAATCTTCTGCAAGTATCGCATAATCCAGAAAATCGACTTTACAGTTGCCGTCTAAATCCCCATCAAGAACCGCTGTACAGTAATTCCGTTGTTTGTATTTAATCGTCACATAGTCAAGGCTTGTATCGCCTCCGCTGCTCATGCCGGTCACATAGACATTGTGTGAATCATCCACAGCTAAAGAGCGAGCATAGTCAGAGCCGTTTCCTAAGCCATTGTAACGTTTTAACCACAACTGATTCCCATTGGTGTCATACTTAATCGTAGCATAATCGGGAGCTATCTCGGCGCTGTCGCCTGTTACATATACATTGCCCAAACTATCCAAAGCCAATTCACGGGCATCTTCTGGACCATCTTCTGGGCCGTTATATCGTTTCACCCATAACTCAATTCCGTTGGGGTCATACTTAATCGTCGCATAGTCTTCTTGTGTTCCAATGCCGTAGCTACTGCCGGTAACATAAACATTGCCCGAACTATCTACAGCCACATCACCACTAGAGTCATTTTCATTTCCTGGTGGACCATCATAACGTGATACCCACAATTCAACTCCATTGGAGTCATATTTAATCGTTGCATAATCCGATCCTGTTCCGCTGCCAGTACTGCCACCGGTTACGTAGATATTGCCGGTACTATCGATAGTCAAAGCTCTGGCATAGTCAGAGCCGTTCCCCGGGCCATTGTAGCGCGCCACCCACAGTTCATTACCGTCCGGGCTATACTTGACCGTTGCATAATCCCTACCCGTTCCACTGCCGTAACTGCTGCCGGTTACATAGATATTGCCACAACCATCAATATCTAAATCTTCGGCGCTGTCAGGGCTGTCCCCCGGGCCATTGTAGCGCTTTACCCACAACTCGTTGCCGTTAGGGTCATATTTAATCGTCGCATAGTCTTCTCTGCTTGCATCGTTGCCATAGCTCTGGCCGGTCACATATACATTGCCCGAACCATCCACAGCTACTGCATAAGCACGTTCGTCCTTATTTCCTGGTGGACCATCGTAACGTGACGCCCACAACTCAACCCCGTTGGTGTCATATTTAATCGTCGCATAGTCCTCTTCTGTTCCGCTGCCGGGACTATAGCCGGTTACGTAAACATTGCCTAAATCATCTACGGTCAATGCCTGGGCATAGTCGTGTCCTAAGCCGTTGTAGAACCTCAGCCACAATAGATTGCCATTGGGGTCATACTTGATCGTTGCATAACCTCTGCTTGAGCTGCCGTTGTCACTGTAGCCGGACACATAGACATTGCCCGAACTATCCACAGCTATATCGCAAGCACTGTCGTGGTCACCAGTGTATCGTTCCAGCCAATGAACGAAAGGTACTGTTTGTGCGAGCTCCATCGCGCCGTTTGCATCTACACGACCGTATCCATAATAGGTACTATATCCCACTGAACTTAAAGCTAACGAAGAATCCTGAAGGATGTCCTGGACATCTATATTACTGAAATTAGGCTCAATAGAAAGAATAAGGGCTGCTACCCCCGCTGCAATCGGACAAGCCGCCGAAGTCCCTCCCATTCTATCCGTATAATCAAGGATGCTCGGATTGCGGTTGTTGTAGCCGGCGGCACCGGCAATATCTGTTGTCCATATATCACCATTTAAATTCGTATTGCCACTCGGTGCTACGATGTCAAGTTCGATGCCATGAGCGCTATATGACCAGCGTATGTCGTCTTTGTTAGTAGCACCCACAGCGATAACTTCGGCATATTTAGCAGGATACACAATACTACCGCCAGTATTACCTGCGGCTGCGAGGACTACACAGCCTTTTCCCTCTCGGCCGATTCTGCCACGCTTCGTTACATCAATTATGGCAGAATGGATGGTGGATAATGTCGATGTATTACCCCAACTGTTGCTGAGGATATCAGCGCCATTGTTAGCTGCCCAGCGGAATGCTGTTGCAATTTCTGTCTCTGTAACAAAACTGCCGTCGTTTCCTGCAATTCGTATAGGCATAATTTTACAGTTCCAGGCAACGCCCGTTATACCAAGGCCATTGCTGCCTCTGCCTGCGATAAGACCTGCACAAGCCGTGCCGTGAGCATCATTTCCAGAAGGATTCGGATTACTATCGTCATCTAAGAAATCATAGCCAGCAACTATATTGTCAGTTAAATCCGGATGGTTTGTATCGACACCCTCATCCAGAACCGCTACTATAATGTTAGGGTCTCCAGTAGTGATTTCCCACGCTTCTGGTGTGTTGATATCTGCATTAGGCGTCCCGCCGGACTGCCCTGTATTATTGAGATGCCACTGATTGGGAAAATACGTATCGTTAGGTATGACTTGCCCCAATAACTTAGGGCGAAACGCAACATTCGGCACCGCCCACTCGACAAATGCAGCCTGATTAACTTGCTCAACCGCGCTGAATACACCGCTTGCATCCGCTGTCAGAACTTCTACAAGATACTCACGTTTAGTGAACTGTAGTTTGTGTTTAATTCTAACATTGATGGATTGGCATAAGTCCTGTAGTTGCCCATCATCCGATTTCTCTCTCAGCCGGACCACAATCTCAGGTATGATAGCCACTAACGTTTCATTTGATGAAAAAAGCGGCGATGCATATTTTATCTGGCTCTGGGCCTTAAGCGTCTTGATAGTGTTTTCATTTTCACTCGCTGATCGCTGACTGAATACAACCGACATATCTCGCCGTCCCAATCCTTTGATTGGTCTTATATCTTCAGTGCCAAATCCTCTCAGAGTAGTATCTAAGGTCTCAATAGCAGTTGTTTCTTCTTGTGACACCACCACATATCCAAGTTCCGGCCGGCGAACAAAGGTAATTTGTTCCTTTCCCGCAGTAACAACATATTCGTCAGACGTATTTGCGTGGCTTTTGATTGGGGATAACACGAATAGAAAGGATATTACAAGGATTAAAACTGTGTTTATGCTTTTCATTTACTCACCTCCTAAAACAAAATAACGATTATGAATATATGCTTTTACTAGTTATTTTGCAAGAAAAAAATTAACTATCACAGGAAGTGTATTACATCCATCCCCCCTGTTTCCATCTCACCGGATAGTCAATTCGCCCCTTCAAAAAAACATCCAATAGAAAACCGTAAACAAAAATCTCTATTAATTTAGGCATTTTATGCCTCATGTATCTGCGTCCCAAGACTCCTCCACAACATGACACGCTTGACTCAATAAGGAAAATTTTTTCCAATATTTTCAAACGTTTCTACTCAACTTTTAAATATTTCTATGCAGTTTTCGAACGTTTTTATACGAGTTTTTGAATATTTTTATATAGTTTTTATTTGTTTTCGAATGTTTTCGAATTTTTTCCATCATATACTCATAAACCAGCGCCGTTGCCCCCTTTCAACGCATTTTAAGGTGGTGACACCCTCCTATTTTTACAAATTTTTCTTACCTGGCTTGCCCAACCTCCCCATTTTAACATACCTTTTATTCTGCGTTTCGCTTTTGTTTTTCTGTCAATATCTCATTTAGTGAACCGCTTCGAAATCCCTGCAGGTCAATCGTAACATACTTAAAGCCAAGCGCTTGCAGTTCTTCTACAATCCGCGAACGCTCATTCATAATTTTCTCCATATCCTCCGGACGGACCTCAATTCTCACAATCGTATCGTGATGCCGAACTCGAAACTCAACCAATCCCAATTCCCGCATAACCTCTTCTGCTTCTTCTACTTGCCTCAATCGCTGCTCCGTAATCTCTAATCCGTATACGATTCTCGAAGCCAGGCAGGGCGAAGCAGGAACATCAGCCGTAGGCAAACCCAGTTGCCTGCTTAGGTTACGGATGTCCTCTTTGGTCAGCTCTGCCTCCATTAGCGGGCAGCGGACTGCAAAAACTTCAGCAGCTCGATTGCCGGGTCGAAAATCACTTCTGTCGTCGAAATTACACCCGCAAACAACATAACCAAACTTCTCCTGCTTCGCGATATCCTCTAATATCTTATAAAGATGTGACTTACAGTGAAAACACCTATCCGCTTTATTGGCCGCATACTTTGCATCCGCAAGCTCATTTGGTCTGACAGTTCGGACCTTGATACCCATATTTGTCGTCCTCTCGACTGCCTGCAAATACTGACTCTTAGGCAGAGATGGGCCTTCGGCGATGCAAGCCAGCACCTTATCATTACCGAGCGTATCAATAGCTACTTTCAAAAGCAGTGTGCTGTCCACTCCGCCGGAGTATGCAACAATTACTTTATCCAGCTCTTTCAGGATTTTTTGAAGCGAATTATATTTGTCTTTCAAATTCACAGTAACCTTAAGCTCTGTTCCGATACTGCCTTAAATCCGATTTTACCACTAATATACAAGTGCGTTTGCCGCCTCGGCAAGCAAAATCACTATAGTACATTTATTACATTCCGGTTCTCATCCACATCTTTTTCATGACGTCAAAAATCCCAAATTTATCTACCTGCGGCAGATTAAATCAATAATCCGTCATAGCAAAAACCTGGAATTTGCTTGACATAACCGGCCTTATTGTGTAAACTGTGCTTATAAAATTATGGGCTGATATACCCTCTTAAAACAGCGGTCTTTTCAGCTAAGTATCGTGCTATAAAGAGGTAGGGTAAGCGCTTTCTGTAGTCTTAATAACTAAATGTCTAATTTATAATTTCCTTGCCAAAAAGGTCTTAATGTTATATAATAAGGCGGAATTTGAAGGCCGATAAAAGAGTCCTTTAACAAGTGCGTATTATTGTCATTATAAGAGATAAGGAGAATAAAATGAAACTAAAAGACAAAAAAGAAGGTTTTACCATTGTCGAGCTGTTGGTTGTTATGAGCATTATAATAATACTTCTCGGGATACTTCTGCCCTCGCTGGCTGCGGTAAGAAGGTTTGCCAAGGATGTAACGCAAAGAAGCCAGATGCACGATATTACAAATGCTCTGGAGATGTTCAGGGTTGATTTCGGCGATGAATACCCCAGCTCCAGCCGGTTTGATGTAGATAGCGCTCCATATTGTGGCGCTATGAAGCTCTGCGAAGCCCTGGTGGGTAAAGATAAGTTAGGCTTTCATATAGATTCTCGATTTACAAATGTAACTGGTATAATGTCAAATGGTGAGCCGTATTATTACGAAACTCCTCCTCCCTCACCTCCTCCTGGGCCAGTGTTGGAAAATTTAGCTAAAAGAAAAGCCCCTTATATGAATCCCGACGCGGTGCAAATTGCCACAATGGGAGAATTATACACAAACCCTACGACTACCGGTTTCGACGCAAATTCATGTGTCGTTCTTTGTGATGTATACAGCCGACAAAGAATAACTAAAAAGCTGGGAATGCCCATATTATATTACAAGGCCGATGTAACGAAAATAATGCACGATACCACGGTGTCAATTACTGACTGCTGTGATGTTGTCGACTACATCTACAATTTCTGCGACAATGATGATTTGACAGCGTTAGGGTCCCCCCCCAGCGGAACTACCGCCCACCCGATAAATACAAATCCCATGGAGTTTTATCTTAGTATTAAAAATAAAGAAGCCACGATAATGGAAAAACCCTACAACGAGGGCTTCTATATCCTGCTTTCGGCGGGACACGACGGTTTATACGGCACAAGAGACGACATTTATAACTTTTCTCAATAAACATCTGCGGCTGTCGGCGGACTTACGGAGAGTTAGCGAAACAGATTTTGTCGTATGGGGCAGTTTTCCTCGCAACCGCTGCCTTTAGAATAAAAGCGTAAAGCCGATGGTGAGATTCGAACTCACAACCCCAGCTTTACGAAAGCTGTGCTCTACCATTGAGCTACATCGGCAATAAACCAGAAACAGAATACAGATTCAAGGCTCTTAACGAGCCGGATAATCTGATTTTACTTCAAGCTGAGAACGCAATTTCGGATTATCGAGTAATATTAGTAAAATTTCATCCTTTTGCTGCTGGTCGAGCGAATCTTTCTTAACAGCGTCGACCAGATAAGCACGTTCGGCCTGTGTTAAAGCTCTTTGAGCTATCGCCTTATATCCATCGACTTTGGCCTGGGCCGACAAATTACTCACAAAATCAACATCAGCCATCGCCGACGTATGGCAGGTCTTTAGCTCGCCAGTGGTATTGCCCACTACTGTTACACAGCCATTCAAAACAAACACCAAACCAACCAGTAAAAGAATTAGCATCTTTTTCATTCCATCTTCTCCTTTTCAAACAGTAACATTCCCAGGGCAGGTTTTGTCTTTCCGGCCCTATTATAATTCATTTCGTATATGCCGTAAATGGTTTAACTTAATGAAATTTCTGCCGACATCTCCAAATTTATGTCTTAAATTGCTCTTGCAAAATCATTTAATAACAATTAAAATGTTGTATTTGCTGTATATTATCGAGCGACAAGCAACAAAGGCAGGGGTCGGTGCCCGAGTGGCTAAAGGGGATGGGCTGTAAACCCATTGGCGTAAGCCTACGTTGGTTCGAATCCAACCCGGCCCATTTTTTCGGTCTTTTATCACTCGTGTGAGAAATACCTGCTAAGTCGTTCAGCTAATGCTTTTTGCAAATAATTTGTATCAGATTGTAGTTTTTTAAAATGAGGATAATGTATGAAACTTGACCCAACTAAAATGCAGGACTGGCAGATTGCCGAAGCCGCTGAGCAAACTATGAAATCCATCAACCAATTATCCAGTGAATTAGGGCTGACAGACGATGAAGTGCTGCCTATGGGCCGGCAGCTGGCAAGGGTCGATTATGCCAAGGTTCTGGAGCGTCTGAAAGATAAGGCGGCAACCGCAAAATATATCGATGTTACCGCCGTTACTCCCACACCGTTGGGAGAAGGGAAGAGCACCACAGTCATCGGACTAATCGAAGGACTCGGCAAACTCGGTAAAAAATCGACCGGCGCCATTCGCCAGCCAAGCGGAGGCCCGACGTTCAATATCAAAGGCTCCGCCGCAGGAGGCGGGCTTTCCCAGTGCATTCCTCTGGTGCCGTTTTCCATTCGCCTTACCGGCGATATTGACTGCATCACAAACGCACACAATTTGGCAATGGTGGCCCTGACCGCCCGGATGCAGCACGAGAGAAATTACAACGACGAAAAACTGGCAAAAAGAAATCTAAAAAGGCTGGATATCGACCCGAATCGGGTCCAAATGAAATGGATGATGGATTTTTGTGCGCAATCTTTGCGCAACATCACAATCGGTAAAGGCGGCAAAATGGACGGCTACGAAATGGAATCCGGATTTGCCATCTCGGTCTCAAGCGAGCTGATGGCCATTCTTGCCCTGGCTAGAGACCTGAAGGACCTGCGCGAAAGAATAAGCAAAATCGTGGTCGCATACAGTAAAAGTGGAAATGAAGTTACCACTGCTGACCTCGAAGTAGATGGTGCGATGACCGCCTGGATGCTGGAAACGCTTAATCCGAGCCTGCTGCAAACCATCGAGGGCCAGCCGGTATTTGTCCACGCCGGGCCGTTCGCTAATATAGCTATCGGCCAAAGCTCAATTATCGCCGACAGGCTGGCTATGAAACTATCGGATTACCACGTAACAGAAAGCGGTTTCGGAGCAGATATCGGCTTTGAAAAGTTCTGGAACTTGAAGTGCCGAATGTCGGGCCTGAAACCCAATGCGGTTGTTATCGTTGCCACCATTCGGGCACTGAAAATGCACGGCGGCGGCCCCGTAGTCAAACCGGGAATACCACTCGACGCCGAATACGCAAAAGAAAATCTCAAATGGGTCGAGGCAGGCTGCAACAATCTTATTGCCCATATAGAAACCGTGAAGAAAAGCGGCGTCCGCCCCGTAGTCTGCATAAACGGCTTCTCCACCGACACCAAAGCAGAAATCGAACTGGTGCGCAAAATTGCAGAACAAAACGGCGCACTAGCGGCATATTCGGAGCACTGGCTGAAGGGCGGAGACGGCGCAATCGAACTCGCCGAAGCCGTCATTAAGGCCTGCGAGGAAAAAAATGACTTCAAGTTCCTCTATGAGCTGCAAGAGCCGCTAAGAAAACAGATCGAATTAATTGCTACCGAAGTTTATGGCGCCGACGGCGTTATATATACAGATGATGCCCTGAAAAAAGCCGAAGCCCTTGAGCGAAATAGGGATTTCAAAAACTTCGGCACCTGTATGGTCAAAACACATTTGAGCCTGTCCCATCATCCTGATATAAAGGGTCGGCCGAAGGGCTGGAAACTTCCTATTCGTGATTTCCTTGTATATAAAGGGGCCGGTTTTATCGTCCCGCTCGCCGGTGAGATTAAACTGATGCCCGGCACAAGCTCAAATCCGGCATTTCGGCGCATCGATGTCGATTTAAAAACCGGAAAAGTGACGGGAATGTTTTAAGCCTATAAGGCACAATAATATATATCCAATAACAAATAAAAACGGAGTAAAAAAATGACAGCAAAAATCATTGACGGAAAACAAATAGCAGCAGATATGCAGGCTGAATTAAAAGAAGAAGTTGCAAAGCTAAAACAGGAAGGTATAGTTCCGGGCCTGGGTGTTATTCTCGTGGGCGAAGACCCAGCATCACAGTCCTATGTTACCGCCAAAGAACGTGCCTGTGAAAACTTAGGGATTTACTCCGATGATAATCGTCTTCCCGCAGAGACCACACAGCAGGACTTAATAAGTCTAATTAATCGAATGAATACCGACCCAAAAATAAACGGTATCCTTGTCCAGCTGCCTCTGCCCAAACATCTCAACGAATCCGAGGTCCTTTTAGCGATTAGCCCTGACAAGGACGTCGATGGTTTTCATCCAACCAATATCGGCAAAATGGTGGCGGGACAGCCGGCATTTTTGCCCTGCACACCTCACGGTGTAATTAAGCTTTTGCAGCGAAACGGCGTTAAAATCGAAGGCTCTCACGTGGTAATCGTCGGACGCAGTAACATAGTAGGAAAACCAATTGCCAATATGCTCATCCAGAAAAACCAAACCGGCAACGCTACAGTAACGGTCTGCCATACAAGGACTAAAGACCTGGCTTACCACACCCGCCAGGCTGATATTATAATTGCCGCGGCAGGCAGGCCCAAAACCATAACCGCTGATATGGTAAAGGATGGTGTCGTTATAATCGATGTCGGGGTCAACCGCGTTGAAGATGCCACCAGGAAAAAAGGGTATCGCCTGGCCGGCGACGTTGATTTCGAAGCAGTAAAAGAAAAAGCGAGTTTGATTACTCCGGTTCCCGGCGGAGTCGGACCGATGACGATAACAATGCTGCTTTACAATACGGTAGAATCTTCGAAAAAAGCTGCAGGAAAAATTTGACCGGAGTTACTCTTTTTCTTTATCCGGCTTTTTCAGCAGGCCCTTGACGCCCTCGATAACTTCCTGCCCGCTGTCTGTGCCTGTTTTTAAAAGCTTTTTTCCTTCTTCAGCAGCTGTTTTACCCAGTTTTATGGTCGTGTCCAGGGTTGATTTCATTGTGCTGGTAATCTCCTTGGGCAAAACACCCGTTCCTTTATTGGCCACACCACTTGCAACCGCCATTAATATTATACCGGACAGACGAGCCATATCCAACTTATTATCGCTGCCTAAATCGTTCATTACGATGGGGTCAAGCTCAAGAGTAATAGTATCTACCTTGCCGGGAACAGGCAGCAGTTTTGCCTTAACTTTTATGTTCGAAATCTCAAGTTTATCTATATGAAGTTTTTTCCCGGATGGCTCGGACGGCTTCTCAGCTTTAGCTGGGATGGCTTTTATAACGTCATTAATATTGTTAGAAACACCTCGTTGTTCAAGCACAACATTTGCGCCGTCGAGTTTTATTTCTCTTATTTCGACCACATCGCTTAAAAGTGATTTCATATCAACCGCAATATTAGCGCTTTTTAGCTCAAGCAGCTTATCGTGCTGATAACCAGGCGGATTTGCAATCACGAGATTTTGCAGTCTTAATTTCCCACCTATAATTGAAAGGTCAACATCTTCAACACTTACTCCAACATTTAAGGTCTTAGTCGCGGCTGTCTCTATCCCGATTTTTACCGCTCGATTGCCAAAAAGATGAATCAAAGCAACAACCAAGATAATCAGAATAACAACAATAAACACAATTCCGTACAGGATTTTAAGTAATTTTTTCATTTTTCTACCCTTTCTGATATTTGACTTATAAATTCTGCCGTCATACTTTCGTCGGATTCCCGAGAAATTTTTGCGCCGACCATATTCAATTTTTTTTCGATTTTTTCGTATCCACGGTCGATGTGGTAAATCCTGTTGACAACCGTAGTTCCCTCAGCAACCAGGCCGGCCAAAACCAACGCCGCCGACGCCCGCAGGTCCGAGGCCATTACCGGGGCGGCAACCAGCCTGTTCACACCTGCCACTATAACAACAGGCCCTTCCTTACGCAAATTCGCCGCCATCCGGTTCAATTCAGCAATGTGCATAAATCTATCGGGAAAAACTTTTTCAATCACGATACTATTGCCTTCGGCAAGCGACAAAAGAGCCATAAACTGCGCCTGCAAATCGGTAGGAAAACCCGGAAAGGGCTGGGTGGTGATGTCGGCCGGTTTAACTGGGCCTTCGCGGGCGACAACACAACCGCCCTTTGCAGTCTCGACCGTTACTCCAATATTCCTCAGTCTGTCAACAACAGCCATCATATCATTGAGCCGACAGTTCACCAGCCGAAGCTGGCCAGCCGTTATAGCAGCAGCGACCATAAAAGTCCCGGCCTCGATTCTGTCCGGAATTACCTGATATTCGACCGGCTGTAACTGCTTAACTCCTTCGACAATCAGCTGAGGCGAGCCGATACCATTTATCTTCGCCCCCATCCTTGTAAGGCAGTTCGCCAAATCAACTATTTCCGGCTCACAGGCAGCCGACTCGATAATCGTTTTACCCCTTGCCAGCGTTGAGGCCATTAACACATTTGCCGTGCCCAGCACTGTCGAGCCAAATGGCCCACCCATAAAAATATCACAACCGGTCAATCCGTGGGGCGCTTCGGCGACGATATAGCCGTTTTTCAGATGGATTTTTGCACCAAGCTCGCGAAGACCCCGCAGATGGATGTCGATAGGCCTGTCCCCAATTGCACATCCGCCCGGCATTGAAACCTCCGCCCTGCCACAGCGGGCAAGCAATGGGCCGAGTATGCAAATACTCGCCCGCATTCTGCGGACAATTTCATACTCTCCTACCGGATTATCAACTACCTTCGAATCTATGCACAAATCCCCCCCTTTGCTGTCTGCGACAGCAGACAAGGGGGTGCTTCGGGTAAGCTCGCAACCCAATTGGCCAAGCAGCTGGCTAAAAACGGAAATATCAGATAGCTGAGGCACCGCTTTTATGACCGATTTGCCGGCAGCTAAAATAGCGGCAGCCATTATCGGTAAAGAAGCGTTTTTGGAACCACTTATATTAACGGCCCCTGAAAGTCGAACCGGTCCTTCAATGCGAAATATATCCATAATCTACTTTCCCTGGGCAGTGCCAAATTCCCCGCATAAACTAAATATAACCGAACACAGGCAAAAAAATTGTGTCGCCTGAATATTTCTGGTAATGTAGCACAAAACGTGCTTAGTTTCAAGGTTGTAAAAATTATATAGTGATGAATGTTACCGAGATTATCAAACAACTGACCAGTTATATAACCGATATAGACTTCATTCTTTGCATATCAGGGGCATTATTATTCGGCGGCTGGCTGCTTAAAACATCTTTAGGCAGAAAAGCTTTATCCGATTCAGCGCCCCGTCGAAACAATATGCCTGTCTATCTGCCTTTCATCCCGCTACTTATTTGGTTCGGGGCTGTTTCGCTCGCAATATCAGTCATAGGAAAATTCCTGCCTGACATGCCGGACCGGCAAAAGGATTTTCTGGATAATCTCATTCTCTGCATTGGTGCGATATTGGCAACAGCAGTAATTATCCTTCTGGCCAGAGTCAGTTTTGCCCGACGATTAAAAGGATTCGGCCTGGACGTAAAAACCATCCCCGGAGATTCTTTCTTCGCTTTTTTGAACCTGCTTGCCGTATGGCCGTTTCTGATGCTCATGATTATACTAACGATATCCCTTGGCAAAATTATATGGGGACAGGATTTCGAAATGCGTCCTCATCAGGAACTTGAACTGATAAGTACATATCCGCAACTACCGGTCAGAGTGCTGATTGTTGTTACTGCTGTCGCCGTAGTTCCTGTATTTGAAGAGATGCTCTTTCGCGGCTTGTTTCAAACAGTGATACGGTCGATTTTAGAAGGACTGCCATTTTGTGAAAGATTAAAAAACAGGGCCTTGATTGTATGGTTCTCAATTTTAATAAGCTCCGGTTTATTCTCAGTAGCTCATTACGACCCGGGTCATTGGCCGGCGCTATTTGTGCTTTCACTGGGAATGGGATATGCTTACGAAAAGAGCGGCTCACTGCTGCGGCCTATTTTCATCCACTCTCTTTTTAACGCAACCAGCATAATAGCTGTCTTATATCAATGATTCACTATTTAAGTCCAAGGACGTTGGCCATTGAGTACAGACCCGGTTTTTTCCCAACAAGCCATTGGGCCGCCCGCAGCGCTCCTTGCGCAAAAGTTTCTCTGCTGTGCGCGGTATGGTTCAGCATTATTGTTTCACCGAGCGTGCTAAAGACTACCGAGTGGCTGCCGGTGATGTCACCTGCGCGGACGGCGTGCATGCCGATAGTTCCTTTCTGCCTTAACGCATCTTTTCCACTCCTGCCGTGGGTAAGACAATCGGGGAATTTTTGGCCGGTTGCTTTGCAGATATTCTCAGCCAAGACAATAGCCGAGCCGCTTGGAGCATCTTTCTTGAAGCGATGGTGGTGCTCGATTATTTCTGTATCATATTCGTCGCCGAGCATCGAAGCAAGCTTACCAACCAACGAGAACAGAACATTCATCCCCACACTCATATTAGTTCCATATATAACAGGGATTTTTGCCGAAGCAGTCTCCATCTTTTCACGCTGCTGTTCACTCAGGCCGGTAGTACCTAAAACCAACGCAGCACCGACTTTTATACAGTAATCAATAGTTTTATCCACCGCTGCAGGCTGCGAGAAGTCGATTGCCACATCGGCACCGGCTGGGTATGTGCTATCCAGCTTAACATTCAGCGGCCCTGCCGAGGCCACAAGGCCGGCGTCCTTGCCGATATCAGGATGGCCTTTTTGTTCAATCGCTGCAATAATTTCAAACCATCCGGCGTCTATACTTAATGATATGATGCGTCTGCCCATTCGACCGGCAGCACCTACTATTACCAGTTTAGGACGCATTTTCAGGCTCCTTAATAAGTGTCTGGTTAAGATTGAAACAAAGTAACAAAACAAACGTATATTTGCAAGGCCAAAGGATTGAAGTTAACCGCTTCGCATAGCCGATTATAAAATAATGGGCAGAATGAAAAAATATATTTTTTAGATTTAATGGAGGTATAAAATGACAAAAGTTTTTGTAACAATTCTAATCATAGCTGTCGTGAGTCTGGGATTGGCATTTGTTTGCGGTTGCGAGAGTGATGCACAAACCGGTGCCCTTATTGGCACAGGAGCTGGGGCCGGTATCGGCCAAGCAATAGGCCGTAATACGGAATCGACTTTGATTGGTGCGGCAGTAGGCGGTGGTGCCGGCTATATGATAGGCAACGAACAGGACAAGAAAAAAACAAGAGCCGAAATGGAAAGCATGCGCCATGAAATGCGTCAGGAAATGAACACCGTAACGATAAATATCACCAACAGCAACGGCTCCATCACGCCGGTAACACTGAGAAAACAAGGCGTTGTTTATATTGGCCCAAGAGGCGAAACATATCCGACACTGCCGACACAAGAGCAACTAAAGCAGGCGGGATACGGCTTTTAGGAAAATCAGGTTATCAGGAAACCAAAATGAAGAATATCAGGATGTCAGAACACAAGGGAAAATAAAAGCAATCTAATGCTCTGATAAACTGATGACCATTGCCTGATAACCTGGTAGCCTGATATCAAGGCTTCTATGTAGGATGATAGGCAATTCCTGCGTTGCTGGTATGTTTTTGAGGTCGATTAGGCCATTTCAATACACTGAATAAAAATTCGCTGGCCTGCCGCAACATCGCAGCGGGCATAGAGGGATGCATCTCAAACGAACCAATTACATCATTGTCGTATTTGTCCAAAGCATTCAACAGATAGCCCCAATTCTCACGAGCTATACCACCTCGCAAGCCGGGCGGCTCATGGTCGTCCATACTACCGTAATTGTCACTCAGATGCAAATGGGCCACCCTCTCGCCCAATTCATCAACATACTGCTTAAAGGAAAACTTAGGATCCAGATTGGCGTAGCCTGTATCGAGGCAGTACCAAATGGACTCAAACTTTTCACCGACCTGCTTGAGCATCGACAGCCAGCCGGTTTCGAGGCACAATTTTACATTATTGAGCTCTGCCAGATTGACCACCTCTTCGGCAAAAGCACAGTTCTCAAGCTCCGGGGCATTCGGAATACCCAAATTTTTCAGGCTGGTTACTATACTGGCTCCGAGCAGCTTAGCACATCCGATTTGCTCATCCCACTTTTCTAATGTGGGTTCATCATTTCGAGAACGCATCGATACTGGCATACCCTCAGTAGCTGCGGCAAGTCTGGTCCAGTTACGTCTCTGATAACGGCAATCACTCTCACCTTTTATAGTGGGCCATAACTCCACCCCGAAGCCCATAGACCTTAAGAACTGACATTCCTGCTCAAAAGAGAGGTGATTTTCCCGCCCCCAAAACAGCATCGTTGAAACAGCGTATCTAATCCGCATTATCTTATCTCCGTTTTACGGCCTATAAAGTGCAACCCTTTCTATATAAAGCCTATGTAATATTATCGATTAAAAACAACTGCAGCTTCACGCTTTCCGAAAAATTGCAGTATTTTTGGGAAGCCTGCAACCTCGATTTTAACGAAAAACCGGTTCCAGCATCCCGTCTTCGTCCAATAATAAATATATACGCCGGCAAAATGACCGAAAGCAGTTATGTAATTGCAAAAAATTTATGTTGCAAAATCTGCTAATACCGTTAAAATGCGCTACTTTAGGTTTCGGGAGTGCTTTATAGTTATGAAAAAAGATATACATCCAAAATACCGAAAAGTAGTGGTTCATTGCGGCTGTGGGAATACATTCGAGACCTACAGCACAGCAGAAGAAATACACGCTGAAATCTGCTCGATGTGCCATCCATTCTATACAGGCAAGCAGAAGTTCGTCGATACCGCAGGACGGATAGAGCGGTTCCAAAAGAAATACGGCAAAGAATACTTCAAGAAAAACAAAAAAGACAAATAATAACTAACTTGCCGGTTATAATAGCATTTAGCGTTTAGTTTTCTTTTTCTATTCGTTATTTTACCTTCCCGCCCAGGGGCGAGGTCTCGCTTAAGGCGGACGCAGGGTCGTTCTCCGTAAGGAGTCCTTAGGACTATGGCTGAAGAAAAAAGCACTCTTTTAGCTAAACTCGATGAAATCGAGCTTCGCTACAGCGAAATCGAAAAGGAAATTGCCGACCCGGCAATCGCCGGCGATTCAGCAAAGTTGATAACATTTGCCAAAGAGCAGGGCAAGCTCAAAACAATCATAACAAAATATCGAGAGTACAAAAAAACAACCGCCGGTTTAGAAGATGCCAAACACATACTAAACGACACCACTGCAGACGAAGATTTCAGGAATCTGGCAAAAGAAGAAATCAGTCAGCTTGAAGCTAAAAAGAACGCCCTCCTCGAAGAAATCCAAAACGCTCTCGTGGCGACCGACGAGACGAGTATCGGTTCGGTCATAATTGAAATACGTGCAGGCACCGGCGGCGAAGAGGCGGCTTTGTTCGCACGCGATTTGTTTAATATGTACGCAAAATACGCAGAAGGGCGCAAATGGAAGGTCGAACAGCTTAATTTCAGTTCGACGGAAATGGGCGGGTTTCGTGAAGTTATATTTGGCGTCAAAGGCCGCGGTGTATGGTCTGAATTAGGCTATGAGGCCGGTGGGCACCGTGTTCAACGCGTGCCGGAAACCGAAGCACAAGGCAGAATTCACACCTCCGCTGCAACAGTAGCGGTACTGCCTGAGCCGGAAGAAACTGATATTCAGATTGCCGACAGCGAGGTCATCGAACATGTCAGCAGGTCACGAGGCCCCGGCGGACAAAGCGTCAACAAACTCAGCAGTGCCATCAAGCTCGAGCATATTCCAACGGGAATTACCGTCAGTATGCAGGATGAAAAAAGTCAGCATAAAAATCGCGCCAAAGCCTGGCGGGTTCTGAAAAGTAAAGTTTACGAATATCACCAGAGCAAACAAAGAGCACAGCGCGATTCACAGCGTAAGACTATGATTGGCTCAGGCGACAGGTCTGAAAAAATAAGAACTTACAACTTCCCGCAAAACCGCGTCACCGACCATAGAATCAATCTTTCGCTTTACAACCTCGATAAAATAATAACCGGCGATATGACCGAACTAATTGCAGCATTGAAAAACCACGATAGAGAGCAAAAGCTGAAAAACCTTTAAAGACCACAGACTCAAGACCAAAGACTAAAGGCGAAATAGATGGCAAGAGATTTTAAGAATATAAAAGCATGGCAATATGCTGATGATTTATCTGTATTAGTCTATTCTAAAACCAAGACGTTTCCAAAAGAGGAGATATACGGAATTACATCTCAATTAAGAAGGGCCGCAGTTTCTGTAGCTACCAACGTCGCTGAGGGAGCAAGCAGAGAGCATAAAAGGGAATACCTTAATTTTCTTTATATAGCCAGAGGTTCGATAGCAGAAATAGAATATCTCTTACATCTTTCAGAGCGAGTCGGATATCTGGATAATGATTCCTACCAAAAGCTGGAAAGTCTAAGAATCAAGACAGCAAAGACATTATATGGACTTATAAATTCAGTGAAGAAAGATATTCAGGAAACCAAGGAGCTATCTTGAGTCTGGGGTCTTGAGTCTGGGGTCTGTTATGATAATCGTTGTTACCGGAATGGTTGGCGTTGACAAGAAGAGTTATCTCCAGAAAGTGTGCCAATTCGCCGCCGACAAAAATAAACAAGTGCTTTTATGTAATGTCGGCGAAATGATGTACGCTGAAGCACCGGACATCCCAAAGGGTAAAATCCTCGATATACCGATGAAAAGGCTCAATTCGCTTCGCCGCAGCGTGTTCAAGGACATCATCGCAAAAGCTGAAAAGGCCGCTAATTTGATTGTCAATACACACGCAACTTTCCGGTGGCGCCACGGATTGTTCCCTGCAGTGGACTTCGACCAAATGCGCCAGCTTAATGCAGATATGTATATCTGCTTGATTGACGGCGTCGTAGCCCTGCACGCACGGCTTATCGATGAGCACTCTATGGAACATTCCCTGAAAGACCTGATTGTCTGGCGGGAAGAGGAAATTATCAGCACAGAAATGCTCTGCAAAGGAATTGATGAATCAGCTCCTTTTTATTGTCTCGCCCGAGGGGCCGAAAAGGAAACCGTTGAAACATTTTATAGACTCGCTTTTGAAAGCAATTATAAAAAAGCATATCTGAGTTTTCCGATAACTCACGTCGTCGATATGAAAAATGTTCAAAAAGAAATCAGCAGGTTTCGGCAACTGATGAAAAAACTCTTTATCTGTTTTGACCCCCTCGATTTGGAAGAATCATATCTGCCGCATTATGCCCACAAGGCGGCAGAACAAGGGGCCTACTTCATCGAAGCTGCCGCCTTGGGACGAAAGATTAAGCTGGACCTGGCTCAGGTCCAGCAAATCGAACGTGACATCAATAGCCAGATATACGCCCGTGATTTTTTAATGATTGACCAGTCGGATATGATAATCAGTTTTATCCCAACAATGGCTGACGGCCGGGCTGCAATATCCAGCGGGGTCGAAAGAGAGCTCCAGCACGCTCACGAAGCCGCCAAGCAGGTTATCGTCATCTGGACGGCGAAGCAAGCCCCTTCGGTTTTCGTCACTCAGACAGCTACAAAAGTTTTTAATAATGTGGATGAGACGGTGGCGTTTTTTAACAATAAAGGATATATAAAAAAGTGATGGACATAGAAGAAAAACAACTCGCCGGCCGAATTGACCATACGCTACTCAGTGCAACAGCTACAAGTGAGCAAATCGAACAACTCTGCTGGCAGGCGAAAAACCACGGTTTTTGTGCGGTATTCATCAATCCACGATGGATAGCTTCGGCGGCTGAGCAACTATACGACTGCAAGACAGGAATCGGCAGTGTCGTCGGTTTTCCACTCGGCGCAGATTCAACTAAAATCAAGGTCGCACAGACCGAGGACTGTATCTTCGCCGGCGCCGATGAGATTGATATGGTCGCTGATTTGGCTGCAATAATCGAGGGCGATGCGAAATACCTGTCTCATCAGATGCAGGCGGTCTTAAAGGTTTGTCGCTCGATGAGGCCGGCTGTCTGCCTGAAAGTGATTATCGAGGCAGCCGCTCTTAGCAGAGAGCAAAAAATTCTTGCCTGCCAAATTGCAAATGAAGTCGACGTCGATTTCGTAAAGACAAGCACCGGAATGAACCCCGCCGGCGGAGCAAACATCGACGATGTAAAACTTATGAAAGAATCAGCTCCAAACTGTAAAGTAAAAGCAGCAGGCGGTATCAGGACCGCAAAACAGGCCCTTGCAATGCTGGATGCAGGGGCCAATAGAATAGGCACCTCTTCGTCAGTGGAGATTATAAACGAGTTCAGGGCGGGCTATATATAATGACAACAGGAACAATTACCGAAAAAAACAATCGCCAAAGTATCACCTGCAAACCGCATTACAAAAAAACCCGCGCATCCATAAATTTGCCGGCTCTAAGTGAAATATTCGCACGGCAAAAATCCCCTTCAATTCTCGGCGGTAACTCCGCTAAAAAAGACGCAGGCAGGTTCAGTTACTGGATCGCCGAGCCGAAAGACATATTCGAATTCCGAGCAGGACAAAAAGAACCGTTTGAAAAACTCCAATATGCCCTGGATAAATATAAATCCGATAGAAACTTTCCAAACGACCTGCCGAAAGGAATTTTCTGCGGCGGATGGATAGGATATTTCAGTTATGAACTCGGTCGATACATCGAGCAGCTGCCGGAGACAACAATAGACGACCTGAAAATGCCGCTGATACGTTTGTGCTTTTATGACCGCCTTATTGCCTATGACCATATCGAAGATGTCTTTTGGCTAATGGCTTTATCACTGCCGGATGATATCGAAACGCCGGATGAAAAACTATCCGCCCTTGAGCGATTACTTAGTCAATCACAGAATATTGCCGTCAAGCACCCTAACCCTACTGACCTCGACACAATAGATTTTTCGCAAATACAATGCAATATGGACAGAGACTATTACTTTAAGGCGATTGAGAAAATAAAACGCTATATTTACGACGGTGATGTCTATCAAATCAATTTCTCGCAGAGATTCGAATGTGATTACAATACTAATCCAATAAATCTTTTTCACTGGCAAAATCATTTCAATCCAAGCCCTTATTCAGCTTATATCGACGCCGGCGGTTTTCATATCGTAAGCACCTCTCCTGAGATGTTTATAACAATTAACGACGGCGTCATCTCAACCAAGCCGATTAAAGGTACTCGCCCGCGAATTAACAAGACTGATATAGACGCCGGGAATTTCAGTGAGCTTCTCAACAGCGAAAAAGAGCAGGCGGAGCTTAATATGATAATCGACCTGGAGCGAAACGACGTCGCCAGAATCTGTGAATACGGTACCAGAAAAGTAATTCAGCCGCGAACAATCGAAAGCTACCCGACGGTCTTTCACGCAGTAGCAACCGTGGCGGGACAGCTCAGAAAGGAAATTACATTCTGCGACATTCTGAAAGCAATGTTTCCCGGCGGCTCTATCACCGGCGCACCAAAAATCCGCTCGATGGAAATCATCGACGAAACAGAACCAACAGCCAGAGGCGTTTATACCGGCAGTATCGGCTTTTTAGGCATCGACGGAAGTGTCTGCTTGAACATCGCCATACGAACGATTATTATCACAGGTAGAAAAGCTTTTGCGCAAACGGGCGGCGGTATAGTCGCAGATTCCAATCCGCAGGCCGAATGGAACGAAACTATTACAAAAGCAAGGGCGCTCCTGGCAGGAATAGCAAGTGTGCAATAACCCGGAAACATGTAAAAAGACCTCAGAATTCGAACAAGGAATTTTTGCCGAGCTTATATATCGAACAAGTGATATAAGCCAACTTGCTAAATGGCCGCTCCGGTTTCTGGCGATATTTTGTGCGCTGGGGTCGGTTCTGATTTGGGAATTGAAATATGATTGGCATAATTATCTAAACAATAAAGATGTAGCCTTCCTCGGCTCTTTTGTGCAATTCACAGAGACATTAACAGTTATTCTAAAAGCAGGCTTGTTTATTTCCTTCGGTGTTGCTGCAACAAGTCTAACTTTTTTTATCTTCTCGTTCTTTAAAAATAACCTTTCAAAAGTAATGCACGAGGCAATTGAAGTTCTTTTATCAAATTCGTTTTTTTTCGGTATCTCATTGGTCTTCGTCTTACTTGCTGTCTCGAATATGCGCCAGGCGGCCTCTATGATAAAACATGTGACAATAAAGAAAATAAGCTGTACTGATAATTTAAAGAAGCTTGGTAAGGCTTTACTTTTCTATGCGGAACAAAATAATTACCACTACCCCCCGCCTGACAGATGGTGTGATATACTTATAAAAAAAATGGGAGTGAAAAGCTCAGACCTGATATGTCCGGGCGCAACTGCAGGAAACTGTCATTATGCGATTAACCCAAATGCTGAGCCAATTTCTCAGCACGAGAATTTTAAAAGAAAGAGGGAGCTGTCTAAAATAGTACTCTTATTTGAGACAAAGGGAGGCTGGAATCAATTCGGTGAATTTGAGTTACTAACAGCGGAAAATCATAACAACGAAGGAGCCAATGTACTTTTTAATAACGGTCGCGTAAATTTTGTAGAGAAAGATAGGTTTAGTAAGTTGAAATGGAAGGTTAAGGAACGAAATATTGGCCGAGAAGATTTTTCTAAATGACCGATTAATCGACACCGATAAGGCAGGCGTATCCGTTACCGACAGCGGCCTTTTGTATGGGGCCGGTCTGTTCGAGACGATGCGAAGCTACAACGGCGTGGTCTTTTCTCTAAAAGATCATTTGGACAGACTCTTTTTCAGCGCAGGCGCTTTGTCAATAAATAATACATACAGTAGAAAATACATCACCGACGCAATCTACAAAGTTCTCAAGGCAAACAAATTAACCGACGCACGCCTGCGATTAACTCTGACCGCTGGGCCGATGTCCGAACCCGAGGAGAAACGCAGGACTACGTTACTTATCGCCGCCACAAAATTACAGCCATATCCGCCTGAATACTACAAAAACGGCGTCCTCGTCGTATTGAGCCCATTCAGACAAAACACCGCTGAGCCAATCTACGGACACAAAACGACAAGTTATTTCTCGCGTATGCTCGCGCTTAAATCAGCACACCAAAAAAGGGCTGCCGAGGCGTTATGGTTCACCGTAGACAACCGCTTGGCGGAGGGCTGTATAAGCAATGTGTTCCTGATCAAGGATTCGGTCCTTTATACTCCTCCAATTGAAACACCGGTCCTTGCAGGCGTCTCAAGAAAGACTGTTTGTCAAATCGCCTTAAAAAATTCAGTTGAATTTGTCGAAAAAAACCTCTACATATCCGATGTCCTTGACGCCGATGAGGTTTTTCTGACGAACGTAATTATGCAGATTTTACCGGTAAACAGTGTAGAAAAGCACACGGTGGGTAATGGAAAGCCCGGGCCGTTGACCAAGAAACTGCAAAAAAAGTTCGATGAATGTATCAAAAATGAGTGCAGAAAAAGCAAATGAAGATAAAAGACATCGCAGAGAAAATCGAAAAAATAGTCCCGCTCAAATTGGCACAGAGCTGGGACAATGTGGGACTGCTTATCGGCAATCCGAATCGCGATGTAAAAAATATTCTGCTGACCATTGACATAACCGACGAAGTCCTCGACGATGCAAAGAGATTAAAAACCGATTTGATTATAAGTTATCATCCTGTTATCTGGGATGGCCTGAAAAAAATCACTACTAACAACCAGAGCAGTATTGTTTACGATTTGATTCAAGCCGACATTGCAGTTTTTTCCATGCATACCGCCCTGGATGCCGCTGCAGGCGGAGTAAACGACGCACTCGCAGAGATTGTCGGCATCGCCGACGGCCGGCCAATCGGCGATTACGTTGATAATCCGGCAGGTGACAACTACAAACTCGTTGTCTTTGTCCCCATTGATGCAGTAAGCAAAGTTTCCAACGCAATCTTTGCCGCCGGTGCCGGTATGATAGGAAACTACAGCAATTGTGGTTTCACCGCTGAAGGAACAGGAACTTTTCTGCCCCAGGCCGGCGCCGAACCTGCCATCGGAAAAGAAGGAAAACTGGAAAAGGTCAATGAGGTAAGATTCGAATCGATTGTACCCGCCGAAAAACTCGGTGACTGCGTAGCTGCAATGAAAAAGGCACACCCTTACGAAGAACCTGCTTTCGATGTATTCAGACTCTATAACAATCAGGACAAACTCGGCCTGGGCAGAATCGGCAAATTAAAAAAGCCAATGCAGCTAAAAAAAATCCTCGAAAGAGTAAAAAAATATACCGGCGCGAAAGCATTCGGAATCGTCGGAGAGCAAAACAGATTGATAAAAACCGCGGCGGTTTGTGCCGGCTCGTGCGGCAAAATCATAAATACCGTTATCGCCTCAAAGGCCGACCTCTACATCACGGGTGAGTTAAAACATCATCAGGCACTGGCAGCACAGCAGGCTGGCCTGACCTGTGTTTGTCTCAGCCACAGCGTTTCCGAACGCTTCATACTTAAAAAGTTCGCCAGGCAGCTTCAAAAACAAACAGAAAAAATATCCCTTAAGATAAGCAAAAAAGATGCAGACCCGTTTAAGTGGAAGACCATATGACAGAAGAACACGAACAACAACTGGAAATCCAGGCAGATATTGAAAACCAGGCACTACCCGCTGACGTAACTATCGAATCAGTTACAGAAGCGGTTCTCTTTGCCAGCGACGAGCCTCTGAGGGAGTCCCGATTAGCCGATATTGTCGGGACAAGCGCCTCGCAAATCCGCCAGCACATTCAAGACCTGAACGACAAGTATCAGGCCAACAACAACGCATTCAGAATAGAGCAAATCGCCGGCGGCTACCAGATGATGACTCTCAGCCCTTATAATCACTGGCTGAAAAAATTACTCCACGCGCGGGATTCCGGTAAACTAAGCCCCGCAGCCCTGGAGACCCTCGCAATAATCGCATACAAGCAGCCGATTATCCGTGCCGACATCGAAGCCATCAGGGGTGTCGCCGTCGGAGAGATAATCAGAAGTCTCACATACAAAGGTATGGTCAAGATTATTGGCCGGGCCGAAGTCGTAGGCAGACCCCTGTTATACGGAACAACAAAAAAATTCCTTGAAGTCTTCGGCCTTAATTCTCTCAAAGACCTTCCTAAAATCGAGGAGCTAAAAAAGCCACCTACTTAGAAAATTAAGGATGTCTACAATAGTATTCCCGCCAATTGCCTTTTGTCTTTACAAATCCGCCGCTGATTGTTAGAATCAGCGAGTAAATCGAACTCAGAAGCTGACTGTTTCGTAAAGATTTGGATGGCCGGTAAAATAATAATCGATACTGAACGCTGTAAAGGCTGCGGCTTGTGTGTGCAGGTCTGTCCCAGGGGCGGCATAATTATTTCAAAACAATCCAATAAAAACGGTTATTTCCCCGCAGAAGCAACCAACACCGACTGCACAGGTTGCTGCTTGTGCGCCCTTGTCTGCCCGGAGGCAATTATCGAAGTATATCGGCAGGACAATATCATAGATAAACCGAACAAAAAAACCACCCCAAGCCTAATCAAGGGAAAAAAATGAGCGAAAGGATTCTAATGTGCGGCAATGAAGCCCTCGCAGAAGCAGCTATCATTGCCGGCCTTGATGCATACTTCGGCTATCCTATTACGCCGCAAAACGAAATCACCGCATATATGTCAAAGCGAATGCCCGAAGAAGGCAGGGTTTTTCTTCAATCCGAAAGCGAGCTGGCGGCAATAAATATGGTCTTCGGGGCCTCAGCCACGGGCAAAAGGACAATGACAACCTCATCCAGCCCCGGTATCAGTCTAATGCAGGAGGGAATGAGCTATCTGGCTGGCGCCGAGCTGCCGGCGGTGGTAGTCAATGTAATGCGCGGAGGGCCGGGCCTGGGCAATATCGCGCCCTCACAGGGGGATTACTTTCAGGCAACACGCGGCGGCGGACACGGCGATTATCGAACCATTGTACTGGCTCCATCAAGTGTTCAGGAGCTCGTCGATTGTATGCCGCTTGCATTCGACCTGGCCGACCAGTACAGGATGACTGTTCTTGTCCTCGCAGACGGCATTCTCGGTCAGATGATGGAACCGGTGGTCTTCAACAAAAACTCAAAACTCAAAACTCAAAACTCAAAACTGCCTCCAAAGAACTGGGCCCTAACCGGCGCAAGTAATAGAAAGCAGAACATAGTCAGGTCTTTGTGGTTAAAAGAAGGAATGGTTGAGCAGCATAACTATGACCTGCAGGCCAAATACAAAGAGGTAGAGAAAAATGAAGTCCTCTGCGAACAGTACGAGGTCGACGATGCAGAGATTGTGGTTGTCGCGTATGGCGTTGCTGCCAGAATAGTGCGAGGCGCCGTCAACAGGGCAAGGCAGGAAGGTATTAATGTCGGCTGGATACGTCCAATTACTTTATGGCCTTTCCCGACAGAGCAAATCAGTAAAGCTGCTGAAGATTTTAAAATTTTCCTGACGGTCGAGATGAGCTGCGGCCAGATGGTCGAAGATGTAAAACTCGCTATAGCCGGAAAAGCTCCGGTATTATTCTTTGGACGGCCCGGCGGTGGTGTCCCCACTGTCGAGCAGGTCCTCGAAAAAATCCGGCAATTAACCTTACGACCGGAGAGCTTAATATGATGCAGAAAGTATTTACAAGGCCGCAGACACTTAAAGATTGCCCGACACATTACTGCCCCGGATGCGGGCACGGAATAGCACATCGATTGATAGCTGAAACAATCGACGAACTGGGCATACACGACCGAACCATCGGCATAGCACCGGTAGGATGTGCGGTATTGGCGTATGATTACCTCGATGTGGATATGGTTGAGGTAGCGCACGGCAGAGCACCAGCCGTAGCAACCGGAATGAAAAGAACAAACCCGGACAAGATAATTTTTTCCTACCAGGGTGACGGCGACCTCGCAGCCATTGGAACAGGTGAAATCATTCACGCCGCACATCGGGGTGAACAGATAACCGTGATTTTCATTAACAACGCTGTCTTCGGAATGACAGGCGGACAAATGGCCCCGACCACTCTTACCGGTCAGGTAACGACCACAACGCCGCTGGGTCGAAACGTTGAGCAACAGGGCTACCCGCTGCAGGTATCTGAGCTGCTGGCGCTACTGCCCGGGGCAATCTACATCGAGCGATGTTCGCTGCACAAGCCGGCCCTGATTCGCAACGCCAAAAAGGCCGTCAAACACGCCTTCGAGCTGCAGGTAGACGGTGCCAAAGGATTTTCATTGGTCGAGCTGCTTTCACCGTGTCCGACCGCCTGGCGAATGACACCTGCCAAGGCAATCGAGTGGATGGAAAACGAAATGATAAAAGTCTTCCCGTTGGGACGCTTGAAAGGCTGAACGTGACACAAAATAATTTCTGTGAAGAGGTAACTGTCGCCGGCTTCGGCGGTCAGGGGATTATATTGGCCGGCAAACTTCTGGCTCAAACCGCGATGAATGCCGGAAAAGAAGTAACCTTTATGCCGTCGTATGGCGCCGAGATGCGCGGCGGAACCGCCAACAGTACGATTATAATTGCAGATGAGCCTATCGCCTCGCCGCTGGTCAGCAGCCCCGATTCGCTGATTGCAATGAACAAAGCATCCCTGAACAAATTCTCCACGCGAGTTAAAACCGGCGGCTTGTTGATAATGAACAGCTCCCTGATTGACGGCAAACCGGATATAGACAAGTCAATCGACATATTAGCGGTTCCAGCGGATGATATAGCAGTAGAATTAAACAGTAAAAAGAGCGCGAATATGGTAGCTCTCGGCGCGTATCTTCAAAGGCGGGGATTATTTAGTATTGATGCTGCCGCAAAGTCTCTGCCCGATGTTTTGGCCAAGCGCTACCACAAAACACTGCCGATCAATATCGAGGCAATGCGCAGAGGTGCCGAATTTGCCAAAAACAACGTATAGTTCTCTGTTGAAAACTTGCATAAACTTCCTGCAAATGCTACAATCTGTAAGCAAATTTAACTACAGAACAGGAAAAAATAATGGCCAAGCAATCAAACAGTAAAAAACCCAGGGCAATCTGCAATTTCTGCGGCCGCTCGTCAGCCCAGACCGATGCATTCATAGAAGGCCCCAACAACGTCTTTATTTGTCCTGAATGTGTCGATTTATGCCACAATATCGTCCGGCAAAACCGCAGACGAATCAGCGGCCCGCCACTCAGTCTCAAAGAAATGCCGAAACCGAAGGAAATAAAGCAATATCTCGACCAGTATGTAATCAGCCAGGAACACGCCAAAAAATACCTCTCGGTCGCGGTGCACAACCATTACAAGCGCCTGCTGCACGCCGATAGTAACGACAGCGACGTTGAAATTGACAAATCCAATGTTCTTTTAATCGGCCCGACCGGCACTGGAAAGACGCTTCTCGCCAGAATCCTCGCAAACTTCCTGGAAGTCCCCTTCGCAATATGCGATGCCACCACTGTTACGGAAGCCGGATACGTCGGCGAGGACGTCGAAAATTTCCTGCTGCGACTGCTCCAGTCTGCCGACTATGATATAGAAGCCGCTCAACGAGGCATTGTCTATGTAGACGAAATCGACAAAATCGGAAAAACGTATCAGAACGTTTCGATTACCAGAGATGTCTCCGGCGAGGGCGTCCAGCAGGCTCTGTTGAAAATGCTCGAAGGAACCATCGCCAATATCCCCCCACAAGGCGGAAGAAAGCATCCGGAACAATCGTACATACAAATCGACACAACACAGATACTTTTTATATGTGGCGGAACATTTGTAGGCCTCGAAAATATCGTCAAAAAACGGCTCGGCAAAAAAATGATTGGCTTCAGCTCAGAACTGTCCGGCAAAATCGATGAAAAAGCTGAATACAGTGACATAATCCAGCGGGTCATACCGGAAGATATCATCGAGTACGGAATGATTCCTGAAATGGTAGGTCGGCTGCCGGTAATCACCACCCTCTCGGCCCTCAATGAAAATGCGCTCATTGACATACTAACCAAACCGAAAAATGCGCTCATCAGGCAGTATCAAAAATTCTTCGAAATGGAAGATGCCGAGCTTGAATTCACCGATGACAGCTTACACGCACTGGCACAAAAAGCGCTCGAGCGCGACACTGGCGCCAGAGCTCTTCGCTCGATTGCCGAGGAATTAATGGTCGATTTGATGTATCAACTGCCCGAAGAGCAAAGAGGAGCAAAATATATAATCACCCGCGATATCGTCGAAGGCAAAGCAGACCTGTTCACCGCAAAACAAAAAGCAAAAAAAGAATCGGCTTAAAACTCTGATAGTCCCCTATTCCACTATTTCCACTCGTGAATACCCCGGCATCAGCAAATTATACATCAGTATCGCATCACCGTTATGCAGACGAATACATCCCTGTGAACCTGCAATACCGATTTTGTCAGGGTCTTTCGTACCGTGAATGGCAAAACCTGTCCTGCCTATGGCCTCGCCTTTGAGACCTTCCAGACCAATCCACCTCGACCCTAAAGGATAATTCGGGTCCTCAGCTTCGTATGTCTCGCCGGACATCGGGTCCGTCCAGGTAGGAGTTATCAGTTTGCCGCCCTCTTTGACGGCCCAAAGCCCGATCGGTGTTTCCATACCCGGCTTACCGTGACCGACAGGAAAACTCCGAACGAAAGTGTCCTGAAGATACAAATCCATCGTGAAAGTCGAAAGATATACCCTCGCATGGAACGGGCCGTTAATCACCTTTAATGTTCCTCCCGCCTGCAGGGCCTCAGGCCGGCTGATTTTGTTAATCTCCATAAGAATCTCGTATGGAACCTTAAATTCCTTGCCGATTGTTGAAAGTAGTTCACCCCGCTTGACCTGATAAGAGCCGGTAAGCTTATCCTGAGGAAAAATCCTCCTGCTAAAAAGCCATTCCTCTGCAAGTTCAGAAAGCTTTTCTTTAATAAACGCCTGCTGCTGCTCACTCATAGGCAGCGGCAATGCCTCGTTTAGTTTGTCGCGTGCATGTATAATCCTCGCCGGCTTCGCCTCAATATCTGACATCGCTTCGGAAATAAGCTCTGCTGCCCACGGATTAGCCTCTTCAGTCGGCTGTGCAAACTTCAACAAATTCGGTTCCGCCTCTGCTTCCGTCGCAGGTAAGACCGCCTTGCTCTCTACCGGCCCACCGGTACCGGTTGAGGTGCCCCCTTTTCTGTCTTCGACAGAAGACAAGGCCGTTTTGTCCTTGCCGGAAGGATAAAGCTTGTAAATAAGAGCAATCACCACAATGATAACCAGTAATGCCGAAATGACATACATCCACCTTCTGGTCCGGTCCCCTGCTCTGCTGTGCCAGCGAGCCATTTTCTTATTCTCCTACTTAGTTGTTAAAATACATTATCTCTTCATCGGTTACTAAAAAATCTACCGGAACGTCCGTCGAAGCTGCAGGTATCGAGTCAAACACCTGCTCTTTGAAAGCAAAGCCGCATTTGGACGCCTTAAATTTCTCGTCGGTGAAAAACCTGTCATAATAAGAGCCGCCGCGACCGAGCCGATGACCCTTCCTGTCAAATCCCAGGGCGGGGGTAACCACCAAACCAATATCTTCAAACGGTATAGGCACGCCCCTTACAGGATTGCGCAGTCCCGAAGCCGAGGTCGAAAAATCCGTCTCCAGCGAATTTATCTGCACCGCTATCATACGCCTTTGCTGCCAGGAAATCTTCGGCACTGCAACTGCCTTGCCCAATTGCCAGGCATGAAGTATCGCCTCGGAAGTATCAACCTCGTGCGGCAGTGATAAATACATCATAATTGATGACGCATTTTGAAATTGCGACGTCGAAATCAAATTCTGACAAGCCCTGTGGCTTTTTTCACTCCTTTGCTCCGATGGCATAGCAAGCAGGCTCTTCTGCAGCTTACTTCGAAACTGCTCTTTGTCTTTATTTACCATATCTCATATAAGCGTTAATAGGTGGACTCATACACCCATCTACGCATTCACTCATTTACCTGTTCTTTTGCTATTTTGTATCAGGGTTTCCAGCTTTTGTAAATAATGCTTAATATTTTTTTCACACCCCACCTCTTTGGGGCTGTAATATTTCTTCTTCAAAGCCGCCGGAAGATACTCCTGCGGCACGAAGCCGTCCTTAAAATCGTGCGGATACTTGTAATCGGTCCCGAAACCCATCTTCTTCGCACTTCGGTAATGGCTGTCCTTCAAATGCTTCGGTACTTGCTTGGTCTTGCCCGACTTTACGTCGCTGACAGCACTCCAGATGGCCGAAGCCGTCGCATTCGATTTTGGCGCACACGCAACATATATCGCCGCCTGCGCCAGTGCCAATTGTGCCTCAGGCAGGCCCACAAATTCAGATATCTGAACTGCCGCTGCCGCCAGAACCGTCGCCATCGGGTCGGCGTTTCCAACATCTTCAGCGGCACAAACCGCAATCCGGCGAGCAATAAATCGCGTGTCCTCTCCACCTGATATCATCCTCGCAAGCCAATAAACTGTGGCATCAGGGTCGCTACCCCGCATACTCTTCTGAAATGCGCTAGCCAAATCGTAGTGTGTATCACCTGTGCCGTCATAATCAATTGTCTTCTGTTGTATCGACTCTTTTGCAATTTCCAGATTAAATTTTATTCTTTTATCTTTCTGACGGCTCGCCTGGGACAACACTCCCACCTCCAGCCCCGTCAATGCCTTTCGCGCATCGCCGTCGCTCATCACCGCTAAAAATTTCAAAGCCTTTTCCTCTGCCTCGATATCAAATTTACCAAGTCCTCGCTCGGTATCACAAATCGCCGTTTTCAGCAATCGCACAATATCTTCCTCACTAAGCGGCTCAAAAGTAAATACCGTACTTCGGGAAATTAACGGCGAATTGACCGAAAAAAAAGGATTCTCCGTCGTAGCCCCGATGAGGATTAATATCCCTGCCTCGACGTCATCGAGCAGAACATCCTGCTGCGCCCTGCTGAACCGGTGAATCTCATCGATAAAAAGCACAGTCCGTGCCCCCGCTGTCGCCAACCTGTCCTTCGCCTGTGCTATAACGTCCCTGATATCTTTCACGCTCGCCGCAGGTGCACTCAGGTAATGGAACCTCGCTTTTGTATAATTGGCTATCACCATTGCCTGCGATGTCTTACCCGTCCCGGGCGGCCCGTAGAATATCAAGCTGCTCAGCCGGTCTGCCTCTAACATCCGCCTTAGTAATTTCCCTTCTCCGATGAAATGCTTCTGCCCTGCGAATTCTTCCAATGTCCGAGGCCGCATCCGCACCGCTAACGGCTCCACAGCCGCCATTTTCGCCCGCTCAGCCCTGCTAAACAACGTCTTTTCACCCTGCCTTTCTGCCATTGACCAACATTATACCAACGGTTTTGTGTGATTCCAGCGCATACAGCAATTTGTAAATCCAAAACAACAGTATTCCTGCTCGCAAAATACCTGAACTAATGATATGAAAAATCTTTTAACAGCCAGCGTGATAGTTCTTAAAAGTGAATCTCAGTCTACTCTATCCAGTTTTCTGCCAACACAGCAAAGTCCGGGAAATTTACTATGCCATCACCTTCCGTTGGGAAAATGTCTGCATTCGGATCGTCGCCCAGCCAATGGTCGGTTAACATTTTCAGGTCTTCGAAGTCCACGTCACCGTCGCCGTTAATATCACCCGGGATATCAGGGGGGTTCAGCCTCTCCATTGCGGTCGCCGCCCAGATAGCCGCCGCCTGGCCGTGGGGATTGCCGATTTCTCTCGGCCGGTCAAAGTAATACTGCACGTCAGAGCTTGCACCGGTTCCTGTGCAGATTTCGTGGACGCGACCTTGTTCGTCCACATAATTTGCCAGGGCTGCCCAGCCGTCCAGAGCGGCCTGTTTGTAGGGAACCTCAGAAAGCCATCCCTTATCCACGCCGGTTGTCAGTGCAAAGACGAACATACCCGTGCAGGAAGATTCCAGCCAGTCATCGGGGTCACTACCCATATCAAGCACCTGATACCACTTACCGTTTGCATCCTGGTATGTGACCAGGCCGGCCATCATATTCTGATATTTAGTCAGCAGTTGTGCCCTCTGTGGGTGGTCTTCCGGAATACTCAGCAGAACTTCTGTCATCGCCGCTGCAGCCCAGCCGTTGCCACGTCCCCAGTGAATCGGAGCGCTTAGTGTATGGTGGAAAAGACCGTTAGACTGCTGCAGATTTTCTACTTCTCCCATATACCCCAAAAGCTGGGTAACCGCACGGTTCGCATAGTTCATATCACCCATAGACTTATAAGCCTGTGCCTGAAGCGAGCCTATCATATACGTATCATCTATCCAGAACCGCGTGTATTCGCTCAGACCATCAGGACGCGGATTTGCAAACTCCTCGTCGGCCAAATAAAGTGCTGCTGTAAGATAGTTTGCATCACCGGTCTGGCGGTATAGCTCAAATGGAAGTATCCCATACACATTTTTATCTACGTCCCCTTCCGGCGGCATTTCTGAACCCGTGTAATAAGAAGATGGATAAGCGGCAATACAGCTATCCTTTAGACCTGTATCTCCTGTTACTTCGGAATAAACAAGCGCTCCGTAGTAAGAACAAGCGGACGCATAATAGGTTGTAAGCTCCTGACTTATTATGTAATCCGCTACGAGGCCGCCTATCGTGACTGGCTCATAAGTCGTAAAACTCCACGGAAAACCTGGATATATCGTGCCGTCATCGTTGGAATCGACCGCCCAGTAGTACGTTGTTCCCTCAACAAGGTCGCTCGGTGGGTTGTAGCTGTTCGTATCAATCGTATGTTTCGGATTATTGTGCGCGGTGGTATCGGTGCCGAAATAAACATCATAGCTGCTCGGTGTATATGCCGTAGGGGCATCCCAAAACAAAGTGGTGGAAACAGAAACTCCGCTCGCCCCGTTGCCCGGGCTCGGGTGTAAGGCCTTGTTCGGGTCGGAAATCATTCCCTGAACTACGATACCGATAATCGCCTGCCGGTTGCTGCTGCTCGAGTGTGTTACGCTTGGTGTTTCAGAAGCACCAGTTGCGGCTTTGTAATCACCGCAGCCGTCGGCGCTTGTAATCGGAGATTCAACAGCTTCGGTAAAGCCGTTGTTTGCCGTATATGTCCCGGCCTCAGTGCAGGTCGCGCCCGCGATGACCATATCGCCGTCACTTGTCGATAGTGCCGAAGTTGTTACCGTCGCGCTGGTGGAACCGCCGGTGTCATAATCCGTGACAGGAGTTGACTGCTCGACATTCCCGAGAAATACGCTCGTTAACGAATTTGAGCTTGTGCCGCTCCACGATGCGCTGATGGTGTCGCTGCTTGCAGCGGCGACGCCGGTTTCGTTAAGGATAAACGCCCCGATGTATGCCTTGCTTTGGTATGTAGTGCCGCTCTGGACTATATCCGCGATTTTCGTCATTGCTTGTCCGCCGTAAGTCACCGTGGACAGACTCGGAGTTTGGTACCAGTTGCTCTCAGCGTGCGCAATCACGACGAATACACGGTCGCTGCCCGCTTCCTTCGTATGGGATGTGTCCGTTCCCCACGAGCCGAGAATCTCAGCTTCGCTGAACGCCGGCTGGGCCAGATTCAGGCAGACCGTTAACACCATTGCCGCCGATAAAATAGATTGCCCCCACGTTTTTGGCTTTGTTACGGCACTTTTCATCATTATAAGATTGGCATTGCCACTCCGATATAGGTGTGTTTACGATACATATATTTACTACCCGACTCCTTACGACAAACTCCCCCTTCATTCTATTTATACCATTTTCCGGCATTACCTGTCAAGGATTATCTTCAGGGCTTGTCCCCACACACTACAGCGTAACTCGTTCTGTAACATAATTTGCCGTCTTTATAAGTGATTCTTTTGCGGCACTATCCTTCAATTCTAAAAGCCTCCCCTTCGCCTTTGAGACGTATTCCTTTGCCCTGCCGTACGCGTAATCAAGCGAGCCGTTTGATTTTAAAATTTCAGCAAATGCTCTCTTGCTGTCCCTCGCCGTCACTAACTTCTTTATTAATTCCTGCTTTTGATTTTCCTCGGTATTTTCCAGCAGGTGTATCACAGCCAAAGTCAGCTTTTTTTTATCAACGTCACTGCCGACCGTTTTGCCCGTTTTAATTTCATCACCGACTATGTCAAGCAAATCATCGGTAATTTGGAACGCAATACCTAAACTCAAACCGAAATCAGACAATAGCCGGACCTCAGTTTCGTCTGCCCCTGCTAAAGAGCCGCCCAGATAACAACAGCTGCTAAAAAGTGCCGCGCTCTTTTCGGTGATTATTTCGATGTATTCAGCCTCGCTCAACTGCCAATTCCCTCTTTGTGCAATCTGTCTCAATTCACCTTCACAGGTTCGTGCGGCAGCAGCAGCAATTGTTTTCACAACCTGCGAGTCCAAATCGGCACACATCTTGAAAACCTTGCTTAACAAAAAATCGCCTAATAAAACCGCAGACTCATTGCCCCACAAACTATTTACCGTAGCCTGTCCCCTGCGCCTTTGACCTTCATCTATGACATCATCGTGCAGCAGCGTAGCATTGTGAATCATCTCAACAATCGCTGCAATACGTATGTGCCGGCCTGTGATTTCGCCGACAGCCCCACCGGCAAGCAAAACCAGACCCGGACGAATCATCTTACCGCTGCAGCTATTCAGGTGCTCGACCAGTCGCCTGACGCCGGCTTTATCCGGACAGTGCAACAACTGCTCATTTATCAGCTCTTTTACCTGTTCCAGTTCATCATTGATAAGCGCAAAAGCAGCAAGACCGCCGGAAATGTCGCTATGTGCTGGTAACTGCATATAATATGTTGCGAGCTTCGCCCCTTTTATCTCGTCCGCAATATCACAGAGATTTCTGCTATTTACTTTTGCCGTGGGCGTATTTGAAGAACTTTTTTCTCATCAGGCGGGTATAAGGCCCGGGCCTGCCGTCTCCGATAATCCTGCCGTCAATCTCTACGACACCAATGACCTCGGCAGCCGTGCCGGTAAGGAAAAACTCATCGCAAACGTACAAATCAAACCTCGTCAGATTTTTTTCAACCACTTCGAGTTTAGCTTCCTCGGCCAACCTGATAACTATACCACGGGTTATCCCCTCCAGCGCGCCTGCTTCGATCGGCGGTGTATAAAACACACCGTCTTTTACAATAAAAACGTTGTCACCTGTCGCCTCGGCAACATATCCTTCGTGGTTATACATAACCGCTTCAGGTACATTTACATCCAGCGCCTCAATCTTGGCCAAAATATTATTGAGATAATTCATGCTCTTGACCTGCGGCGGAATTGACAACGGATGATTGCGAACCGTCGTCGCGCTAATCACCTTCATCCCTTTTTCATAAAGCTCTTCCGGATAAAGCTGTATGTTATCTGCTATGATGAATATTCTGCCATTCTCGCAAATAAAAGGGTTCAGTCCCAAAGTGCCCGTCCCGCGCGTCACAACAAGTCGAATATACCCATCGATAACGTTGTTAGCCTCGACAGTCTTTTCAACCGCCCTGATAAGATCGTCTCTGCCCATCTTAATATCAAGGCGGATTGCCTTCGCCGACTCATAAAGACGCCTTATATGCGCTTCCAGCTCGAATACCCTGCTGCTGTAAACACGAATGCCTTCGAATACCCCGTCGCCGTAAAGAAGACCGTGGTCAAAAATGCTTATTTTAGCATCAGTCTCGTCTACAAGTTTATCATCAAGCCAAATCTTCAATGCCATAAAATCTTCCTCTAACAAACGCACACTGCACAACTATCTTGCGAGTTTATACTCTTGTGCTTTTTTATTTTATTTTGCCGTCCGCCAGTGTGATTATCCGCCCGGCCTTCTGGGCTATTCTTTCATCGTGGGTTACCATCACAATCGTCTGGCCGGCTTTATTCAATCTTTCGAAAACATTTAGGATACCATTTCCCGTCGCAGAGTCAAGATTTCCTGTCGGCTCATCAGCCAAAAGTATTCTCGGCTCATTCATTAATGCCCTGCCGATAGCCACTCTTTGCCTTTCTCCTCCCGACAGTTGATACGGCTTATGATTGGCCCTTTCACTCAATCCAAGCTCGCTGAGTAATTTTCTGGCTCGGCTCTTTACCCATCTGTGGCTGCCAAGCCAACCGAATACGCTCTTTGAGGCCATTGCCGGCAGGAAAACATTTTCCAACACGCTTAATTCGTCCAATAAATGATAAAACTGAAAAACAAATCCTACCATTTTATTGCGAAATTTATTCAGTTCACGCTCCCCCACCCGGCTTAAATCACTCCCCTCAAAGCTTACAACGCCCTTATCAGGCCTGTCTAAGGCGCCTAATATATGCAATAGTGTACTTTTACCGCTGCCCGAGGCTCCGACTATCGCGACAAAATCGCCTTTCTTTACAGCCAAATCCACCCCTCTGAGTACGCTGACCCCTGCCTCACCCATCCGATAAGACTTATAAAGCCCTTCCGCCTTTAATATATAATCGTCTTTACTCACAATTGGCTCACCTGCAATGTCTCTACCACCTCTAATTTCGCCGCTTGCCAGCTCGGCAAAAATGCACCGGCTAAACACGCAGCTATTGCCGTTACTATTATCACCACCAAAACCTTCGAATCAACAGCGTTGGGTATATCACTGATAGCATACATCGTCCTGTCCCACAATTGAAACTCAAAATGCTCAAACAGCAAATCTTCTATTTTGTTAATTTTGAGCAAAAATAACCGGCCGGCAAGCACCCCGGCGGCACTGCCCAAAAGACCAATTAAAAACGCAAAACACGAAAATAATTCGATAATATCCAACCTCGAAACACCTATACTTTTCAATATGCCGACATCTTTACTCTTATGGCTGACAATCATATAAAAAACAACAAAAACGATAAATACAGTTGTAACTCCCACAAAAGCAAACATAATCGTCAGCAGAGTCTGTTCTTTCTCCATTGCTGCAATAAATGCACGCCTATATTCCTTCCAGCTTTGCACCGTAACCGTATCCAGTAATTCTGCTTGTTCTTCACCTTTTTCTTCTATAAATCTCTTCCACAGCGTGGAGACTTTACCACACCCTTTCTCAAGTTTAACATCAGGTTTGAACTTTATATGGATTGCACTTATTCTTTTAACGGGCCCTGCCATACCACAAAGCAGTTGCGCCTCCTCAAACGGCAGATAAATAAATGAGCTGTCAACCGCCGCCAATCCGCTGTGTGAAGTGTCGCTGTAATAGAAAGTCTTTGTATTCACCAATCCCGTTCCGGCTTTTGCCAAAGCACCTTTCGAGGTTAAAGGAAAGCAGCTTACTAAAAGGGCCGCCTCGGAAGGACTAACTTCATAAGAATATCTTCCATTAGTGTCACGCATCAGCCATTTATCAATCCCTACAACACAGCCGACGAGATTCGGGTCGTAGGCCGGCTTAAATGCCTCAGACACATCACCCCTGCGATGATATAGCGTCTTGCCAAAACCGGTAACCTTGCTGTGTTTAACAGGGTCGATACCCATAATCTCCACACCGAGACTCTCCTGTAAACCACGATTTTTCACCAGTGCATAACTTTTCACCACAGCTGAGACACTATCGATAATATCAGACTCTTCGAGCTTTGTTATGAAATCTTCGTAATAAGGAAAACCAACCAGCGATTCGGTTCCAACCACACAATCACCCACCCACTTATGGTTTTTGACCTTAAAATCGCGAACCAAACCTGTAATCACGGTCATCACCACAACCACTATGAATACGCAAAGTGCCACCGCCAAAAATGCTAAATAACTGATACGTCTTTTGAGCAGGTAACGAACTGACAAAATAATCTTATACATTCTCAGAATTATTTATTCATATCTTAATACATTGACCGGCCTGGTCCTCACCGCAATAATTGCCGGTATCAGTGCCCCCACAACCGCCGCTATAATTGCCGACAATGCTATAATCAAAGCCCCGTCCCAATTAACCTCGTTTGGTATCTTACTAAACATATACACGCTGCTTTTCCAAAGCTTCAAACCAAAGATTATCCTTATCCACCCTTCGATGGTATTTATATTCCTTGTTACAATATCACCCAGTATCATACCTGCTGCCGAACCGACCAGGCCTACACAGACACCGAATCCGATAAAAATCAATGCCACCGAACCGTTAGTCGCCCCGCAGCTTTTGATTATTGCGATATCTTTCTGCCGTGTCTCGACTATCATATAAAATATGCAAAAAATCAGCAGAACCGCACTTAAACTTACCACGCCGAAAATCAATAGCAATACTCCCATCTGCTTTCGAAACTCCGCCACATATCTGCTTTGCATTTGTTTGGTTGTAACAATTGCTGTTGTTCTTATAAGATACGGCTCCCACCTTAGGTGCTCAGCGGCAAAAGTCTCCCATACTCCTCGAATTTGTGCGAGCGCAGCATCGGTCTCAGTCCCTGCTCTGAGCTTAATTTGAATTTGGCCGGCAACGCCTTCGTTCCCTCCCGGGTACAAAACTTTTTGAAGTTCTTCTATAGACAGATACACTATTTTCTTGTCAAGATGATAAACACCCGTGAAAACAACGTCCGCAATTGCAACTCTCACCGTCCTTCTCTTAAAGTCAGAGGTCGGGTCTTTCTCTTGTTTGTCCTCCGGCGCCGCACCCGTCGTAAGAACTGCCTGCTGACCAATCATCTTCTTGACCGTCTCAAAATCATACTCATCCGTCTCTTCATCTGGCTCTGCCACTACGCCGATTCCCACAAATCCACATGCTGATTGCTCGTTCCTTGATACCGGATGCTCATCGCCGGATACCCGTTCGAGTCTCGAGAATCGAGTATCGAGATTTGAGACCCCCCAAATCTCCACTCCGCGAACATTGCCTTTGCCTAAATGCAATAGTCCCTGAGCCGACAGCGTTGCTGTCGCTTGCTCAACCACACTGCTCTGTTCTAAACGCCGGATAAGTTCTTCGTATTTTGAAAACTTACCCGGCGGCTCCAGAACTATATCCCCCATTGCTTCAACCGCACTTTGCTCAAATACATTGATAAAACCACTGAACAAACTGGAAACAACTATCAGCAGCGCCGCCGACAGAGCAACTGCGGCTATACTCAAAAACACAATCTTTTTCTTACGCAGGTACCGCACCCACAAAAACAATTTTAACATATCCAACCCAATCGTTTCATTCTGGCACAGGTCTCAGAAGTGGAAACAGCACCACGTCACGAATACTCGTAGCGCCGGTTAAAACCATCACTAATCTGTCAATCCCGATACCCAACCCCCCTGCCGGCGGCATACCATACTTCAGCGCCGTTATAAAATCAGCGTCCATCTTTGCCATCGTTTCTTCCTGTCCACGAAGCTGGATTTTGAAGTTCTCCTCCTGCACTACTGGATCATTCAGCTCCGTATAGGCGTTAGCCAGCTCCATCCCCGCTATATAAAGCTCAAATCGCTCCGCATATTTTGGATTATCCTTCTTACGCCTCGTTAACGGACATAGCTCCGTTGGATAATCCATTACGAACGTCGGCGAAACAAGTTTCTCCTCGACTGTCGTCTCGAACACCTCGTTGACAACTACCGCATCGTCCATACCGGCTTCATCCAAATCAAGCTTCTTCGCCTTGGCTCTCACAGAATTGATATCGTCGATATCACAGCCGCTGCATTCCTTTAACAGCTCGGCATACGTGGCACGCCGCCATGGTTTAGAATAATTAACCGTCTCTTCAGCGAATTGAACCTGTTCACAACCACAGTATTTCTCCACCAGCAGACAGATAAGTTCCTCGGTTAAATCCATCATCACATTGTAATCAGCGTAGGCCTGATACAATTCCAGCATTGTAAATTCCGGGTTGTGTACTCTGCTTAGTCCCTCGTTGCGGAAATTTCGGTTTATTTCAAAAACCTTTTCCATTCCGCCGACCAGCAATCTCTTCAGAAACAGCTCAGGCGCAATCCGCAGGAACAGCTCCATATCCAGCTTGTTATGATGCGTCATAAATGGCTTCGCCGCCGCTCCGCCGGCTTCTCGCTGCATCATCGGAGTCTCAACCTCCAAAAAATCCCGGGACATAAGAAACTCACGAATTGTAGCAATTATCGAGCTGCGCTTTCTGAATCGCTCCATCACCTCAGGATTGGCCCACAAATCTACATATCTCTGCCGGTAACGCAGGTCAATATCTGACAAACCGTGAAATTTCTCCGGCGGCGGCAAAAGCGATTTGCTCAATAACGTTACACTATCGGCCCATATAGTAATCTCACCGGTTTTAGTCTTTCCTAATCGACCCGCAGCACCGATTATATCACCAGGCTCAAACAACTTGACAACGGGCCACTGTTCACCAAGCAGCTTCTTGCTCAGGCCTATCTGGATGGTCCCGCTCCAGTCGCGCAGCGTCATAAAAATCAGACTGCCGATGTCCCTCAGTAGTACAATCCTGCCGGCACATTTGGCCTGTTGGCTCTCGTCGTCCTCTTTAAACCTCCCTTTAATATCGCCGGCCTGCTCCGCTCCTGCATACTTACCGCCATAAGGGTCTATCCCCAATTCTTTGATGCGAGACAACTTCTCCTGCCTCTGCCGTTCAAATTGGCTTATTTCTCGCTTCGCCAAATACTCAACCTCGTAACTTTTATATTCCGGAATCAGCGGCTTGAACAGGCTCACCGGCCAAGTCCTGAATCAATTTGCTCTTAACGACCAAAATACCAACTGCCAGCTGGGGATCAGCGGATAAGATTTCATCAACTGCATGCTTTTTCAACGGTGCTGCATCCTTATCATGTCCGGCTCTCACCAGAACGTCGTTATCCCGCTGCACATCAAACATCTTCTTTATTTCATCGCTTCTCAATTCCACTTCAATATTCGGCCCAACACCCCAATCCTCCCCTCCCTGCTTTCTAACTTCATCCCGGCTTTTGACCCTTTGTCCAGAGGGCAGATAATAATACGCCATCGTATATTTTAACTGCGCACCTCCCCTGGGATAAGAAATTATTCCCTGCACGCTACCTTTGCCGTGTGTCCTTTCACCGACCAGACTCGCCCGGTTATGGATTGGATCCGCCAGTGCTCCCGCCACAATTTCTGAAGCGCTTGCAGAATATTTGTTTATCAATATAACTAATGGATAATTTGGATGAGTTCCCTTGTCGTGTGCCCATGCGTAAGTCGATGACAACCACGACCGCGGTCGTGTTATAACAATCGGGCCTTCGCTAAGAAACAAATCACCCACCTCGACCGCTGCACTTAAAAGTCCGCCGCTGTTAAACCGTAAATCCAAAATCAAACCATTCAAACCTTCCGCTTCGAGCCTGTTGAGAACATATTCAAGGTCCGAGGCGGTCTTGTCGGAAAAACCGGTAATGCGGACATAACCGATTTCCCTGCGTTCATCAATCATATACAGCCATTTGCCCGTCTCCGTCCTCTGCCAGCCCCTAATTGTCGGAACGGTTATCCTGGCTCGCGTTATGGTAATATCCATTGTTTTGTTCTCGCCCAACCGTTTTATCGTCAATGTTACTTCTGTCCCCGCCGGACCGGTAATATTCTTAACTGCACACGAAAGACTCATATCCTTTGTTTCTACTCCATCTACCTTTTCTATTACATCATCCGCATCGAGACCGGAGTTGTATGCAGGAGTATCAGGTAAAAGACTCACCACCTTCAACAGCCCTTTTTCTTTTGAAATCTCTATCCCGATACCCGTGAACTCATTGGTCATTATCTTTTCAAAATCCTCAACCTGCTTTGGCCAGACTAAAACTGTATAAGGGTCAAGAGACGACAGTGATGCCTCTGCAAATTGTGCAATCAAAATTTGGGGCGGTAGCTCTATAGTTGTCGCATTCAGTGCCAGCACCTTTTCAAAAATATCTATAAATTTATTTCTGCCCATTCCCGTCGGCGAATTCTCTGTTTCATCCAGAATCGCATCCAAACCGCTCGACCATGCGAAAAATCGACTCTTGTCTCTGTCTAGTCCCGACTCGGTTAACAAATTACTGTCAGCCGGTGACAAACTCGCCACTTCCGCCAGCAATTTGCAACGCTTGACAGCTTTAATCACCATCTGGCGGTAATCAGCAATGCTGCTGACGTAATTGAACCTCAGTGCGTCAATCGCGCGCTCAAACATCTCTTTATTCACGCTTTCATAACGTTCCTCGCTGCTCTCACAGGGGCTGTCTTGAAACGATGCTGAAATCTCCGCTTTTTCTATAAGCTGCTCGGCATAATCAGAATACGCCTTATTCGCTTCATCGATGGCCTGCAGCCAACTGTAGCATATTGCGTATGCGTCAATCCATTCGCCTTTTGACTCGAATTCACTCGCTTTATCTATCGCTCTTTGAAAAACCTGTTGCGTGAACGGCTCAGACAATAATTCGGCCTTTTGCGATTCATCTGCAAACTCGCTTACCTTGGCAATAATTAATAGCGCCTTTGAAATATCATTTACATCGTTCACATCGTTGGTATCTGTTTCGGCTGCGTCGACAGTTGTGCCGTGCATAAGTTTCTCAAGTTCATCAAGTTCAGCCAATCTCTCTGCATATGCCGCCTCACGAGCCGACCTGCGGCTCTCACTGATATCCTCGTATTCACGCACAATCTCAGCCAACTGGTCCGGTTGGCTTTCGATTCTCATTCCAGCTGTCACCTCTGATGGTAGAGCATCGCGTATCAGCTCACCCGCAGCAGCGAATTTACCCTGGGAAATCAGCTCACAGGCTTTTTTAACAATATTCGGATCCGATTTTTCAGCTTTTGAGCTTTCTTGCCACTGCTCGATTTGGTTAGGGCTTGAAACCGGCTCAGTCGGTTGTTCCCGCTGAACTACTTCAACAGGAGGTGTGCGTTTCGGCGGCTGGCAGCAAATCAATCCGCAAAAAACTATCGCCAAACTAACTATAAAAATAAAATATTTATTCTTCGTTCGCAAATTTCATATCTCGAATCTTGTATTTTTGTAACAAACAACTGGAAACTGGTAATTAACAATTTCGTGCTTCGTGCTTTTCACCTGCACTCCGCCGCCTTGCCGGCACAGCCCAAAATATGCAGCTTGTGCTTAACCATCTCTTTAATAGCTTCCCTGCCCGGGCCGAGGTATTTACGCGGGTCAAACTCAGCGGGCTTCTCCGCAAAAAACTGCCTGATTTTTGCCGTCACCGCCATTCGCAAATCTGTATCGATATTGACCTTACACACCGCCATCTTCGCTGCCCGGCTTATTGCCTCCTCAGGCACACCCATAGCATCCGGCATCTTGCCGCCATACTTATTGATAAGGTCCTTAAACTCTTTAAGAACACTGCTCGAACCGTGCATAACCAATGGAAATCCAGGCAGCTTCTCTGCTATCTGCTGTATAACATCGAAGGCCAGTTTCGGTTCACTTTTGAATTTGTAGGCGCCGTGACTGGTTCCGCATGCCACCGCCAGCGAATCACAGCCGCTCTTCTCGACAAATTCTTCCGCCTGCTCAGGGTTCGTCAGGTGCTTACTGACATCATCGACTCCAACCACATCATCCTCGATTCCGCCTAACTGTCCTAATTCTGCCTCGACTACAACATTGTGACTATGCGCGTATTCTACTACCTGCCTGGTGACGCGGATGTTCTCTTCGAACGGAAGCTTTGAAGCATCTATCATAATCGAGGTAAAACCGTCATCGACAAACTGCTTGCAGGTCTCAAAAGTATCACCGTGGTCCAGATGTGTAACAATCGGAATATCGGGATTTTCTTCAACCGCCACGTTGATAATAGCATTCAGGTAGCTGATACTTGCATAAGACCGTGCACCTCTGGACACTTGAAGGATAAGCGGTGCCTTTTCCTCAGCTACAGCACTCACAATCCCCTGCGTGATTTCCATATTGTTCACATTGAACGCTCCAACGGCATAGCCGCCTTTATAAGCCATCTCGAACATCTTTTTGGTACCAACCAACGCCATAATCTTCTCCTTATCAAACTAAAATCTAAAAAACCATAATCTGCTGTTTTTAATAACCGCTCGGCGCGGTCAGACCCACATATCTTCGCCTGCCTATCCCCATCTCCGGAACACCCTGAGGCCATATACTAAACACAATCGCCTGATTGTCCAGCGCCTCATCTGCACTGAATGTAAGGCTGAAATACATCCTGTGATACCGCCGCAGCAGTGTTATATCGCTTCGCACATTTTCCCCATAGTCAAGATCAAGCTCCTGCGCAAAGACAATCGTATATCGCGGGTCAAGAACATAAGTAACTGCAAAAGTAAACGCACTCGAACCATCCTCGTCCAGAACATTCACCCTCCTCAAATATCTGTTACCTATATAATAGCTCAAATTAGGCCAGCACAGACGTGAAAAGCCAACATTAAATTGCTGAACCACGCCGCTTTTAATATCATAATTTATATCGCTCAATAACGCCGTAGTATCGCTTATACGCCAGATATAGTCGGCGCTGAAGTAGCTGCGTCTCGGCCCCCAGTTCTCAAACCTGTGAAGCCCTGTTGCACTTATCCCGTCATGTGTAATCAAATCGCCGTTAAATATCTCAGGGGCCGAAAGCACCCTCGCAGGTACAATCGGACGCGACCAGATAAACCTGTCAGGTCCCGATTCTTCTTCGTCCCCCGTATGGTTCAGTAACGTGACCTCAGTATCCAAACGCATCCACTCGACGTTTTGCTGCCTGTCTCCGTAACCACGCTTGGTCAGTAACCGCTGAGATATACCTGCGTTCAGCGCATCGCGCTGTTCAACAACATCATCACTCTCCTCGTAAATGACCCCCGTCAGGTACGGTCTTATGATATGACGCAATTGATTCAAATCCCAGAGTCGAGATTTCACATCAGGATAGACCTTCCAGTATGGCCGTGGAAAAACACGAATCCCCGCTTCTCCAATCCAGATATTTTTCTCTCCGAAACTGCCCGTATTGCTGCCGTCAACAAGTGTTCTTGTATAACCGCTGCGGTCGTCATAACCGAAAGTCCCCGCCACATACGGAACAATCTTAAAAGGCTCTGCCGTAATCGGCATATCAAGCTCTGTCCTGTGCGATACAAATGAAAACTGCTCTTCGCCAATGTCTGTCAAATTTGTCGCAATGGGTGGCGTCGCTCCTAAAATCACTGGCTCAGAATGGTCCTTACCTATCTTCTGGCGCAGCTGACCGAGTTCGCTATCGCTGTACAAAGTGAACTTGTCTTCAAAAAGTGACTGTCCCGTCAGATGAAACTCAACCGTGGGCAGCTCTTCCAGTTCATCGGCAAATTTGTTTATCCGCATTTTACCTAAAATAGACAAAGCCCAATTGTCCTGAAGACGCTTCAGATGAACATACGTCTCCTGCTTCTCGCCTCTGTGATACTCACTGCGATAAAAACTCTCGAGAAAATTCTCATCTGATAAATAGCTGACGCCCATCGTAAGCTGCCAGTTGTATGGCAGAAATTGCCTGTGCCTCCACGTAAACCGCCCGCGAAGGTCATTCTCGGGTTCAAGGTTCTTTCGGCTTTTCAGCCTGCCAAGTCTGTCTTCGCCATGGTCGCTAATCACATAACCCAAAAGCTCGCCGTAATAAGTCTCCCTCTCATAATCAATTTCAACACCGCTGCCGATGCCGCGCTTGCTGTAATAATCAAGAAGAAAAGTTCTGTTCGTTCCTTCCAGCTCTCTTAGCCCTAACATACGAGACAAATACCACCGGCTTTCTACAAACGTTCCAAAAATATTGTCATGACCGGTACGTATGCTTTTGATAGGAATATCTGGCCTTTCAAGGTTAGCACGCATAAATGGCCAATAGAATAATGTCCTCTTGCCCTTCTTAAAACGAACGTCATGCATCTGGACATCATAACTGCTCTTTGAGACCTTGTCTTTCCCGGCGTCGATAGCCGTAGTATCTGTAATAAGCACACTCGATGCTGTAAGTGAAATCTGCGGCAGATAAAATTCACTGCTCGTCAACATCGCGCTCTCTGCAGAAAATTTATCCTCTGATATCCGGCGCAGCTTCGCCGCACGAACATAAATCGGAATACCGCGTTCCACATCGAAATTCCTCACCACCGCATTTACCGCCAGCGCCTTTTTGCTCTGAAAATCATAATACATCTCATCGGCACGAATCGTCCGCTGACCTTCAGTCATCACAACGTCCCCGGACATATAAATTGATTTCACAGTCCCTTTGCCTAAAACATCTTCAGCTCCTGTTTCTTTCCGCCTTGAATAAAATAAAACCGCATTATCCGCCTCCAGTTCCAGCAGCAGGCCGCCCTCCTCATCCAGCTTTTGCCACACATAGAATCTTCCTGTTACCGTATCAATATCCGTCCCATCCGGCGCCTTGGTTCTCTCTATCTGTGGTTCTACCTCACCTGCAGGTGCTATATTAACAGGATAAATAAAACGCGGCCCCTGTTCTGGTTTCACAGCCTGCTTAGCTGGCTTACCCTTACCACCAAATAATATCTCAAGCAAACCGCCCTGCCGTGGCTTTGCAGGCCCAACCGAACGTTTCTTCTCGGCTCTGGGGACAGCAGCAGCTTTTTCTTTTTTAGCTTTATCCGGGACAACAACCGCTTCTTTTCTTGGCTTGGAAGCAGCAGCAACTACTTCTTTTTTAGGTGGTCTTTCAAGCCGAATCTCCTCTTTTTCCAATTCAGGCACCTTTGCTTCCGCCTGAACAACATACTTTGGCTCGCCCGGCACAATAATCGCCGCCTCGGCTTTTTTATAAAGCTCCAGGCCGTAAGGCTCAGCAATCTCTCTTTTATCCGCCGTTACGAAAACCTCTCCGTTCACACCAAACTGAACAACCATCGACCTGCCGTCCTCGATTACCGTCTGGCTCAAATCAGTTGTCTTGGCGCTTTTTCCTTTTTTAACCGACACACCACCTTCAAGATACACCTTTACCTTATAATCAATATCACTCTCACCAAAAAATTCCTTTGTTAATCCTTCCACCCATACAACAGCTCTGTCGCCGGAAAATTGATTAGCCCCTATCGACATCGAAAATCCGTCCTGGAAAACGAGTGTATGCTCGCCGGTATCACTGCGGTAGGTTACCACACCCCGCCCTGAAAGATATAAATCCTGACCCGCGAAGGCCTGTGCTTTTTGCCGTGAAACCTCGCTTTCAACAGCAAACGAAACCACCCCAATAACCAAAACCATCGCAACCAGAATAAATATCTTTTTCTTTCGCATTCTAACGCTTGTCCGCCGGAGGCGGATTTGCATCTCGCATCCTATACGCTATTGCTTTCTTACTAAAAGCGGCCCCGCAAAGCGGCAGCCAAATACGTAATACGTAGCTTAAAATTATAACTATCTGCCCTCACAAAGCCAACAAAAACCAAATTTAGTCTATGGTATTTTGTAATTTATCAGCCGTTTATGGAAATTTGACTACCCAGTTATCAAAATAGCTTATGCCGTAAAAAAACATAATAATTTGCCACTTACCCCTCTTTGCGGTAGAATAGTTAAATAAACAGCCAATTTATTCGTCCGCTTTATGCAGAGGTAAAATATGTCTGAACAATATCCCGCTTCGGCTAAGGTCTATTCAACCGAAAACCTCGGCAAATGGAGCATCCTCGATATGCTGGCCTATTTCGAAGAAAAAGGTGCTATGAGGGTCTCAGATTTGCATATCAAAATCGGTGTCCCTCCTGTCTATCGAATAGATGGTGACCTCGTAAAATTAAAAGGTCTCTCCGTAACCGAAGAGATTGCAAAGCAGCTTATCTACCCCCTTTTAAGTGATGAAAACTTAAGCAAACTCCACGGCCAATACAGCGTGGATTGCTCTTACAGATATGGCTCACTCCAGTTCCGAATAAACATCTTTAAGGAAAACGATGGCATCTGCGCCGCTATCCGGGCACTGTCTCTGAACATCCCAAAAATTGAAACAATCGGCTTTCCAAACAATATCTGGGAGGACATCATCAATCGAAAGCAGGGACTTGTCCTCATAACCGGCATTACCGGCGCCGGAAAATCTACGACCATCGCCTCGCTAATCGACCGAATCAGTGTAAAACACGCCTCCAGAATCATTACCGTTGAAGACCCGATTGAGTATATTTACCGGCAACAGCATTCCATAATCTCCCAGCGGGAAATCGGAAGAGACGTCAGTTCCTTTGTTGATGGCTTAAGGGCAATGCTCCGCGAAGACCCCGATATAATATTCGTCGGCGAGATGCGGGACACTGAAACCATTGCTATGACGCTTATGGCCGCCGAGACAGGCCACCTCGTCTTCTCAACCCTCCACACAAGAGACGCCACCGGGACCATAACGCGAATACTCGATTATTTCTCCGCCGACAGACAAAACGAGGTGCAAAACCAGCTCTCACTCGGCCTTGCTTACATCATCTGCCAAAAGCTAATACCAAAAAAGGATGGTCATGGCCGCCTCATCGCAATGGAAATTCTCAACAACAAAAACTACGCCTGCGCAAACCTCATAAGGACCGGCAAAATCGAGCAGCTCTATTCACAAATGCAGACAAAAACCAAAAGCGGATCCGATGAAAAAATGATAACTATGGAAAAGCACCTCGCAATGCTCGTAAAAGAAGATAAAGTCGACCTCCTCGAAGCTCAAAAGTGGGTCAATAATATCACCAGCTTCGCCGATATGATGAAGCGCCTTTAACGGCTTAAAGTATGACTGTCAAGTTCTACTGTCCAAACTGTGACGCCATAATTGCCTTCGACAGTAAACACGCTGGAAAACGGGCCAGGTGCCTGACCTGCGGACAAATTTTTATAATCCCTCAAAAAAATGATGAAATACCGAAAAAAATCAAAGCCGAACCAAAATATAAAAGCGACCCCGTCCCCGGTTTCTATCACGCCGTTTTTATTGACAGTTGGAAATTATTTTTCGACCCCGAAAACGCAACTTCATTAGTGTTCGTCATTGCCGTAGTCTGTTTCAAATTCTTCCTCGCAACAGCCTGCTGCATGAACTACATTTCATTCGTCCTTGTCTGGGGCTGGCTGCTCGGCTTTTACCTCAACATTATTTATGAAACTGCATTTGAGATAGATAAATTCCCTGAAATTTACCTCGGAACAAGCACAAGTTTCCTGTGGTATGTTATTAAGCCTTTTTTTGTTTTCTTATTTACTATGTTTGTCGTCCAGTTGCCGTTCTTTATCGCACTGGCCCTGCTCAAAAATAAAGGCATAACCTACGAAAATATGTGGCAGGCGGAAACAGCCCTTCATTTGCTTTTGCAGGTGCTGTTCATCTTGGGCTTGTTTTTCTTCCCGATAGCGATATTGACTACTGCCGTAGGAAAAGACCTTACCCTCTTCAGACCTGATTACTTCATAACTGCTTTTCTAAAAGCGCCTTTATCATATCTCGTGGTCGTGGCCTTACTCGTCGCCGCTGTTCTCTTGCAAAACAGAACAAGACAGTTCAAAAACCTCGATTTGGCAATAACCGCTGCTGATTTAGCTCTAAACCTCGCCGTCCAGGTAATTGTGATAATTGCTATGCGTTCAATCGGCCTGTTCTATCGTCACTATTCCTGCTATTTCCGCTGGTAAACCACCCATCACCACCACAGCAACACTCCGAACAAGCTGTGCATGAAGAATACCTTAGAATATTTTTTTGTATATGTGGCAGTAGGGTGCTTTACCCGTCTTCTCGTAATAATCCTGGTGATATTCTTCCGCCGGCCAGAATGCCTTCGCCGGAATTATTTGTGTCTTGACATCGTAATCCTTCTTCTCAAGCTCCCCCACCAGCCGCGTAGCGACCTCTTGCTGCTGCTCGTTCAAATAGAAAATCACAGACCGATACTGCATCCCCACATCCGGCCCCTGACGATTGAGCTGCGTGAAATCGTGCGTCTCGAAAAACAGCTTCGCCAATTCCTCATAACTTGTCTTTGAGCTGTCATACTCGACCTCGACCGCTTCAGCGTGCCCCGTCTTTTTGGTGCAAACCTGCTTGTATGTCGGATTGTCAACATTGCCGCCCGTATACCCAACCACCGTTGATATCACACCGTCCGCTTGTTTCAAATAATGCTCTACGCCCCAGAAACACCCCGCTGCGAATATCGCCTTTTCTATCCGTTGCTCCGCTTCCGGCACAAAATTCATCGAAATAGAATTCACACAATAGCGAACGTTTTTCGGCGTAAGCTCCTCACCGGAAAATATATGCCCTAAATGCCCACCGCATTTCGCACAGATAATCTCCGTCCGAACACCATCTGCGTCCTTCTGCTGCTTCACCGCTCCGCCTATCTGGTCATCGAAGCTCGGCCATCCGCACTCCGACCTGAATTTCGAATCCGACTTAAACAGTTCAGCCCCGCATCGCTTGCACGTATAAACCCCCTTTTGAAAATGGTCGTAATATTCACCGCTGAAAGGCCGCTCTATCCCCTTATTAACGATTACCTGCTCCTCCTCATCAGTTAATTTCCTGTCCATATTCCGTTCCTTGTATAGACTTGCCTCACCGCCGGAAACCCCTGCCGCTATTGCTTTAACGGTACCATTCTTGTTGTTACTGTATATTTGCTTGCCGGCCTGTAACAATAATACCCCTGCTGCAACACAAACCGCTGCCGCCGACAAGAACCAAAATCCCTTACTTAATCCTTTTTCTGTCTCCATTGCCAACTACTCTGATGGATATATATTTCTACGAACAATGAACTATGAGCAATGAACTCTTTTTATTTATACTCATAATCCACCCCGGCAGTTCGCATAATAGAAAGGTTTAATAAGAAAGCTCAAATTCTCCCTTTTTGTCCGGCCCGGACTGCTTTCCTTGATATCTTTTTATCTTCCATTTGCGCAGGAATGATAAATCCTCCCATTTTTTCTCGACCCATTCGCCGTTAACTTTTTCCTTCTGCGATACAAAATTACCTTTATCGAAAATAGTTACTCGCTCCGTTTCTCCCTGGTCATCATAGGACCTCCATTCGCCGTCCAATTTCCCCTCGAACCACGTCCCCTCACCAGATATTGCATTTGCATCAGCGTATATTACTTCCCTGCCGTGATATAGGTAGCTTTCAGGGTCAACCTCTGCCTCAGCTCCGAGTTTTCCTCCAAAATAACTTTGCTCTTTCAGTCCCTTGGAGCCGTCCGGCCTTTGATACTCAACCATTTTAGTTTCCACAAAACCTTTTCGCTCCACAGCGGAGACTATCATAGAACCTACTAAAGCTGCCAGAGGAAGGATGAAAACAAGTAAATATACTACCAGTAATCCTGCCGTGGAAAAGACCCCGCCCGCCCGGAAACAAATCCTCTCCCATATCTGCTTTATATGACTTGCTATGACATTGATACCAATCGGCGGAGGAAATTGTTCATACGCCTTATCGATAATGACTCTCCCAACACCCGGCGGAATTGTATTGGAATCAATATCTGTTTTGTCGTCACCGGCAGATAAATTGCGATAGACCTCGGATTCTTTCACCTCCTTCGCCGCTTTTGCAAGTTTGAATGGTATCCTCACCGCCCAGAGATTTATCAAACCCAGAATTGCAAGCAGCCACGCACCTAAAGCATATCCTACTGATATCAGTGCCAAAGCCGCAAAAACCCTGAAACATAGCTCAAGGTACCGGTTTCTGGAAAAAAGAACCGTATACAAAAACCGCCCGCCGTCTAAAGGATAAAAGGGCAGCAGATTGAATATATTAATAAACAAAAAGATACCGGCAATATTAAGATAATGCTCCCGTCCCGTCGCCGCGAACATCACCATTAAAACACAGCCGATTATTATACCCGGCGTAGGCCCGAGCAGGCTCACGATGGCTTCTTTATAAGCTGCAACATCTCGTTTTTCCCCTGAAACAGCGGCACCGAAAAAAGGTATGAAGAACATTTGAACATTCTTATAACCGAACAGCCGCATCCCAAGAAGATGTCCCGTCTCATGAACGAGCAAAACGAGGACTATCATAACAAGGCCCTCCACCCCGAAGCTGAAAAGGCCGAGCTGAAAAAATATCAGCAGGGAAAACCCAAGAATAAGAATATTGGTCAGCCAGCTTTTTTGATGGGTTCTTTGTTTTTCAATCTCAGCGAAAATCTCCTCGTATGCTCGTCCTTCGTCCTGCCCCTCCATCTGCTCGTCATCAACTGACGAACTATTGTTTTCCGAATAATCATCCGTCATACTATTGTCCCTAATTTATACGCACAGAAAAACCTTGAGCATCTATCGGATACAAAGATTTCCTCAACGCTGACAGCCGATTATCATCACAATTTCAGATATAGGCAAGAAAAATCCCCCTGCCGTCTTCCCGCCTAAACAATAAAAAACTATCGACTTTGGCAATTCAACCGCTAAACTGTTATTAGGCGACCTGATGTTGTCCTGAAAGGTGGTGACTATAATGACCGAAAATAACGAAACTCTCGTCCGGACCGCTCTTCAATTAGCATTACCCCTGGCGATCCTTCTGATTGTTTTGGTTCTCGGGTTCATCCTGAGAAAATTTCTCTTCAAGCATTTATCCCGCCTGGCTCAAAATACGAAATCCGGTTTAGACGACTCTGTTATATCTGCAATAAAGGGGCCGTTCATAATATGGTTCCTGATGTTGGGTATATATATCGCATTACAATTCTCCGAACTTCCGCAAAACTATGTGCAAATCGCCGGTAAGATTCTTCTTGTTCTCGGTTTGTTCTCCGCAATCCTCGTTCTGGCAAATATCTCCTCGAACCTGACTAATCTGTATTCGTCCAGGTGGAGCAGGACCTTGCCTGGCGCCTCTCTCACGCAAGCTGTAATTCGCATAATCATCTTCGGAGTCGGGTTCCTCGTGATTTTAAACACTCTTGGCATCGCCATAACGCCCGTCCTCGCCACGTTAGGCGTCGGCGGCCTGGCGGTAGCACTTGCGCTTCAGGACACCCTTTCTAACCTGTTTGCCGGCTTCCATATCGTTCTTAACCGCATCGTCCGAGTTGGTGATTACATAAAACTCGACACCGGCGAAGAAGGTTACGTTACGGACATCAACTGGCGCACAACACAGGTCAGAATGCTGCCAAACAACATTATATTAATCCCCAACGCAAAATTGACCCAGACAAATATCACAAATTATTACCTCCCGGCCAAGGAGATGGCCGTGCGGATTAATATCGGAGTGCATTACAATAGCGACCTGCAGCACGTAGAACGTATAACTTGTGAAGTAGCCAAGGAAGTAATGCAGGAAGTCCCTGGCGGTGTCCCCGAATTCGACCCGTTTATTCGTTATCATACCTTCGGTGATTCGAGTATCCAGTTCACTGTAATACTAAGGGCCAGGGAATATGTTGACCAGTACATTGTTAAGCACGAATTTATCAAACGCCTTCATCAGCGATACGCACAGAATGGCATAGTCATTCCCTACCCCATAATGGCCGTTAATTACTCACAGGAAAAAACCGATTAATCTCCGATTACCGGCTCTGCCTGCTATATACTTTCTCCTAACAGCCTTCGCCGGGTTGCACCTGTTTACTTCGGTTTAAGTTCCCAACAGCCAGTAATCAACAATATCAGCCAATGTATATATATCATAAATTGTCAGCCATCCCTGACCAAGTACCGATATGTCTATCAGATTTACCTTCCCGTCACCATTGAGGTCGCCGGGAATAATATCATCCCACAACCAGTGTTCGGTGATGTCGGCTAACGTATATATATCATAAATCGTTAGCCATTCCTGACCAAGCACTGCTATATCTATCAGATTTACTTTCCTGTCACCATTGAGGTCACCGGGAATAGTCCTCATTATTACTCTCGCCACTCCGACTCCGTCATACGTTGTGCGGGTGGGTCCGTTAATAAAAGAATAATCATAGTCGTCGATATAAACATCAATCGAATCGCCTCTGCTTATTCTCCTTCGGCCGATATAAACGCGGTAAAGTATAGCTTCGTAACTGGTAACTTCGACGGTGCCAGTGAACTGAGATACCTTCGCGTGTTGAGAGGACTGTTTATTAAAGTTCAGCATATCGGACGGTGTAAATCCGCCTCTTAAGCCCCAGTCCTCGGCAGGGTCGCTCCAGAAGTATGCAAACACATCGTATATCCCGTTCGCCAGACCGTTTATGGTAGTTTTTATCGTAGGGGCGTTTTCGGTTCCGCCGTCACCGGCAGTGAAACAGCTGCCTCCGTTACCATATCCCGTGTATTCATGCCACTGGTTATCTGGAGCACCGGCGCTGTCGCTTGGCACTGTCGGCGAAAACGGCGAACCATTTGCATCCGTAGTATTATTCACGCTGGCATCAATATAACTGACCCTGCTTACTACTTCGTTTTCACATTCGACCATTCCCACTAATACCTGGTCAAAGTTTGACTGTGGCGCTCCGCCGGACACCGAGTATGGATAATAACCCCTCAACCAGAAAACCGCCGTATTATTGGCATCCCACTTCGGAATAGCCGGACGCAGATTATCGACCGTCGAATCGGTCGTGATTTGTGTCCACACCCAGCTTGCCCCGTTGTCGCTCGTTACCCCCTTGAAAATCTCGTGGTGCTCGAGTTCCGAATCGTCACGCGGGTCAAACGGTGCTGAAATATAAATCAAATTGGCGTCGTCCGGATGTATTGTACCGAGTCCTGTATAATCCTCTTCAGGGTCATGGAGCCCCGGTCCCATTTTCGACAGCTCAGTATTGCTCCACACCGAGCCGTCGAAGCGTCCGTAGAAGATGCGGTGGTCTGCTGCCCCGGCGTCGCCGCCGAATACTTCTGTGCCGTAGCGGGTGGTAAATAGACAAACAGGCATACCTTGTGAATCATGCTCAAGCTCAATAGTCCACGCCGTGTGATATGTATTAACATCCACCGGTGAAGTGACAAACACCGATGTGAAATCTCCCGGGTATGGTGCGTTCTGGTCGAAAATGTTATCGTCTACTACTTCTCCGTAAGAGTTGTAGCTCTTCTCGCCCTCAATATAGCCGTGATAGATACTGTTATTGTAGTTCCGGGGATGGTGCTCAGTGGTGATAAAATCAATCCTGTCGACCCCGTTGCAGTTAAACTTATAATAACCGTTGGAATAGCTGCTGCTCCCTGAGGGCACGGAAAGTCTGCCGCCGTATTGCCACGTAACGCCCCAGTCGTCCGAATATGAGATTTGAGGATTTCGCCCGAATCCCCGTGTGATATTATACAATCGTCCGTTACCGCTGCCCGCTGCCGAAAGATACAGAACGTTGCTGTAAGTAAAGCGGGTGTCCTCTGGAAGGCCGCTGATGTCCACCCAGTTATAGTAAAACTCATTGCTCCAGCTGCTGCCTTCGCTAGGATATATGGTGGTGCGGTAGTAGCTGTTAACATCGGCATTATGGCCTGTATATATATGCAGATACCTGCCGTCAGGCCGTATCCATAACGCCCCCATATTATGGTCGTCGCCGCCCCTGTCGCAAGCAAGCACTCGTGTTCGCTTGCCTGTAGCTATATTGAACGTAGTGGCATCCACATCGTTGCCTCTTCCTGAGCCGTCGTCAAGCCCGTAACCTTGTGCCGACGTACTCGTAATAATACTGCCGTCAACAGGGTCGTAAATAATCTTCTCGTCCTGATACCAGCACCATCCGGCGTTATCGTTTATCAGAATCATATTGCCCGATACATAGTCGCCGACCTCGACTGGAACCATAGTCGTGAAACTCCAGTCGTCGCCCGGGTATATTGTACCTAAGTCGTTGGAATCGACCGCCCAATGATATGTTGTTCCGAATAAAAGGTCACCCGGAGGATCGTAACTATTCGTGTAAACCGTATATTTCGGATTATTGTGTACGTTCGAATCAGTCCCGAAATACACGTCATAACTGCTCGGCGTATATTCGAAAGGTGCAACCCACGTCAGACCTGCGGAAATAGGAACATCATTCGCTCCGTTTGCAGGCGATGGACCTAAAGCTTTATTCGGGTCAACATCGACTTCTTCAAGCTCGAATCCATTCATCAAAAAGAACACTACCGAAACAGGCCCCGATGAATTTTGACAATGGAATACCAGCGAAACAGGGTCCGTTCCGTTCGATATGATGTTTGTATCGAATGTGGTGACATCCGCGAAGTGATTAACATCGTCATATTGAGTAGAGGAGATATCAATATTGGGGGTCATAGCCGAACCCGCCGCATCATTAACTGTAACATCGAACAATCCCGTCTGGTCAAGAGTATCGTGATGATAAGACCTCCAGGCATAAACTCCCATCGGAAGTCCCTCGATGGTCAGCGTCATCGGATCTCCCGCTACTCGGGCGTCGGTTCCTATCCAGTCCCGCAGAAAATCATTGGCATCAGTCCAGACTCCATCGCCGCGGTCATACATTTGAGAGGCCGTATCTGTGTCAACTAATACATAGGTAACAGTTTATACCGACAACATGGGTAACACTT
>CAZCIR010000010.1:0-73516 GCA_964499145.1 uncultured Pirellulales bacterium | reverse complement strand
TTCGCCCCCGAAAAAGTCCCGATTTTTCGAATCAAACGCGCGGGTCCCTCCTATTATGAAGGGGTGTACTTTTACCCCTAATCGCCCAGCAGGGTAAGGTCTTGGGGCCGGCAGGCCCGGGTCAAGAATGACTTGGAGCAAATAATCTTGTAGTGGAGTTTAACTCGCCGTTTGTAAGGCAGACGTAAACCCCATAGGAGATTCTCTATCAACTACGAACAGTGAACTATGAACAAACAAAATTATGCAAAACGAACCCAATTTTCGAAAGACTAAAAATGAGCGTAAGCGTAGCTTACACAACAACTAAGAACAAAAAACTATGAACAATGAACTATCAAAAACGAACCCAAAACGAACCCAATCGAACCCAATTTTATCCGCCTTCGGCGGGTTCAAGAGGCGAAGTTGGAGGTATCTTCGAGCAGTTTTCTTGTGAAGTCGAGGAACTCAGAGGCGTAAGCGCCGTTTGCGACTTTATGGTCCACAGACAACGTCATATTCATCAGTTTGCGAATTACAACACCGCCGTTGTCCGTCACGCAGGTATCGGTTATTCTGCCGATGCCGAGAATACTGCATTGGCCGGGGATTACGATGGGGATAAAAGAGGTTATTCCGAAATCACCGAGGTTGCTTATAGTAATGCAGGCCCCTTCGAAGTCGCTGAGCTGCAGTTTTCCGTTCTGGGCCTTTTCGATAAGCGCTGTTGTTTCAGCGGCTGTTTGCTGCACGGTTTTTTTGTCTGCCTCTTTTACGACGGGGACAACAAGTCCATCCGGGGCCGCGACGGCCAACCCGATATTAATACTATCAGCCAGTCTTATATCCTTGTCAGCCAATTGGCCTGTCATAACAGGAAATTTCTGCAGGCCGGTCGCCACCGCCTTTATGAAGAAATCATTATATGCGATTTTGGTATCGCAGGTTCTATTCAATTTGGTTCGCAATTCGACAAGGCCGGTAACATCGGCCCTTACGGTAAGATAGAAGCAGGGGATTTCTCTTTTCGATTTGAGCATCCTCTCAGCGGTCAGCTTTTGCTTTTTTGTAAGTGGTATAGTTTTTCCGGCCCCAACCTTAGCCGGGCCTATTTCCGCCGGAGCCGGTTTCGGCTCAGCAGGTTCGACTTTAACGGCCGGCTCGATGGTCTTGAGCGAATCGAGGTAGCTTTCCGGGACCTGTTCACTTTTATCACCGAGGACCAGCAGAGGCGACCCGACGGCGATGGTTTGGTCGGCTTCGACAAGGATATGTTTTACGAAGCCCTCGCCCGGCGATTCCATATCGAGACTGGCCTTATCGGTTTCTATCTCGAATATGAAGTCGCCTTTTTTGACCTCGTCACCGATTTTGACAAGGCAGTTAATAATCGTCGCCTCTTGCATTGTCTGGCCGAGCTGGGGCAATCTTATCTCTTTAGCCATTTATCGAACCTCATATTTGCTATTAGTTATACAACAGCGGAGGTGCTGCCCGCCAGTCTTTTTCGAAAAGCATCAGTCTCCCAGTGTTTAATAAAGTCCTGCTCGACTTTCGTTAAGGCAACAATACCGCCGAGTCGCAAGGCGTTTGAGCGAATTATTAACGAGCTTCTTACAATGTCCCTGACGGTTGCAGCGTCTTTCTCCGCTGCGGCGATAAAGAGTCCGACACCTTTGACCAGAAAAGCGGCAGGGGGGTTGTTACCCTTTTTGATTTGCCGGCTCAATCTGCCTGTAATTTTATTTAAGTTACAATCTTCTATCCACATAGCAGGGCCGTTGGCGTATAGCAATTCATCAGGGGTCAAAGCCGATGGTGTAAGCAGCTTCTGTGCATTTTTTTGACGCTGGAACGCTGCGATGATATCGTCGTAGAAATAATTGATAAAAGGGGATTTACCGGTGGCGTTAAAAATAGCCTTGTGAATTAACAGCTTCGTTTCAGCAATAATCCGCTGATTTGGTTGTTTGGTTTTGCCGGCACTCTTACTTTTTCGGGGCCATTTTAATTTGCCGGTGCAGCGATTTATGACGCTGCGCAGCAGCAGCAGGGCGTCGTTGGGGCTGTCGGCTGAAATGATGAGGCCGTGTTTCTGCAGGAAAAGGACAGCGGGCTTTCTGCCGAACTGATTTTGGTAATCAGCGGCCAGTTTTGCAATTTTCTTTGCAAGTGCAAAGCCGGGATTCGCATAATCGACCCAGAGAGCAGGATTCGAAGTTTGTTTGAAAACCTTTTGAAGTTCTGCCTTACCGTTTTTGGCGCAGGTGAAAGACAACACCGCAACGGGGTGCAAATGAATAACGCACTTACCGAGCATAGCGTGCAGATGGGTTTCTATTGACGGCCGAGCATTGGCGCTGGCCTTTTCATCGCACGCAAGGAGCAAACGCTCGGCTACTTTGTCTTCTCTTGCGCAGACACTGAGCCTGGCTATTGATTTATCTTTCATAATAGCCAGGACCGCAGCCAATCGCAGCTTGCACCAGCCGGCGGAACTGTTCATATTCTTCAAACCAGTGCCGCTGGCCTTGATGTACATATATTTGTTATCCGCTGTTTTTACCGATGTGTTGCCGCCTCCGCCCTGTACGAGCGCAGTATCTTTGCCAGTGACATTTGATATCTTTATCAAATCCGACAAAGCCTTATCTATCGAAGTCAAAGCGCAAAACTCTCCAGTAATTTCTTTTCCGCCTGCTTTGTCCACAGTCCGTTATTCAGATGCTCGGCAACGTGCGGCATTTTTTCCTTCAGCTTCGCCAACGGTGTAAGCCCCAAGCCTTTGCAGGCCGGATATACGATAATTTTACCAGCTATTGACCTGTTTTCAACCGCCCTGATTCCGTCAATCGCACCATCGAGTCCGCAGACAGCGCCAACGGAAATATTGGTGTCGAGTTTGCCGGATTCGGCTTTGGCCAAGACTTGTTTCATATCCTCAAGGTTAGAACCGCTGGTTCCAGTAAAATAGAGGTGCTTTTCTATATAAGTGTCAAGGCTTAGATTTGCTGTAACCATCACAGGCAGACCTGCGAATATGTTTATAATGCTGTGTTCGGCGGCGTTTTTAACTGAATCAGCCAGCAGTTGTGGGATGGGCACCATTAATACTATATAATCAAAAGCATCCGTAACCTCGGCCTTTGACGGATTGTAAGGTCTATATCTGATATTGTTCTTCAAGGCGAGAGGTTCGACTATTTCTGAGAGGGTGGCCAATCTGTTTTCATCCAGTTCGGCGGCAAAAACACTGACGCCTTCGACTGCCTGACAGATATTTCGTATGACGTGCATCGTTCCCAGAGGGCCTCCTGCACCGATAACATTTATTTTATCACCGGGGCGGATTTCGGCGGTCTGTGGAATATATTCCATAGATTCGGTGGGATTTGAGCCGATAGTGCCGACTATTCTAATACCGCTATAGTGAACGCGGCCAACCATTGTCATAATATCTCTTCCGAACCTGCCGCCACAAAGAACGATATTGAGAAGGCCGTGCGGAGCAACTTTTGCAAACAAGGCTTCGACCGTTTTCGGTTCAGAGCCGAAATAGATTACATCATTAAAGCTATCCTGGGGAAGCTGCGATATTTTTGCGACAGTTTCTTTAACATCCAGTCCCGGTGGTGCCGGAAACTTTGAGAGCCAGGTTATTTGCGACGGGCTTCCATAGCGTTTAAACAGGTCGGCAAACATATCGTTTGTAATATTGATGTCAGCGACAACCAGCATCCGACCATTTGGTTTGAATTTTCTCCGTTCTACGGCGGTGTAGGCATCTTCGACACAGGCCCACGGTTCTACCAAAGCCATCGCTGAGGCAGAAAGCTCTTCTGAAACCGGTATTAACATTGAGTCGCCCTGCTGGGAGGTGATAACCCGCTCATCCATCAGCACATATTCCTGAAGAGCGCCTTCAAAGTTGTATCCAAAAGCGGCATTGGAACCGGCTGTGCGAAGCCAGCGGTAATCAGTTTGAACGAGGTACCGCTGACCAGGCTTAAAACTTTCCACGCCGGGGCCAACGGCTACTATTTTTACTACTGTTTCGTGACCAGGCACGGCAGGCGATTTGCCGGGGACATAGCTGGGAATTTCACCAAGTATATCAGAATCGATACCGGAAATTATTTCGCCCTTGCGAACGTGGAAGGAAAACTGCTTAAGCAATTTAAGGTCGGAAAAGCACAGACCAACGGCCTCGATTCTGCAAAGAATCTGATGCTTACCGGGTGTAAACACCTTTTTGCATTTATTAAAGACCAGCTTATCCGGGCCGACTACCTGCACGGCGTGCTGCGTTGGTGGCAAGTCGGCTGCATTTTGTGTTCTCATAATTAACGGCGTCGAACTTTCAAATTCCGTGCTTTTTTCAAAACTGAAGGTCGCATTATAACCTAACAAACCAGTAACAGGATACAACTAAACACTGAGTTTGGCGTCTATTTGAACGGGTAACAGAGTCATATTTGCCTGATAGGACTAAAAAATAGTTGATAATTCGGGATAAATTTGGTAGCCTGAACTATAATAGTGGAAGTTTTTGCGTTTGTTGAAAATAATGAATGTTTTGGCACTCTGTTAACCTGAGGAGGGCTATCATGTTCAAAAGAATGTGTTTTTCAATCTCTCTTATTTTTGTGCTAAGTTTGGTGCACACCAGTTACGGTGCCACCGATCAATGGATTAAGCTGGACATCGACAAAGTTGGAGACGTGAACACCGAACCCAACTTTACCAGCTTTACCCTCCTGGACAGCGGCAACGAAGTAAATGGTGTGATAATCGAATTTGGCGGCAATATTGACGACCAACGGCGCGACTACCCTTCTGGTGCGTGGTCCGGAGATGTATATTACCGGCGGTGTTACGAGGATGTTTATCGTGATTTTGTCTTTGGAGTGTATCCGGACGGAGTTAAAATCACGCTATGGGAGCTTGGAGCAAGTCGGGATTGTAATGTAATCATATATGCATTCGATGATGCAGGTACCCCCAATAGAATCGCGAACTGGTACAGTAACGGGGATTATCTTCTTACAACCGACTTCAATGGTGGTGTGGATAATTGGCCTGGATGGGATGGCTACGATGATGACGAAGATATGTACGCCTTTATCGGAACAGCCACGGCAGATGAGAAATTCGGAAGAATTGTCCTGGAAAGTACTGCCGACCCATGCAATCCGGCGGGACAACCTTTTGCTTTTGTCAATGCCCTGGTTGTGGTTCCATCCGGTGATTTCGTCCCGGTAAAATATGCTCGCCGTCCCGTCCCGTTTGATGAGCAAGAAGGAGTACCTGTGGATGGAGTTCTTAGCTGGATACCAGCAGGAGCATTTACTCCTACACACGATATATATTTAAGCACCAGTGAAACCGCAGTAACCGACGCCAACAGAAGCAATCCGCTGGGCGTACTGGTTAGTCAAGACCATTCAACTACGACTTATAATGTTCCCGGCTTTCTTGACTTAAATGCAACTTACTACTGGCGTGTCGATGAAGTCAATGACGCACCTGACTCAATCTTTGAAGGCGATGTCTGGAGCTTTAGGACAGCGCCATATGCTGTTTTAGAGAATTTTGATTCGTATGCGGACAACACAGCCTTACGGAATATATGGCGAGACTATTGGACCAATGGCACCGGTGCGGAAGTTTCTGTAGAGACAACTATCGTTCGCGATGGTAATTCAATGAAGTATTGGTACAAGAATGACCTTTCGCCATATTATTCAGAGGCCTATCTGGATACTGCTGATTTGGGAATCAACTCGAATTGGCTCGGTATCGGCGCCCAGGCATTAGCGCTGTACTTCTATGGCGACTCAACCAATCCCACTGGCGAGCAAATGTATGTGAAGCTGACCGACGGTGATATTCCCGCGAATACCGCAACTGTAATGTATAACTATATGAACGATGTCACTCTGCCATGGTGGAACAAGTGGAGCATTGCACTGTCAGAATTCAACGATGTGAATCTGGCCAATGTTGCGAGGATTACTATCGGCTTCGGCGACGGCAGCCCGGGAGATGCAGGTGTAGTGTATTTTGAAGATATTCAGCTTGATACTAATCCAGGAGACGAGGAATTTCCTGAGATTAGCGGTGAAGTGAATTTTGACAGTGTTTATCAGCAGATTGAAGGTTTCGGCGGTTCCGCTTGCTATGACACAGGAGCTTTGGCGTATCACTCGAGCCGGGAAGAAGTTTACGACCTTTTGTTCAGAGACCTCGGACTAGACGTTTTAAGGATAAAAAACACTTATCAAATCAGCTCCAACGAAATAACCGCTACAGGGCTAATCGTTGCAGCGGCGAGACAGTCAACACGCAACCCAAATTTAAAGCTTCTACTGCTCCCCTGGTCGCCTGCGGCTTACCTTAAAAGCCACTCGGATTTAGGATACTTGAACTCAACCCTTAAAAAAGACGCCAATGACCCTAATAACAGCGCGCCTTATTACTATGTATATAAGGCGTATGCGGACTGGTGGCTAAATAGTTTGACAGACTCAGGCGGATTCAACAGCGTTGGCATTTACCCCGATTACATAAGTATTCAAAACGAGCCGGATTGGGGGCAACAGGATCAAGTCTGCAGATTCACCGCGACGGAAAATTTAACCTATGCCGGTTATGATAAGGCATTTGAGGCGGTTTACAACAGAATCGACGGAAATGTTTCACCTATGCCGAAGATACTCGCCCCGGAATCAATGGGCTTCGGCGGTTCCCAGGCATTTATCGATGCGTTAGTCGCTAGAGGGCAGATAGACCACATCTATGGTTTCTCACATCATCTTTACAGCGACGGCAGCTACACTAACCCTGACGGTATGATTGGGGGAATGCAGAATTATGCCACCAACTATGGCGATTACTATAATAAGCCATTGTTCCAAACGGAGTATGGTCCCGCAGGCACTCCAACATTTGCACATGCGATGCTGCTCGCACAGCATATTTATAACTGTCTGGTTTATGAAGGCGTGACTTTGTATTATCACTGGTCCTTGTTTCGAGACGGCGGCTACACTACGGGCGGTGCGATAAATCTCAATCCCGGCGGCGGCTACATAGTCAGAGACCTTTATTGGTTTTTAAAGCACTACGCGTACTTCACCGACCCCGGCTGGTATGTGATTAATACATCGCTTGGCGGGACGGGAGCAGGCAATCTGAGAATGATCGCCTTTAAGAGTCCCGACGATGACGAATTGACGATAGTGATACTGAATAAATCCGCCAATGGTTACAGCTTACAGCTTACGCTGAACGGATTTACACCAAGCAGCTCGGAGGTTTACCGAAGCAGCGAGACAGAGCACTGGTTGTATATCGGAACATATAGTTCTTCGATAACGCTGCCGGCGTATTCAATCACCACCATCCATGTGACGGGCACCACCTCATCTGTTTACCCAGATTGTAATGCAGTCCAGACCGCTGGCTATGGTTTGACCTCAGACCTCAGTGGTGATTGCTACGTCAATTACGCGGACCTCAAAATTATAACCGATTACTGGCTGAATATTGAATGTGACTTGTATGACGATTGCGGGGGTGCCGATTTTGAGCCGACCGACGGCGTCGTTAATCTCCTTGACTTAAGCGTATTTGCGGAGCAGTGGATGTGGTGCAATGACCCTGAAGGTGCGGGCTGTATAGAAAACTGGTAATACCTAAGCGTTTTGCCCATATATGTATAAGTAAGGAGAACAAAGATGTCTATTAAGCGCCTTTACGTATATTTGTTTTTCATTTCAGCCCTTGCGTGGTCGCCCTGTTTCGGTGCCGCCGACCAGTGGATCAAGCTGGACATCGACAAAGTTGGAGACGTAAACACCGAACCCAGCTTTACCAGCTTTACCCTCCTGGACAGCGGCAACGAAGTAAATGGTGTGATAATCGAATTTGGCGGCAATATTGACGACCAACGGCGCGACTACCCTTCTGGTGCGTGGTCCGGAGATGTATATTACCGGCGGTGTTACGAGGATGTTTATCGTGATTTTGTCTTTGGAGTGTATCCGGACGGAGTTAAAATCACGCTATGGGAGCTTGGAGCAAGTCGGGATTGTAATGTAATCATATATGCATTCGATGATGCAGGTACCCCCAATAGAATCGCGAACTGGTACAGTAACGGGGATTATCTTCTTACAACCGACTTCAATGGTGGTGTGGATAATTGGCCTGGATGGGATGGCTACGATGATGACGAAGATATGTACGCCTTTATCGGAACAGCCACGGCAGATGAGAAATTCGGAAGAATTGTCCTGGAAAGTACTGCCGACCCATGCAATCCGGCAGGCCAACCTTTTGCGTTTGTCAACGCCCTGGTAGTGGTTCCGTTTGGCGATTTCGTCCCGGTAAAATATGCCCACCGTCCTGTCCCATTTGATGGGCAAGAAGACATACCTGCAGATGTGATCCTAAGCTGGATATCAGCTGGAGCATTTACACCTACACACGATATATATTTAGGTACCAGTGAAACAGCAGTAACCGATGCGAACAGAAACAATCCTCTGGGCGTCCTGGTTAGTCAAAACCAGTCAACTACTATTTATGACCCTACCTGCTTTTTTGACTTAAACACAACTTACTACTGGCGAGTCGATGAAGTCAATGATGCACCTGACTCAATATTTGAAGGCGATGTCTGTAGTTTTAAGACAGCATCGTATGCTGTTTTAGAGAATTTTGATTCATATGCGGACAACACAGCCCTGCGGAATGTATGGCGAGACTATTGGACTAACGGCACCAGTGCGGAAGTTTCTGTAGAGAGAACTATCGTTCGTGATGGTAATTCAATGAGGTATTGGTACAAAAATAACCTTCCACCATATTATTCCGAGACTTATCTGGATGTTGCTGATTTGGGAATCGACCCGAATTGGCTTGGCATCGGGGCTGAAGCATTGGTGCTGCAATTCCATGTGGAACCAAATAATCCTTTTAGTGAGCAGATGTACGTGAAGCTGACGGACTGTGACAACCCCGCGAGGACCGCAACTGTAATGTATAGCGATACAAACAATGTCAGGCTGAAACGGTGGAACAGGTGGAGTATTGCGTTTACAGAGTTCACAGATGTGAACCTGGCCAATGTTGCGAGGATTACCGTCGGTTTTGGTGATGGCAGCCCTGGAGATGCGGATATTGTATACTTTGAAGATATCACGATTGGTAAAAAAGTCGTGGTATTACCTGAGATTACCGGTGAGGTTCGTATTAATACCGTTTATCAGGAGCTTGAAGGTTTTGGAGCTGCCGGCGGCTGGGAAGAGAATTGGGTGTTGGGGATTCCCCAGCCTACAAGAAACAGCTTTTATGATACTGTATTTAATGAATTAGGTCTTGATATTTACAGGTTACGAAACACTTATGGTTACGACAGCAGCTATATAAATAATTCAGCCGAAATCGTCACAGCCGCAAAGCAACGCAATCCATCGTTAAAGATTTTAATTTCCGCTTGGTCACCGCAGGCCTCCCTCAAAAGCAATGGCCAAATATATGGTGGAAGTGACGCAACACTTGCCAAAGACCCTGCCGACCCAAATAACAGCCCCCCTTACTATTACGTATACAAAAAGTATGCAAAATGGTGGGCAGATAGTCTGGTTGCCTGGGGTAATAAAGGCGTAGTTGCCGACTATGCGGGTATGCAAAATGAACCTGACTATGATGCAAGTTGGGATTCGTGCAGGTTCGGCCCAACAGAGAATTCAATTGTCGCCGGCTTTAACAAAGCCTTTGAGGAGGTTTATCAGAAGCTGTATTCGCAAATGGGAACGAATATGCCGAAGCTGCTCGCTCCTGAGAGCGTCGGTATCTACAATAGCCCCCTCTACACATATATCGATAATCTTATCGATAACAGTCACGCTTATGGTTATGCCCACCATCTTTACAGCGGCGGCGGTGACTACTCAAATCCAGACGGATTTATCCAGATGATGATTAATTTCCGTGATAGCTACTACGGTGACAAACCGCTAATGCAGACTGAGTTTTCGAAGGGCGGCGGGGGAGACGTTACTACTTTTCCTGAGGCAATGAATCTTGCATGTCTGATGCATAACTCACTTGTTTTCGAGAATGCATCGGCGTATATTTATTGGGAGCTGTTCTGGCAATCACCTAAGGGCCTTGTGAGTTTTCCCAGTTGGGGCACCTATGAAATCAATCCAATTTTTTATGCTTTCAAGCACTATTCGGCATTTACTGATCCTGGTTGGTACCGCGTCGAGGCCTCGACCGATTCGGGCAGCCTAGGCGATGTGCGCATTTCAGCCTTTAAGAATCCCGAAAAGGACCAACTGACGATTGTGATAATCAACAAATCCACCAGCAGTACCGACTTGATGCTTACACTGAAGGGATTTATACCAAGTAGCTCCGAGGTCTACCGAAGCAGCCAGTCAGAGAACTGGGTACATCTCGGACAATACAGTCCTTCGCTGACGCTGTCGGCTTATTCAATCATCACCATCCATACGATTGGAACCGCCTTGCCTGTCCCCACTAACTGCGAAGAGGTCCAGACCGACGGCTATGGCCTGACTTCAGACATCAGCGGTGATTGCTACGTCAACTATAAAGACTTCGCAACTATAGCCGACTACTGGCTGAATACTGAATGTGACTTGTATGACGATTGCGGAGGAGCCGATTTTGAGCCGACTGACGGCATCGTTAATTTCTCGGACCTGAGCATATTTGCGGAGCAGTGGATGTGGTGCAATGACCCTGAAGGTGCGGGCTGTATAGAAAACTGGCCGTAAGGTTGTGGGTAGATAGCACCACACTACGTTGCCTGCTATATCGGGTGATTTAACGAGCTGTTATTTCGTTACCTCGCTTTTACAGTTCTGTAACGGAACTTCTTAAGAAAGACAGCCACCACTCGAGTCACTAAAGTGGTTCACCGGTTGTGACCGACACTTTTTGACAACTCTTGCTAATTTTGCCCATTTTGAGCACCTGAAATGTTGACAATATGAGAGGGAAACAATTATATTAGAAGGACTTAAAAAACGTGGCGGCGTAGCTCAGATGGTTAGAGCATGGGATTCATAATCCGCTTTTCACGTTGCAACTGTTTTCCCCAAAAGGGCTTATAATCGCTTTTTGTGTCAAAAATGAGACTTGCAAGTGGTTAGCAAGTAAGTAACAAGTAGAACCTAAAGTGGTTTACCAGTGGTGACTGACACTTTTTTGACACCGATTTGTCAGAATTTCGTCCTTGGATTGTTGGTAAACCAGCCTAAATCGTGGGCATGAGAAGAATTCATCCCCGAATAACGGTCTAATTCTCTACGACAAATCCGGTGATGCTTTCATTCCCGGTTCTCATTATCTTCCGGTTTCATGAGAACCTGAGCCAAATAGTTTATTAGTGAGATAGCTTTTAGACTGTTTATTTCAGAATCATAGGATGTAGACTCTCCATGTAAAACCTGATGCCGGTTCAGCTCGTTAAATTTATCATCTCTTTCATTTTGTGACGCCGAAATCGGCAACCAGATACGCTCTCGTTTTAACATTCCCATTGTGTATCTGACTGCTTATTCGGACGACGAAATTATTAAACGCGCCAAAATAACCGAGCCGTTTGGATATATCATCAAGCCGTTCGAGGACAGAAAATTAAAAACCGTCATTGAAATGGCCTTGTACAAAGCCAAAGTTGAAAACGAACTCAAGGCAAGCAAGGCAAGCTTTCACAATATAGTAGAAAAAAGTGCTGATGGTATTGTTGTAGTAGACGATGATGGAATCGTACAATTTGTCAATCATGCTGCAGAGACCCTTTTTGGTCGAAAAGCCAAAGACCTTGTCGGTGAAATGTTTGGTTTTCCGGTTACGGGCGGCGAAGTAATAGAACTTGATATAATCCGTCAGAATAAGGAACCGGGAATTGCCGAGATGCGGGTGATAGAAACACATTGGGAGGGCCAGGGGGCCTGGTTGGCATTACTTAGAGACGTCACAGAACGCAAAGCGTCTGAGGAAAGACTTAAAGAAGCAAACGAAACACTAAAGGAACTTAATCGATTAAAGAATGAATTTGTCTCAACCGCTTCGCACGAGCTTCGTACACCACTTTCTATCATTATGGGAGCGATTAGGCTCATTCTGGATGAGATACCAGGCAAAATAGTGGAAGAGCAGAAAGAAATCTTAGACACGGCAATGGAAAACGTAAAAAGACTCGGCAGAATTGTTGACGCTTTGCTCAATATATCAAGAATAGAATCAGGCAAGACAAATTTACAAAAAACCGTTGTAAACATTTGCGACCTCATTAAAGATACTGTTTCTGAATACAAACCTCTTGCCGAGAAGAAAACCATCTCTCTCGATTGTGAAGTGCCTGAACAAGGCATTGATATCTGTCTTGATTCGGACAAAACCAAAGAAGTTCTGATAAATTTTATTTCCAACAGCATCAAATTTACGCCGGAAGGAGGCCGGGTCAAAGTAACCTGCAGTACGCAGAATCAAGAAGTTCAGATTTGTGTTCAGGACTCAGGCATAGGAATCGCAAAAGAAGATATACCTAAGTTATTTGACAAGTTCACCCAATTCGGCAGAAAATCAGGCCCGGGAGAGAAGGGAACAGGTTTGGGGCTTGCGATAGCAAAAAAATTAGTCGAGATGCACGGCGGCAAAATTGATGTTGAAAGTAAAGTAGACAAAGGCACAACCTTTACTATCTCTCTGCCATTGACCACAGAAACCAAGGCGGAGGATTTACCTGTTGAAACGGACGAGTTTGTGGAAACCACTCTTGCTAATAATTAAGCTTACACAAAATATGTTAGTACAAAAGCGAATAACAAAAAAACACTAATTGTTGAGGATGAAAAGGATACGCTTATGGCTAAAAAAAGACAGCGTTTTCCATATATACTCATCCTGATATTTATCATTCTGGCTGCGGGTATCGTCTTCGCCGGATACCTCTATTATCAGTATTACAAAGAAAATCACCGTGTTGTAGTAGAGCGTAAGCTTTCCGCCGTCGCGAAATTGAAAGTGGACGAACTGATACGTTGGAGAAAAGAACGTTTGGGAGATGCCGGCATCTTTTACAAAAACACTGCATTTTCCGCTTTGGTTCAGCGTTATTTCGAAACGCCTGATGACACGGAAACACAAGGTCAGATTAGAACGTGGCTGAGCCAGGTCCAGGCGACCAATGAGTATGACAAGGTATCTTTGTTTGATGCTCAGGGCATTGAGCGGATTTATGCTTCTGATAAGCACGAACCGATTTCTCTTTCGCTACAGGACATTGCTGAATCGCTGCATTCAGGAAAGGTGGCCTTCCTGGATTTTTCTCTCCCTTCAGCCGACGGCCGAATCCATCTGAGTACTATGGTTCCGGTTATTGCAGGGCAAAAAGGAAATCAGGCGATAGGTGCTATTGTCCTGTGCATTAACCCGGAGAAATATCTCTATCCTTTTATCAATCAATGGCCGACACCTAGCAAGACAGCCGAGACCCTGCTTGTCCGCAGGCAAGGCAATGAAGTATTGTTTCTGAACGAACTCAGATTTAAGAAGAACACTGCCCTTAATTTGCGTGTTCCGCTGAATAAGAATAAAGAAATGCCCGCTGTGAAGGCTGTTCTAGGGCAGGAAGGAATCGTGGAAGGAACTGATTACCGCGGAATACCGGTAATTGCTTTTGTGTGCGCAGTTCCTGATTCGCCGTGGTTCCTGGTTGCCCGTATGGATACTTCAGAAGTATATACCCCACTAAAAGGAAAACTATGGGTAACTATCATTCTTGTCGGCATCCTGCTCGCAGGCGCAAGTGCGGGTGTGGACCTTGTCTCGAAGCAGCAGCTCGCCAGCTTTAACCGGCAAAAGTGCGAGGCATCGAAGTTGCTGATGGGGAGCGAGGAAAAATACCAGTCTCTTGTTGAGGCTACGCCTGACTGGATATGGGAGGTTGACAGAGAAGAAGTGTATACCTACGTCAGCCCCAAAGTTATGGATTTATTAGGTTACCAAGTTAGCGAGGTATTGGGTAAAACACCATTTGATTTAATGCCCGAAGAAGAAGCGGCAAGAATACACAGAATTTTTGCGGAGAAGAAGGTTGAAAAAGAACCATTTTACGGGCTGGAGAATATAAATCGCCATAAGGATGGACACCTGGTAGTTCTGGAAACAAGCGGGGTTCCTGTTTTTGATGACAACGAACAATTTCAAGGGTATCGGGGTATAGATAGGGATATCACCAACCGCAAGAAGGCAGAAGAGGCGCTGCGGGAAAGCGAGAAGAAGTATAAAACACTAGTTGAAAATATCCCGCAAAAAATATTTTTCAAGGATGAACACTCCGTTTATCTCACCTGCAATAAAAATTATGCCCAGGATTTAAAGGTTAAATCCAAGGAAATTGCAGGAAAGACTGATTATGACTTTTATCCTAAGGAGTTAGCTGAAAAATATAGAGCTGACGACAAAAGGATTATGGAATCCGGAAAAGCAGAAGATATCGAGGAGAAATATACTCAGAACGGAAAGGAATTTATTGTCCAAACAGTCAAGACACCTATCAAAGATGAGCAAGGAAACACCATAGGAATATTAGGTATTTTCTGGGACATCACCGACCGCAAGCAGGAAGAGCAAGATTTGCGAGAGACAAAAAATTATCTGGAAAATCTGGTTAATTATGCCAGTGCCCCGATAATTGTTTGGACTCCTGATTTGAAAATAACCAAATTTAACCATGCCTTTGAGCACCTTACCGGCAGAAGCGCCGAGGAAGTGTTAGGCAAAAAACTTAGCATATTATTTCCCGAAGAGAATCGTGAGCAGTCATTACTTGAAATTAAGCGTACTTTGGGAGGTGATTACTGGGAGTCCGTAGAGATAACAATACTTCACAAAGATGGAAGTGTCAGAGCGGCATTGTGGAATTCTGCGAATATTTATGCTGAAAACGGCACGACATTAATTGCTACGATTGCCCAGGGGATGGATATCACCGAGCGCAAGAACTCTGAAGAGACGCTAAGGCAGGCCAAAAAGCAGGCCGAAGTTGCCAGTGAAGCCAAGAGCCAGTTTCTTGCTAATATGAGCCACGAAATCCGTACACCTTTGAATGCGATTATTGGATTCAGCGAAATTTTGCTGCAGGAGGAACTTGCCGAAGAACAAAAAGGACGCCTCAAAACGATTTACAACAGCGGCAAATATCTTTTGTGTTTGATTAATGATATTTTGAATCTCTCCAGTATTGAAGCCGGCAAAATTAATATTGAGATGAAGCAATGTTCGCTTGGGCAGCTTATAGCCAAGGTAGAATCTATGATGCATCCTGTTGCAGTGGAAAAAGGGCTGACATTCGAGATTCGCCAAAAAGGCGACCTGCCGGCTAATATTGTTACCGATGCTACTCGTTTGCAGCAGTGTTTAATCAACCTCGTGAATAATGCCATAAAGTTTACTAAGCAGGGGCACGTTTATGTGAATATTTCCCTCGAAGATAAAGACGGCGAGCCGCGTATTCGCTTTGAAGTCGAAGATACGGGAATCGGAATGATGCCTGAGTTTCAGCAAAAGATATTCGAATCCTTTATTCAGGAAGATACGGGGACTTCACGCAAATATGGCGGAATGGGACTTGGGCTGGCAATTTCCAAAAGATTCGCAGGGTTTCTTGGCGGAGAACTTACCTTCACCAGTAAAAAAGGAAAGGATTCGGTATTTTCGCTTGTAATACCAGCCGGTGTTGACCCGGCAAAACAGCCCCTTCTGGACCGGCAGGAAATAATCGATGATATAAGCAAAGCTAAACAAGGCAATTTTTCCGGAAGTATTCTTGTAGCTGAGGACATCGAGACAAATCAAATGCTTATGAAATCTTTGCTGAACAGGGTGGGTTTAAATGTAACAATCGCAGAGAACGGGGCCAAAGCGGTTAATAAGGCCCTTGGTCAGAAATTTGACCTTATTTTCATGGACATACAAATGCCGCAGGTAAATGGGTACGAAGCCACAAGAACGCTTCGACACAAAGGGATTAAAACACCAATAGTGGCCTTAACGGCAGGAGCTATGGAAGGCGATGACAAAAAGTGTTTCGAAGCTGGTTGTGATGAATACCTGTCCAAACCTGTTGTACTTTCGAAACTGATAAAGACGCTCAGCAAATACCTTGAAAATGCTGTTTTGCCCAAAGATGGTGTTTCCGCTGCCAAGCCTGACAACAACAAAGTCAACAACAGTCGTCCCAGCCAACTGGATATTCCTGATAATGAAAAAATAATTGATTGGGCACAGGCAGATGCTCATGGCCTTGATGAGCAAACAATGAAAGAAATTATGCCAACCTATATGAAGAACAATAAAGAGCACCTTAAAGAGCTTATTTCTGCTGTAAAGGCTTCTAATGCCGGAGATGTGCAAGCACATGCCCATGCAATAAAAGGAGCAGGGAGAAATCTGGGGGTGGCCAGATTATCGGAGTTGGCCGGACAACTTCAAACTATGGCCTTAAAAAAAGATTTGTCAAAAGCTGAAGAGCTTTTAAAGGATATTACAAGTGAATTGCACAGACTTGAAGAATTTGTTTCAAAGCCGGATTGGATAGAGATAGCGAAGGGAAAAACCATCCTTGAGACAAAAGTTTAGTAAGAAGGTGCACTAAACCTGAAAAAAATTTGTGTGAACTAGTCGGCTTAATCTAACAAACGATTTCTTCAGGTATGACTCTGGTATTCTTACCCTATCCCCACGCTTATTCATCAATCCTTTTTGGTTCAACATGCTTTTTAACTCATTCGTCAAGCCTTTTGGCAAATAGCTTATTCTTGCTCGTCTTGTTTTTGCGATGACTTTAGAAGCGTTGGCTTTGGCCTGACGGGATTATCAAGTTTGTCCACAATAGCTTTCTGAGTGCACCTACAACCGAACTACAACCATTTAACAGGATATCTGCTAATTTTTACAATGTGGGCATTTTGTAAGTAATTGTAAAATAGGAGGTTATAAAAAATAACATTTTGGTGAACATTTTATATATCCGATGGTATGAACGCTTCCTGAACGGCGGATTGCTGGTCCCATACCCATTTAGGGATAAATGTGTTTTCTGTAGGACCTTCCGGATAAAATCCTAAAGGTCTCTCTTGTGAATAACAAGTCGTCGTTTTTAGCCGAATAATAAAGATAAGCTTGCAGAAATGATGCCTTATTTATGTAAACCTAAAAAAGTGACTGACGCAAAAGTGACGCACTTTTCAGAGGGGTGGCTGAAAAGAGTTTGACAGAATGTTTAGGAAGGTGTTATCATTACACAGGTTAGAAAATTTTGGGCGGCGTAGCTCAGCTGGTTAGAGCATGGGATTCATAAGCCCAGGGTCGTCGGTTCGAGTCCGACCGCCGCTAATTAGTCGCTGGTTACTAGTCGCTAGTCGCTGGCTGTAGGAACAAGTTTTTTATGCCGGTAAAAGATTATAGAGAACTTGAAATCTGGAAAAGAGGTATTTGTTTAACTGAGGACATCTATGAGATAACCAGGACTTTTCCGAAAGAAGAAATTTATTGTTTAACCGGGCAGATAAGAAAATCGGCAATATCAGTACCTTCGAATATTGCAGAAGGTTTTGCGAGATCAAATAATAACGAGTACAAACAATTTTTATATTATTCTCTTGGCAGTTGTGCCGAAGCGACTACGCAGATAATAATTGCTTCGAGATTAAAGTATGTAACTGAGAAGCAGGCCGATGATTTGGTAGATAAAATAAATATTCTCAGTAAAATGATAATGAGTTTAATAAAGAAGCTTAAGACTGGTAACTAATAACCCGCAGTCAATAATTATTTAACAGCGACGAGAAACTATCGACCAGCGACTAATAACCGCCCCCATCGTCTAGTGGCCTAGGATATCAGGTTCTCATCCTGGAGACAGGGGTTCGACTCCCCTTGGGGGTATTTTTCAGAGCCAAAAGCTCTGAAAAATGGAGCAGGTGAGTAGTGGAACAGGTGAACAGTAGAAAAAAATAATAACAAAAGCAAAATGTGTATTTGATGCGTTAGTAGTTCAGCTGCGGTCAACTGTTTTACTGCTCAACTTTCAGTGAAACGCAAAATTTAAGGAGCTGTTTGGGCCCTAATCCGCCGTAGGGAACTAACAAATGGAAAAGAAAAAGATTCCGTCAAAAATCCGTGTCTTTATAGCCTTAGTTCTTGGTGGTATATTCCTAATTGGTGGGTTTGTTGTACCATTTAATAACCCGCATGGTAATACCATCGAGGAAATACAACAAGTTGAAGAGGAGATAGACACTATCCCAAAACACAGATTAACTCTTGATGAAATGGCCACTATTCCAAAATCCGAGCTGATGCTTGAAGAAATAGACAAAATAACAAGTTCGCTTGTATATACAAATCAAAGAATAGCTAAGGCGAAGGCATTATTGTTATACTTTAAAGAAAATCCTAAACCGTCCGATTCATACGACAGCTATCTTTGGGAAAACCGCTTCGATATTAGTAAACAAGATTGGACAATACAAAATTTTAGCTCAAGAATACTCACAAGCACAGGCATAGGATTCGGCATTTTCTTCGCTAGCTCAATTGTTACTTATCTCATATTAACAATCGTGCCGTGGCTATGGTACTTTTTATTAAATAGAATCAGCGAATTATCGCAAGCAATCCGTGGGGGATAAAGTCTCGCAAAATGGGCCAAAGTTAACTCTACGAGGACTCGAAAAAGGAGTAGATTTAATTATGCAATGGTATAAGGTTACAATTTCAGCCAACGAGGCAAGTCAAAACATAGACGGCAAGATCCGAGATGACTTCGAAAAACTCTTTCTCCTCACCACGCACCGACCAAGAAATGAACTTGCTCTGTTTGAAGGTGGACGGTCAAGAAATGACGAAATCAATCTGTACTTTAGCCCCAAATGTGCAGAGGTGACTACCTTTAAGACGCTAATTGATTCTTATGAGGGCGTGCCGTGTAGCGAACCTACCAGAGAAGCCGAGGAGGAAATGGGATTACTTATAGGTGCTCCAGAATCTTGGAAGCATATGATGTGGCACCCGGATCTCTAACTAACAAAGAGAGGGAAGTGTAGAAGGGGCAGTAGCCCTTGCTGTTTATGATAAACATTACCAAAGAAGACGAAAAATTTATGCGGTTGGCAATTGAGTCAGCGAAGATAGCTGAGGAAAATGGCGATGTGCCGATTGGGGCGGTAATTGTCCATAAAAATCAAATCATCGCAAAGGCATATAATCAAAGAGAACAATTGCAGGACCCGACGGCACACGCAGAGATAATAGCACTGACCCAAGCATCTGCGGCTTTGGAGAACTGGCACCTGAACGGCTGCACAATGTATGTAACGTTGGAGCCGTGTCCGATGTGCGCGGGAGCACTGGTTCTTAGCAGAATGAACAGATTGATTTATGGCTGCGATGACCCAAAGACAGGAGCAGTAAAAAGCCTGTATAACATCGTTACAGACAGCCGACTGAATCATCAACTGGAAGTAACTAGCGGTGTTCTGGCTGACGAGTGTGCAAAACAACTGCAGGAATTTTTCCAGAAGAAGCGCCCGGGAAAAAGCGGCTCAAAAAATAATTCGATGGATTTTCCGTTTCAAGATTAAGAATATCAGGGAGGTCTTTATGCCCTATCGTCAGAAAAAGGTCGTTGTAATCGGAGCAGGTTCTGTGGGGACGGCATATATATATGCACTACTACCCAGTGGTGTGGCGGGGGAAATAGCCCTCATAGACATCGACGAGAATCGAGTTGAAGGAGAAGTCCTTGACCTGTCACACGGTTTGCCTTTCATACCTCCGGTAACAATAAAAAAGGGCGATTATGCAGATTGCGCTGAAGCCGACATCATCGTGGTTACAGCTGGAGCAAAGCAGCAGCCGGACCAGAGCCGACTGGATTTGATACAGAAAAACGTGCAGATTGTACAGCTAATTTGTCGGCAGATTTCAAAACAAAATTCATCTGCTGTGCTGGTTATGGTGACAAATCCGGTAGATGCGTTGACATATTTGGCCCTGAAGGAGCTAAAATGGCCTTATCAGCGAGTAATAGGCTCCGGCACTGTGCTCGATAGCGCAAGGTTTAAGTATCTGCTCAGCCGACATTGTGATATCGATGCCCATAACGTTCACGCATACATTCTCGGCGAGCATGGGGACGGCGAAGTTGCAGCGTGGAGTATGAGCCATATTGCAGGTGTATCACTGAACGAATACTGCAGGATTTGCAAGGTGTGCGGTTATAACGAACACCATCGCAGAATAGCTGAAGAGGTTCGTAACTCTGCTTACCACATAATCGACTACAAAGGCTCGACATATTACGGGATTGGGCTGTCACTTGTTCGCATTACCGAGGCAATTTTACGAAATGAGAACAGTATTTTGACTGTATCAAGCTTTCTGGACGGCCAATATGGAATTAAAGATGTTTATCTTAGCGTCCCGTGTGTAATAGGCGATAGTGGTGTTAAGAGGACTATTGAAGCGGAATTGGCTCCCGAAGAGCTGGGGGCTTTGCAGGTTTCTGCACAGGTTATCAGGAAAATAATCAGCGAAATTAAAGACACAACCGAGTAACTGTTTTACTATTTGCAGAGCTTTTTATAAACTCGACTATATATTTACCCAGCAGCTTTGAATGACCTGCGGTTCTTATTTTCTCGTTAATATCACTTCCAATATTAACTCAGATTTATCTTCGCCGAGGGATTGCTTCATTCTCAGGATAACCTTGTCTGGACCGGCCTTAGTAAACGTCTGAGTTAACAGCGTATCATGCCAACTCATAAACAAGGTGTCGTCATTGATGAAATTACACGTTGCCTGCGCGAAGCTGCCCGAATCCTCAAACCACCAGTACCTGTAGACCTTTGTCTTGCCGTCCCACGCAAAGATACCATGTGCCCCTCCCTCGTCGGTTTTAGAACCTTCATAATCGAAAAACACATATTTGTCCTTCAATGCTCTTTTGAATGTTCCTGTGCCGGTTCCAGTTGCCGCTTCGCTGAATGAGCTTTTAGGAATTCTGGATTCAAGATTCCAGTCACCTAATAAAAACTCGAACTTTTCCATCGGATTTTTTTGTTTTGCTGGCGTTTCAGCCATCTTATCAACCTTTTTTACAATATCATCTTGTGCTAATAATAATGAAGTTATTAGCAACAGTGAAAGAATAATTTTACGTATTTTCATTACTGCCTCCTCTGGATTATCCAGGTTAAATTTATCGGCAGAGCTTGCCTGCAATCTCTGCTATGTGTTTGCCCTGAAATCTGGCAATAGCTAACTCATTCTCGGTCGGCTGACGAGAGCCATCGGCACCGGCAAGAGTTGTTGCACCATAGGGCGTACCTCCTGTTACTTCTTTCATATTGAGCAATCCCTGCTGGGAATATGGTACTCCGACAACAATCATTCCATGGTGCAACAGTGTAGTATGAAAACTGGTAATGGTTGTTTCCTGACCTCCGTGCTGTGTTCCTGTACTGGCGAAAACGCTGCCGACTTTTCCGATTAGGGCTCCTTTCATCCATAATGAGCCGGTTTGGTCGAGAAAATTTCGCATTTGAGCACACATATTGCCGAATCGTGTCGGGGTTCCAAATATAATTGCATCGGCCTCGGCCAGTTTGGAAGGCTCTGCAACAGGGATGTGAGCAAATGCTTTCCGTGCGGCTTTGGCGCCGCTTTTTTCCAATTCTTTTTCAGGGACAAGCTCCGGCACCTGATAAAGGGTTGCTTCTGTGTTAGGAACCTGACGAGTTCCCTCAGCCACAGCTTCGGCCAGACGATATACATGTCCATACATACTGTAGAATATTACCTGTATTTTTATCATAAATAATCACCTCCTTTTTGCTGTTTATTGACCCAAATATGTTTATACGGTTCTGCATAATAACTTGAACGAGTTGATTTTGTATTATAAGAGAGATGTGCGTAGTTCGCAAGCTGTGCATTCTATGAGGTTATTGGCCGGGCCACAAAAATCATATCAAACTGGACACACATTTGGCTAACCGGCGCGCAAAAAGCCTGCTTTACAGGCGGAATGTTTGCTTTGCTTTTGTTAGATTCTTTTAGTCTTTCGCCAGAATGCAAAAATGAGAGTTCCCAATACTATGCAGCTAAAAGAATCGGTGAGGACCCAGCGAGAGGGCATTGCCATCACCAGCCCTGTTACCCAACAAACCATACCTACGAATACCGTAGCCAAGCCCGAGAACGGTACCATTATCCCGTATCTCGCAGGGTGTATTGCCATAATGATAAAAAATACCCCTATCACAGCACACATAGCCGACATCAGGCGAGTAATATATAAAAATATCGGCGAATCGGGAAGCGATTCCACACCAAAGAATTTGGTAATAGATTCCCATACCGAGACGGGTAGAAAAAACATTACAAATACCGACAGCAGGCATACAATACCGGTTATCCACAAACAAATTTTTAAACCATGCATCCGCATTTCCTTTCAAAAAACATTTTCTTTTAATATATCGGCCGTTAAATCCTGTAATAATACATACGAAAGCAAAAATTTTAAGTTGAAAAACAGCTTCAAGAAGGATATTCTCGGTCTTTTGCCGGAGAGGTGTCCGAGTGGCCTAAGGAGCACGCTTGGAAAGCGTGTGTAGGGTTTCCCTACCGCGGGTTCGAATCCCGCCCTCTCCGTTATATTTATCGGAAATACGCATTACAAGTTCCTGCATTTCTCTGGTATCTGTCCCGGCTGTTTTAGAGTATCGCTGCATCATTTAATTCGAGAGTTGATATTTGTATCACCGCATCAAGTAAGTTCGGATTAGCTCTATTCTTTTTAGTGTACAAACTTCTTATCTGCAAATGGTGGGGCGAAAATTTTATTTTAAGAAGAAAGTCCATAAGCTGTTTAAATGTTAGATTTTCCAGTTCGGTTTCAACGATTATTTCGCAATAACTCGAGTCTACTTGTAGTACATTCTGCTTCATCGCTGTAACTTTTTCCGCGAGATGCAACTGGTCGTTTAACGACTCCAAAAACGGAAGAAGCTCGAATTCTTTTTCTTCCGTAGTGGCTTTTCTTTTATAATCATCCAATCCGGCCTGCAAGGCAAGATACTGTGCGTTTTTTGTTCGAAGTTCTTCAAGCTCTCTCTGTTTTTCGGGAATTACCCGCTTGAGGGTCTCTATGCGCTCAGCAGCAGGGCTGATACCAAATACAAATAATACCCAGGCAGCGACAAGAACTATCGAACCAAAAACCAACCATCGCTCTCTGTGTGTCAATCTCATCATTTTTACTCCGGTGTCTTTAATGTCACTAAAATAGTAAAGTGCACCAACCCGCTTCGAGTCTGCCTGCGAATATCCTGGACATCCACAATTGAAAACAGGGAAGTCTTTTCCAATAGTCGTTGCCAGTTGTATATAGATTCAAACGACTGAGAATTTCCTGACAATCGAACAGAGCTGGCAGTTATCAGCATATTATCAATCTTAATATTCAGCTCCGGAGGAATGCTTTTACTAATCGCGTGTAAGATTTCGACCGGCCCAGCACCGACTCCGGAGACAGGACCGAGAAGTGTGTGATATTCTCGCAATGACTGCAACTTTTGATCCAATTGGACAAGTGGGTTCACTATGTTTTTTTCTTCCGGCAAGACCTGCTGAAAAACATCTCTGATTTCGTTTCTTATCTGGGAATGCTTTGTCTCCAAATGTGACAGTCGTATAAACAGCCCAACCAATGAAGCGACAGCAATTGCAACGGCAAGAACTGCAAAGATTACAAACTCTCTTCTCATATTTAATGTCGGTTTTATGTCAGCATTATCTGCATCGAGGAAGTTAACGCCAACAGTGGCCTCAGGTGCCAACGCCCTCAAAGCAAGACCTTCAGCGACACATATTCCAACATCGCCATTGCAGTTTGGAGGACTTTTTACCTTAGCATAAGGATTAACGATGGTTGTTTGGCAATGCAGGTTTTCCTTAACAAGTGTTTCGAGGCCACCGAGAGCACCGTCTTCACTTACCAGGTAGATTTTGGAGTTTTGATCAATTTCCTCACCAAAGATTTTCCGCCAGGTAATTTGTGCTTCATGTGGCAACACGTCCGCAATTCGTTCTTGAACTGAATCAGTATTTCTGTCAATTGGAATGTTTCTAACGATTAGAATATCGTTGTTCTGGGTAACTGCCAAAGTAAGGTGCGATTCATTTACACACGCGATGATAGCCTGCCCTGTCATAATTTCGGGATGATTAACCGCAATTGTCGAATGAACCGCAAAAATTGCGGCGTCCGCAAGAGCAGGATACATCCTTGCACCAGCAAAGATGCTTAATCTTTCATGCAGCAATTTTTTTGGCACTGCAGCTGTGAGGACAGAATACTTCTCGCCTGGTAACCGGCGGTATGAGCAAACCTGTGCAACAATTTCGTCCGGTTGTATCGGAAAATCGTGCTCTAATGCAGAACTGTCAAGACTACGGATTCGCTCAGCACCAATAGAATCAGTTTCCAGATTTCGAAAGAAAACGGTATCATACGGCATCGAGAACGCTACATCTGCACGGTGGTCAAACGCATATTGCCTGACCAGCAACCTTATTATATCCGCCGGAGAGTCTGTAGCTCGCCGTGTTCGCATACCAAAGACTTTTTCAATGCAGAAATCTTCCCCCCTGCGCAACATCTGCACTGCTCGCAAATAGGAGGAGCCGATATCTATGCCAATACACCGCTTAATCATTATCCTTGTCCTAAGTATTTTCTATATAAACATCTGTAGCAGACGTTCTTAAAGCTCTTTGTATAAAATCACCTCAACGTTTTCGGTTTTCACATTTCTTTTAAGTATTGCAACTATTTCACAGCTAAGGTTGTCAACATTTCCCCTTGACGAAACATGATAGTGTCTTTCCGTCGGGCTTACAGTAACTGTCTTTTTGATCGTGTAATAAATGTCATCCGTCATTCCGGGGACATTCTGTAGCTCCATAATGTTCTCAAAGGGCTTAATTTTTCGCTGGTCGATGATTAGCTGTGCCAAGACAGGGTCCATCTTTTCAGACAGACTCTCAATTACACACTTAGGAGCACAATTGATGTTAATTTTTTCATTGCCGTAAACCGTTATGTAATCACGTATGCACTCATAAACCTGTGGTGTTACTCCCTTGACAAGCAGGAGTTCTTCGGTCGTATCAAACAAGGCATTCTTGCATCCGTAAGGAGGTTCTAACCTGCCGTAGTAAGCTGACTCTGCTCCCAAATTTCCGTTCTTTATAAAGGGGATATACATGACCTCATCATCGTTATCCGTCCAATCAATAATTGAAGGTACGAGGCCGTAGCCAATATTAGAACGGCCAGCGTGTTCTTGATTTATCAAATCGATAAGGCGAAGTAGCTGCTCTATTCTGCTCCGGTTCAATCTGCCGGTTTTGTCTTTGAGCAGGTTGATATTTAATTTGCCGCTTTCTTCAGTAACGGCTACAGAGCACTTTCCATCACCAGCCTCGAAAAAGCTTTCTCCCGAAAACAGATTACGTAATTTTTTGTTCGTATGAATATTTCCGGTATTTCTGATAGCTGCAATAGCGATATTGAGACCCGCTCTTGCACAGTTGAGGGCCTGGCTGGATTTTCGGAAATCATCCACGGCACGAAGATTAGAGCGGGTTTTATAGTTAAAACCCAACAGAAGGACTCCCAGCATAACGACCATACACAGGACGACGACAACTACGAATCCCGCTCGGTTTATTTTAATTCGCTCTGTCATTATTTTTTAATCGCTACTAATCTCTCGGTCTGGATTCTTTCATTCTGATTTTTTCGGCAGTTTATATATACAGCAGTACAGTAATGACACTGTCGATAATTCTCATCTTCGAAGGTGATGTCAAGTTTTACCGCATATGGCAGTTTTTTCCTGTTGGTGAAATTCCAGTTCTTTAGCCATTGCTGGCCATCAAAAAATGCCAATTCAAGGAAACTGATATTACTTGCGACGGGCTGCCAGTTTCTTTTTTGCATAATATCGGCGTAAACCATTTTGACGGTTTCAGGCACGCCGGTAAATCTTTCCTGGCTTAAAAAAAGAGTACCTTTATCTTTGTCAAATTTGTAAGCGACCTCAAAGAGACCATTTGTTGAGGCCTGGTTTTTTAAAAATCTGCTCGTAGTTATCAAATGTAAAATTTCGCCAATCGGATTATCCTGGTCACTGTCAAAATAAGTCACGACCTTTTCGAGCGTTTTTCTTTCCTGCTGAAAAATCGATGTAGATGTTATCGAAGATGTAGTTTCCTCAGTTGTACCGGCATACGAGCAACGTATTTGTCGTGCCATCCGCTCCAGCATTTTTTGTCCCTGTTGAAATGTCGCTATCCTGGATTTGTAAGCCTGAGTCGATTTTGATGTTGCAAAGTAGCTGCTGTACACCATAGAAATGATAGCGACGATTAGAGCCATTGCTACGAGAATTTCAATCAAGGTAAAACCGTTTTTGCCATATCTATTTTTCATTTAATTTCCAATCAGCAACGTAAGTTGACATTTGCAGGTGCTTTTGACCTATACCCTGTTTCCAGTTGACATCAACAAGCACCTTTCGCAAACCGGTAATATTCACTTCGTCCAACTGCGGCGACCGCAGGTCTGTAACGTCAGTCCGCCAATGCAGAGACAGTCCGTTTTTTTCTACAGTACCGGAATCGGTTTTCTCTTTTGGGTAACCCAGAGCCAGTGTCTCTGCCATTTTTTCGCTTGCAAGGAATACGGCCTGCGAAGTTATTTCTGCTGTCTCGGTCATTCTAATACTGATAAAATGCAGTCTGAATAACGCCAGCAGAGAAATCGAGACGATTGTAAGAGCCACGATAACCTCTATGAAAGTAAAAGCCTTTGTCCGCAAGCCCTGCTGTCGTATCAGGTTCTTATTTTTAGCTGTTATATCATTCTTGCTCATCCAGATTCCAGCTTTCTATATCGGCGTTGTCAGATGTACCGCCATCTTCACAATCTTTGCCATAAGATTCCAGGTCGTAGTCTTTGCTATGCAAGCCCGGAGAAATATAGATGTATTTGTTACCCCAGGGATCTATAGGCAGCTTATCAAGATAGGCGTCACTGTTATAACCTTTTATCCCAGGGTCTGAGACGAGAACATTGAGACCCTCAGAAGTTGTTGGGAACCGGCCAGTGTCGGTCTTGAACAAGGCTAACGCAGAACCAATATTGCGTATATCAATTTTGGCTTTCATCCTGCGAGCTTGTTCAGGCCTGCCTAATATCCTCGGCATTATTATAGTAGCTAAAAGGCCCAGAATCACGACCACAATCATAAGTTCAATCAGAGTGAAACCATGAGACAACCTGTGGCGAACAACGTTTAACATATAAGATTGTTTATTCTCTCTCATTTTATAAAACTCCGCTAAAGAACCTGATTTATGTCGAATATAGGAAGTAAAACAGCCAGCACTATAAAACCAACAATAATACCCATAACAAGAAGTATCGCAGGCTCAAGCAGTGAGGTAAGTGTTTTAGTTGTCATCTCGACTTCACTGTCGTACATATCAGCAATATTGATAAGGCCGGCTTCTATGTTCCCGCTGATTTGACCTGTAGCTATGATATGAAACACAATCGGCGGGAACAATTTGGTTTTTCTTATTGCATTTGCGATGGTATCTCCCTTGCTGACCCAACCCTTTACGGGGTCCAGCGCCGCTGCAATAAAGCTATTTCTAATTACCCCTTTTGCAATTTCCAAGGCACTAAGTATTGGGATACCACTGACAAGAAGTATCCCCAGTGTCCTTGCCATGTGTGCTATCTCCAGCCTGAGAAAAAGTTCACCAAAGAGCGGCAGCTTTAGTTTCCAACGGTCCGCAGACAATCTACCCTGTTTGGTTCTTAGCCAGGCTCCGATTCCAAAGAAAATCGCACAAACTGTGATGGCGATTAATATAAAGTAAGTTTGTATAAAAGCACTTGTTGAGATAAGCAATCTTGTGGGCCAGGGAAGGGACTGATTCATTTCAAGGAAAATCTGCGTTATGCTGGGTACCACAAAAGACAAAAGAAAGACCACAACTCCGGCTGCAACTACGGCCATCATTAGCGGATAGGCAATTGCGGATTTGACCTTGCTTATGAGATGCACACGTTTCTCTATCATTTCCGCCAACCGCTGGAGAACCTCTTCCAGCGTTCCGCTAATTTCACCTGCAGCTACCATATTCACAAACAAACTCGAAAAAACATCTGGATGCTTCTTAAGTGCATCGGCCAGCGTGCTGCCCCCATTAACATTGTTGGTGACTTGTTGCATAATCTTGGCAAGTCGAGTACCTTGTGAGCCCCCAAAGAGCGAGAGAGGACGTTGTGGAATCTCTTGTAACTGTTCGACTATCGCAGACAGAGCAGGTACAAGTGGTAATCCTGCTCGCAACAAAGTCGATAGCTGATGAGTGAGCCTGCAGAGGTCTTTTGCGCGGACTGCTCTTAAGATATCTCTCTTATATGTCCACTCTTGGGCATCAACAAAACCGCCTTTTTCATCTGTTCGATGCGTCCGAGCGGGCTTGCTGTTTACTAAATTGTATTCAACTACCGACACGTTCAGTTACCCTTATTTTTGTCTGTGTACTATCTTGTGTTACCCTGCAAACTTCTTCGAGAGTGGTTTCGCCAGCTAATGCCTTATGCAGACCATTCTCACGCAGTGTACTCATACCTTTTTCGACAGCAACTTCTTTTATAATGTGCGGACCACTACGCTTCATTACCAATTCCTTAATATCATCATCAATAACCAGCAGCTCAAAGATGGCTGTCCTTCCCAGGTATCCGGTTTTAAGGCAGTTCTCACAGCCAAGTCCTTTATAGAACTGTGCTCCTGGTGCTGATATTTTTTCATTTCCTCCAAATGGAGGGAATATTTCCCCTTCTAAGCTGTAAGGCCTCTTGCACTCTGAACAAATGACTCGTAGAAGTCGTTGGGCCATAACCGCAATGACCGATGACGAAATCAGATAAGGTTCAATGCCCATATCAATCAGGCGGGTTATAGCTGATGCTGAATCATTTGTATGCAAAGTACTTAAAACCAGATGCCCTGTAAGAGAGGCCTGGATGGCAATTTCAGCGGTTTCAACATCGCGAATTTCTCCTATCATAATGCCATCGGGGTCCTGCCTGAGAATGTGCCGCAGACAATTAGCAAATGTAAGATTTATCTTTGGCTTTATCTGCATTTGCCCAATACCGGGCAATTGATATTCAATCGGGTCTTCAACTGTAAGAATGTTTCGCTCTTCGCTGTTGAGTTCGTTTATGGCGGCATAGAGTGTTGTTGTTTTGCCGCTTCCTGTGGGGCCGGTGAGCAAAATTATACCGTGCGATAATTTTATCAGATTTCTGAAGTGATCAAGCACGGCCGGAGAAAATCCTATCTCATCCAAGCCCAGTCTGCAGTTGTTCTTATCCAGTAGTCTCAGCACTATCCGTTCACCGCCCAATGTTGGGATGACCGAAACTCGAATATCCACTAAGTTCTGGCCTATTTTAATCCGGCTTTGACCATCCTGCGGCAGTCTTCGTTCGGCAATGTTGAGATTGGCCATAATTTTTAATCGTGATATAAGTGCCGAAATCTGCTGCTTCGGCAAAGTGAATACATCGTGTAACACTCCATCAATTCGAAAACGTATACGAGCTTCATTTTCGTATGGTTCAATGTGAATATCACTGGCCCGGCGGTGCACCGCCTGGAAGAATATTTTGTTGACTAATTTTATGACTGGTGCCTTGTTGGCGATACTGAGCAGGTCTTCAGCCCGGGTTTGAATGGAACTATCATCAACATCTTTATCATTACTCACTAAATCCTGACCGCTGATGTTTTCACTTTCAGTTTCAATATTGGTGCTTTGATAATAACAGCGACTTATAGCCTGTTCTATTTCAGAGGCAGGGCAGATAACCCGACTGCACGGCCGGGCTAAGACGCTCAAAATTGCATCGTATGCTTCTATGTTGAGCGGGTCTGCAAGGGCAATTGCAACCTGACCGTTGTTCAAAAGAAGAGGAATAGCACACTGCTTTTTAAGAAACTCAAGCGGCAGTTTTCTAACCAACTCCGGATTTAACTGCTCCGGTAATATGGTTTCCAAATGCTGATGTCCATCCTGTTTTACACTCACCAATAAACCTCCTCGCAGCCAGTAAAAATCGTTTAGTATTTATCGCTTTTTGTTATTTTTCTCAAACACTTCCTGTTCCAGTTCCATTTCCTTCTTCTTTTGCTCGGTTATCCGCTCCAAATCCTCTTGAGTGCTCATAATATGTGGTGTTATGAAAATAAGCAGATTTGTCTTTTGCAATCGGTCCTTATGGTATTTGAATAACTCGCCAACCAAAGGAATATCACCAACGAGGGGGATTTTCTTCTCGAGGGTGACTTTATCATCTCGAATAAGACCACCGATTACAACGGTTGAACCGCTCTTCATAGAAACAACGGTCTGTGCCTGTCGCTTAGCTGTCGTGGGAGTATCCGTAGAGCCGGTGGTGACATCTTCGATTAGTTTTGTGAACTCGCTGTCGATTTCAAGTCTAATAAGTCCACCCTGGCTAATATGCGGAGTTATCTGCAAGCTGATGCCAACGTCCTTATATTCGTATGTTTTTATTACCGTAGGCGTGAGCAGGTCCGTGGTCTCGGTAATCCTGGATTGTGTAACATACGGAACATTTTCACCGACGATTATGCTCGCCTTATGATGATTGGAGGTAAGAATATGAGGTGTAGAGAGTATATTAACTCCAGAGAGCTTCTCAAGGGCCTGGAGCACTGTGCCGTATGAGGTATTATCACCATGCTTTTTCCATATACCTACAGCTAAACCCTCGAGGTCTCCACTGACAAAATCCACTCTCGGCCCCAAATTTGTGGCCCCGAAGAATCGAACGCTATCTGCCACAGCTTCATCGAGCGTGGCCCAGTCGATACCTATTTCCTTCAGGTTATCTTCACTGACCTCCATAATGAGCATTTCAACTAAAACCTGTTCACGCACGATATCGAGCTTTCCTATAATATCGGCGATGACTTCATAGTCCTGCACTGAAGCTGTGATTATCAATGCGTTCGTACCTTCATCAGGCGTAACCTGAACATTCTGGGTAGCTTCTATCGTACCGGACCTTCTTAAACTTATGAGCGCCGTATTGAGTGATCCAGCCACTTCCTTCGCTTGTGCGTTTTTAAGGTATAGCACATGAAAATTGCCGGCTCTGTTGGGCCGTTGCACATCAAGCTGTTGAATAATTTTGGCGGCGTGATGTATGTTTGAAGATATATCCGTAATTAAAATCGAATTTGTTCTGGAATAGGTTGCTATATATGAGCTTTTAGCTAAAAGAGGCTTAATAATCCGGCTGACCTCTGTCGCATCAGCGTAGCTTAATGGAATAATCTGTGTAACAAGAGAATCGCTTGTTGGAATTTCGAAGGGGTCGCTGCCAACACGAACCTGTAGGTTACGCTGGGCAGCCTCTGCTCTTGGGATTATTTTGACGACCCCATCAGCCGGAACAGCTGCAAATCCTTTTACCTCCAGAATCGATTCTAAAACCTTATAAACCTCACCAAGACGTATTGTTGTCGGCGATATTACTGTGACAGTTCCATTGACAGACTCGTCTACTACGAAATTAATTCCCGTAATGTCACTGATTGTCTTCAGTACGATCCGTATATCGACCTGATCAAAGTTCACAGATACCTGTGCATCAGCCATAGTTGGATTATCAATACGCACAGGCAGATTTCCGGTTGTCGATGAAGAAGGCTGCACTTTATTAGTAACGTTACTGTAGATTGCGGCTGGGATTTTTCCAGAAGAAGGCTTTTCAGCTTTAACAAATACTGGAACGGTCCCCTCCGGAGCTGTTGTTACTATTGGTTCATTTGTCTTGTTTACATCTGTATTTATTTCGTTTAGTTGCTCAGTTTTCTCTGCATCAACACCCTTAGAATTCAAACTTTCAGTCAATCCTGCAACATACTCCTGCCAGGGATCGCCTCGCGAAGGACGCGGGGTAACTGCCATAGTATTAGAATCTGACTCGCAGCCCACAAAATTTATGCAAAACATGCAAATAAGACAAAAAAGGCTTTTTAACGCCTTTTGCACCCTTTTCCTGTTTATGATTAAATTCTTTAACGACATCTGTTTTACCTGTTCACCCAAAGCACTTAATTCCCTGATAATTTACTGCCTAGCAAATGAGAGTCTTTTAGTTTCGCCATCTCGTAATAGTTTGAGACTGATGGCTGCCTGCGAGCTTGTTTTCTTGAAAATCTGGTGAGCCTTCTGCTTACTCGTCAATCGATGCCCATTAACTGCACTAATAATGTCACCATTCTTTAAGCCGAGATATTTTGCCTCCTCGATATTCTCTAAATCTGTTATTCTAAGCCCTTCTACTTGGCCATCAACAACATGAGGTTCGATAACTGCTTTATTCAGTATTGCCTCCACACATCCAATGGTGTCAGTATTAACCTTTCGGGCTGATGAATCAGTATTCACAGCGTTACTCACTTCGTTAATGGTCCTATACGAAGGTGTTGTTGTACCTTTATTGTTGTTGCTGGACTGAGCTATTTTCAGCCTTAATATTTTTCTTTCTCCTTTATGCACTAGAATTACTTCATCTGTGCCTATACCTTCGATACGGGCGTCTTCAACCGTTTGACCTATCTTATACAGGTCACACACACCAGTCTTAAGATTCTTTATAATGGCTCTAGCAACTGCTGGGCTTCCAGATACAGTGCCAAACAATGCTAACCCTAATTCCTCAGAAACCGCGGGGGCAAATGATGTCCGTTTACTTGATATGCCGAACGGATTTCTTTCTACGATTTCAGCGTAATCAGCAAATGACAAATCCGGCAGGTTTATTGTCTCATTTACACGTACTCCGTCTCCACCCGGTGCCGAGGCAGAAGCCAGAGTTTTTTCTATACGCTCAGGCATTAACACTGTTCTGACAACTATAAACAAGAGCACCAGGACAAGTGTTAACTTGCCTGTAAAAAAAACCTTATGAATATACAATTTTTTGTTTTTCTTCATCTGAATACACCTTCTCCGCCTCAAAATTTATCGTCTTGCTGCCCCCTATACTTAAGCCAGTCTCCCTCTATAAGCCCTATACGCACGTTCACAGTAATGTTGGGACTATGATGGGGCTATTTATAGGGCTATGCAGGTATTTTGCAGACGGTCTCGCGCAATGATAATCGTCCTGGGTAAGGGTCTTAAACAAACGCTGCAAACAAAAGAAAATAGCAGATATTAGCAAGGCCGTGGAACAAAATTGGTGCCAGTAGTGACCTGGTACGGATGAACAGCCAACCGAGAATCAGACCGGGCAGAAATGTCAAGGCCGATATTATCTGACCCTGAACTATTATATGAGCAGCTGCAAAACAAGCAGCTGATAATGTTATGCTTAGCCACTGCTGCAGCCTATCATGCCCCAGCTTTACTGTGCTTATTAGCTTTAGGATATTACCTTGCACGTAACCCCTGAAAAATACTTCTTCAGCTACAGCGACGTACATAAACTGATAAATTAGCCAGCAGATCCAGTTCTGTCCTTCCGGCAGTATAGGTCGCAGAGGTAAGTCTAATCCATACGATTTCAGCAACCAACAACCAGAAAGCATGGTGGGAAAAACAATCAGACAGGTCCAGCCAAGCAGTACGAGCGAGTTCCTGATTTGCTCGACGTTAAAACCAATATCATCAAACTTTCTTCTTTTAATTGCTGTTGGGATAATTGCCGCAGCTACCAAAATACCAGGAGCTACAAACCAGGCATCTCCAGACAAAAAGCCACTGTCGAGAACCCTGATTGCCCAGATTGCAGCAATCGTTACCAGAACAACCTCTGTAAGCAGAGATATATGGAGTTGCTTTAATCTGCCAAAAAATTGAACTGTTTCGATGGTCGGCATCAACTCAGCATTATTTGCTCGGCTGGATAGATAATCCATTTTTGACATTTGCCTTATGTAGTGTTGCGAGCTTTCCGATTTCGCATATCTCGGCGCTTAATTATGACCATCGCCACAGTCAGCCCAATGTATGGCAGCAGGAATTCAGTTAAGCTGCCTTGGTTATTATGAGAAATCGAACAGCCGCCACCACCGCCGCCGCTACCACCACCGCCGCCACCACCAAATATGCCACCCCCACCGCTACTGCCGCCGATGAGAAATTGTGTGAAGTGCGTGGTTTTAAAACGCAGAGCATGCAAAGTCGGAGAAATTATGATGTTTTCAACGTCCGTTATCCCTTCCTGGCTTAGCGCAGCGGTAAGGGGATTGTACCAGTATGCCGAGGTTGACATACCAGATGCAGGAACCTCGTATGGTATAGTAATCGTAACCGGCTCGGAGAACTCTATGCCACTCGGTCCAAAGTCATACGGCAAACTGAAACTTTCCAGTGTAACTTTTGGAGGATTCTCTACTCTTAAAACTGTGATTGTTATATCACACGAATATGCTCCCGCTGGCACTTCGATGGAAATATCATCTACCCCGCTAATCAAATTTGGTTCGGTGCCCACTATTGTAGTTGAGCTCGCTGAGGCAGAAACATTTTCTGATGCCAATACATTAGATTCTGTATAGGTGCTTCCAGCATAATAAATATCTGTATTTGTGTTTCTTCTATCAGTCCATACCAGATACGGATACCCGACCCCATCTACGTCCATTGCGGGTTCGCTTTGATCTGTACTTGTGCTGTCGTCACCTACAAATACATTTGTTCCACTATCAGTGTTTACCTCAACAAAGTACAGGTCTGTATCTGTGTTGCGATTATCCTGCCAGCAGGCAAAAACCTTTAAGTTGTTGCCTGTGCTACCCGTAACAGTAATAGCTGGTTCTAACTGGTCTGCACCAGAGTCGTCATCAATAATGTTGTTTCCACTCAAAGGACTACCTGGCAAGCCATTTGAAGATGCATAATATACGTCGTTGTCACCAGATGTATCGTTTACCCACAGCAAATGTAAGATGTTCCCGGTGGATTCGGTAGCAATTGCAGGGCTTGATTGGTTATTTGCATCGCTAACTATCGGCACATTTATCCAAGAGTTGTTCGAAGCTGCTCCGTGAATGTCGTTAGAAACACCTCTTGCATCTACCCACACAACGTAAATCGTATTGTCAGAGCCAACCGCAATGGCTGGTTCGGTCTGGTCATTACTATCAGAGGTTACTTGTGAAATTGTTTTTGTTACAAAATTATTGATTGAGGAAGCTATATAGATATCCTGATTGCCTCCTCTGTCATCCTGCCAGACAATATATGCCTTATTCGATAAGGAGTCGTCAACAACTATAGTAGGATTAATCTCGTTGTCGTTCGAGTCGGTAATCCTTCTTTCAGGCGTCCAGTTTGTTCCATCGATCGATGTTCGTATGAAGATGTCCCAATTTCCCCACCGGTTGTCCTGCCAAGCAACATATAACTTGTTATCAGAATCTATCGCAATAGTGGCATTACGCTGGTCTGCAGCATTATTTGTTAGTTGGACGCTGACGCCAAAATTGTCCGTTCCGTCTGTAAGTTTGCTGACATAAATATCATGTGGGCTGTTACCTGCGTCCCAGACCACCCAGATATCTCCATCACTGTCCCGCTTGGTTGCAGGTTTGCCTTTTCTCTTATCATTCGAATTCGAATCAACATTTTTGTTTTTACTGAACGAACGCATCTCTGTCCTAAAGGCGTGTGAGTGCTCATTCATTACATTTCCTGCAAGGTCCCTTCCGTTAACCTTGACGGTTACTTTCTGGTTGAAATTAAACGTTTCATCGGCCTGGTAGACAAATGTATAATCAGCTTTTGTGCCCGTTCTGCGACAATCACCGTAGTTACTACTGTAGTGGGCTGTATTACCAGAGTACACAATATTGTTATTCACTTGAATCGATACCGAGTTGGCATCGACACCTTCACCGACGTCCACAAAATGTAGAATTATCAAGTTGTTTAATGGCACCTGTATTTCGTCAGTAGCTGGTGAGTAGTTAGTGACACTCGGTGCTGTAATATCAAAAAACTCATTAATTGTGGCTAACACCGTATCTGTATCTGTCGCACCATCATCATCGGTTACCGTAAGCGTGATCGTATGCTGGCCGGTAGAGAGTGTTACATTCGGATTCACGCCCGTGGCAATCTGGCTGCCGTTTTCACTCCAAACATAACTTTCAATGGTGCCATCAGAGTCAGTAGAACCAGAGCCATCCAGAGTAATCTGCTCGCTGCCGTTGTTGTCGGAGTCGGTGACAGACTGATCTTGCCCAGCGTTGGCAATGGGATCTTGATTGGGAGGTTCATTGATTATGATGATTACCGTATCCGTATCCGTTGCACCATCATCGTCGGTTACCGTAAGCGTAATCGTATGCTGGCTGGTAGAGAGTGTTACGTTCAGATTCACACCCGTGGCAATCTGACTGCCGCTTTCACTCCAAACGTAACTTTGAATGGTGCCGTCAGAGTCAGTAGAACCAGAGCCATCCAGAGTGGTCTGCTCGACGCCGTCGCTGTCGGAATCGGTGACAGACTGGTCTGGCCCAGCGTTGGCAATGGGATCTTGATTGGCAGCTTCGTTGATAGTGATGTTTACTGTATCTGTATTCGTTGTACCATCATCGTCGGTTACTGTAAGATTGATAGTATACTGGCCTGTAGAAAGTGTTACATTCGGTTTTTCACCCGTAGCAATCTGACTGCCGTTTTCACTCCAAACATAACTTTCAATGGTGCCATCAGAGTCAGTAGAACCAGAGCCATCCAGAGCGATCTGCTCGCTGCCGTTGTTGTCGGAGTCGGTGACAGACTGGTCTGGCCCAGCGTTGGCAATTGGAGCTTGATTTGAACTTGTACCTTCGTTATAAAGCTGCAAAACTTCAATCGCACTTAGAGCGCGATTGTAGACGCGGACATCATCAATAATGCCATCAAAAGCCCTATTTAAATCGTAACCTCTAATACCGATAACCAGAGGATCGTTAGAAGAATCCAAAGGACTTGTTGAGTAACTTGAGGAGCCTGCCTCTTGGCCATCTACATAAAATGTTACACTGCTCGATGATTCATTATAAACAGCTGCGACATGTTGCCACGTATCCAGAGAAATCACGTTAGAATTAGAGTTTGCCACTTCTCCGCCATAAGTTACATATGCTATTGATTGAACGTCTTCGTCTACAAAGAAGGAATATCCTGCAGAAGTATCTCCTTTATCCACAATTCTCCCCCAGCCGTTTTGTCCAAAACTTTTTGGATTAATCCAAGCGATGATGGTTAGACTACCTGTAAGATTCAAACTTGAATTAGTTCCACAATCCACATAGTCATCTGTTCCATCATAACTTATGGCGCCATTAATTTTTCCAGATGTCCAGATTGGCCCATCAACCAGCGTCGCCGTGTTACTGTTACCTGAAGAATCCTGTGTAGTAGTCCCACTGCCATCATCAAATTTCCAGTAGCCTACCAAGGCATCATTAGGGTTACTAATATCAAAGGTTGCCTCTATAGTATGGTCTAAGATTGCATTGGTAAAGGTATAACTACTGATGGCTCCTTGAGAGGCAGCGTCCACTAGGACATTATTGATCTTATAGCCCGAATCAGGGCTAATCGTGAAGGTCTGGTTATCTCCCTCGGTAACGATAACCTCACCGCTGGGACTGATAGTTCCACCTGTATCTGCGCTGGCGGTAATGGTATGGGTGGGGCTGACACCAAAATCGGCACTTATAATGTGATTCGCAGCTATATTGGTAAAGGTATAGCTGGATATTGCACCTTGAGAAACGCCATCTACTAATACATCATCTATGTGGTAACCTGTATCAGCTTCTACAGTAAAGGTTTTATTGCCTCCCTCAACAGCGGTAACTTCACCGGCGGGGGTTATACTCCCACCCCCGCTGGCATTGGTGGTAATAGTATAGTATGTAATTAAGCCTGTGAATTCATAACAACCAGCATCAGGGGAGGCATCACGGAGATTGCCAAGAAGATCAGTTGTGGTAGCGTGGGCTGGGGCAGCAAAGCCAATGGCGTCAGAACCTGATGCCAGCTTAAAAGAATTGTCTAAGTTATGCCCGTGTTGCAATGTATAAATAAATGGGCCTACGAAAAAGACGCTATCAACTCTAAAATCATTGGGTTCACTACTATCACCAGGATTATAAATGATATTACCTGGTAATTCTGATTCAAATGCACCATTATTATACCAAGAATAAACGATATTACCAGAAGCAGCATCCCAAGAAGCGCCATCATCAAATGCTACTACGCCGACAATCACATTGTTATATAACTTAACACTTCCCCCATCTGGGTACTGAAATTTAAGTGGAGTCCTATAATAATACCAACCCGTTCCTGTCGGCATTTCACCATTTGGGTCTTCGTGAACTCCTATAATCGTATTGTTTCTGAAAATAATGTCGCCTGAATAACCACTTATAGCAACACTATCTGAATAATTGCGAGGGTCATAAATAAGATTGTTTTCAAATATCAAGTCTTTATAACCCCCTGGTATAGCCTCATAAGTCATAATTGAGGAACTGCGTGCCCAGCTATGTATGATATTGTTGCGCATTATTATCTTGCTTGCTGTAATTGCAATTCCTGAAGCATGCGCACCATTAGCTTGGCACCAATCATGGATATTATTGCCCTCAATAGTCAAAAAATAATCATAGGGCGGCATATAATCAAGCTTAAAGGCACTGCCAGAGATATGATGCAAATTATTGTTTGAGAAAATAACATTTGGCCCTATATAATACCACAACTTAAATCCATTCATCACATATCTAATTTCACAGTTGTCTACGAGAATGTTGCTATTTGTTCCTTCTTTGAAATGAAATGCAGGGCCGGGAATTGAGCCGGGGTTAGTTTGATGCTCCCATGTTATCTCGCCCTCTATCAGAAGATTTAGAAATCTTAAGTATGAAACACCCCGAAAGACAACGCCTATTTCATCAACTGGAACAACAATTTTAAGGCCATCAAATACCGTATACCATTCAGTTGCTGATGATGTAAAATCTATTCCTGTTAAAATAGGAGGGTTTTGGTTAGAGTGTGCCTTATAAACAATAGGATTATCCCAGTCTATTCCGGTAGAATCCCCACTTTCAAAAGTTACCTCACCATAATTACCCTCCATCAGTTCCACAATATCACCGGCACTTACAGACGATTTGGCCTTGTCTATCGTTTTCCAAGGGCCATGTGTACCGTTCCATTCACTTGCAAGACCATCATATTTATCATTGCCATTATTGGCGTCGAGATAATAAGTTTCTGCCAAAGTTATGCTCGGCAGGAATGAACTAACGAAAAAAAGTAAAGAGAGAATTATCAATTTTTTCCCAAACAGAATATTCCTTCTTGATACGATTATTTTGTTGTGTGATTTTTTAATAAACATATATTTGCCCTCCATATGAAAGGCGAAATGTCTTTACTGTATTTCTCATATAAACGTTCAATTCCCCAAGAAAATGCCTCCTTGCATATCTTTCCATTGTAAATTGTAAGAATAAATTCTGGTTGAGACAAGCATGACCTTGTTTACCCTGCTCTCCACGCTGAATTTACATAAACGCTGATTATATTATAGGACTAACTAAAGTTTACTTTATGAGTATGGAGAAGGTAAAGAATATAATGTGTCATTTTTTACGTATTTTTGATTGTTTAAAGCCACCAGAAGATTCAAATAGCCTGATTTTTCGGCTGTTATAGGACAATGTCCGTAAGTTTGCGAATTTCAATTCTTTTTGTAGATTTTTAAGTTTTTTCAGAAAAAAAGCTTGAAAAAACGTTGAAGAGTTTATATAATGACATTTTTCTGTTAATATCTTTTGGCGCACCTCACAGGGATGGAGGGGCCATATCGGATTTTATCCCAAGGGATTGACAGTTTTCGGCGTGGCTGTCTAACTATGTTAATGCTGCCGTCGATGAGTTCGTTGTACGCGGAGCCTCTGTAATTTGTATCAAGGGAACATAATGTGAGGTTCTTATTTTTTGGGATGTTAGCTACCACTTTCGGGTTATCCCGTTTAGTGATACCTCAAAAAAATAGTGTTTTTGAACTATGAATAATCTAACCTAAGTAAGGAAACGCCGACAGTGTACTACGCGGGATGGATAAGGTCAGGCAGGATTTCGACATCGTTGGCGTGGGTCTTTGCAGTTATTATGTTAATACTCTCGGGTATAGCATATCGTGTCTTAGCCTCCCGACTCAAATTTGTCGCTGCAAACCCTATCAGTCTACCTGCACCCCTAAGTGTATTCCCTATGCATATTGGCAATTGGGTGGGTACAGATCTGTCCATTCCTGCTACTACTAAGGAATATATGGAGGAGCACTTTGCGGATGATTTCTTGAGTCGGCGATATATTAACGCTACAACTAATGCTTGGGCTGATGTTTATATCGTATATTGCGCATCCCAGCCTGGAGGCATACTGGGTCATCAGCCACGAGTATGCTACCCCGGCAATGGCTGGGTCCATGACAGCACCGAACCATCACAATTTATATCACGAGCCGGCTGGCAAATACCTTGTTTGATACACCGATTCCACAAACCGGCTCCAATGTACAACCAGACAGTTATCTTGAACTTTTACATCTTGAATGGCCAGCTTGCAACTGATGAGAACGATTTTTCCGGATTGCTCGGTCGAAGGCCCAATATTGCCGGCAACCCAGCCCGGTACGTAGCACAGGTTCAGATAAGCTCGGTTCTGGAGAATTCTATACGAAGCATAGCTAAGGATATGACGGATTTGATTCTGGATTATATTCCAGACGAGAACGGTGAAGTTAAAGTAACTGAATATATTAGTACAGCAAGCAACGTTTTGAAATAAACCGGCACTGAACCGGCGAAAAGTAAAGCTGGATTAGTACCATAAGTAAAGCATATCAAAGAAGTTACATTGATTCTTTCAATGTAACCGAGAGGGACGGAGTGTGACTGTTATTAATAAAGCAAAATCAGAATCAGAAGAACTACCAATCAAAAAGCCATCCTTAATGATAAACGCTGTTAGCAATTGGGGCCCGCTTGGCGTAAATTTCATCATTGGTTTCTTACTCACACCGTATTTGATTGCGCATCTCGGCAAGGGAAATTATGGCATATGGGTTCTGGTAGGGTCACTTTTGGGTTATTATGGCTTGCTTCGATTGGGTGTTGGCGCTGGCATAATGCGCTATGTTCCTTTCTACATAGGCAGGGAAGATAATAGATCAACTAATGAAATCGTCAGCACTGGCATGACGATATTTCTGTTGGTAGGATTGGTTATTTTTGTAATCTCTATGCTAATGGCTGAGCCAATTGCACGTTTTTACAAAAGCGGACCAGAATTGGCCTCACTTGTTCGGATATTAGGTACAGCCACCGCCTTTGCGTGTCCGATGTACATACTCGATGCATGCATACGGTCACAAGAATATTGGGTTGCGGCGAATTTCGTGACGATAGCAACTGATATCGTTAGGGTCATTGGGCTTGCAGGATGTGTGTATTTCGGGTATGGTGTTGTGGAAATGGGATACGTTGTATTGGTGGTTACCGCGTTTTCAATGGTATTAATAAGCATAATCTTTATGCAATTCTGCCCGGGGATTTACCTGCGACCATCGCTGATTAAGCTCTCAAGAGCGCAAGCTCTAATATCATTCGGTATACTAACCACTATTATTACATTAGCATATACGCTTACTTTGCAAGGACACAGTTTGATTATTGGCAAAGTAATATCACTGGAAGCTGTTGCTATTTACGCTATTGCTGCTATTCTCATTCGAAATGTTAGAGGTGTATTGATAGCACCAGCTCGCGTTTTCTGGCCTCGGTTCGCCTATCTGGATGGGAGAAACCACTGTGAGCAAGTTGCTTCTTTATTTCTTCGGGGTACAAGGTTCACTGCTATTTTAGCTTCCGGAGTTATACTTATTGTTTTTACGCTCGGCCCATCTTTTATTCGGCTGTGGGTTGGAGAGGATTTCCAGGCGGCATACCCTGTCTTGCTATTTCTCGCTGCAGGGTACCTGATTGAGTGTTCACAGGCAATTATGGGTCCTTTCTTGGGCGGGACCGGACGTCAGAGAATACATGCGATATTTGCTGCTATTGAGGGTGTGATAGGTATTAGTTTGAGCATTATCCTAACCTTGCAATTGGGCTTGGTTGGAACGGCTGTTGGTTTTGTGATTGCCATAGTACTAATACGTGGGTTGATATGTCCCTGGTACGTTTGTCGTTTTCTCAATATCAGGACCGTGCAGTACTACGTCAATTGCCTCCTCCGTCCCTGGATAATTTTGGCAACATTAACTTTGGCTATGACTTATATGGGTGTGGGAGAATTGGTGCATAATTGGCCGAGTCTCATATTTGCAGCCGTGATGATCGGGGCAGTATATGTAATTTGTACGTATTATATTGTAATGAGTGATGAAGAAAAAAAGTATGTGAAGTGTTATATACGAAAGCTATCTATGCGTATATCGATTTGAGCAGGTATTAAAGAATGAAATTACCTTATGAAATAACTTGAAGTTGGAGCACCAATAGGATTCCGCACAAGATATATGAAAAGTTGTGGAGAGGAATAGAAAATGACGATAGACTTAATTTTTATATCCTACAATCGGTTGGCTTACACCAAGTTGGCATTGGCATCATTATTAGCTGATCCTACTGAAGAGTTTTCCCTAACCATTTGGGATAATGGCTCAACGGATGGCACCAAGGACTATCTATCCTCTGTGGAGGATCCACGAATCGTCAGAAAGGTCTTTTTGCTGGAAAACGTTGGTCTGCGCGGCGCTGTCAATGACCTCTTCAGCAAGTCATCGGCTGACCTTGTAGGGATCATTCCTAATGACTTTCTGGTTACTCCTGGGTGGACTCGTCCTCTTGCACAGGTACATGCTGATGTGCCTGAATTTGGGATGATTGGATGTTGGCATTTTTTCCCCGATGATTTTGATTATAAACGAGCCAAACATAAGATACAAACGTTTGGTCGATACCGGTTGCTCCGACATCCATGGACTGGAGGGGGAGCTGGGCTTGTGAAACTTAAGACTGTAAGAGAATTTGGTCTCCTTGAGAGCAACAGCACGGTTCCTTACTGGATACAAATGGCGCTCAAAGGATATGTCAATGGCTTCTATTATCCACTCATCCACGTCGAGCACATGGACGACCCTAAAAGCAAATATACGATGTTGAAGGATGAAAAGAGTTACAAAGCGGCTAAGAAGACTACTTTCAATATAAATTCTCCTGGCCAAGAAACCTTAGCTGGTCGGTGGCGATGGAGGCAGGAGGTTTTAAATAATTTACTGGATGACCCGTGGGACGTGAAATACTATGTGGGTTGGCGATGGAAGCTCAATATTCTTAAAAGCAAATTACGATTGCTCCGCGGACCAATGAAATATAAAAGAAATGCCAAACCGTTTTCTATGAAAATAGGATGAAAGATTACTACGAAAACTTGATTTCACCAACAGGGAAGATATTAGCTGACAATTCTTGGCGGTTGCCCAAATTCCGAACGTATACAATTCTCACTGAGGAATGTGGCAAGAAGGTAATCTATAAACATGCAGCTTCGGAAGAAGCTAAACCGTTTATCAAAGGCATAGTAGAAATCGAAAAAGCTAATTTAAAATATCTCAAAGGATGTTTTGATGTTTTATGTGGCTACTTACAAGGAAGTTGTATTAAGTATGATTATTTAACCTATCCATCTCTGAAAGATCAGATGGCATTTTATATGAGAGAAAAATATTATGAAGGGGCAAATGAGCTTTTTGAGGAATATATCAATAAGATACACTCATTAAAAATAATTAAGACTATTCCGAAGGAATTTTTGAAAGTACTTGCGAATGATTCAGACAATTATTGCCTCAAAATGGATTGTCTTACTCGCGGGTTGCTTGATATAACACCTGATAACATCCTCACTAATGGAAATCATTGGATCGCACTCGACAATGAATGGTCGTTTGATTTTCCAGTACCTGTAATATTTATAAAGTTTCGTGCAATTCGATCATTAGTTGTTAATCTGCAGCATGAAATTCGCAAAGCTGCGGGGAGGGCTAACCCTGTAATAGGTATATTTGCCGGGAGATTTAAGACATACTACATACCGATCCTGTGGGCGAAGTGCATAGAAAATTATGACATAAATTTACAAAGAATGCTTCGATGGGAAGTAAGTTTTCAAAGGTATGTAACTGGTTCTACTGATACAATAGCTTTTCGAGTTCGGGGAAATCCAAACATACGCAAACGTTTTTTGTTTGCATAACAAATTTAGATAGATCACCAATACTTGAATTATTGTTTATAAATGGAAGCGATAACATTAGTTATAGCAGCAATGGTAAGTGTGCTGGTATTGATTCTGCCGCCAATTTATGGACTGATTATTTATGTAGCAGCTCTTGCGTGGTATCCGCCATATCTTGCAGTTCCGGTGGGAACAGTTGATTTTACCCTATGCAGGATAGTAATCCTGGCAATATTTGCAAAACTATTCCTACAGACGGATTTGCCTAACCAGTTCAAGTTTATATGGCTTGATAAGATTATAATTATATACTTTGCAGCTCAGATTCTGGCCGGGGCTACAACGACTCGGTCCTTAATGGCGTTCCTTGAGAATCGTGCAGGAGCGGTTTTTGATATGGTCCTGCCCTACTTTGCAGTGCGAATGGTAGTACGCAATAGGCAGCAATACTTATTTTTGCTTAAAGCAATCTTAGTTATAGCTGCTCCCCTAGCGATAGTAGGTTTTTATCAGTGCCTTACAGGAAAGAATCCAGTAGGTTTCTTAAGGGAATATGGGGCTTGGGGAGCGTCATCGTATGTTCCGTTGACAAGGAGTGGTTTTTATCGTGCTGATGTGACATTTCCCATGTCAATTATGTTTGGTCTTTTTTTTGCAATGTTTGGCCCCGTTTGTGTAGGAATTCTGCGTAGTGCAAAAAAATACAAAACGCTTTTCTGGATAGGTCTGGGATTGATGGGTGTGGGTGTGTTTTCCTCTATGTCTGCTGGACCAGGGGTGGCTGTATTATTTGCAGTTTGTTTCATCGCTTTATACTTCTACAGAAGGTACTGGAAAGTAGTGCTGGTAACAGTCATATTGATGTGTGCAATGGTGGAAGTAATCAGCAATCGACATTTTTATGAAGTTGTAGATCGGTTTACTTTCAGTGGGAAAACGGCTTGGTATCGCAGTAGGTTGATAGAAGTAGCACTATACGAGGGTGGGATGAGCGGTCACTGGTTAACTGGATTTGGTTATTATACTGAACCTGGCTGGAATACCAAAATTGATGGTCGTGACCATACTGATATGGTAAATCATTATTTACTGGTTTTGAGTTATTATGGATTGGTTGGTTTCGTGCCATTTCTTGCTATGAACATAGCGGTCATCAAAAGACTTGTTGATGCTTATAAAGCAAGTAGCTTAGGCTCAGATAAATGGCTCGTTTGGTGTCTGTCAGCGGGATTTTTCGGGCTGGCGAGTGCTTTTATGTCTGTTTCACTATTTGGTCAGCCTACCACAATTTATTATATGATGATTGGATTTGCCGGTGTGATGCCCACTTTAATAACAAGTAATAATGCCACAGTCTACCGCGGCATGGCAGTTTCATCCCTATGGTGAACAACCTCTAACATTGTATGAGATTTTGAAATACCGTCGATAGGAGCTATAAAATTAAGATTATTTTAATTGTATTCAGTGCTATTGTTGCTATTACATTCATTTATATCGGTGTACCTTGGATTTACAGTAGATGGGCCCGAGTATTGCTGAAGCGAAAAGCTAAAAAGTCTAAGGCGTTAGCTTTGACTTTTGATGACGGACCTGGCAGCAGGTTGACGCAAGCAATTCTAAATATATTGGCTGAATATAATGCCAAAGCGACATTTTTTCTGTTGGGCAGAAATGTACTAGGTCGTGAACGGATCGTAAGACAAATAGCCGAGCAGGGTCATCAAATAGCTTCACATGGTTATAACCATCTTCACTCTTGGAAGGTTTCTCCTATTCATTCAATAATGGACATAAAACGCGGTTGGCAGGCTATCAACAAAGCTTTAGGAAAAAAAGACTGTGTATATCCGTTTCGGCCACCATATGGTAAGCTTAATCTCTTCTGTTTGTTATATCTTTGGATTCGCCAGATACCAATCGTTTATTGGACGCTTGATTCCGGTGATACGCGGCCTCGAAATAAGCAAATTAGTCAGAGAATCCCACTTTTGTTAAGAAAGAATGGCGGAGCAGTAATGCTGGTTCATGACTTTGACCGCGCAAACTACAATGTAGATATTATGGTTGTTGATTCTGTTACAGTTGCACTATCGGCAGCAAAAAAAATAGGAATGCGTGTGGTTACCATTTCCGAGCTTGTAGGTAATGAATTGAGAAACTGATTTGGATGTGTCAATAATCATAGTTAATTGGAACACGAAGGAGCTACTTCAAAACTGTCTTACATCAGTTTACGAACAGGCAGGTATCGTAAATTACGAGGTTATTGTTGTTGACAATGCTTCAATAGATGGCTCGGTTGAGAGCATAAGAACAAAATTTCCACAGGTCAAACTTATAGAGAATTCTGCTAATCGTGGATTTGCAGTCGCTAATAATCAGGGCATGGCAGTTGCCAGGGGGCGTTATGTGTTGTTGTTGAACTCTGATACGGTTGTTCTGAATGGAATAGCCAAGACCATCGCCTTCGCTGATGCTCATCCGAGAGTTGCTGTTGTAGGTTGCAAAGTTCTTAATCCAAACGGCACACTGCAGCGGACGTGTTTTATGTTTCCTTCGATCCTAAATCTGCTATTGGAGGCTAGCTACCTGTACAAACTATTCCCGAATAGCAAATTTTTTGGACGAGAAGAAATGACCTGGTGGGATAGAAGCGATACCCGTGAAGTAGACGTTGTAACCGGATGCTTTATGCTTGTTCGGCGCGAGGCAATCGAGCAAGTAGGAATGATGGATGAGCAGTTTTTTATGTATGGTGAGGAGGCCGATTGGTGCTATCGATTCAAGAAAGCAGGATGGAAGATTGTTTTTGCCCCTGTTGGCCATATCATCCATCTGGGGGGAGCAAGCAGTTCGAGAGTAGCTGCTAAGATGACGCTGCAATTGCGGGGTGCCATTTTACAGTTTATGGCTAAGCATTGTTCTAAAACCACATACATCTTATCCTGCATACTGACCGGGGTGTTTTTTGTTATCAGAATACCATTTTGGTTTATCAGGACAATCGTATCACCTCAAAACCGACTTATTTACTGGAGCACAGTCAAAGTGTATTTCAAGGGCGCATTCAAATTATTACATGGGTACAAAGGATTACTGGTCAAAGCCGGCAAATAACGTTAATTAGTAGGTCAGGTTTGGACTATATATATGCCCAGCTTTACAATTAAAGATATAACGACAACATTAAAAGGCGTTGTTGTTCGCGGCGTGAAACGGTGGCCGGGCACATTTGGTCAGCGTCGAAGATGGCTGAATGAAACGCAGTGGTGGAAAGCAGATGATTTGAAAAAACTGCAGCTCAGATTGCTTAAACGCATCATTTCACATGCCTATGAAACAGTACCTTATTACGCTTCTGTAATAAAGGGTCTCCGTTTAACACCCGATGATGTACAGAACATAGATGACATAAAGAAGCTACCTATCATTGGCAAAAAAGAAGTTATGCGTGAAGGACCAAGGTTTGTATCCGGGCACTTTTTCAAAATATTTCTGCGCACTGCACACACAGGCGGAACAACGGGGGCACGTCTTATATTGAAACGTGATTTGTGGTCTATCGGTAATGAGCACGCCTTCGTGCGGAGACAATTTGACTGGGCTGGAATTGACTTAATTGACCGATGTGCTTATATGATGTGGCGCGTAATAACCGCCCCAGGCCGAAAACTCGATAAACCTTATGTGTATGATGCAGCAATGAAAGAACTTATCCTATCGACTTTTCATTTGTCTGAGGATATGGTTCCCTTATATGCAAGGGCTATTACTGATTATAAGATAAAGGTACTGGTGTCATATCCATCAGCTGCGTACGTTCTGGCCAAAGGTTGTCTGGAGCACGGAATACGCCTGCCGCTTAAGGCTGTGCTGACAACATCTGAAACGCTTGACTCAGCCAAGAGGGAAACAATTTCAAAGGCTTTCGGATGTAAAATATATGACTTTTACGGCAGCAGTGAAAGGGTATGCTATATTCATACTTGTGAGCACGGTAGTTACCATATTATTCCTGAATATGGACTGACAGAGCTATTACCAGCAGAACCACCGAATGAGGATTGTTATCGGATCGTGGCCACGGGGTTCTGGAATATGGCGATGCCACTGATTCGGTATGACATCGGCGATTTGGTGATGGTGGATGATGAGGGTTGCCCGTGCGGTCGTAATTTTCCGGTAGTGAAGCGGATCATAGGACGGGAGAGCAACATAATAACAACACCTTCAGGGCGAATGTTGGGGGCGACAGCTCTTGAGTGCATAATGGAAAATGTACTCTTTGCTATACAAAACTTACCCATTCTGCAAGGCCAGATGATTCAAGAGTTGCCTGATGTTATGACCCTTGAGTATGTTCCGCTTAGGGGGTTTTGCCAGAAGAATGCTGATATGCTAAAGTCGCTGGTGGCAGAGAACTTCCCAGAGGACTTCAAAGTTAACGTTCGTCCTGTGGGAAAAATCAGTAGAACCACAAGTGGAAAAGCTTTATCACTTGCTATGCCACAAAATTAACAAGAATAAGCAGTAGTTATGATTGAAAAGAAAAAATATAGTCTGTTCTTACTCTTGCCTACCCAATGATTTCCTGGTGACTGAATCTCAGGTGTTAGGTTACGTTTTGCGATATTTGGATTCATACAACACGATCATTAAAATCTTGGTGCTCTAATTTACCTAGCGAAAGAGGATTTTGGGGGAAGTAGGTCCTTATTGAGGACCTTATTGTTGAGACTGAACCGTGAGACTTTATATAAAAAGACAAATTAAATGTGAGATATGGAGAAGATAGATTTCCTTTGTTTTGGTGGTATTGACTGGTGGTATCATAACCGTGCGCACATCGACCCACAATTAACTAAGCGTTTTGCCAAAGTAGGTAAGGCACTTTATATTAATTCAATAGTAATGACAAGGTTAAAAACCGGTGAAAATAGGATGTTTCTCAAAAAAGTGATACGCAAATTGAAAAGCATTCTAAGAGGTCTTAAAAAGACCGAAGAAGGTTTCTGGGTGTATAGTCCTTTTAGTGTTCCGGTGCATCATATTGGATGGGCAAAATGTTTTAATGATGTAATATTGCGTTGTCAGATTTCGTGTGTAATCTATTGGCTGGGAATACATAATCCGATAGTTCTGGTAGCCAATCCGGCCGCTGTTGATATAGCACTAAAGATGAAGAAAAACAAGGTCATATATCAGAGAACAGACAGATTTGAAGAAGCCTCTGGTATTGACGTCGAAGTAATACTAAGGTGTGACCAGAAGTTAAAAACCGAGTCCGATCTTACGATATATGTGAACACTAAGCTTTATGAGGAGGAATCGTCCCAGTGCCGAAAGGCATTCTTTCTTGACCACGGTGTTGACTTTGAGTTGTTTGCCTCTGCAGAGGAAAAAACAGTTATGCCTCCAGAGATAGCTGACATCCCGAAACCTATCATAGGTTACTTTGGTGAAACCAGCGGTCACAGTGTGGACATTGCTCTTGCAGAAAAGATAGCGGACCTCTTGCCTGAAATGTCTTTTGTTTATATTGGCACAATCTCGCCCGATTGTCGGACTTTGATGGCCAAAAAAAATGTTTGGATGCTTGGACAGAAAGACTATGATAGGATTCCTCAATACGGAAAGTGTTTTGATGTGGCTATCCTTCCTTGGATTAAAAACCGCTGGACAGAGGCTGCTAACCCCATCAAAGTTAAGGAGTATTTGGCACTCGGGAAACCGTTTGTCAGCACGCCTGTTTTTACTCAAATACAAGAATATCTTGATGTCACATACGTGGCCAATACGCCAGAAGAATTTGCTTACAGTATAGTAAAAGCCTTAAATGAAAATAATCCTGAGCGTATTGCAGCCAGAAGAAAAAAGGTTGAGGCATCCACGTGGGATAGCAAGGCTCAATTGGTGTTAGACGAGCTTTTTGGCAAGGACGGCGATTTGCAGGAATCAACTTGATGGTCAAAGGCAGAGATAAGTTGCGAATTAGCTTGGCTGCGTCGGCAGGAGGGCATCTATCACAGTTGCTCAAGTTGGCTGAAACTTGGAAAGATTACGAGACTTTTTGTGTTACAACAACGGTTGTTGTCGAGGAAAAACTTCAAAAATATGGTAAAGTCTATGTTGTGGGGGAATGTAACCGGCAACATCCTTCGCAGGTCATTCTGGTTCTGATACGGTGTGCAAAGATAATTTTACGTGAAAGGCCTGATGTTGTAATCAGTGCGGGTGCAGCAGTGGGATGTATAACTTGCTTCCTGGCCAAACTTATTGGGGCTAAGGTTGTCTGGATTGATAGTATCACCAATGTGGAGCAGATATCACTGTCAGGTAGGATGGTTAGATACATTGCAGACCTTTCCTTAGTCCAATGGCCCAACCTCGTCGAGCAGTATAAGAATGTCGAATATGTGGGCGAGGTGATATGATTTTTCTAACGGTGGGGACGCAGTTTGCATTTGACCGTTTGGTGAAATCTGTTGACGAGATGCTCTCTGAAGATGGGTTCGAGGAGGGGATATTTGCCCAGATTGGTGAGAGTTCATATCAGCCGCGTAACTTTGAAACGGTCTCATTTCTGGAAAAACGCCTTTTTGATAAGCATATACGTGAGGCCTCAGGCATAATCGGTCATGGAGGCATAGGCACAATAGCAATAGCGCTGGAGTACAACAAACCGCTGCTGGCTATGCCACGACTCAAACGTTATGGTGAGGTTGTCCATGACCACCAGGTAGCCATAGTTCAAAGATTTGAGCTATTAGGGCATATTTTGGTCGCGTATGAAGCGGCAGAACTCCCCGCAAAGATAAAGCAGCTCAAGAGCTTTGTGCCTCGCAAACGCGAGATACAGTCCCAAGCAGTAGTAAAGCGGATTGAACAGTTTCTAAATGAATTGAGCACAAAAGGAAGGATATTATGAAAACAGTAATATTATGCGGAGGAAAAGGAAGACGATTAGACCGAGAGACTGAATATAAGCCGAAACCACTTGTTGAGGTTGGGGGAAGGCCTATTTTATGGCATATTATGAAAATCTATAGCCATCAAGGCTTTCAAGACTTTATCCTGTGCTTAGGCTACAGAGGAAATATGATAAAAGAATATTTTCTCAATTTGGAGGAGATGTCCAATGATTTTGTACTGGATTTGAGAAACAAAGATAAATCAACGTTAAACGATGATAACCGTTTAGAGGCAAAAGTGTATCTTATTGATACAGGGTTGGAAAGCATGACTGGTGCAAGAGTTGCCAGAATCAAAAAATACATCGGAGAAGACGAGGACTTCTTCCTAACTTATGGGGATGCTGTTGCTGATATCGACTTGAAAAAACTCTACGAGTACCACAAACAAATGGGCAAGATAGCTACGATTACCTCTGTCAATCCTGTTTACTGGTATGGCTTGGTCGAATCAAAAGACGGAATGGTAACGAAGTTTGATGAGAAGCCGGATATCAAGGATACAATTAACGGTGGATTTATGGTGTTTAACCGGCGGGTCTTTGATTATTTGTCCGAGGAACAAAATTGTGTTCTGGAGCGGGAACCGCTGGCGCGATTAGTCAAAGAAGGCCAACTGGTTGCTTATCAGCATAAGGGTTTCTGGAAATCGATGGATAACCAAAAGGATACCGATGAACTGAATAGGGTCTACGAAAAGGGTGCTCCTTGGGAAATATGGAAAAATGAATAAGAGATTCTGGGATAATAAGAACGTATTAGTTACCGGTGCGGGAGGATTTAAAGGCTCTCATCTTGTTGAAAGATTGAGTGAGACTAACGCGAACATAGTGTCTCTAATAAGAGATTTTCAGCCTGAGAGTTACTTTGAGACTAAAGGGCTGTCCAAAAAATCGATTGTTGTGATAGGAGACCTCAAGGATTACAGAAAAATGGCGGATATTCTCTCGAAGTATGAAATAACAAATATTTTTCATCTTGGTGCTCAACCTATTGTAACCACTGCATTGCTTAATCCGCTGGAAACCTTGGAATCAAACATTATGGGAACCGTCCATATTTTGGAATCTGCGAGATTATATTCTAAAGCTAAGGAAATTGTTTTTGTCTCAAGCGACAAGGCATACGGGCCTTGTGAAAGTGTGCCTTATAAAGAAGATGATAGATTACATGGAATGGCCCCTTATGATGTTTCAAAATCCTGTGCAGATCTAATTTCACAGGTATATGCAAATCCAGATGTTTATAATATGCCAATTACAATAGCCAGATGTGCTAACACATTTGGCCCTGGTGATTTAAATTTGAGTCGGATTGTTCCTGGAACATTAGAAGCTATAATCAAAAATAAACCCCTTGAAATTAGAAGTGATGGCAAAATGATTAGAGAGTACATCTACGTCAAAGATACAATAGATGGATATATTAGTTTAGCAGAGAATATGAATAAGACGAAAGGTGATGCATTTAATATAGCAAGCAAGACCATTATGAGCGTTACTGAGATTGTGGACAGAATTTCTAAAGTATTGGGGAAACCCGTTAAAATGAAAATACTTGACCAGGCAAAAGCTGAGATTCCTAAGCAATGCTTAGATGGTTCGAAAATAAAAAATACCATTGGATGGGAAGCAACAACCAGTTTTGAACAAGCGATTAGAGAAACCTTTGACTGGTACAGACGAATTTTTTGCTGAGGTGTGAAATGGTCAAGTTATCAGATTATATATTTTCTTTCTTAGCAGAAAAGGGCATTAAGCATGTTTTTATGCTCTCCGGCGGTGGGGCAATGCACCTGGTGGATTCGGTCGGGACAAATCCACATATAGAGTATGTTTGCCCCCGTCACGAACAGGCAGCAGCTATTGCCGCTGAGGGCTATTATCGAGCCTGCGGAAGGATAGCAGCAGTTGTAATAACCAGCGGCCCTGGAGGCACCAATACACTTACTGGTGTCATCGGCCAGTGGCTTGATTCCATTCCATGCATCTATCTTTCCGGACAGGTGAAACAAATGACTACGATTTCTGCCTGCCCGGAGTTATCGTTGCGGCAACTGGGCGACCAAGAGATTAATATTGTTGATATTGTCAGACCTATAACCAAATATGCTGTAATGGTGAAAGATTCTCAAAAGATTAAATATCATCTCGAAAAAGCTTTTTATTTGGCGACTCACGGCCGTCCCGGCCCTGTATGGTTGGATGTGCCCTTGGATATTCAGGCATCACAAATTGAACCATCAAAACTTCTTGCGTATAGCGAAAGCGAAGACGAAATCGTATTTGATAAAGACTTGATAAAAACACAGGTTGGCGAATTACTGTCTCGAATTAAGAATTCGTCCAGACCTGTACTGATGGCAGGTCATGGCATTCGAATCGCTAGTGCGGAGAAGACCTTTCTGCAATTGGCGGAAAAACTCAACGTCCCGATACTTACCGCTATCTGCGGCCATGACTTGATAGAGTCGGATCACCCGCTCTTCTTCGGCAGACCGTCAATCTGTGGAGACCGCTGGGGCAATCTCATATTACAAAACAGCGACCTGTTCTTAACAATAGGCGCACGCCTCGGCGTAAGACAAATCAGCTACAACTACAAGGCCTTCGCTCGAGAAGCATATCGAGCGATGGTTGATATTGACTCGGCAGAATTGAATAAGCCAACTCTGAATCTAAATATGCGTGTTCACGCTGATGCCAAGTACTTCTTAGAAGAGATGCTAAGGCAGGTCGACCATAACCAGCCGGAACGCAAAGAACAATGGCTTGGCTGGTGCAGGCAAACAAAGAACACATTGCCGGGCATATTGGATGATAATTTACGTAATCCACAATATGTCAATTCCTATGTGCTTGCCGAGACCATATTCAGTATCCTTGAGCCCGGCTCGCTGGTGATTACAGGAAACGGAACGGCTTATACAGGAACTTTTCAGATTATGAATCTGAAGAAAGGCGTCCGGGTATTTACCAACCAGGGATGTGCCTCTATGGGTTACGATATTCCTGCGGCCATAGGGGCGTGTTTCGGCAGAAACAAAGAACCCATCGTCCTGCTTACGGGAGATGGAAGTATTCAGATGAATATCCAGGAACTGGCGACAGTAACGTTCCACAAACTGCCGATAAAGATTTTTGTCCTCAATGATGATGGATATCTTTCCATTCGCACAACCCAGGATACTTATTTCAAAGGGAGACATATTGCCTCTGATCCAAAGGATGGAGTCACTTGCCCCGACCTCTGCGGCATTGCTGCCGCTTACGGTTTACAGACGGCTAAGCTGGAAAATGAAGACAATCTGTCCGCCAGAATCGAGGAAATCCTGAATACGCCCGGCCCTGTTCTTTGTGAGGTATCTATGGATCCCAAACAAACGCTATATCCTAAGCTTTCGTCGGAAGTGAAGCCGGACGGCACAATGGTATCCAAACCGTTGGAGGATATGTATCCGTTTCTTCCACGTGAAGAATTTCGAAAGTGTATGATTATTAATCCTCTTGATAATAAGTGAGGCAAACTATGAACGTCTTGGAAAGAGAAATGATGGTACTGTTAAAGGACCTGAAGGAAAACCACGATGTCATCAGGATTAAAGCCGAGTTCGAGGCGGAGGCATCAAGGATGATAGAGTTGTCAAGGCTCAAAGACGTCACCAGCGCTGTGCAACTGCCCTTAATAATGAAAATAGGCGGCGTAGAAGCCATCACGGATTTCTATAACTGTCTGATAATCGGCGTGGCCGGTATTGTGGCTCCTATGGCTGAAACGCCCTATGCCGTCTCGAAATTCCTCAATGCTATACTAACCTTTGTCCCACCTGATAATCGTGAGGATATCGAGTTCGCAGTGAACATCGAAACTGAAACTGCCTACAAGAATTTTAAAGAGATTCTAAGTCTCGATAAAATAGGTTTGCTCGCCGGCATAACCATAGGCAGAAGTGATTTCATCGGTTCAATGGGGCTTGACCAAAGCCAGATAGACGAAAAAAAGATGCTTGGGATTTGCGAAGATATTTTCAGGCAGACAAAGCAAAAGGGCCTCAAAACAACTCTGGGTGGCAAAATTCTGGTGGATGCCGTTCCATTCTTACGACAGCTCTACGAGCAGGATTTGCTCGACGGATTTGAAACGAGAAAAGTGGTCTTTAAGAATACAGCATTAGATAAGAACGTCGAAAACGGCATAATAAAGGCTATTGAGTTTGAACTTCTGTGGTTGAAAAGCAAAAAGAGATACTATTCGCGGGCGAAAGTCGAAGATGATGTTAGGATCGAGCGATTAGAAAAACATCTCCAGCGTGTAAAATCGATTACTTAGGATAATTAGGAAGAGATGGAAGTAACATATGCCAATCTAGTCGACTTTTCTGTAAAGCCGCAAGGATATTACAGCGATGAAAGAAGAGAAATGCTGAAATATATCCCTCCAGCTACAAAGACCAGTTTAGAGTTCGGATGCGGAGATGGTTTATTTTCCGCCCTGATAAAGGAAAAATTCGGGGCGGAAACTTGGGCCATTGAGAAGGACAAAACAGCGGCACACGAGGCAGCGGAAAAACTCAATAGAGTAATTAACGCCGATGCGTATGAGTCGCTTAAGAATATACCAGAGAACTATTTTGACTGCATAATTTTCAACGATATTTTAGAGCACTTAGTTGATCCTTATTCTTTGTTGATTTCGGTCAAGAAGAAGCTAACCGATCGTGGTGTGATTGTAGCATCAATTCCGAACGTAAGGTATTGTCGCGACTTCTTTAATTTTGTCGTAAAGGGAAACTGGGACTATGTCAATGGGGGTACTTTAGATAAGACCCACTTAAGGTTTTTTACGTCTAAGAGTATATTAAAAATGTTTGAACACCTTGGTTTTGAAGTTTTATTGATGGAGGGGATACAGCCGACCTTAAATAAACCGTTCAGGCTGCTGAATATCCTGCTTTTCAAAAAGTTGGAAGATCTAAGATATTTCCGCTTTGCTGTAGTGGCAAGGCCAACGAGAATGTGAGCATTTTAACAAAGATGCCTGATAATTTGCAAGACAGAGATGTATCTTTTGATGCGTTCAGGGGAGTCGCTATAATCGCCGTAGTGGCCATTCATGCAATTCCATGGCAGCTTTACCGGGTTGAAACTGTGCTCTCGTATCGTCAACTGTTGAATTTCGCTGTTCCTGCCTTTCTTTTTATCTCCGGATACTGGATGTCTAAAAAGCCCATTAGAACACTTGATGACTACTTCAACTTCCTGCGAAAACGATTCTTGCGAGTCTTTGTCCCATACCTGCTTTGGTCACTTGTTTTCATAGGTTACAATACCATTAGAACACATGATATTAATGTAGTTCAAGCTGTTCAAAAGCTTCTCACTGGAGGAGCAAGCTTTCATTTTTATTTCATCATAGTAATAGCTCAACTATATATATTGACTCCGTTGTTGCAGCATCTCAACCATAGGCCGTATGGTTTTGTACCGGTTTTAATACTCAATATTCTAACACTTTGTGCCTTGTACTTTTTTCGATTGCATGGTATTACGGCCCTCCACGATTCATATTATACGGTTCATGATCCTTTTTTCTCATGGGTCATCTTCTATCAATTCGGCCTTTTTGTTGGGACCCGTGATAATGAAATCTCTATCCCCCAAAATATGTATCGTACTGTTCTGCTTTCGGTACTGGCATCACTGGCTGTCTCTGACTGGGAGGCACTGTTCATATCGTCAAAGTTCGATAACTGGCAATTGGCAATATGTGGCCTGAAATATTCTTCGTTTGTCTATTCCTCGTGCGTGATTTTAGGATTTCTTGTTTTAAGGCGCTGCCTTAAAACCTGGCCCAGATTTCTGGTGATACTCGGCGATTACTCGTTCGGCATTTACCTTGTGCACATAATTATTCTTCGTGGCCTCGTTCATGTACTTCAAAATGTCCGTTTATTGCACTCATTTGAGCCGCTTTATGAATTTGTCGTAGTCTCTATGACTTTATTAATATGTTGCGGTGTAATCGCTGTTAGCCGGAAGCTTGCTCCTCAAACCTTATGCAGAAAATTCTTGGGTTTTTAGTCTTGATGTGAACAATGAAGGTGACCAAGACAAAACTTCACGGCGTACTTTTAATTACCTTGGAACCATTTGAAGATCATAGAGGAGTTTATATAGAGACCTTCAACAAAGACAAGTATGCACAGATTTTCAGAGAACAAGGAATTGAAGACCTCGAATTCGTACGGGACGATTCTTGTATCTCCGGCAAACACGTGTTGAGAGGAATTCACGGAGATGCAAAAACATGGAAATTGGCAACATGTCTCAAAGGGAAGGTCTACTCAGTTATCGTCAATTGCGATGAGGATTCTGAGAATTTCGGACAGTGGGAAGGTTTCATACTTTCAGACAAAAACAGACACCAACTATTAATACCCAACAAATTCGGTAACTCATTTTTGGTCTTGAGCGATATAGCAGTCTATCACTATAAGCAGAGCACCTATTACGACCCAAAAAATCTGCCAGAATTCTCATACAAATGGAACGATCCGAAATTCAATATCACCTGGCCGATCGATAACCCGATATTATCAGAAAGAGACAGTAGGTAACATAGGGTAACAGGTAGGTTTCTGATGACAGAATTGATGAAGGCAATACGAATTCACAAATATGGCGGGCCGCGCGTGCTCACCTACGAGGATGCACCCAGGCCTGAGCCGAAAGAAGATGAGCTACTGATTCGTGTTCACGCGACCACCGTCAATCCCGCCGACTGGAAGACATGCACTGGCAGAGGTTTTTCATTGAAGGGACAATTTCCTGTAATTTTGGGTTTCGACGTATCAGGAATCGTTGAGGCGGTAGGCAGTAGTGTAACCGGCTTCAAAACTGGTGATGCAGTATTTGGCATGGTGGATATTAAAAAAGGTGGCGCCTATGCAGAGTATGTTACAGTCGTTGCGACAAATGTCGCTCACAAGCCAGGGTCTCTCGACCACATTCAGGCAGCGGCTCTGCCGGTCGTTGCTCTCACGGCTTGGCAGGCCCTCTTTGATGCGGGGCAATTGTCATCTGGACAAACGGTGCTTATCCACGCCGCAGCCGGCGGCGTGGGCCATATTGCAGTACAGCTTGCTAAGTGGAAGGGAGCCTATGTAATTGGCACAGCATCCGGCCACAATGAGAATTTTCTACGCAAAATCGGTGTTGACCAATTCATAAACTATAGAACGACCCGCTTTGAAAAAGTTGTCCGGGATGTTGATGTGGTTCTGGATGCTATTGGTGAAAAAACGCAGGAGTGTTCCTGGGGCATTTTGAAAAAGAATGGTGTTCTCGTTTCTCTTCGCAATCCACCATCATTATTTAAAGAAACTGCTGCTGCGTATGGTGTGCATGGTAAATTTATACTGACTCAACCTAATACGGAACAACTTACCCAAATTGCCAATTTGGTCGATGCCGGGTACGTAAAGCCATTTGTGGAAACGGTGCTGCCGCTTACGGAGGTTCGAAAGGCACATAAACTGAATCGTAAAGGTCATACGCAAGGTAAGATTGTTCTACGGGTACTTGAGTGATATCAAAAGGTCTTTGGATAGTTAAACAGATTTTACGACAAAATGAAATGCATGCAGGAGCTGAAGTATTATGAAAACCCGGAATAATTCCATGGAATCATTAAGCGACACTTGTCGTTTGTGTGGTCACCCTTTACCTGAGAAAGCTGTATATCAGTTAAATAACGTACCTCGTGGTGTTCAATACTTTCCCAATGAAGATGACTTAGAAGGTGACAAAGGTATAAGCATAAGGGTTTATCAATGTACAGAATGTGGACTAATCCAACTCGACGGTAAGGCCGTGACTTATAATCAGGAATTCACTTCGGCTACTAAGTATTCCAAAAGTATGATAAATCACCGGAATAAACAAATCAAGAAATTCATCGATGAGTATGACTTGAAAGGTAAAAAAATTCTCGATGTGGGCTGTGGTGATGGTCACATGCTGGATATTATCTGTGACCAAGGCGCAATCGGTATTGGGGTCGATATATCTAAAAAGGCTTTGGAAATTGCTCGAAGTCAGGGGCATACAGTGCACCAAGTATATGTATCCCGGCAGAATCAATTGGAGGATGGGCCATTCGATGCGTTTATTAGCAATGACGTGATTGAACATGTGTCTGATGTAAAAGACTTTTTATCGGGCATTGCCATCAACTTGAAGCCAGGGGCGGTTGGTATGCTGGAAGCACCAAGCTTCGAGAAAATACTGGAGGAACACCGTTTCTGCGATTTCATGCCCGATCACATTTCTTATTTTACACTCGATATACTTCGGATTGCCTTCGAAGTTAGTGGTTTCGAGGTTATAAGTAGCAAGCGTAGTTACAATGGTGAAAACTCTACTATTATTGCACGTAAGAGGCACATGATTGATTTCGGACCCTTAAAGGCTCACCAAGATGAATTGATGGCGAATCTACGTGAATTTATCAAAAGAAACAAGATAAGTGGCAGAAGGGTTGCAATTTGGGGAGCAAGCTACCAAACACTAATTCTTACCTCGATAGTGTCCTTGGATGTAACTTATGTGATTGATTCTGCTGTTTATAAACAGAACAAAATAACACCAGTTTCACATCTGCGAATTGTTAGCCCAGAAATACTTAAAAGGGATCCAGTAGATGTAATTATCGTTAATGCACCTATTTACGAAGAAGAAATCGTAGAGCAAATTATAGAGAGGGAAAAGTTTAAAGGTACAATAGCCTCGCTTGCTAATGGTAAGATAAAAGTACTGCGAAAGGCTTAAGCGTGCTTTATCCGAAGCAAAAACCGATAAAAAAACGATAGTGGCATGTCAACAGGAAAACAGAAATCTAAGTTTTTCAGTGGTGGCTTATATTACCAATAAACAATTGCTCCTTGCCTTTGGCAGGTCAACGGTTTACTAGCAGGAAAATTTAAATGGACAAAACACAAAACACAGATTTAGGTGGGCCGAAAGATCCGCGTATATGTGTTTTTTCTCAGCGGCACCTGCAGAAGCTCGTTTCGAGATGCGCCGAGTTCGAATTCGAAGACTTGATTTGTGAAATCGACGATGCTGAGTTGTTGACACCTGAGCCTCGCTGGTTGTTCCGCTTTGGTCAAAAGGTTGCAAATCGACTTGCGCGACATCTCTCTATCGCTTCTCTTAACCCTGGTATCAGAAAATTACGTCTCAATAGGAACTACGATCTTTTCTTTGCGATATGCCAATCACCAAGAGATTTGCTATCAATAAATGCAATCGAGGGATGGAGGAATCGCTGTCGAACCGCGGTTTGCTGGCTGGCAGAACTATGGTCTTACGACCTGCCCAACTGGGGAAGTCAATTAAACATCCTGTCCAAATTTGATTATGTCATCTCAACACAATATGATTATGTCAAGCTCTGTTCCAGTAGAAGCATACATTCCGCTAAAGATTTGAGACGAGGGACTTGCATTTATACTCCACCAGGAATTGACACAATAAAGTTCTGTCCACACCCAAATCCACCAATAAGGTGTGTAGATGTATATAACCTCGGGCGAAAGTCACCGATAACACATCAGGCCTTATTGAAGATGGCTGAGCAGAAACAGATTTTCTACATCTATGACACGATCTGCAAAATGGATACACTTTATCCCGCACAACATCGCAGCTTGTTGGCGAATATCGCGAAACGAAGCCGTTACTTTATAGCAAACGCTCCCAAAATGGATCGTCCATCTGAGACTGGTGGCGAAAGTGTGCTCAGCTATCGTTTTTTTGAAGGGGCAGCTTCAGGTACTGTAATAATTGGAGAAACTAAGGAAAGCGAATCCTTTAAAGAGCATTTTGACTGGTCTGATGCAGTGATTCACATGCCCTTTCATTCTCCGAATATAGCTGAAATATTATGTGAACTCGATTCGCAGCCGGAACGCTTAGAAAAAATTCGAAAGAATAACGTCGTGCAATGTCTATTGCGCCATGACTGGGTGTACCGATGGAGGGCAATTCTGAACTTGGTCGGCCTTGAACCAAGACCAGCCCTTGTGGCACGGGAGCAACGTCTGAAGAAGCTCGCCGAGGATATTGCAAAGACCTCTTAATCACATTTCGTTAATCTGATACCGCGGATCTGATATCGATTTCGAGAGTTGTAAAATAGGCAAATGCATATGGGATGCAACTAATGCACAAACAATCTGTCAATAAACAGAATATTAAAGCTGTTATCCTTGCCGGAAGGCCTGACTTTGGGCGATGTCCAGTAGCATCTCGACTACCTACGGCGCTTTGGCCGGTGCTAGGGAAATCTGCACTTGAGCATCTACTGGACCATTTAGCTAACCAAGGAATAAATCGGGTTGTAATTTGTTCCAATGGTGATGGTTTATTGCTTGAAAAATCTATTCGCGACAACCACCTTCTAGATGTGAAATTTATAAACGAACGGTTACCCGTTGGCACTGCTGGGGCTATTCGGGATGCTGCTGATAACGAACAAGATGCGATACTTTTAATATTCCCCGCCAGCATACTCAATCCACCCGAAATTGATATGCTGCTCAGCGCACACCGAAATGGTAAGTCTGATTTGACTGTGATGTTTAATCCATCTTCCAACCAAGATCCATCAGAAGGTAAATCTGCAGGAATTTATATCTGCGAAACCAACGTCTTAGAACATATCCCAAAAGAAGGCTACTTTGATATCAAAGAAGGCTTAATTCCAGAGATGCTACGGGTTGGAAAAACCGTTCATACAGCGATATTACCGAATCACGTTGGAAATTTTCGAAATCGCGAGGAATACTTATACGCTGTTGCCAATTACCTTGAAAATACCCCAGAATTAAACGCAGGTTTAAAACTCTCTAGGCTAACTGACTCACAAGTAGTATGGAAGGCAGCCAATTCGAGTGTGGACCCGAGCGCACGAATTTATGGGCCGGTTGTTATTATGGATGGTGCATGTATTTCAAAAGGCTCCGTTATTTTCGGTCCGACCATACTTGGACGCAACGTTAGCATTGGCCAAGACAGTGTTGTAGTAAATAGCATCCTTTGGGATGGTGCAAAGGTAGGCCCAAATTGTGAAATTCAACAATGTGTAATTGACTACCATGCAACCATACGTGGTAATACCGTCGTGGAAGGAAAGGCCATACCATTTAAACCAAAGGGAACATTGGAAAGTTCGGTAGGTAGAGTATTAAAAGCTGCAAAAAATAACGCAAGCAAATTATGGAACACATTACAACCACGGTCGAATAAGATAAATGGAAAGTTGTCCAATTGGTTACGGTCGCATAAGGTAAATATTGTTCCTTGGCTTGCAGCCAGCTTTGTTCTAATTGCCTTTTTTTGGTCGTACTGGCCCGGAATTACAGACCTCTGGATTATTTGGCAGCGAAGCGATGAATACTCATCTGGGTTTTTAGTTCCTTTCCTGGCTGTTTACATCTTATGGTCAAGGCGCCACAATATCGCTCAATGCCGCATAAGGCCTTCTCTTTGGGGGCTATTTGCCTTTGTTGCGGCGCAGGGCATTAGGCTGTTCGGCTTGTTTTTTATGTACGGCTCGGCGGAAAGATTGTCCATTGTTCTGAGTATTGCTGCACTGGTGCTGCTTCTGTTTGGTTGGCAGTTTTTCAAAAAGGTATCTACGGTATTATTATTCTTATGCCTAATGCTGCCTTGGCCCAACAGAATCCAGGCTGCTTTGGCGCTGCCTCTTCAGCGCTGGGCCACCTCATCAGCCGTGTTTTGCTTGGAGACAATAGGCTATGAAGTCGTCCAGGAAGGCAACGTTATCCATATTGGCCAGGCAACCGTAGCAGTAGCTGAGGCCTGTAATGGCTTGAGAATGGTTACCGCCTTTTTCGTGATTAGCGGTTTGGTTATCCTGCTGGTCAAGCGAGCATGGTGGGAAAAATTAATAGTCTTGGCTTCGAGTCTGCCTATCGCTTTGTTTTGCAACACCGTGAGATTAACAATAACAGCAATCGCTTTTACCATACTCAAAGGCCAATATTGGGAAAAAATATTCCACGACTTTGGAGGATATGTCATGATGCCACTGGCTCTCACAGTGGTAGTTATTGAGTTTTGGCTTCTAACAAAGCTTAAGACACCTCCGACGATAAAAGAAGCAGTAATAATCACACGGCAAAAGTAATATCGATGTTATAAATCGCAAATGTAAGGGGGTTAGAAAAAAATGAATGCTTTAGAAAAATATCATGACCAGGTGATTGAACCAAGACCTACTAATTTCGAAGTGCCACCCGAATCTGGCAGTGAAACCACATCCGGCTTGATTGTTGCTATGCTTCGCCGCTGGTACATTGTGCTACTGGTATTCTTTATAATGTGCTCAGTCGGAGCCCCTGCAATATGGTTTTCAATCGAGCCATTTTATGATGTGACTGGTGCAATAAGGGTCGCTCCTATTTTACCTAACATTCTGACCGGTGAAGCAGACAGAGGTGAAATATCAAATTACCAAAGTTTTATGAATACTCAGGCAGAGATGGTCACCAGCAGCCAGGTGGTGCAAAGAGTAGCGGACAACTTAGCAGACAAAAACTTGGCTTTCTTTGAAAGTGAAGCTTCCAAAGTCGCCACAAAACTAAAACTGAAACTAAAAAATGACAAAACAAAGCCTGAGCCGGCAAGCATATTGAAACAAGCAATATCCAATGGCATCATCAGTGTTGTCCCCGGTAAAAGTACGGAGCTAATAAAAGTAACTATGAAAAGCACAAACGTGGAAGAAGGTAAACAGATAGTAGATGCCTTTATCCGTGCCTATATGGCCATCGAAGTTTCCAGCTCTACCCAGAGCGAGGACCGGAAACTGACCGTTCTGGAAGACGAGCGTAAGATTTTGGCCGAAAAATTGCAAAATCAGCGAGCAACAATCCGCCAACTGGCCCAAGAGTACGGAACTACAGCCCTTGGAGACCGCCAGGACATGATGTTGCAACGTGTTACTACCCTGCTGGGTGAACTAACTAAATTGGAGGCACGCAGAATTAACCTCGAAGCCCAGGTGCAATTACTTGAGCAGACTAAAGAGCAGGCTATCCCTACAGAGCAGTTGCTGAAAATGCAACAAGAGTATATAAATGCAGACCCAATGATAAATGTGCTCACAGAGAATATTGCACAGTTAGATCAAGCACTTATTGTGGCTAAGCAGACATTAGCGCCTACGAATCCAGAGCTCAAGCGCAAAGCTGAACTATTAGAAGCACTGAAGGTGCGTCTTGAGGAACGCAAGAAGGAAGCAGGTGAGGCTTTCGGCAATCTGATGTCTCAGGAACTCGTCAAAACTGGAAGCCAAAAACTGGTTAACACACGGACTGAGCTGGAGCAAACCAAAGCATATGAAAAGCGTCTCCAGGAAGTACTGACCAAGGAAGATACCCAAACTATTGAACTCGGCCGTAAGCAACTGACTATCCAGGACTTGCAGTTTCAATTAGACTTAGACAGGGAAATGTATGATACAGTTTGCCGGCGTATACGAGAACTGGAAATGGAACGTAAGCGCCCTGCAAGGATTTCTGTCGCTTACGATGCTGATGTTGCTTCTATCAGGGATAAGCGTATAAAATACACCGCAGCACTTATATTCACTTCTTTTGCGGCTGGATGCTTCCTCGCCTTCTTAAAAGACAAAGCAGATTACAGTATCTACACGCCTGATGATATCACTAAACGTGTCGGAGTTCGAATAATCGGTACTATTACCAATGCAGATTACCTTGATAGATTCAAGCTACCCCAGCAAATAGCCAATGACTACCAAACTATCCGCGCCAACTTGGGATTGCAGGATGGAGACGGGATACCAAATAAGCTGGTTATTACAAGTGCTGGGACGTGCGATGGAAAGACCACGTTTGCCATTAATCTCGCAACGAGTTTAGCTAAGGCAGGTAAAAAAGTCTTATTAGTGGATGGTGATTTGAGAAAGCCTGATATTCGACGGCTGTTAAATCTTCCTAAAGATTCAATGGGGTTGCAGGACGTACTTCTCGGTGAGAGCTTTGAAAATGTTGTTCATCCTATCCCATCGGGAGAATTCGACGTGTTAACGGCTGATTCTCGAAATGCGTCAGACGGTTTCGAGCTACTCTCACTTCCTGATGTTAGCAAATACCTCAACCTGATTAGCGCGAAATACGACCATGTGATTATTGACACACCTCCAGTATTGGCTTTTCCTGATGCGCTCATATTGGCAAAGATGGCTGATGGAGTTATCCTGACCAGCTTCGCTGGCCATACCGAAGAGCAGGATCTAAGAGATACGCTCAAGCGACTGGCACAAGTAAAGGTCAAGGTGTTGGGCACCGTTTTGAGTAATGTCCGACTTGGCCATAGTTATTACCGTTATAGCTATGATTACTACGCTCATAAAGCTGTAGCCAAACATAATCGCAGAAAAAGTGACAAGACTATGTTTCTGCTGCCAGCAAAAGAAAGCAATAAAACTCCTGACGGTTCAAAATCCTGACAAAAATTCCTCCCACAAAAATCTGTTTATGAAAATCTCGGTTTTTAATCAAAGTATGAACTTGATAGTTATACACCAAAATAGAAATTTCTCACCCAATAATAACAGCGATTTGCTTCGATTTGCCGTTTGCAGCGAACCGCTTGCCGATATTACTTTAAGCTGCTTAAAAGGCAATTTTTATCCTCGAAGTAGTAACGAGACAATAGCAATTCCGCAAGACTGGGCTGGCCAAACCACAAGGGGTAAATCAGATATAACATATTACAAAGATAAGGTATCGGTCTCCATAGGGAATGCGAACTGGCTCAAAGCAAAACCGTGGTTTATTGTTTCAAATGGAAGGTTCGCCACTCGAGTGGACAATCAGTTGCTTTGTAAGGTATTAGCCGAACTCGACGCTGACGTCGTAGCAGTTAGTGTATCGCCTCAATTGCAGACCGGTTATGAAAAGGTGCTGGTTAATTCACAGAGAAAACTCATCGGGCTTCGACGATTTTACAATGATTTGGCTAAACCGACACCGATTCCTGATGATTGGCCGCACCACCTTTTTATAAAAACTGACATTCTCAGCAAACTCTTAGCTGATGACACTTTGCCTTTATCATTCACTGAGTTCATCAACAACTGTCTTTCAAATTCACTAACGGTACGCAGTCTAAATGTTGGGGGCACTGTGTTGGATTTAGGTACAGAGGAAGGTTTGCTTGGTTTTCTTGCAACCAGTCTTAACTCTTCGGCAAAGAATCATCACAATCCGAGCAATAGATATCAAAAGGAAATCCCAGATAAAGATGGCATCGAAATATCTCCCAGTGTAAGATTATTTGGAAAAGTATTGTTTGGACAAAACGTTAGTATTGGTCCAAATGCTATTATAGTGGGTCCAACTATAATTGGTAACGATGTTAAAATTGCAAAAGGAGCCGTTGTCAAGGCATCAATCGTCGGCTCCGGTGTTTCAGTACCCCAGAATAGTATTGTCCAGAACCGCGTGCTTATTAATGGGCAAAAGCTCCAAAAGCGGAAAACGCAAGCTAAAATCAACCACACGGCAGTAATTACAAACGGTATCACAACTTACAAAAAGCCCTATGCAAATAATTTCCGAACTTGGTCGAGATATTCCTACGTCAAATGCGCTAAGAGAGTCGCTGACATTATTATAGCTGTAGTAGTACTAATTCTCTTTGCTCCTGTCTTCCCGATTATTGCAATAGTTATAAAACTAACCTCTCGTGGGCCGGTATTTTTCAAAGACACCCGACAGGGACTGCACGGCAAAACATTCAACTGTTTGAAATTTAGGACTATGCTTGTCGGCGCTGATTATCTACAAGATAAGCTAAGATTCATTAGTCAGGTCGATGGCCCGCAATTCAAGATGTCAGATGACCCGCGGCTCAGTACGGTCGGCGGATTCTTGCGAGACACATACATCGACGAAATACCTCAATTCTTCAATGTTTTGCTTGGTCAGATGAGTGTTGTTGGTCCAAGGCCCTCTCCAGAATCTGAAAATACTTTGTGCCCATCTTGGCGGGACGCTCGACTATCAGTTCGGCCGGGAATCACAGGGCTTTGGCAGGTTTGCAGGACCCGCCAGCCAATGAAAGATTTTCAGGAGTGGATACATTACGACATTGAATATGTTAGGGACCTGTCGTTAAGGATAGATTTGTGGATATGCTGGCAAACCGCCAAGAAAGTGGTTAAGAATTTCGTTAGCCAGTTCTGAAAAGGAAGGCATAAGGATAAGAAAGGGATAATCAAATGCCAAGAAGATACTTTAACTGGAAATTAGCGGCTGTTTTAGTAATCGGTCTTGTTGTTTTGGGTATAACGGCCTTTGGACTACGCAAATGGCAACGAAGTCATAGGGCCTACGGAGCTCTTGATAAAGGTAATGAAGCATATGACAAGTGCCTGTGGGAAGAGGCGGCCAAAAACCTGGGGCGTTACATTGCCGTTGCGCAGGATGATGTGCCAGTATTGCTTAAATACGCTAATGCCCAGCTTAACATCAGGCCTCTCAAACGCAACAATGTTCAGCAGGCTATAGCAACTTACCGAGCCGTTTTAAGAATCAACAAAGGCAATTCCGAAGCCAGTATGCGGCTTGTTGAAACGTATTTAGGGATGGGTATGCCAGGCGAAGCTGAACTGATTGCAACCAGAGCAATTGAAGTGAATCCATCGCCGGAAATACAAAGAATGTTGGCTATGGCTCTTATAATGCAACGGAAATTCAAAGAGGCAGCAAACAAATTAGAAAGTGTTATTAAAGAGCATCCTGAGCAAATATTAGCTTATGGTGTATTGGGCCAGCTAACTGAGCAGCGTCCTGAAGTTTTTTCGCAAGCTCCCCAATTGTGGTTTAATGAGGCGGTCAAAAACAATTCATCCTCAGCCTTGGCTTACATAATCCGTGGCGGTTTCTACCTTAGAACCAACGACAGAGTCAAAGCTCTATTCGACCTGGAATACGCCGAAAAACTGGATTTGTCTGACCCTCTTGTACGATTGCGCCTTGCGAGAGAATTTATAAACGCAGATATCTTGGACAAGACGGAGAAACACCTTGCTCTCGTACAAGTAGATGAGCCAACGAATCAACTCCTTTGGCAGACTTGGGCCCAGTTCGTACTGAAATCACAATCAAAAACAAAAATGCTAAATATAGCTGAAACGGGATTAAAAGAGCTTTCTTCTCAACCCTGGGATTTTATGCCCATTGCTACTGAACTATATATCCAATGCGACGAGCTTGACCGTGCCAACGACTGCATTTCAAAACTGCGGGAAAAGGATATTGCTCCTGCAACTACCGCTTTCTTGGAGGGCCTTGTCTCTGACAAGAAAGGCCACAGTTATGAGGCAGTTAAGTGCTGGTATCGAGCAATACAATTGGGGGCTGAACCTGTAAAAGTTCGATTGGCATTGGCCGCCACGTTATCCCGTTTAGGTGATAAGCAGTCAGCTATTCGACAATTGCGTACTTTACTCTCCGAGCAACCAAATCTTTTCACAACCCGTATAATGCTCGCCAGATTATTCACTGAAATTGGAAACTGGGCTGAGGTAGTTGAACAAAGCCGTATGGCAATACAAATTTCTCCGGACAGCCTTGATGCAGCTTTGTTGTATATTCAAGGCCGGATACAACTGCTTGCAGAAAGCCAAACCGACAAAGCTTCTCCAATGTGGCAGGACATAAAAGATCATTTGGCCAGATTGGAAAGTACTACTAATGGTGCCATTGAGGTAAAACTTTTACAGCTTCAGCTTGCAGTGCAACAGGGTAATTTCGCGGAGGCTGAATCGATGCTAACCGAATTGAAGAAATCACACCCCTTGCAAATAAAAACCGCTATGGCCGAAGTCGAGTTGCTTGCTGCGCAGAATAAATCAGATGATGCAATATCGTTACTGAATAATATCATAGAAAAGTTTCCTCAAGATACCGAGCCGGTTAGATACCTTGTAATTTTGTTAGTTCGCCAGGACAAAATAGAAAAGTGCGAAAATATTGTCAAAGACGCATTGGCACGCATCGAAGAACCTGCTGCCCAACTGAAATTAAACTTCCTGCTTGCGGATTTGTATGACCGGTTGGAACAGGAAGAGAAAGCTTACAAATTACTTACCTCGCTTGCAGAGAAACTACCGAACAACGTTCCTATTAAACAGCGACTCCTCAGATGCGAGCAGGTCACCAAAAACTTCGAAAAAGCTCAACAACTTGTCAACGAAATCGAGTCCCTTGAGGGTGAGGATGGCTGGCAATGGCGGTATGAGCAGGCAAAGATTTGGTCCGAACAGGACAATTTTAAGGACCGATATCCGCAAATTATTTCGCTTCTTAAGGAAAATCTGCTTGCCTATCCGAATGACCAGGCAAGCCGAATGCTTCTTGCACATAGCTACGAACGAGCTGGTGAACTGCAGCTTGCGATTTCAATCTATCAGGAGGCCCTGACGCGGGCGCCCGAGGATATTCGTATAATCGTTCCTACCGTCGCTGCTCTATACAAGGCAAATGAATATGACCGCGCAGACGAAATTCTTCACCGAGCGGCTAACAAAAACCTCTTCCACCCTGAATTAAAAAGATTGGAACTGCAAAGCTACCTCAGACGCGGCGAATTAAGCTCCGCCAGCAATATTTTGGAGAACTTATTGACCGACGACCCCAACAACCGGTCTATTTGCCTATCCCTTGCACTACTCAAGATGCAACAAAACCGCTTCGATGAGGCAAACAAACTTCTGACCAAATTGAAGGTTCAGGAACCAAATTCGCTGCCGGTAACAGTTGCGCAAATTGAATTGAATATTCGTCAGGATAAATCTGCAGAGGCAATATCACTATGTGATGAAATGGTAAACAGGTTCAACAAGGCTTTCGCTTATATTCTTCGTGCTAAGACACTTGCTTCGCTCGGCCAGGCTGACAAGGCAGAAGAAGATTTTAAGCGTGCCACGTTCATAGAACCGAATAATGTGGAAGCGTGGGTAGCTAAAAGCGACTTTTATCGTTCCCTCGCTCAAACCGATAAAGCCATCGAGAATATCCAAAAAGCAATGTTTTTAGAGCCAAATAACATAGAGATTTATAAACATGCAGTTTCACTTTACTTAGCTTCAAACAACCGTGATACCGTCCGTGAAGGTAAAAATATTCTTGATGAAGCCCTAGCGTTAGATCCTGAGGATATTGAACTGCGCTTATTAAAAGCAAGTTCTTTACTTACTGAAGGAACTGCCCCAAGTATTAAACTGGCTACCAATATTCTCAAAAAAATAACAGAGGAGCATCCTAAAATTGCCCGAGCTTGGAATCTCTTAGGCGAAATCGCTCTTCGCCAAGGACAGCCGACTAAAGCTATGGATATTGCTTTGCAAGGTCTTGTCTATCAATCTAATGATAAATCCTTGCTTTTGTTAAAGGCCCGGGCAGAAGCGGCACGGTCGCCGGTCTTGGCAATTCCAACCCTCAAAGCTCTACGAGAGCTTGACCCAAATGACGCTGATATTGTGGTACACTTGGCCAATACATACTCGGCTGCGAACCAGTTCCAGGAAGCTGTAAATCTTCTTAAAACACAATTAGTTTCTTGTAGTGGCACCCCTGACGAGCGAAAAATAAACATAGCCCTTGCTGTAGCGCTGCACAAAAACGGCGACAAACCAAAGTCCCAGGAGATTTTTGACTCGCTACATCAATCTGCACCAAATGACCCAAGCCCGTTATTAGCCCAAGTCCAACTACTCAAGGGTGAAAAGCTTTGGGATGAGCTTACCCAGAAAGTCATACATTGGTGTCAAAGTCACACAGAGGATATCTATACGCCTATTACTATCGCCAGCGACTTGGCAGCCAGCGAAAGTAGCCAAGCTAAGAAAATAGCCGAAGATTTGCTTCGCAGAGTTTTAGATCACGACCCTAATTCTCTCCCAGCAACGACCATGCTTGCTATGCTACTACACACGACCGGCCGGTCTGCAGAATCAGTCCCGCTTTACAGACAGATTATTGCACTGCAGTCTGACAATGTAATCGCTATCAATAATCTGGCCTGGATACTATGTGAAGAGCATAATAAATTTCAACAGGCCTTTGAGCTTGTTCAGCGTGGTTTGAAAATAGCTCCTAACTACGTTGACCTTATTGATACCCGCGGCGTGGTGTATTACAAACTTGGTCAATATGATAAAGCGATTCAAGATTTCACCAGATGTCTGGAAATGTATCCTGACGGAACACCCGCAACAACAGCCTCATATTTACATTTAGGAAGGGCCTTTGCGAGCCTTGGACAAAAAGATAAAGCTGTTGAAAACTTAAAGAAAACTCTGGAGTTGAATACTAAAATCGGTGGTTTATCCGAAGCAGATTTTGCAGATGCACAACGTCTGCTTGAAGAATTATCACAAGAAGGAGGTTAATATGTCCTCACCATTACACTCAGAAGAGAAGGATAAGAGAAAAAGTATCGGCCACGACGACTCTTTTTATAGTCGTCCTGACGTTATCTTGTTTGATGAAGAGCGCTGGGCTTATATTCAAAAACGCTACCACATGAGTCCCCGCGAGCTTCAAGTGGCCAAGCTTGTTTGTAGGGGTTATAGCAATGGAGACATAGCAGGAGAGTTAAAAATAAAGAATGGAACGGCAAAAACTCATCTGCGAAATATTTATCGGAGAATCCGCGTCAAAAATAAAATTGCGATGCTCCTAAAAGTTATAGAGCAGGCAAATAAATTTTCTTCCGGTTCAGGAATTACCCTTCCTATTTCAAAACAAGTCGAAAAATCATCTACTCCCACCGAAAATATGTAAAAGAGAAAAAAACAATGGCCATTTACGTTACGACTTCTAATGCTACTCTACTCCGCCGACCTGTCATCCACAGTTCCTTAGTGTACGTCGTCAGCAAAAATGAGACAAATTTACCTTTAAATTAGGAGACGGTTTCGGCTCCTGTTACTATGATTTTATCGTTATATTGTTTTCTTTCAATAACTGTTTTTATTTTCAATTCAGTGCGTTTCTTCAGTATCTGCTCACGACGTCTATAATAAACATCATCAGGCGTTACATTGCCGAGGGCTTCATGGTAACGCTGGCTGTTATACCAACTCACAAACCTGGCAATTTCTTCTTCCAATTCTACGGGGCTTTGCCATACATTCAAAAAGATATGTTCCTTCATTGAACGATGGTATCTTTCTATCTTTCCGTTGGTCTGCGGATGGTATGGCGATGCACAAATATGCCCGATACCTTTGGCCTCGAGGTAATCTCCAAACTCCTTCGACACCAGCGCCGAACCGTTGTCACTTAGAAGTTTAGCCCTGTTTTCTGCCGGGACATTTTCAATGCCGGTATTTTCACAGGCCATCTCAACTACATCGCTGAATGAACCTGCATCCATATTCATCTTCAGCTTCCACGACAGTATCCTGCGGCTGTAATCGTCCAGTACAGTAATCAGATAATACCAGCCCCAGCGGTCGACCTTCATGTAAGTTGCGTCTGTCTGCCAAAGTTCGTTTACCCTGGCTGTCTTTGTATGAAATTCTTCAGATGCTGGAAAGGTTCTTATCTTAGGTTCAGGTATCAGATTATGCTCTTTAAGCACCCGATACACCGTTGATTCGGAAACGCTAAAACCCTCGTTATCCGTTATATACAGGCTAATTTCTCTGCTTGAGTATTCAGGATAAAGCGTGGCATACTCAAGTATCTTATCAACCTGCTCAGGTAACAGCTTGTTCCAGACTCTAAGCTGTATAGGTCTATTATCCCGTAAACCCTTGATGCCCATTGTTCTGTATCTCCGCATCCAACGATAGTACGTGCTTCTGGGAACATCAAATTTACCAAGGGCATCAGATACATTCAGGGCAGA
>CAZCIR010000009.1:0-76069 GCA_964499145.1 uncultured Pirellulales bacterium | reverse complement strand
ATACCTCCTACAAAAGTGTAAAACTGCAAAACATTCCTTGACTATGCGTCAAAACGTTTGCTGTTTTCAACAAGCGCAGAGGTCTGCATTTTCCTTGTGCAGCAAGCGTTAAGACCCTCACTTTACTCGGCGTTTGTCTCAAACAACCTTTATCAAAACAAGCAATGAAAACCCTCATCGAACACTATGCTTGTCTAATACAAGCTATTTTGCCGAAAAACCGTAAAAATAGCGCAAAGCAGAAATCCAAAAATCCATACACTTTCCTTAAAGTATTTTATCAAAAAATCGTGTCAATTGGGCCTTTATTTTGCGCAAAAAAGGCATTCATTTTGCGCATAGTTCTTGCAGTTATAATAGAGTCAGGTATAGTAAGCACGCTTATGTTTAAGATTCCCAAAGTCATATTGCTCCTCGAAAGGTCAAGAAGCTTTGGCAGGGGATTGCTCCATGGTATTATCCAGTACTCCAATCTTCACGGACCCTGGCTGTATTATATGAAGCCGGAGTTCTATAGACAGGGCAAAGAAAAAACGCAGAAATGGCTCAAAAGCATGGATGCGGACGGTATTATTGCCCACACCTGGGATACAGATTTCATCGACAGTATCGTTAATCTCAGGCTTCCGGCCATTATCTGCGGCCTGGATAAACCAAAACAAAAAGCATACCGCTTGTCCACTGATGAAGTCGGTGTTGGCCGGATGGCCGCTGAATACTTTGTTAAACGCAGTTTTAAAAATTTTGCATTCTGTGGTTTCGATGATATGATTTGGTCTCAGCAAAAATGCGAAGGATTTAAACGAACCCTCACCGAGATCGGCTTTCAGATTTTTGTTTACCAACAACCCACCACAAAACATCTGCGCAAATCCGCAAAAGAGCAAGCCATCATCGCAAACTGGCTCACACCACTGCCCAAACCCCTCGCCCTGATGGCCTGCAACGACGACCGCGCATTGGATATCCTCGCCGCTTGTAAAATCGCAGAATTCAAAGTCCCGGAAGACGTCGCTATTCTCGGCGTCGACAACGACGAATTAATCTGCAATTTCTCTTATCCACAGTTATCAAGCATAACTTTAAGTACCCAAAGAGCCGGCTATGAAGCTGCGAAAGTCCTCGATAAGGTGATGAGGGGTCAAAAAATAGAAGAAAATGAAAAAGAAGTGACTATCTTGCCTTTGCACATCGTAACCAGACAATCAACGGACACTATGGCTATAGAAGACAAGAAAGTCGCAGAAGCCGTCAGCTTTATTCGCAGGCATTCCAGAGAGATAATCCAGGTCAGTGATGTTGCACAGGCTGTTGGCCTCTCACGCAGAGCGCTCGAGCAGCATTTCCACAAGGCGCTCGCCCACTCAGTTCATGATGAAATCAAATACACTCGCGTTAATCAGATGGCTAATATGCTAATTAACACAAATTTATCCATATCCCAGATTGCAAGGTTATTGGGATATCCGTATGCAACTAATAATATATCTCGTTATTTCAAGCAACAAAAAGGAATGAGCCCTTCGGACTACCGCAGGAAATTCGGCCCCAAGTAAGTTCCTTGCGAACAGCAGCTTTCTTAACTAAGCTTTCCGGCATCGCCCCGCCACGTCAAGAAAAACAAACAAAAGACATCAACAACTACACTCACGACAAGAGCAAAGATTAAAAGCAGGTTTTTGAATTTATCGGTCGCGGCTGAGAATGCAATTGTTAGAATGGCGGGGGATATATTCGTGACTTGTCGCTCGTCGCTGGTGACTCGAAGATAAAAAGGGCAAGAGGAAAAAGAATAAGTAAATTGTGATTGCATTGGACAATTGTTAAAATGGGGTGGTGGTTTATCAGTGGGCATTATTTAGAATATGGCAAAAGGGTGTAGTTTAATGACAAATTTTACTTAGGAGATATAAAATGGAAGTGGAGCTAAAAAATAAGAAGCTGATTATCACAATTCCGGTAAATGATAAACCAATACCGTCGGCAAGCGGTAAAACGCTGGTGGTGGCCAGTTCACACGGCAATCAGAAGACAGCAGTAATAATTAACGGCAAAACCTTAACAGTCGGTGTGAACGCTTACATCCAAAAATGAACAGACAACGGAAGGCAGATTACCGAATACTCAATGTCAAATAACGAAATGACAGAAAGAGAGGTAATAAGATGAAGCTGAATGTAAAGGCGTTCGGATTGGCTTTTGGTTTGTGGTGGGGTTTGGGATTATTTTTACTGACGTGGTGGATAATATTGTTCGAAGGTGCGACTGGAGAGGTAACGATGATAGGGCAATTGTATCGTGGATATTCGATTACACCGCTGGGAAGTTTGATTGGTCTGGGTTGGGCATTTGCAGATGGACTGATTGGCGGATTGATATTCACCTGGCTGTATAATCAGCTGGCGGTGAAATGTAAAACCAGTCAAGAATAAAAACCGACGCTGAGCAGCCCCCGATAACGATATTATAGGGTTTCCGCTACGCCACGAGGGGATATTTGGAAAAATTCAAGAACGAAAAAGAGGTCGGCCGATGTAGCTATAAAGTGAAGGTTAATCCGCTAAAGACAGATAAAAAAGAGTGGCTCTGTGATAAATGACCAATAGGCCAATAATTGGCTTAACCTTATATTGCCTACTTTCGATACTACAGACACGGCAGAGCGAAATGCGGGCATTAAAAGCGAGAGCCAAAAGCAGTAAAGGAAAGAGCCACATAAACTAAGGGAGAGTTCACAAAACTCTCCCTTGTTTTATTTGGCGGACGCTAATTTCCCTGCATTTCCCTGATAAATAACTTGCGAAAATGGGACGTTTAACCGAAGATAAGCGTGAAATAGAAATACGGGCAGAAAAGACATTTAATCCGGAGTCGAATAAAAAATGACAGAAGTTCCGCCAATCCTGCTGTCAGCGATTATCTGCGAGAAAGTGATTTTCGATAAAATCACCGGCATGCCGAGCATTATAAATATTATCCAAAATATCAATGCACCAAAGTATCCGGTGCGGTATCCTTCGCTTGTTTTCTTCTGCGAACTGACAAACGGGCATGGGAGGACGAAAACAACAATAAGACTCGTTGAGGAACAGGCCGCCGAGGGACAGGAAGAAGAGAAAGTTATATTCGAGCAAAAAGGAACAGCCGAATTTAAAGATGTTAAACAGGTCGTTAGTTTAGCATTGAACCTGCAAGGAATAGTGCTGCCTCGCGAGGGTGAGTATCGTTTTCAGCTGTTCGCGGAAGATTATCTGCTCGGGGAGAGACGGATTATCTGCAGAAAAATTACGCTGCGGTCAAAAGGCGGGGAAACGTCAGGGTAAAAGCTGAAGAAGTTATGATTAGGATAAGCAAAGGGATATCTATCGCGGAGGACGAGCTTGTTTTTAAGTTTTCACGCGGCAGCGGGCCGGGGGGACAAAACGTCAATAAAGTCAATACACGGGTGACGGTGCTTCTCGACACAGCAAATTCAAGGAGCTTTTCCGATGAGCAGAAAAAACAGATACTCAAAAGACTTGCAAGCCGAGCCGACAAAAACGGCGTGATAAGGGTTGTTTCGCAGCGATATCGAACACAAAAAGCTAACCGGAGGGCGGCGGTCGAACGATTAGAAGAACTGCTAAGAGAAGCGTTAAAAAAGAAAAAGGTAAGAAAGAAGACAAAAGTTCCTGAAGCGGCCAAGAGGAAGCGATTAGAGAAAAAGAAACAGCGAGGTTTTTTGAAGAGACAAAGGGCAGAGAAAAGTTTTGAGTTTTGAGCGTTTATTTTTTTTCAGCTACAGATTTCGCAAAAGTGTTCAGGTCAGTTCGATATCGAGGGGTTTTTCAAGGGCAGGGGAGTCGGCGGCAGCCAACCGGCGGCCGAGGCGAAAGGCTTCCTCCATTGCGGAAGGATGATTTTTGATCTGGCCGGGGTCTTCCACCTTGTTTACAAACAAATTCGCAGCGTAATTCATATCCAGGACATCGAAGAAATATTTCATTGTCAGGCGGATGCAGTCAAACATTTTTTTGCTTTTTGAGCCGCCTACGGTGATAACCATTGCGCGTCTGTCCCGGCCGGCGGCGCTGATGAGGGGCTTTTTCAAAACATACTTGTGTGCCCAAAGGCACTGGCAGCGGTCGATGAGAATTTTTGCCTGTGCGCAGACAGTCATAAAAAATATCGGCGTTGCAAAAATGAGTCGGTCTGCGTCGAGCATTTTTGCAGAGATGATGTGATAATCGTCTTCGACAACACAACGGCCTGTCTTGTAACAGGAATTGCACTCGATACAGGGTGCGATTTTGAAATCCACCAATCGGAGATATTCAATCTGTGCGCCAGCGGATTCGGCTCCTGCCAAAGCCCGGCGTAAAAGCAAGTCGCTGTTGCCGTTAAGCCGAGGACTTGCCGAAATTCCAATTACCTTCAAAGCCATATCAGCAGTAAGCTATCAATATTATGCGCAAAAAGCAACAGGGGTAAAAGAATTTTAATGTCAGCGATTGACATGCAGGATTTTTGCAGATAAAAGTAATTTCAAAGGAAATTTAAGAAAGAAAGTTTTTGACATTTTTGGGAGATTTGAGATGGAAGTAATAAAGTTTCTGAAGAAGTCGAAGGTAAAATATAAGGTTACAAAGCACAAGGCGGTGTATACAGCACAGGAGGTGGCGGCGGAGGAGCATGAGCCGGGAAAGTATGTTGCCAAAGCGGTGGTCGTCAAGGCCGATGACAAGTACGTGATGTGCGTTCTTCCAGCATGTTACAATATTGACCTTAAGAACCTGAAGGGTCAACTAAAGGCCAAGAAGGTAAAACTTGCAGAGGAGAAGGAGCTTGTAAAGATATTTGGTGACTGCGAGGTTGGAGCACAGCCGCCCATTGGGAACTTATATGATTTGCCGACAATTATGGACAAGGTGTTAGAGGAGGACGACCATATTATGTTCCGCGGCGGCACACACGAGAAGTCGATACGAATGAGTATGGCAGATTACCGGAAACTGGTCGGGCCGAAGGTGCTTAAATTCAGCAGGCATATAGGTTCGTGATTGTGGCGACGGAGGTCAAGGGCAAAACAGCATTACAACACCAGAAGTGAAAATCTGAAAGGTATTTCAATTTTTTGAGAAAGTTGCGGAAGTAAAAGCTGATTTATTTTTTATTTGCGTTTTTAATATCTTCGATATACCAAAGATGTCTTCGTAATTTAATAACAGCCGATTCATTCCTGGCCTTTGAGAAGGATGTGATTGCTTTTTTGAGGACTTTAACTGCTTCATCGTATCGCTGCCATATTGAAAGAGCGTCTGCAAGCATTAAATGGTTTCGTATTTCGAGAGGATTCTTATCCACGGCTTGCTGAAGATAATCAACTGCTTCACTGAAACGGCCAACTTCCACCAAGGCCTTGCCCAAATTTCTTAGTGTTTTAACTGAATTAGGCTCCTGGGCCAAATCCTGCCGATATTCCTCAATCGCCTCATTTAGATATTCGGAAGCCTGCTCATTCCTGCCTAATTTTCTCGACGCTAAGGCCATATTGAAGTACATATCTGACATGCTATGCTTTATTCTGGCCTTTTGGTTGTATTCAATGGCACTTTCGGCAACGTTAATAGCCTGCTGCCACTTGCCCTGTTCGGCCAGAATCTGGCCCATTTTATTGTAGGTCATAATAGACTTTGTCGGGCTCGGGTCGAGCTTAATGATTTTTTTATATATTGTGAGGCTTTCATCCAGTTTGCCCCGTTCTTCAAGCTCCAACGCCAACTGCAGATATATTTGCGGCAGAGAATCGACGGCACTTTGACATACTACCGGCGACAGCATATTCTCCACCGGCGCATAGTCATCTGTTAATACAATCTCATGCCCTTTTCCAATGAGTTCTTCTATTTCAGAATCGTTTAATATCCATAAATTCAAATCTGCTACCGAATTTTCCAGGTTCAGATCTTCAAGATTAAATTCCCGCCTGGCAGCAACAATTACAAAGGTGCGGCGTCGCGAGGTTGGTTTCTTCTCAGCAATGACATAAACATAGGGAAATGTTTGCTGGAGAGTTTTGACAACGGCTCCAAGGAACAACCCTCTGTCGTAAATATCTATGAGGTTTATGATATATAGGCCGTCATCGGTCAGGATTTGAGTGATTTTGTCATTGAATTCTCTGGTTGTTAACTGGTAAGGAACCACATAGTCGTTGATGGCATCTTCATAAATGAAATCATATCGGGGTATTTGGCCGCCGCTGTATTTTTTTTTGAGCAGCCGGTCAACATAAATACGCCCATCCATTGTAAATGTGTTAATGGAAGTATCCCTGTCCAGGCCAAATGCCTGCATAGCAGCCTCCGTAACACCGGGGTCGATTTCAACCACATCAATGTGGCTCTGAGGCCAGACTTTTTCAATATATCGAGGGAAAACGTATCCTCCCCCTCCGATCAGCAAAACCGAAAGCTTACTCTTACCACGACTGGCCAGATGTGTTACTGCGGAATAGATTTGTGCATAGGCATATCGTAAATCGAGTATGTTGTCCATTTTTATTATGCTGTGTGTCAGCTTGTCCTGCATAAATTTACGTTCATTTCCTGTTTCTGAAAGGAGTCTCACAGTAATGTAACAGTACTGGCTCTCGTCTTCATAAATAACGGTCGGATCAGGTTTTTCTTTGAGCGCAAGTGTTTCTCCGATTTCTCTTGCGAAAGGAAAAGGAGCCATTGCCATACTCATTAAGGCAAAGAAAACCACGACCCAGAGGTACAGAAACCTGAGCCTTGCCCCATAAAGAATCCCAATCACTAACAGAGCAGCTCCTACCGTCCAAATGATGGCAATAGTGCCCATTGCAGCAATCAGATAAAATCCCGCAAGAAAAGTCCCAACAATACTGCCTGCAGCACCACAGGCGTATATGTCTCCGACAGTCCTTCCTGTGGGCAGACCTCTGTCGAGCGCCATTTTCGCAACTACCGGACTTATCGTCCCCAGCATTGTCGATGGGAGCATAAAAACCAAAAAGACATGCGTAAGCACCCGTACAGGCCAGCTAAACTGCCACAGCCAAATCCACTGCCCAACAAGATTGTTCGAGACAACGATTACCACACAGGTTGCAGAGGAAATACACAGCAGCACAGCTAAGGCCTTTCTCGCTTGGAAACGGTCTGCGATACGGCCCCCCAGATAATTACCCACGGTAATGCCGGCTAAGACTACACCTATTACCGAAGTCCATGTGTACAGAGATGAGCCAAGATATTTAGCTATGAGTCTACCGGCAACAATCTCCACCACCATTATGCAGGCACTTGAGAAAAAAACGGTGGCACCTGGAATGAGAATCGGGAGAAAACCTTTGTTTTTGCTCATTTTTTACCCTTTCTTTTCTTAATCTTAATTCTATATCAAGCGAAAGTATAACGAAGCCTTATGCCGCCAACAAGTGGTTTTTTAGCTCTCAGTGAATTGCAAACAACGACCAATTGTGGTAAAAATGAAGGAAAGAATAATCTCAAATCCGGGATGATTTAGATGGCGGTACAATTTATTCTTGGCAGAAGCGGGACAGGCAAGACGAGCTATTGCATAAAAGCAATAGTCGATGCCCCGTTTGAGAGGGCGGATAATCAGCAACTGATTCTGCTGGTTCCGGAACAGGCAACATATCAGGCGGAACGTGCGATTTTAAGCGATAAGAGAGTGGGGGGGTATCACAGACTACATATACTTTCATTTGCGCGCCTGCAATTTTTACTGTCAGGCAAAAAAACGGCAAAACCAGAGGTAACACGAGTAGGGCAGCAAATGATAATCCAGAGGATTCTGCGAGACAACAAAAGTAAATTAAAAGTGTTCGGCACTTCGGCAGATTTTCCCGGGCTGGGAAGACAAATGGCGGAAACCGTGGCTGAACTGCACCAGTATACAAAAAGGCCGGAAGATATTGACCTGTTATTGAACCATCTGCAAAAAGACGAACGTAACAGCTTGGCTGTCCTTAAATTTACTGATATCGGGCTGGTTTTGCGGGAATATTTGAAGTTTATCGAGGGCAATTTCCTTGACCCTAATACTCAATTGAGGCGCAGCATAGAGAGCATATCCACGTCGGCATTGACTAAAGATGCAAAGCTTTGGGTGGATGGCTTTGCAGGATTCACAACGTCTGAGCTTGCGATTTTAACTAAGCTGCTTAGGGAAGTTTCAGAAGCAAAAATCGCACTGTGTTTGGACCCGTCAAATATCGATTTGGCAAACCCTGATAAGCTGAAACTGGAAACAGTGAGTATATTCAATCCGACAGAGCGAACATACGCTGAGCTTGTCGAGAGAATAAAAAAGAACAAAATGCACTTAGCCAGTCCGATAATCCTGAAAAAGGCGGTCAGATTTTCCAGCAGCAGGGAGCTTGCCCATATCGAGCGTAATGCTTTTAATCTCGAACCAACAAAGATACCGGCAGGGGACAACATTCGAATTATATCAGCGCCCAATACCCGTTCCGAAGTCCAGTTCGTTGCCAGAGAGATACTGCAGCTGCTCAAGGAAAAAAATTATCGATACCGTGACATTGCGGTTATTGCATCGGATATTGACCGTTACGAACACTATATAAGGGCCTGTTTCGACGATTACGAGATACCGTTTTTTATTGATAAGCCGAAGCGATTGAATCAACACCCGGCTATTAACATTATTCGTTCGGCCCTGCGGGTAGTGCTCGAAGGTTTTTCCTATAGAGACATATTCGATTTTCTCAAGACGGACCTGGTGCCGATAGGGCGAAGCGAAATTGATTTGCTGGAAAATTACTGTCTCGCATTCGGGGTGGGGGCAGGTGACTGGACAAGCGGTGAAATGTGGGACTTTGCAGGCAGGGAAAACGAACAATTCGATGAAGAGCGTGTAAATCGAACAAGGCTGAAAGTCAGCGGGCCTTTATTTAAACTTCGAGATAAACTTTGTCCGCAAGACAATCTGACAAAAACAATCAGGGCCGAGGAGTTTGTGCAGACTATATTCGATTTTCTTGAAACGCTCGGCGTGCGTGAAGAAATCGGGAAACGGATTGAGCAAGCCACTGAACGAAAAGATTATTCTACAGTCGACGAACATCGACAGTTCTACGACAAGCTGTTGGATATATTTGATGAATTGGCCGAGGTCTTCGGCGGTCAGAAAGAGACGGCGGAGGATTATTTTGCGATTCTCGATTCCGCCTTTTCGCAGATGGCGATGGCATTTATTCCACCGAGTCTGGACCAGGTGCTTGTCGGCTCTATCGAGCGCAGCCGTCATCCGGATTTGAAGGCAGTTTTCCTCATAGGCGCCACTCAAAAGGATTTTCCTGTTCCGGTGCGTTTCGAGAGCATATTGACGGATGAGGACCGCATTGCCGCCGAGTCGGCAGATTTTCAGATGGCAGCAACAACCAGTCAAAAGCTGGCTGAGCGGCAATACCTGGCCTATATTGCATTTACACGACCGAGGGAGCTTCTGTGCATTACGTATCCTTCAACTGATGAAAGAGGCAGCGCCACAACCCGCTCACAGTTTATAGATAATCTCGGTTCACTGTTTGAAAATCTTCAAGAAAAGTCAATTGCAGGATATAAAAATGACATTGAGCACGTCCACAGTAAAAGTGAGCTTTCGGATTTGCTCTGCAGCCAATTAGGTAACGATGCTTTTGTGACTGAAGTAGGGCAAAGAAAACAGCTTGGCGAGCTATTAGGTGATATTGCATCGGATGAGGAACTTGCTGAGCTGGGGTCGGAGGTTTTGTCGGCAATAAACTATGACAATCGCGCACAATTAAACAGGGACATTGTCGAGGAACTCTTCGGTGGGAAGGAAAAAAGGCCTTTAAGAAGCTCAGCAACAAGGCTGGGCACTTTTGCGGCGTGCCCGTATCAGTATTTTGCCAGATATATACTGGAATTAGAGGAGCGAAAAGAATTCAAGTTCGAGCCGTTGGATTTGGGCGTTTTTTATCATCATATTCTGGATGCTTTGTTAAAGCGGCTTAACTCGGAAAGAAAGGATTTTGCAACGGCTGCGGACGAGGAGTTGCTGACACTTCTAAGGGAACAAACGGCAAAATTTATTATGGAAGACTCCTTTATATCGAATTTTTTGCGTCGTTCAGCACATAATGCATTTATCATTCACTGTGCCGGTGAGGTCCTCGAGGATTGTGTCCGGGCGATTGCGGAAATGGTTCGAGCAGGAAGTTTTCGACCAAAGTGGTCGGAGGTTTCGTTCGGCGAAGTAAAGGACAGTACTGTTAACATCGGCGAATACAGGATTAAATTACCCGGCGGCAGGGTAACAGCTTTGGGCGGTAAAATCGACCGGCTCGACGTTGCTGAATCAAAAGGCGAAATGGCCGCAATCATTTTTGATTATAAACGCAGGGATAAATCGTTTAGCTGGGCACATTTTTACTATGGGCTGGATATGCAACTGCCAATTTATATGCTGGCGGTCAAAAATGCTGACAATCCTAACTATAGAATCCACAATATCTTAGGAGCGTTTTATATGCCGGTTGAAGTCAGTCCAGCAAGAAGCACCATCGATGAATTGTCAGAGAAAACCGAAAGTTTCAACTATAAGGCAAAGGGGATATTTAACGGTGAATTTTTCCGGCAGCTTGATGGCAGAGCTTCTAAAAACAGCAAATTCTACAATTTTTACGTTACTAAAGACGGCCAGCCCTACGGCAATTATGAAAGACAAGGGGCATTAAGGCCGGCCGATTTCGAAAAGGCCCTCAAATTCACCGAGGAAAAGATGATCCAGTTGTCCGAAGAGATTCTCTCGGGAAAAATCGAAGTCAAGCCGTATCGTTTAAATCAAAAATCGCCGTGCAACTATTGCAAGTATAAATCGGTTTGCCGATTCGACTGGCAGGTAAACGAGTACAACTTTTTGAAATCGCTCGTTAAAAACGATGTTCTCGAAAAGATGAGCGGCGAGAAACAAAGAAAGTAAAGTAGAGAATGGATGAGAAGAAGATAAAGTGGACTGAGCAGCAGAAGCGGGCGATTGTCGCGCGCGGCAGGGACGTTTTAGTCAGCGCATCAGCAGGGACAGGAAAAACAGCGGTGCTGTCTGGGCGGTGCGTCAATATAGTAGCCGATAAAAGAATATGTCCCGATGTGCGGAACATACTCGTCTTGACTTTCACGGAGATGGCGGCTGAGCAGATGCGCTCGAGAATCAGCGAGCAGCTACAAGATGCGTTCCTGGAAAGCGGCGACCGCCATCTGCGATTGCAGCTTATGCTGCTGCAAAGCGCAGATATCAGCACGATACATTCGTTCTGCAAAAGGCTTATCACGGAATACTTTTACAAGCTCGGTCTTGACCCGACTTTCGGGATAATCGACGGCGACGAGGCGAGGCTGCTGAAGGCGGAGGTGCTCGAAAAGACAATCGAGTGGGCGTGGCGGCAGGGTAATCTGGCGCAGGGGCTGGAACAGCTTCTCCGGCGACGAGACCTTCGGGCAAATGACGGTTTTGCTGCAAGGATAATAAATTTGAGCAACTTTTTAGACGGTGTGGTTTCACGACAAAGCTGGTATGAGCGGGCGATTCAGCTCGGTAGGGCCGTCAATCCTTTTGCCGGCGAACTGGGTGAAGAACAAAAACAAATCACCGCAGAAAGATTGAGGAGCATAGTCAATCAGCTTCAACAGGCTAAAAAGCTTTACGAAAACAAGCACACCGGTGGGGACTGGGCCGAGAAGCTCGAAGAAAGTCATATTAAACCTGTTATGAAATGTATCGAATTCTTACAAACGGGTGATTGGGATAAATGCGCTGAGAGGATAAGAAATTACGCCAAGCCAAAAACTTACAAACCAAAAGAACTGCCGAAAACGTTTGCTGAACTCTTGCAGAAAAAAGCAAAAAAAGCAGTGGACGAGTTTGAAAAACTTTCGGACCTTGCCATATTAAATCCCGATTACCTCAACAGAATCGGCGGGGCAGTGAGCCTGCAAACGAGAGTGCTCATTGAGCTTATAAAGAAATTCGACCAGTTATATAGCCAGGCGAAAAGGGCGGTTAACTGTCTGGATTTTGCCGACCTCGAACATCATGCGCTGAGGCTTTTGGCTGATGAAAATTCTCGGGACGAGAAGCTGCTGCCGTCGGAAAGCGCACTGGCACTGCGGCGAAGATATAAGTATATATTTGTCGACGAATATCAGGATATAAACGCCGTTCAGCAAACCATACTCGATATGCTCAGCAGCGGCAGTAATGTTTTTGTTGTCGGGGATGTAAAACAGAGTATTTATGCGTGGCGGGGAGCAGAACCGGAGATTTTTCTCGAGCGATTAAAACCTGCGTCCGCCGGCCTAACCGGTGAAACCGGCGGGCTGCGTGTCGACCTGAATGCGAATTTCCGCTCGGCCAGGGGTATCCTTGATTTTGTCAACAAAGTGTTCGGACGGATAATGACGTCCTCTTTTGCGAAAATCGACTACGATGAATCGGCTGAGCTGAGGCCGGCGACGGAAAGTGAAGATAAAAAGGGTGCTGTTGAGTTTCACATACTTGACGAGGAGGGTAAAAACGAGGATGCACAATATGAAGAGGCAGCAGAGATTACAGAAGAAAGTGAAGATGTTTTCAACTCCCGCCAGCGTCAGGCGGCATTGATTGCCCAGCGGATAAAAGAGATGGTCGGTGCGGAAACGGGACAGCCGGAGTTTCAAATATACGACAAGCAAAGAGGTGAAAAAAGAGGCCTCGAATATCGTGACATCGTGGTGCTGATGCGCTCGCTGGCTAAAAAAGCGAACGATTATGTCGAGATTTTTAGATTGGCCGGTGTGCCTGTGAGCTGCCAGGCTACAGCGGGCTATTTTGAGACAACCGAAATCACCGACTGCCTCTGCCTGCTGAAAGTCCTCGATAATCCACAACGCGACATTGAATTAACAGCGGCGTTGCGAAGCCCGTTTTTTAAGATTAGTGACACAGAACTGGCAAAGATAAAAATCCATAATAAAATAAACGAGCAGTGTAAAAACTTCTATGACCGTGTGCTTGAATACTCTGCCTGCGGGACGGATGTGAAACTGGCTGAAAAGCTTAAAAAAGCGCTTGAGCAAATTGAGCAGTGGCGCGGGATTGCACGGAGCGGCAACTTAGCTGATTTGATTTGGCAAATCTATCGCCAAACAGGATTTTTGTCATACATCTGCGCCTTGCCGGGCGGCGAGGCCCGCAAAGCCAACCTGCTTAAACTGCACGAGCGGGCGATTCAATTCGAAGGCTTTGCTAGCAGCGGCGGCAGGCCGTCGCTGGGTCGTTTCGTCGAATTCGTCGAGGAGCTGCAGCAGACTGGGCAGGACTGGGCGCCTGCTGAGCCGGACAGCTCCGCTGAAAACGCTGTGCGGATTATAAGCGTCCATAAGAGTAAAGGCCTTGAATTTCCGGTTGTTTTTTTAGCGGAGCTGGACAGTCGGTTCAATAAAAGAGAAATTCAGGAGGATTTCCTTGCCGATGTTAATGATACATTGGGACTGCAGATTATCGACCGCAAGTCGAATACGAAGTTAAGCTCACTTGCCCACCAGATTATCGCAGAGAAGAAACTGGCCAAAGCCCTGGCAGAGGAAATGCGCATTCTTTACGTTGCAATGACACGAGCAAGGCAGCGACTTATTTTAAGCGCTTCGGAGAAGAAAAAACACTGCAGGGATATTATCTGCGAAGGCTCTTTGTCCGGTGATGAGCCGATTAGTGACTGGCAGCTCAAGCGGTGCCGCAGTCCCCTCGAATGGATTCTCTACGGACTTTCCGGACAGAAGAATTTGCACGATGCCTTCGAAACCGGATTAGCCCAGCCCCTCGGAGGGGCGGGGTTAACGGCGGGGGGTAACGATGATTTGGTCAGTGTGAAACTTTACAGCCAAAGTGAGCTTGAGGAGCTGGGCAGCTATATCAACAAACTTAAGGACAGCAAATACCATCGGCCGAAGATAGATTTACGAAGTTCACAGCCAAAGCCGGCAGAAGCGAAACTGCTCTCGCAGGTGAAGAAGTCTTTGGCCTGGCGATACCGCTTCGGCGATGTGCCGCTTTTGCCCGCCAAGCAATCGGTAACTCAACTGACGCATCGAGAGGACGAATACGCGGACCCGTCGCTCGTCGCCCGTCGCTCATTGCTTGAATCACCTCGACTCACGAGTCACAAACCGCGAGTCACGAGCCGCGATATTGGCACTGCTGCGCACCTTGTAATTTCACAGCTTGATTTAACTAAATCCATAACGACAGATTTAATCGAGCAAACAAAAGAAAGACTTTTATCCGATGGTGCAATAACAGAATCCGTGGCCGAGCATATTAACACAGATTCGATAATCGCATTTTTCGAAAGCGAGCTGGGCAGGTCTGCCCTCGATTCTAAAAATACCGTCTATCGTGAATGGCCGTTCACCTTCGCCTTACCTGCGTGGCACGGTCATCCTGACCGTGCTTTCTCGGACACACAGCAACAGGAAGCGCCTGCCCCAAGTATAGTTGAGGGGAGCGACGAAATTGTCGTCGTGCAAGGAATCATCGATATGCTAATCCAAACCCCACAGGGCTTGTTAGTTATTGATTTCAAGACCGATGATATAACTGCCAAAATGGCATCTGAACGAGCGGAACTTTATCGCAAACAGCTTGAGCTTTACGGCAGGGCGGCGGAGACGATTTTGAAAGATAAAATTATCGCCAAATGGCTCTATTTCCTCACACCGACCTGCGCAGTTAAGGTCTGAAATTTTGCCTGTGACAAAGCAGATGAACGAAATACTTCTATTGGAATTCAAGTTAAGATCACGTTAAAATATGCTAAACCAAAATGGCTGCTTTACGGACGCAATGATTAAAATTAAAAGGATATCTAGATATATACTACTTTTGATAGCAGTTGCTTTTTTTTTAGTGCCTCAGAGTGAACCAGTCCAAAAAATTACATGGCAAGAAGTTATCTTAAATATGTTGTTTGGCGGAATGATTTTAGATAATTTGCTAATTATTATTGGTGTTAGCAGAAGAAAATTTCAATTATATTTAGAATTGATTCTTTATCCATCGGTAGCTATCCTGTTTATAATTGGATTATTAAAAGGTGCAAGTAATTTTATATCTGCTTTAACATCTCCAGAGGTAAGAGAAATAGGAGGTCCTCAAATTGTGATTTTAATGGCAATTACATTTTTAATAATGAATTTTTTGATTTTCAGTTGTCTTGTTTTAGCTATTATAGACGCAAAAAATATTTTACTGAAATTTAAAAACAAAGCATTAGATAAGTGATGCCAGTCATTAGTAAAACTAGGAGCCGTTGACTATTTTTGCCTTTTTAATTTTTTTCCTATACCCTACACCACAAACCCTATCCCCTATCTTCTCTTCAATCAAAAGCGTGCCTACCTTCACACTAAAAACGGCTAATTTCAAAAATTTTTTACTCATAGCGACCTATCCGCCATCCTGTCCGGTGTAGCTTTAGCGAAGACGGAAGCCTTGTGGCGACGGCGGAAGCGTAGATCCCCGCATGCCTGCCCTCGCAAGCCTCAGGCGGGGGGCTTTGGTGGGGGGACCCAATTCAGAAAAACCAAGTTTTCAAATCCAGGATTTATAAAAAGAATACCTAAGTATCTTAGGTATTTCCTCTGTGTCCTCTGTGAACTCTTTGGCCCAAAAAATCAATCAAAAACGGGGGTACCTGCTGAAAAAAACCTGAATTTTACAAAATTTTTTAATTCCTTTTCTTATAAATACTTAAAAGATTTTCGCCCTCAAAAAATCCTTGATTTTTCGACTCAAACGCACGGGTACCTCCAATTATGAGAGAACGACAGTCTGTTCTCGAAACGGAAACTCTTTTAGAGGAATTCCCAATGACAAATTAATAATAATCAATAATCACGTATCAATAATCAATTCCTTCGTAGCGTTAGCGAAGAAGGAAGCGCTGGTGGCTTGCGCTATCGGTGTGCGCAGAGGAAGAGTCAATCAAAATGAACAAAAAATGCAAAACGAACCCAAACGAACCCAAATTTACTCGCAGAAGCATAAGTGAAGGCGGGCGAACTCAATCTTCCAGCTTCCCGTTTTGCAGAAGGCGGTTACTCCGATTATCCTTGTCTGTTGGAGTTATATTTGTATAATCAGCGAAAATCCGTGTTAATCCGTGGTTTGAAAATAGAAAATGGAGACACTTAGAAATGACAAATGCACCAAAGGCTAATGCAGTAGTAGGTCAATCCGGCGGGCCGACAGCGGTGATAAATGCGTCTTTAGCCGGCGTTATCGAAGAAGCGAACAAACATACTGAAATTGAGAATCTCTACGGTGCAGTTCACGCGGTAGCTGGAATCGTTAAAGATGAGTTTATCGATTTGAAGAAGCTCTCTGCGGGAGAGTTAGAGAGGGTGGCCGGTTCACCTTCGTCGGCGCTCGGTTCCAGCAGGGATAAGCCCGACGATGAGTATTGCGCTAAAATTCTTGAGGTTTTCGAGAAGCGCAATATCAGGTACTTTTTCTACATCGGCGGCAACGACTCCGCCAATACCTGCCATATCATCAACACTATAACGCAAAAATCCGGCTATGAGCTGCGGGCGTTCCACATCCCTAAAACCGTGGATAATGACCTGCTGGTAACCGACCATTGCCCAGGCTACGGCTCGGCGGCGAAATTCGAGGCCTGCGCTCTAATTGGAGACAACCTTGATAACAGGGCACTTGGAGGAATTAAAATCGATTGCATAATGGGAAGGCACGCAGGTTTTTTGACCGCCGCTTCTGTATTAGGCAAGTGCAGAGACGATGATGGGCCGCACCTTGTATATGTTCCCGAAAGAGGGGTTTCGCTTGATAAGTTCCTCAGCGATGTTGAGAGCGTTTATAAGAAACTCGGCCGATGTGTTGTTGCAATCAGCGAAGGCATTTGTGATGCTGAAGGCGTTACCTGGGCTGAAAAATTAGCCAAAGAAAAAGAGACCGATGCACACGGAAACATACAATTGTCCGGCACAGGCGCACTGGCGGACTTTTTTGCTGCTCAGATAAAAGCTATGCTAAAAGTCAAGCGTGTCCGGGCTGATACATTCGGGTATCTGCAGAGAAGTTTCGCAGGCTTGCAGTCTGCCGTTGATTCCTATGAGGCGAGGTGGTGCGGGCGGCATGCGGTTCAATACGCTATGTCAGAGCAGAGCGGCTCAGTTGCGATTAAACGCCTCGGCAACGGGGCGGATTATAAGGTTGAATTGTTCCGCACCGAACTAAGCAGCGTTGCGGAAAAAACAAAGCCGATGCCGGATGAATTTATCAACGCCGAAGGCAACGGCATAACCGATGCCTTTATCGAATATGCATTGCCTCTGACAGGGGGGTTGCCGAGAACCGAATACTTAGGCAACCGGCCGAGGATTTAAGTTAGTCGAAGAGTGCTTCGACGAAAGTGTCGGGATTGAATTCGGCGATGTCTGTGGATTTTTCGCCCAGGCCGACGAATTTGACGGGGATGTCGAGCTGGTCCTTGATGGCGATAACGATTCCGCCACGGGCTGTTCCATCGAGCTTGGCTAAGAATATGCCTGTAATGTCGATTGCTTCGGTGAACATCTTCGCCTGAGCGATAGCATTCTGGCCTGTTGTTGCATCGAGAATCAATAAGACTTCATTCGGGGCGCCGGGGATTTTACGGGCGACGACATCACGGATTTTTGTCAGCTCTCTCATTAGGTCCTTTTGTGTGTGTAATCTGCCGGCTGTGTCGAGGATTAGAAAGTCAGCACCTCTGGCGACGGCGGCCTCGCAGGCATCGAAGGCGACGGCTGCCGGGTCGGAGCCCATCTTGTGTTTGACGATTTGAACGCCGATACGCTCCGCCCAAATGCTTAACTGCTCGGTTGCGGCGGCACGGAACGTGTCGCAGGCGGCAACAATAACGTTCCTATCGTTTCTGCTGAGAGTATAGGCAAGCTTGGCAATACTGGTAGTTTTGCCCGAACCATTGACACCTGCCACCAATATCACAGTCGGCCCGCTTGCAGCCATACGCAGTTGTCTGTCCTGATGCGGCCAATAGCTTTTGATATGCTCTTTGAGAAAGGGGATAATATCGTCGGTATTTGTGATTTGCCTGCTGCCGTAAGCCGCCCGCAGGTCTGATATTAGTTTGTCGGTTGTTTCCACGCCGATATCGTCACTGATGAGCGTTTTTTCAAGCTCGTCGAGCAGGTTTTCATCGACGTTTCTGCCTAATTTCAGTACCGACGAAAGCGAAGAGCTGATTTTGTTTCGTGTTTTGCTTAATCTTTCTTTGAAGAATTCGGCGGTTTTAGCGAAGATTGCCATAATTAACTTCCCTGATAGATAAAAAATACCTCTGTGGTAAGTTTCGCAGATATTCGGGAAAATTTCAAGCACGGCTAAAATTTTTCTTTGACAAACTGTAGGATTGAGGTTAGATTTTCGTCGGCTGTGCCGCAGGAATCACCCTTATAGGGTAAGGCTTTACTCAAGCACAGAGGTAATTCGTTTTCGGCCTTACGGGAATTTTTTAACACGGATGTTTCGGCAGGTAGCTGCTATTTGCTTATAGTAATAATTCGGAAAAGAGTGGAGTGAAGTTTGACAACAAGGGAAGTTGAAAACATTTTCGCTGATATACTTGAACGAGCAAAAGCACTTGACCCTGTCAATACCCGCACATGGTTCGAGAAGTTAACGGTTTTGCATTTAAGCGGTGGTTCCTTAGAGATTGGCTGCCCCGATGAAGCCACCCTGCAGTTTTTACGTGATAACTGCAAGAACAGTTTCACCCGCGCGGCTCAGCAGATAACCGGCCATCTCGTTACGGTAGACTTCAACGTTGAACAGCACAGAAGTTTTTTGCGCCGGTCTCGCCGCCGCGAGAGCGGGCCTAATCTTCATCCTGATTATACCTTCGATAATTTCGTAGTCGGGCCGAGCAACCGTCTTGCCCACGCAAGCTGTGTTGCGGTAAGTCAGTCACCGGGTAATACCTATAATCCGTTTTTTCTTTACGGCAACGCCGGCTTGGGTAAAACCCACCTTTTGAACGCTGTCTGCTGCGAAGCCAAGCGGAAATCTGATAAGAAGGTCATCCAGTTCTTAAGCTGTGAGGATTTCGTTAACAGGTTTGTCAAGGCGATAGGTGAAGGGAATCTGGCCGGTTTCCAGAGCCAGTTTCGCACCGTTGATATGTTAGTGATAGATGATGTTCAATTTCTGCGGGAGCGGGAGCAAAGCCAGGAAGAATTTTTCCACACCTTTAATACCCTTTACAGCAACGGCAAACAAATCATACTCAGCGCAGATAGTCCGCCCGGTAAGATTCCTTCACTGGAAGAACGGCTTATCAGCAGGTTCAACTGGGGTCTGGTAACAAGGATTGACCCGCCGAGCTACGAGACAAGAATCGCAATCGTTCAGAGAAAAGCCCACCTTCGAGGGTTAAGTATTTGCGATGAAATAGCTGAATATATCGCCCGCAAAGTACACGCAAATATTAGAGAACTGGAAGGTGCATTAACAACCATTTATGCTGTAGCGACAACCACCGGTGAGCAAATCACCATTGAACTGGCCCGGAGGGCTCTGGAAGGACAGATTGAAGCAGCGGCCAAATATATAAGCATTACCGATATTATCGAAGCAGTAACTAATCATTTCGACGTTCGTCTCGCTGATTTGCAGAGCAAAAAACGCAGCCAAAGTATAACTGAACCGCGTCAGATTTGTATGTATTTAGCGAGGAATCTGACAAAACACAGCCTCGAGGAAATCGGCGGTCATTTGGGTGGCCGAGACCATACAACCGTCATGCACGCCTGCAACAAGATAAGTGAAGCCAGGAGCAACCCCCAAATGAACACACTGCTGAATGAATTGACAAAACAAATCACACAAACTCCACACGCTTAAACATAGTTAAACTAAGGACTACCACATTATACAAATAAACGGTTATGAAAAAGGCTGTAACGGTTTGATTTTAGGAAGGTCCTAAAGCTTTGCGTTTTCTTAATAAAGCCAAAGTACCGAGGCCAAGTAACAGTATTGACGCCGGCTCAGGGGCGGCTCTTATCTCTACCACAAAGTCATTGTAGTCTTTGTCCGACTCGCAGAGACGCAAATCTTCCATAAAGATTACCCACACAGCTTTGCTTGAACTGACGCCCTCTATAAAGTAGGTGACCATATGGTCTTCATCATTGTAGTTCTCGTCGGTATATGACCACCATTCCAACCTTGATGGCCACCCCCCACAATGTGGATTATCTTTAGCCTGGTAGCCCCAGAGGAATTGAGAACCCGATGAGACATGGAAGCTAACCCCTGCTTCGCCTATGTCATCCTGGCCGACCAACTCAATGAAATTGGTACCCTCCTGTCCGTCTCTATTCCAGCCGAATGCCTGTGTATAGCTTGCGTATTCGGCGAGGGCGGTGACGGTTATCGCACCACCCTCTATCCATATCTGGTCAACGCCGTTAAAATTGTAAGCATTTACGTGAGTTGTGTTATAAAGCATATCCTCATTGTGGTCATAGACTCTGTATGCGGTAATGCCGCCATCACCTATATAATTTAGCCCACTGGCCGTGAAGTTCTGGTTATAGATGTCATTAAGAATTTGTGCGTGACCTTTCTCGCCGATTGGTGGTGGATTAATGGTTGTGTAACCAAATTCGGCAAACGCAGATGTACCTACACCAATTATAGCCAATACGATTACTACACCGAATCTCATTTCCCTCTTTTCCCTGTTAATCTGAAGAACTCTGCCTGGTGTCTGAGGGAATGGTCAAACAATAAAACTCTAAATCCCCCTTTGCATATTAGCTGCGATAAATATGGGTTGAGTTAAAGACCACCCCCTCATTCTTCCAGCCCCATTTTTATGATTATATTGTATCCAAAATGCTTACTTAAGTCAAGAGGGATTCACCGTGTTCCACTTTCTCTCTCGATTGTCCGATAAAAAGCAAAAGTAAAGAGAAACGACAAGGAATACTTTCGTAACTATCACTGTGTGGAAATAAAAAAAGCCGTGAAAAAGATTCACAGCTTTTCGATTTTTAATTGCTCTCGTTAACTTACGCTTTACGTCTTCTTCTTAATAAAGCCAAAGCACCGAAGCCAAGCAAACAAACCGTTGAGGGCTCAGGTGTGATTACAAATGCCAGGTCCAAGGATTCGCTGGTTATTGGGTCGTAGAGCTCTGCCCATTCCCATTCTGGTGGTGGGTCTCTGAAATTTAGAAGATAATTGCCATCGGCACGGAAATGATCCTGCGAGGTCTTCCAGCCCCATTTGCAACCTTCAAAGTTCATAGATAACCCAAGCCAGTAAATATTTCCCGCTTCCTGGTGGAAGATGTTATCTAGATCAAAAGCTTCTTCACCGATGTTGTATTGATAAGTTTTGGTGTGATCGTGTTCATCCCGGTAACCAGTGTATGGGTCAAACCAGCCCTGGTCGCCAGTACCATATTCTCTCACTTTATAATCGTCGGGGGTGAAGACGTCGCTCCATAACATTTCACCTGGTGTCCCGTTGGAATCGGCGAAAATGGCTACCGATACGTCTCCGGTATAACCGACAATGTCATTCTCCCATGAACCCCAAAAATGAATGTCAGTTACATCAATACTTTCGGTGGCCTGCCAATCATCGGCAAGACCTCGCTTGGTGCCGCACCACCACCAGGGGATACCGGAACTCTTATATTCCGCAAAAACATCCCAACCATCAGGGTCAGGAAGTTGTGGATAATGCATCGCATGGCCATCGCCCGGATCCCAATCAGCAAGCGCAGGAGGCGTACCCACCCCAATAGCAATTGCTATCAAAACCAACAAAGTTGCCGTGCTTCTAACCCTCATCTACTCCTCTTCCTTCTTCTCATCCATTCCTCTTCTTTTTTTTCTTCTCTCTTCTTGAAAGCCTCCAACAAATACTTTCAGAAAAAAGAATATGTCCGAAAAAAGCTATTGCTTCTTTCTTTTTTCTCTCATTCTCTATGGTTTATACTATTGTAACCGGCCAAAAATGTCAAGAGAGAAAAAAAAAAAAAATGAAAATTTTTTAATTTTTTTTCCATCTTTAACCGTAAAATTCACCAGTTTAACAAGAAACCTTGTTTTTGCCGTAAAAAAAGCTTTATTGGCTATGGTAAATATCTTATTAGCAATGCTGATACTTCTATTTGCATAATTTAAGAAGGTGCGTCTTTCGAAAAGTGTAGGATTATTTACTCTTGTGTTCGGGAATTGGCAAGCCGAGTTCGGCGAGGACCTTTTTCATATCTTCCCAGACCCTTTTGCGATTTTCCTGAGAATAGTTGCGCAAAAGATACGCGGTGTGATATGTGGCCATAAGTTTTATTGGTGAGCTGCCGAGGCCAGGGTAATATTCATAGAATTGTCCCCGCAACTGGCCAATCGATTTGTTTGTATTTAATAATGTCCTGGCTGCCGGAGCACCCAGAGCTACAATAATCTCAGGATTTATTATCTCAATCTGCCTTTGAAGGTATGGAAAACAGTTTATTATTTCATCTGCGCGTGGGTCGCGATTCTCGGGCGGTCGGCACTTCAGGATGTTGGCTATGAATACGTCGCTGCGTTTTAGCCCGCAAGCTGTGATTATCTTATCTAATAGTTTTCCGGCTCTTCCGACGAAAGGTCGCCCTTGAGCATCTTCGTCGGCTCCGGGACCTTCACCGACAAAAATTATGCGAGCTTTTGGATTACCTTCACCCGGCACGGCGTTGGTGCGCAGCGAACCCAAGTTACATTTTCGGCATAATCTAACCTCATCAGCGACTTTTTCAAGCTCTTTAGCTGCTTCTGCTGCGTCCGCACTATTGGTTTTCTGTTGTTGTTCGGGTTGAGAAGTTTTGCCTTTGATGGTAAAACCGCCGGTGAAGAACTTTTCCATCTCCACATGCTGGCTTATGACCTTCTTAATATCCATATCTTTTTCCATCGCTGGAAAGTGTAATTATATATTTAGGTTTATGCAATAAAAAAGGATGCCTCTTGTTAAAAAGCATCCTTTTAAAAATTACTATTAAGATTTTTTATACAAGTCCCTGAGCCAGCATTGCTTTTGCAACTTTAAGGAAGCCGGCAATATTGGCACCAAGGATAAAGTTTCCGGGCTGGTCGTATTCATTGGCGGCCTGATTAGCACTCTTATAAATAGTGACCATTATGTTCTTTAATTCTGCATCCGCTTTTTCGAATGTCCAGGGGATACGCTGACTGTTTTGTGCCATTTCAAGACCCGATACGGCAACGCCACCCGCATTGGCGGCCTTGCCGGGCATAAACAGAATCTTATTTTGCAGGAAAATATCTGCAGCTTCAGGAGTGCAGGGCATATTTGCGCCTTCACCGACCGCAATGCAGCCGTTTTTGACAAGCGTCTTGGCGCTGGCTTCGTCAAGTTCATTTTGAGTTGCACATGGCAGTGCAATATCGCATTTGATGTTCCAGATGCCATCACAGCCTTCGGTGTACTTTGCTGTTTTATGATAGGCGAGGTATTCCTTGATGCGTTTCCGTTCGATTTCCTTGATTTTCTTGATGGTATCGAGGTTTATGCCGTCAGCATCGTAAATATAGCCGTTCGAATCACTCATCGCAACTACCTTGCCGCCGAGCTGCTGTATCTTTTCGGTTGCGTAAATTGCCACGTTACCTGAGCCGGAAACCACTACTGTCATACCATCAAAGGATTTCCCCCGGTCTTTAAGTCCTTCATCCATAATATAAACCAGTCCATAACCGGTTGCTTCTGTCCTAACTAGAGAACCACCCCATTCGAGTCCCTTACCCGTAAGGACTCCGGTAAACTCATTGCGAAGTTTCTTGTACTGGCCGAACATAAAACCTATTTCGCGTCCACCGACACCAATATCACCTGCGGGAACATCTGTGTCCGGACCGATATGCCGGAACAGCTCGCTCATAAAACTCTGGCAGAATCGCATAACTTCATTGTCGCTCTTGCCTTTTGGGTCGAAGTCAGAGCCGCCCTTGCCGCCGCCCATCATCAGGCCGGTCAGCGAATTTTTGAGAATCTGCTCGAAACCAAGGAATTTGATGATTCCAATATAGACGCTCGGATGAAACCTTATTCCGCCTTTGTATGGTCCCAGAGCGCTACTGAACTCAATACGTAAACCACGATTAACCTGGAATTCTCCCTTGTCATCCTGCCAGGGGATGCGAAAGATTATCTGTCTTTCGGGTTCGACAAGGCGGTCGAGGATTTTGGCCCTGGCATATTCCGGATGCCTTTCAATAACCGGTTCAAGAGACTCCAACACCTCCTTCACTGCCTGATGGAATTCTATTTCACCCGGGTTACGTTTAAGAACTTGTTCATAAACCGATTGGGCTATACTGCTCGTTTTCATTTCAGCAATCTCCTTCTTTTATATTTTTACAATGTGCTACATAGCTTTATCTCATTTATTGAGACACGTTATTATCATATTATCTGATAACACCTTATAAAGCAAAGAGTATAATATCCATTTGTAGCGATAGAAAGCATTAAATCTTAATAACATTCATTAGATTAGCTAATAATAATGCGTCTTCAGGAAAACAGAGAGCACAACAGTTTTTACATACAAAAACAGATTACCTGCTGTGAGATAACATCACCGATGATGCGAACAGGGCCGTCAGTCGGTTCAATCACTTTGATAACTGCTGAATATTTGTCCCTTTCCGGTAACAAGCCAGCAAGGCGATTCGGCTGCGACAGAAACCATTTTTCGTTGAAGCTGAAACCCTCATAATTTGGGAAAATGGCCACATAAAAAATATCAGTCTCTACGAGGTCCTGGAAAAAGTGCGTTCCAAAAGACAAATCAGGGACAAGATTCGAACCTTCACAGGCCAGTTCGCCAAGGACCGCCACATTGTTGATTTCTGAGAAGCTCACGGGTATTCCAAGCGACGGTGTTGTAGTCCCCCAGCGCCCGGGGCCGAGCAACAGCATACCGGTATCCTCTTTATTGGTCACTTGCTTATTCAAAGCCCCTACAGTGCGCGCAATATCATACTTTTGCTGGATAGGCAGGGCCTCATATTGTTTTGGGGCAACGAATACTATGCGTTTGATGTCGAGAGAGATTGCCCCTCCCATAAAGTATCCCTGGCAGCGGAACAGAAGTTTGTCCGGATTGATGTCGGCGGGAATGGTAACAGAGACACGTTTACCTTTTGTCTGGAGCGGCCTGCATTGAAGCAGGTTCATCATCAACCTGCCCTCATTGGTGAAATTAACTGTGAATTCCACATCAACCGGATAACGATAGCTGCTTTCGAGCCGTCTCAGCACTTTCTGCATACAGGAAACAAAATCAGTTTCTTTCAGAAGTTTTTCAAAGTTAAGCAGCCAATATTGCTGTTGTTCCAGACGAAGACCTTTTGCCTTTTCGGTCATTTCGTGGTCGGACACTGCGAAAAAGTCGACTTGTAAATTGACTTTTTTATTTAACAATTCCTGGAGGGGCATCGACTCAAGGCGGTTATCACTGATATTCAGCAGGTCAATGCGGTGCTGGGAGAATCTCCTGACATCTTCCATATTTGCAAGGGGCTTTAGCATAGGGGCATCGAGCGCAATAATTTGCGGATAATCATCCTCAACGCGATTGACGGCGCGAGTACCGAGTCCTACAACAAGCCGTATCATACCGGCTTTGGGGTCAAGATTCGGGTTCCAAACGAAGGTATTGTAGGATAGCGCCACGCCCGCGAGGTTTGGGAAAAAGTAGCTGTTGTGGTATGAGCCGGAGACACGCTGGACAAGCAATGCCATTTGTTCGTCCTGCTGGTCAAGACCTCTCTGGAGGCGATAGACAAGAGCATCTTCACCCATTGTGCTTGCATAAACCTGCCGCACAGTGTCTTCGAAACGGATGTATCTCTGTTCAGGGCTGTCTTGATTTGCGCAGAAAAGACTAACATATTTGCCTGCAAAGGCGTTTCCGAAGGCGTCTTCGAGTAAGCTGCTGGAGCGGACGATTATTGGTGACTGGCCGAAGTACTCTAACATCTGCTGAAACTGCTCGCGAATCTGGTCAGGGAATTTGCCTTTGAGCATCCGCTCTCTCAACTCGGCAGCGGCTTTGAAATAACCTTCCTTTGTCTTGTGCTCCATAAGGAGCTTCCACCAGCCATTTTCAACCATATAGGAGTAAAAGACGTCAGAGCCGACGTAAAATGAATCATGAGGTTCGAGATACCCCTCCAAAGTTTTATCGGAGGAGACAATTCTGTTGGCCAGGAGCATACCGACGGTCTTGCCGCCGATGAATCCGGTTCCGATTAAACGACTCCTAATATTGAGCAGGTCGTCGAGAGATAAGTATTTTTTTGCAAGCGCAAAAATTCGTTTCTCTTTTCCTATCATTATCCTGCACAAGTAGTCGATAATTTCTTCTTTTTCCTGTTGAGCAGTATTGGGAAGCTGGGAAACTTCTTTTGCACGAAGGAACAAATGGTCCCAGTGGTCAAGTGCTCTTTCAGCTGACTCAATGCCCTGGTCTGATATGCGAGAAAACAGCCTACTGGCATCGACGCTGCTTGTCAGAGGAGAAAACCTGTCGGCCTGGCGAAGATGCGGCAGAAACATTGTCGGCGAATAACGCTTCCAGACCTTGAGCGGATGAACGTAGAGAGAACCATCGAGGTTATATAAATCCAGAAGCAGCTGTGTCGTATCGCGGACTCGGGCGATAGTCTTAAAGGAGTGGTTATTGCGCAACAGGGCAAAGTATGCAATTGTATCAAGCTCATACAGATAAGGGCAGGTAATCATAAAAAAATTGCCAATCATCAGGTCTGTTGCCCAGGCGCTAAGCAGGTCGGAGAGACAATCGAAGACGTAATATACGTTCTTACCCTCTTTTGAGATTATACCGTGGACATCCGTTGAGAATTTCTCGAAGCCTCTGCCGGCATCAAGATTATAAGTCGTGATGTTGGGATTGTTTTCGACAAGCGGTGAATGATTTGCAAACCTCATATAAACGACCTTCTTGTTTGTTTGGACGGCCGTTGTGATAAAGGGAGCAACGAAGCTGCGGAAGTCGTCAATGCTGTCGACCTGCCAGACCACATTGTCACCTTTACGAAGGTGATTTAGGACTTCATCAAGACCTTTTAGGCCTGTGCTTGGCTGCCCAGCCATAAATCAATTCCTCTATACAGAATAGTTGAGGCAATCTCACAAAAGGGGAGTTGCCTTTTATCAAAGACCTGTTAAAATATAAGCAAAACTTATGAATACGACTAATTAACAAGCTTTATTGCTTTGCTTAAGAGTACTGATAATACGAAATTTGAGCAGATAAGTGCAAGCAGATTTGTTTAATATAGAGAATTAAAAGGGCTAATAATGCATATAGAAACACTAAAGGTATTTTGCGATTTAGCTGAGCTGCTTAGCTTTTCCAAGACCGCAGAGAAAAATATTCTCAGTCAGTCAGCGGTTTCTCAGCAGCTTGCGCAGCTTGAACTTGTTCACAAGTGCCAGCTTATAAATCGCAAGAAGCGTCCTATCGAGCTTACAAAAGAAGGGCGTTTGTTCTACCAGGCTTCCAAGGATATAGTTGACAGGTATGAGCAGTTAAAAAATCAGCTCAATATCATGAAAACTTCCCCCAGCGATAGAATAAATATCGCTGCTATCTTTAGTATCGGCATGCATGCTCTACCAAGTTATGTAAAGAGATTTATGATTTGGCACCCAAAGGTCAACGTTCATATTGAATACTTTAGTTCCAAAAGAATTTACGAATTGGTTTTAGCAGGTGAAGTGGATATTGGTATAGTCGCTGCTCCGAAACAGGACAAAAGACTCGAGGTTTACGACTTCCAAAATGAGCCTCTCGTTTTGGTCTGCAGTACAAAACACCCTCTTGCAGATAAATCCCGTGTTGATATTCACACGGTTCAGCTTGAAAATTTCATAGCTTTCGAGAAGGGTGTTCCTACCCGTATATGGATAGACGATATTTTTCAGCACTACAGCGTGGTTATTCAGCCGGTTATGGAATTTGACAATATCGAAACTATAAAACGGGCTGTGGAAATAAACGCGGGAGTAAGCATACTGCCGGAAAACACGATAAGCCAGGAAGTCAGTAACAGGACAATAAAGGCGATTCCCTTTCTGAATGAGAGTTTTTTCAGACCGACCGGTATAATTGTTCTCAAGAATAGAATTTTGAGCCAAGCTGGCAGACATTTTATGGAACTGCTTCGCAAAAAAACGTAAAACGAAATCAGCTGATGGTTGATAAATATAAAATATGTCAATAAAAGCTGTAATATTCGATTTGGATGGGACAATAACCCAGCCGTTTTTCGACTTTGATGCCATTCGTGAAGAGATGGGGCTGGATAAAAATTCCGGCCCAATCCTGGAAGCGATGCAGAACATATCACCGTACCAGCGTAAGCATGCAGAAAAAATATTACACTATCACGAGCAAAAGGCGGTAACAGAATCTAAACTTAATAATGGTGCCAAGGAAACGCTCAAAGCACTTAACAAAGCAAAAATTAACATTGGAATTTTGACACGTAATAAGCGGTGCAATGCGCTTGCTATCGCCCAAAAACACGATCTGCAATTCGATGCTGTCGTTGACAGGGAGGACGGCCCGGTCAAACCGGATGCGTTCGGTGTGTTGCGGATATGTGAGCAGTTCGGCGTAAGGCCGCAAGAAACTTTGATGGTGGGCGATTATCTTTTCGATTTGCAGTGCGCAAAGGCCGCAGGTGCGGTTGCGGTGCTGCTGACTAATCACGAGCGGGCGGATGAATTCGCCGAATATGCAGATTTTTGTATTGAAACAATCGACCAGATACTTGAAATTATTGAAGATAAAAAATAGCGTAATAAAAAAAGGATAATAATGAAGGTCTTTCTTCTACTTTTAATAGCGGCATACACTTGCCTGTCGGCAGGGGGGTGTACGGAAAGCATAGCTGGCTCTGAAGTTGAGCTAACAAATAACAATTCGACGGCTAAGCCGCAGATAGAGGTGGTATTAGAAAAATTAAAGAAGCAAACCACTGAACTTAAATCCTACAGCAGCCAGATTCAATACAAATTCAGCCAGCCCTTACTGGAATCAGAGACACTGAGAAAGGGCGTCCTTTATTACCAAAGATCAAATGGGAAATCATTGCTGAGGATAAATTTTCAAACCCTAAAACAAGACGATGAAGAAGAACATAAATACATCGAGCAATATATCTTCGACGGTGTCTGGCTTACGCACATTGACTACCAAATCGAAGAAGTAAAGCGTTATCAGAAAGCTGAGCCGAACAAACCGGTGGATGCCTTCGAACTGGTCGGCGAAAATTTCCCCATAATCGGCTTCGGCAACGTGGAGGACCTTGAAAAGGAATTTGAAATAGAGCTGGTTGGGCAGCAGGGGGGCGAAGCGGAGGATTTTATCCAGTTACACCTGAAAGTTAAGACGGATTCGATTTATAAAGATGATTACAATTCCATAGATTTCCGGATTGATAAGAAACTATATCTGCCAGTAAAAATTGTTGCCTTCACTACCGAAGAGGATATTTATGAAATAAATTTGCTCGATGTTAAGGTTAATAAGCATATAGATCAAAAGGTCTTTGCAATTAAAATTCCAGAGGATTTTGGTTTGGAAGTAAATCCACTAAAGCAGAGAAATTAAGCTCGCTCTTATTTCTTCTGTTTTTTTACGATATAGAAAGGATTAGAAAATGGCTAAAGGGATAGTTATTTATTATTCGAGGAGCGGTAATACAAAAGAGATGGCCGAGATTATAGCTAAATCGATGAATGAATCCGGCTTGAAAACCGACTGCAAATCCGTCGAAAAAGTTAAGGCCGATGACCTGCTCAAATATGATGCAATTGTCGTCGGCTCGCCGACATACTACGGGCATATGGCTGGGCAAATAAAACAGCTGTTCGATGAATCGGTCAGCTACCACGGCAAGCTCGACGGAAAAGTAGGTGCGGCCTTTTCCAGTGCGGCAAATATCGGCGGAGGCAATGAAACTACGATTATGGGCATAATAGAAGCAATGCTCATCGCCGGTATGGTCATCCAGGGCGACCCACAGGGTGACCACTACGGGCCGGTATCCATCGGTAAGGGCGATGACAGGGTTAAGCGGCAATGCCAGCGGCGGGGGCAGAGAATTGCGGAATTGACCAAAAAACTTCATTAAATATCTGCCATGAAGGCGACAAGGCTCGAAGTAATAGGAGATGGAGTTAGATAAGTCCTTTTATTTTATGGTCTTAAGTAGTTTTGTGTCTCGATGGCAAAAAACAAAAAAAATATGTGTTTTTTTGCAAAAAAAAGGCGTTTTTCTTTGACAAATCAACAACGGGCAGTTAAGTTTTTAGCGTTTTTAAGCTGAAAAATAGCAATTTTAACCTACAAAGTGGAGGTTCACTTTGATGCAAGAGTACGAAGCCCTCAAAGCACTGGTTGCAGAAACAGAAGCTGACATCGACAAAGCCGAAGGCGGAAATAAGGCAGCGGGAACGCGAGTTCGCAAGCAAATGCAGAAGGTCAAACAGGCTGCACAGGTTGTTCGAAGCCGCATTCTTGAAATCAGGTCAACTGAGTAAAAGCCAAGTATTTGTAAAAGCCGAACACAGTGCATATTTCCACCGTTAGGCGGCCAGTCCGTCTGCAACGGATAAAACAGTTATTTTGCTGAGAGCAAGCGGATGTTAGTGTTCCGAACGCAGAGGGCTTTTCTGCATCGGGGATAGTTATGCCACCTGCATTATTATTTGATTTGACTGAAATAGACCTGACGGCAAAGCCCATATTCGACAAGGAAGCGATTGGCAGAGAAAACCCCCAAAGGTTTGAGATGCAGCAGCTCGACGGTATCCTTTGGTACGACAAGGAAAAATTTCTGGTCCTGGGTTATAAGGATGTAACAGAGAGCGAATTCTGGATTCGGGGCCACATTCCGGGCAGGCCGTTGATGCCGGGCGTAATAATGATAGAGTCAGCAGCTCAACTGCTCAGCTTTTTCGTTAAACGGGTTTGCGGTGAGCAGTGCTTCATTGGTTTTGCGAGTATCGACTCCGCCAAGTTCCGGGCACCTGTCCAACCGGGACAAAGGCTACTGCTTTTGGGCAAAATTACAAAATTCCGTCCGGGGCGAAAATACGACGCTTACATTCAGGGCCTCGTCAATAACACAATGGTCTTTGAGACCGAAGTCTCCGGAATGGCGGTTTAATACGGCCTGCAATGAATAGCCCCAAGGGGATTCGAACCCCTGTTGCCGGGTTGAAAACCCGGTGTCCTGGACCAGCCTAGACGATGGGGCCAATCAGGATAATGCAAAGATTAAAAATAAAAAATCAAAATCGTAGAGTCCCTTAGGGACGACTTTCTTAATGCCGTAAGGCATCCCTGACGGGACTTCGCATTCCGATTATTCCATACTGATTGCTTCGACAGGGCAGGCGTCCACACAAACACCGCAATCAACGCAGGCATCTGTGTCAACTACGGCCTTGCCGTCAACCATTTTTATCGCATCACTGGGACACTCTGACACACAAGAATCACAACCGGTGCACTTTTCACTGTCTACTTTGGCCGGCATTTACGTAACCCTTTCAAAAAGAACGAATTAAACATTACCAGATAAAAAAACGAAATGTTACAAAATTATGTTCGCATTACAATATAAATTTTTCGGAACCTTCGTTTTTAAGAGTAAAAATGAGGGTAGGGATGTTAATCTGTAACGATTAGGCAAGATGGGCAAGGGTGAATTCATTCGAATTTTTTCGTAAAATGGCTCCAAAGGGGTCAACGGCGCGTGTTTACGAGCATATGATGGAAAATATTCGAAAACGTTCGAAAACTATATAGAAACGTTCGAAAATCGCATAGAAACATACAAAAACTATATAGAAATATTCAAAAGTTGTATAGAAACGTTTGAAAAAATTCGAAAATTTTTGGGCACTTTTAATCGCGGAGAACACTGATTGCACGGAAAGTTTTTAGGCATAAAAAGGCACAAAAAACAAAGAAAAATTAGGTGCAGGGAGTAGAAGGGCAATCGGGTTATCAGGAAGCAGGATATCAAGAGTTCAGGATATAAGGAGATTAGTGAATTGGTGAATTAGTTAAATGGATTTCAATAAAAACTGTCCGAGAATTTTATTGACTTTAGACCTTTATGGTTTAGAATCAGCAAGTTGTCGTTTTTCCGAGAACTGCAAATATAAGCCGGAGGAGTGAAAAATGGACAGGGGAGCAAATCTATACACTTCGCTGTTAAACAGTCTTTTAAAAGAGGCCTATCCCGCTTTGGCGTACCGTAGATTTAAGGCAATGGCTCTCTGAAACAATGCAGGAGGATTGAAGGTAACTTATTTAGTAAATGTGGAGGATGGAAAAATGTTGAAGTGTGTGACAAATAAGAGGAACTTGTGCTGGGCTTTGGCACATAATGTAAGAAACTTTTCAGGAAGGTCTTTTTGGCAAAAAATAACGTTAATTTTGCTAACTGTTACCGGAATTCTCGGCACCGTAGCTGGTCCCGCGGCAGCCTCAAAAAGCAGCGATGGCACTGTTACTTATCGTGCTGTGGTTTGTGGTATTGAAAACTACCAAGGCACCGATTACGACCTTGACTACTGTCACGAAGATGCAGACGGTTTCCGCAGCAAGTTGCTGTTCTGGCCCAATTGGAACAGCGGGAATATAACATTACTGAAATACTCAGTGACGAAAAGCCAGATACGTACAGCCATTCAGAACATGTGTGCCGCCGCAGATGAGGACGATGTATGTGTGTTTTTCTTCTCGGGTCACGGAACTACTGGTCCGGATGTTTATCCCTACGATGAATACGACTGGCCTTATGAAGATGTCGACGAATACCTGGTTACTTACGATGGGCTTGTCTGGGACTCATACTGGGACGAATACTATGTTGACCTCGACAAATGCATTCGTGACGATGAGTTCGGCGATTGGATGGCTGACTGCCCCACAAACAAATATGTCATATTTTTGGATGCATGCAACTCAGGCGGACAAATCAAAGGTGCTATAAAGATAAAGGGTATCGGTAATATCATCCCACAAAAAGGTGACGGGTTCGCTGCCGACCTCGTAGCCAGAATGAGGGCCAAAGACCTTGATGACAACTACTGTGGTGTTGTCGTTACCGCTTGTGACGACGACGAAGTATGTATTGAAAGAGCCGACCTACAACATGGTGTTTTCACCTATTGTCTGCTCAATGGTATGGGCGGTCTGGCAGACGATAACTACAATAACAGGATCTCTGCTGAAGAATGTTACTACTACGCGAGGCCTTGCGCACTAAACTATTACGATCAGCACGCCCAGATGTATGACGGCCATTCTGGCGAACTGGAGTTTTTGGGGGTTGAACCCTCCTGCTCACCGCCAGAGGGTGTGTCGGCCAGCGATGGTACGTATACAGACTATGTGCGGATAACGTGGATTGCAGTCGGCAATCCTTGTATTTACTACCGAGTTTACCGAGCTGAATCTTCGACAGAAACACCAGAACCTTTAAGTACCTGGCAAACTTCGACGACCTATAATGACACCACAGCCGAACCAGGAACTACATACTACTACTGGGTTAGGTCAGCAAAAAGCAGCAGCGGCTCTGATGCCAGTGACTATAGTTCTTACAACACGGGCTGGCGCAAGTTATCACCGCCAACAGGCGTTTCGATAGATTGCGATACTTGGTGTATAGAGTGGAATAGTGTTACCGGTGCCAGCAATTACCGAGTCTACCGTGCTACATCCCCAACAGGAACCAAGACTGCGCTAGGGAATTGGCAATCTTCCCTGGACTATTGTAATTCGACCATAGTGTGTTCACCCGGGACTACATACTACTATTGGATTCAGGCAGCAACGAACAGCAGCGGTGATAGACCGAGCGATTATAGTCAACATGTTTACTGCCAGTGCCCATCACCACCGGCCGCTCATAATAGCAGCATCGTTACTCCAGTAGATACACCAGTTACAATCACTCTGCAGGCCATTGATGATGGATATCCCGACCCGCCGGCAGCGTTAAGATATACTATTATGTCGTTACCGATCCACGGTTACCTCAACGACCCGTGCGCGGGACCAATCATAGACCCCTGTACGTCGTTGCTGGATTATGGCAACCAAGTCGAGTATATACCGGATACCGGCTACGAGGGCTGGGACAGTTTCACCTTCATAGCTGATGACAACGGTGTTCCGCCAGGAGGCGGAGAATCCAACGAGGCGACAGTTTCGATTAACGTCACAACTTGCATATTCTTCGACGATTTCCCATCTATGACTCTGGATAACAACAACTGGCCCGATACCTCAGGAATGCCTACTGTGGATAATACCGCCGGCAATGAGCCCAGCCCAATCTATTCGCTTCATCTGGAAGATTCTGACAGCGTAACCAGCAGAGTGGTCGATTTATACGGATGCCGGTCAGCTCAACTGCACTATTCATTGAAGCGTATCAGCACGGAATCAGGCGATGACCTCTCCGTGGATTATTGGGATGGAAATGAGTGGAAAACACTACAAATGCTTTCCGGCGGAGCTGATACTGTCTGGGAACCGAATTCTGCAGCACTGCCTGCTGACGCATTACACCCAGAGTTTCGTTTACGTTTTCGGGCAGACTGTGATTCTACCGACGACGAATGGTATATCGACGATGTGTGCATTCAGTGCCAATCCTGTATAGAGCCCCCGCTTCTTCACACTGAACCCAATACGACGCAGGGTACGTGTAATAGAATTTATTGGGACCCGGTAGCTGATGCTAACGGATATTATGCGCAGTGTGCCAACGATGTGAACTTTGAAAATATCGATGCCAACAGCGGCTGGATTATAGATACAAATCACGAATTTTGCGGCTTAACCTCTGGCCAAAAATATTGGTATCACGTAAAGGCACGGGCTCCACTTTTGTTAAAGACCTGGCTACAAACCAGCCAAGTGGATTTTGAAACTGATACGTTGACGGACACAATCGCTACGGCCGATGGGAATGTGGTCTTAGCCGGAGGTAGTATTGCCTTCCTGGAAGACTTTGAGGATGGCGACTATGACGGCTGGATACATGGTAGCTCGTCCTGTACCCGAGAAGTTGTCGATGACACCGCCGCGGCTGGAACGATGTACAGCTTCTCTCAAACCGGCCCTTGCACGCATTATCAAGGAGTATCCTATACACTCTCTCCGTGTACGCCAGATAGTTTTACATTCTATGTGCGCACGGAATCCACGGAGGCAAGCGGATATGTTGTATTGGTCGGATCGGACATTTCGCATCGTATTGTCTGGTTCTATATGGTAGATAATCAAATTCGTGTATATCAGGATAAGGCATACAGTACTTCATGTAATTTGCTGACATGGTACAAGGTCGAGTTCATATTCAATTGGCAGGCGGAGACTTTTGATTTTTATGTGAGTGATGCCCTCATAGCAGCAAATATCCCATTTAGGGACCAGGGAGCCAACTCGCTGGAAACTATTTATTTGAACGACCTCTACGGTACGCAATCATGGTGGGATGAGATTGAATTCTCCAATGGTTCAGGCGGTGGTTATACGCCCATAGGGGATATTGTCTCCACCGTGATTAATTTGCCTGTCGATGGCAATTGGGATGTAGTGGACTTCAATAAAACCACACCAGCCGATACTGAGCTGACCGTTGATATCCTGCCTGCGGCCAGCTTGACGCCAATTTCGGGCTATGAGAATGTCTCCGACGGCGCTGACCTGAGTGGAATCGGCGACCCAAATATTCGCATACGTGCGAATTTGTCCACCGCTGATACCAATAATACACCTATTCTTCATGATTGGTCGGTAATCTACACCGACCCGGCTTTGACCTGCGAAAGCGGCTGGTCCAATGAAGTGAACTCCACACAGGAAGTTATAAGCTGGGAGATGGGGGCGACGCACGGCGGTAGTATAGGAGAGATTTGGTGTGAAATCAGCGACGGTTATGTCGAACCACGAACGAGCGGTATCGGCAAATTACGCATCTGCTTCGATACAGAAATGGATACTTCGGTGAACGATATCAGCGAGATGATTTCCGTTGAAGGAGTAATCGGCGGAATACAGCCGGTTACAGGTTCGGTTGTGTGGGAGAGCAGCACTTGTATGGTTGTGGAGTTGTTGCCTGTGCTTGCTGATGAAGATACTTATACTATAATCCTCAAAGATGCTATCAAAACGGAGCAGGGCGTTTCGATAGAAGAGACCTCGATATGTTTGACTGCCCTGAAGGGCGATGCCAACGGCAATCGCAGCGTTAATTCCGGAGACCTGCTTGCAATCAGGTCACATATCAATCAGCCTGTAGATTGCAGTAATGCGAGGTATGACATTAACTTGAGCGGGTTGATTAATTCGGGCGACCTTTTAGCCGCTCGATTGTTTATACAGGGTAGTGCACCGGCTTGTCCGTGAGGTAATGGAGGCCCTGACAAAGGGTATAAAATCACTCAAAAACGGCCTAATAATGTTAACTGGTTTATAAAATTCAGGGCTTTTTTGGGCTTTAAGAGCTATTTTTACGAATCTTAATCGGTGTAAAAAACTTATAAAAAATCAAAAAAAGTCTTGACTTATCCGCATTATTGTGATAGAATTACGCTTTCAAATTGGGGTGGAAGAAAACTCACTAAAGATCGTAGGTGTGATTGTTTTTTTTGTCTGAGTGCACATATAAAAACGTTCTCTGGCAAAAATGGAAGTCTACAGTTAGCAACGTGCAGATATATCCGAACAAGATTCTCAACCAAAGCTGAAAATTCAAGGAGATAGTAATGAAGCGTGATGGGATATTTTTGATGATAATATGTTTCGGCGTGTGCGTCATTTGGTTGCAGCATGCAAATGCGGATCCGGCGCTTGACCTTTGGATGACAACGGATAATTACATTGTGACGACTTCACCCTTTGAAGTCTATGTACAAAGGACGAACACAGACTTCGGACTTGGATCATTATCGTATAATATGCAGTTTAGTGAACTTTTGCAATTGACGCGCGAATACAGCGATTACGAATGGGTGACAAACGATGGATTATTTGATAGCACCGATCCCTGTGACGGCTTTGCAGGTACTTTTACAAGCATTCGTTTTGATACGGTTCACAGCCCAGCAGGCTCTGAGTTTAGTCCCAGCTCTGGCGACGTCGAGACATTGACTATAGAAGTTTTTGATTGGACTCCACGCTGGGTATACTTCGATATTGTTTCACCGGCTGCCACTGACGGCCTTGGGGTCGACCTTGTCACCGGTATCGGGGGTTCGATAAGTGTTATTCCTGATGATACGCCTGCACCTGAACAGGGCCACACGCTGGCTGTTTATATTCCTGAGCCAGCTACTATTTTGTTGCTCAGCATAGGAGGGTTATTTACATTGAAGAAGCGCAAGAAATAATGGGACTTTGCAGGTAATAAAGCAAAAGGGTCGGTGTTGGAGCCGGCCTTTTTTTTTAATTTCTTTATAAAGCGGATGCTAAACGAACCACGAAGCAGCATAGTTCGGGTCTAACCGAGATTGCTTCGGCATCGCAATAACTCCGATGAGATAGCTGCGCATCTCATCCCTGCGAGACAACAAACGGCGTATCTCACAGGACAGGCAAGGCAGGCAAACCCTGCCCTCCACCTTGACACCTTGCGCTTCGGACAAACAAGTAGTAATAGCAGGGCTAATTAACAAATAAAGTTCTGGCAAGTCGGAGCTTGTTTTTCTACTATTATATTTTGTAGAAAATACCTTAGTGAAGCATAGATTATCAAATGAAAAGGAGGTCGCCGGATGATTACAGAAATCACCACAAAAGAACTTAATGTCGAAAGCTTTATCAGTGATAAGGTCAAAGAGATTAATGAGGCCGTCGGTGATGGGACAGCTATTAACGCACTGTCGGGAGGAGTCGATTCGTCAACCGTCACGATGCTCGGGCATCGAGCACTTGGAGAGCGTCTGAGAACGGTCTTTATCGAAAACGGCCTAATGCGTGAGGGTGAGAGCGAACAGGTGGTTGGATTTTTCCAAAAACTCGGGATTACAGTGGAAGTAGTCGACGCCCGCGATGAGTTCTTCGCAGCACTTGCGGGAATCAGTGACCCGGAAGAGAAACGCGAAGCCGTTACGCAAACGTTCTACAAAGACGTGTTCGGACGGATTGTCAAGGAAAGCTCGTCGAAGCATCTTATGCAGGGGACTATACTGACCGATGTCGATGAGACCGTTGCAGGTATAAAGCGGCAGCACAATGTCTTCGAGCAACTCGGAATCGATCCGGAGGAATCGTTCGGCTACCGTATTATTGAGCCGCTCATTCAGCTTCGTAAGGACGGGGTCCGAAAGGTGGGTGAGGCTCTGGGGTTGCCTTGTGAGCTGTTCGAGCGGATTCCGTTTCCCGGGCCTGCGCTGGCAGCACGGGTAATAGGCGAAGTGACCCGTGAGAAAATCAAGACCGTGCGTGCGGCGACTGCTGTTGTCGAACGATTGCTCAAAGACAGAAGGGCGTTTCAGTATATGGCTATCCTTCACGAGGACCGCGTGACGGGTATGCGAGAAGGCAAGCGTGACTTCGGTCAGCAAATAGAGGTTCGCTGCTGGGACAGTGTCGATGCCCGAACCGCAACGGCGACGCAACTGCCCTTCGAAATTCTTGAGAAACTGGCTGACGAAATTATCCGCGAGGTGCCCGGGATAGTTAGCGTTACATACAACATAGCCCCCAAGCCTCCTTCTACAATCGAAGCGGTCTGATGCGCGATAACGATTTTATTTGTTTGGTTCCGTAGGTTATTGCGGGAATTATCGTTGTTGTGGGCGGCCTTGTTGCCGGCGGCCTTGTTCCGGCTGCTCAGCCGGCTCCTGAACGGGTGGCGGGGGGGGAGGAGTACCGCCGAGGGCCACAGCCATACCGCGAACATACATGCTCGAATCATATTTGGCGGCCCAATCCAGGACTTTAGTGAAACTACGGCCCTGGTTTTTGGCCAACAAATACATAGCCATCATACGGGTCGGCCAGTGAATATCATTCAGACTTTCCGACAGTGCGTTTATGAACTCGTAGTCCAGCGGTAAAGAAGTCATATCAACCATAATATTCGTCTTAACAATCCAATCATCATCATGGGCAAGGCTATGTAACAATGCAGATTTCAGCAGGGGCGGCATCCAGTCAGCATACGTAAATTTATAAAGCGGCTGACGATCGGCCATTGCCTGCTGCTCCATCAAAAGGCCTATAAAAAGCCGAGCGGTTTTCATCTTTTGACCCTGCCGGCCTTTTAGCGCACCAAGCCGGTTCCGCAAGAACCTATCGGTAATTTCGACTCCGGGCCGCTTTACAATAATCGTGGCTGGTTCCAAGCCGGGTATGCTGCTGATTATCCGGCCCTGGTCGGTTGTTACAGGGTCGAGATAAAGAGTAAATTCTATATCAACGGATGCCTGCGGATGTGTAATCAACATCCTCCTAAACTCGCCGGTGAACAGATGCAAAGGAATAAAAATATCGTCGCCAGGATCAACAGACAAAGCAGGTCTAACTCTGACAGATGCGAGGCTCGGTATCATTTTATTAAGGTCACCGGTGATATTTGCGTCAACCCTGATGTTGCCGGTGAATAATCCATCGTCAGAGATGATGAGCGGCTCGGAAGAGTTATTTGTTATTGCGACAGCAGCGTCGAGGCTGCTGCCATAGGAAAACTCGCTGCCATGAATATTCAACCGTGCTGAAATAATTTTCTCCGGCCTGATAAAGGCAGGGACAAGGTTTTGTGCGAAGGCATTTCTCAGCGCTATCAAGGTCATATCAGTGTCAATCGGCGGGACATATTCTCCGCCGTTGCGACTTAGAATCTCTTTAGCGCGTTCAGCGGCCAGCGAGCCGGGGTCTTTAGCAATTGCTGACTTTAAGGTCTCAATGGCAGAATCTCTCTGACCGTCGGCCAATTGAATCCGGGCCAGCGCTAAATCGGCGATTTGGTTGTGCTCATACTTATCTATAATCGTCTTTGCCCAATCTATTTGCTCATTCATTACGAGCGAATACGCCAAAATAGCGGCTGCCGCTACAGAGCCGGGTTCGACTGAATAAGCCCTATTAGCCCAGTGGAGTGCTTTGTTTGCATCCGGTGAAGCAAAACAATAAAACCAGGCTATAGATTGATTATTGATGATCGATGATTGATTATTGATTTTTTCTTCAACGGCTTGAAATATTCGATGCGCCTGTTCTGCATTACCGATTTTCGCCGCTGCTTTGCCGGCAATGGCTTCGGCGAACAGGTCAAATCTCCCGCCCTGACGGAGCTGGGATGCAATTTGCAGGCAGTTATGCTGATTTCGCAGGGTGTTGTAATTGCTAAGCATCCAGGGCAGATAAATATGAGGCGGTAACTGCTGAGAAGGATAAAGATAGCTGAACAACTGGGTACAGTATTCATAGGCATCGGCAGCAGTCTCGTAAAGCTGCAATTGTTCAGCATATCGAGCAAAGGCCAGGGCAGCTTCTAAATCAAGCAGATTTTCGCCCAACGCCAATCTTCGTTGCTGAAGATGTATCGCCGGTGCTATCTGTCCCTCAGGGGTAAGCTCAACCAGCTTTGCAAAGGCCAGCTTATTGTATACATTGCTGTTAAAGGCCTGCATAAAGAAATATTGAGCAGTGTTGACATCAGCCTTTTCAGCCATCAGCAATCCTAACAAAGTAGATACTTCAGAATCGAAACAGGCGTTTTTACCGTTTAAATTCTGCAATAAGCTCATAAGAAGCTGCTCTCGCCGCTCACGAACGTTCAACTGTTCGAGCATATACTGAACCGCCTCTCGAGCCGGCTCATAGTCGGTAGATTTATCTAAGTATTTCGAAAGTGAATGATACACCAAGCCAGAGTAATCCTTGGCAGGGTACTTAGCGGCAAGCTTAATCAATACAGGGTAAACGTAGTTAGCACGACTATCCAAATCAAGCGTGGCATTTAAGAAAATAACCGCCTGTTCAAATTCTGGTCCGTTAATATCTTCAGAGTTAGCCATCTCATAAGTTACTTCATAGAATTTTTGGCCGAGAGAGGGAGAAAAAAACTGTTCTGAATCCAAAGTTCCCTGGGCCCAGGTCAATAAGGAACAGCATAAAAGTATCGAAAAAACTAAAAAAGACCGCCTCTTAAGCATTTATAGTCTCCGGTAAAGCGGGTTGCCCTATTCGAAATTCCTGCGGGGGCCTAAAACGTGAAAAACCCGCAAAATTGGGCCCGCTGTAAAAAACGTCCGTTAACAAATATTTCGGGCGATTTGCCGCTTTGCTTTAGGTATAATGATGTCTTAAGCCGGGTATTTTAGTCAGGTCGGCCATCTTCATTAGTATTGATACGAATAGTTTTCCCGTATGTGCTAATCTCTTACTACAATAAATGCCTAACTCTACGTCGCTCAAGCCCTTATGCCAATCCCATTAGAAGTCCACACCAAAGATGCGACAGCATCCCCGGGCAGCTTACCTATAACCCTCATATTTCATGCTTTCCGTAATGAGGTATTTTTTGGTAGACCACTAAAGAAGAACACGAGTGGAATGCTCACGGCTCTTTCATTTGAAATTTTAGATTCGTACTAAACAGCTATTTACCTGCCAACCAGTTGTCAGTAAATACGTCGAGGTCACGCAAATCAATGTGTTGGTCAGCGGGGATACTAATGTCACAGACTGGGTCGTATCCAGTCTGGCCCTGCTCTGTCAACCAGGCTGATGCCATTACTGCAAAGTCCTTAAAGTCCACGCTGCACCCGTAATCGAAGTCGCCTATATAAACGTAACCAAACTCATAAGCGCCCATATCTACGACATTGGTGTCGTTGCAGTCACCGTCTGCGAATCTGGCCCGGCCATCAATATCGAACGGTATTGGTTCGACTATATCACCATCATCGTCGAGGTCAACAGTATCGGCAGGGACGGAAGTGTTGTTACCGGCATCTACACAGGGTGATTCCGGCAACAGGCGCAGGTTGTCATCATCCGTGCCAATGATATCATCAGGGCCGTTGGCATCTACAAAGTCCGGAGCAGCATCAATGTTACCGCTACCCCAAGTAATTGAACTTGTGGAATCTTTATATATTGCCGGCTGACCGCCCTGCGTGTCGCAATAACTAATAGTGAGCTGGCTGTAATTTTCCAGAGCAATCGATTGTGGCCCCCCGAGGCCTGTGTTGTCCCAAAAGATACAATTGACCAAAACAGGGGTGCACTCCGAATAGCTATGCATACCGGCTCCACGAGAAGAGTAGGCTGAATTACCAATGAAGGTACAATTAGTGAGAGTAGGGCTGGCTAAGACTCTATTGGCCATACCCCCGCCGGCGCTTGAGGTAGAGGAATTACCGCTGAAGATGCAGTTGATTAAGGTTGGGCTGCTATCCTCGCAGTAGAAACCGCCACCCACTGACCCTGCAGTGTTGGCGGAAATCATACAATTGATGACTGTCATATTGCTCTTGTTTACACAGTAGATACCACCACCAAAATAAGTCAGGCCCGCACTGTTGCCGGAAATCGTGCAGTTGATGATTCGGGGACTGCCGCTCTCGCAGTAGATACCACCGCCACTCCAGAGCGGGTGATTATCGGAGATTAAACAATTGACGATTGTCGGGCTGCTGAAATTGCCACAGTAAATACCGCCACCAAAGTGGGAAGCCGGACCCGAGGGATTTCCATTGCAAATAGTGAAGCCGTCTATCACAGAGTCCGGCCCCTCATTCGTGTGGAAGTAGAACCCACGAGCTGCGTTTTCACAGTCGATAATCGTGCTGTCTGCACCGTTCTCACTTCGCAATGTAATGGCCTTGCCGCCAAAATCGAGATCCCTGTTGTCGGTTCCCGTATATGTCCCATCCGCAACAAGCACAATGCCTCCACCGTCAATTGCGGCATCGATTCCGTATTGAATCCGTCTGAATGGGTCATCTATCGTCCCAGTCCCAGGGTCGTTGGGTGAGTCGACATTTACATAAACAATCAACGACTCCAATTCAAACGACCATCCGCCCCATATACCCCACGGCTTGCCTGAACCCATCGACCAGAAATATTGCCATCTAACAGCATCAACCGGCTCCCAAGTGTCAAGACAGCCGTATCGCATTGGCGAATTGCTGTCGTAGCCCACAACCGTCACAAAGTGATCGCTGGCATTATCGCCATCTGTATCTACCAGAAAGACCATAGGTCGACCGTTGTTTATCTCAGTGGTCAGCACAGTCCAGTTAAGCGGCGTCCCGGATTTCGAACTATACTCTTGCGAGCTGGGGTTGTAGAGAGAGTTCTGCTGATTTACATAAGAGAGAAATGAAGGGCTAATGTCGTCAGACCAGCTCCAGCCGTAATAATTGTGTCCCAATGGATGTGTGCTCCACGAAGTCCTCATGTAATCACCAATACAATTGCTCGTGTGCGCCGTCCGCTTGCCAATGTAGTCGTCCGCAAGCGGTCCCGTATCATCGCCGTAGCCATCTACAGGATCGTCCTCCGGTCGCGAATAATCTTCATAGTGTTCCTCAGTGCCCGGGGGATTAGGATTTGATGAATCTCCACCGGAGGTAATTGCCTGATTGACATCGTCGGTTTGCGTCTGAGCATTACCGTCAATTAAATCAATGTAGCCCTGGGTATCGTAATAGCCGACGACCATTCCAACGGCAGTGGGACCACAGCCATGCCTCCAACCGTAATCCGGTACATCGAGCACAACCTGGGTAGACGATAAAGCGGCCGGAGCCCGGACTTTCAGGGCATCCATCTCAACAACTGCTCGCGGCGGCTCAGGACCTGTAGTACTTTGCTGCGGTCCATTCGCATCGCTACCCGTTGCGACTACAGCGCTGACCAACAGTAAAAATGATATAAACGCTGCGCATATTCCTACATTTATCCTCTTAGCCATTGTTCCGCCTCCTCGAAATGTTAACCGATTAAAAATCATTTTTTTCCGCTAAAACATTTGCCTATCTTAGGTATTTACTCTTAGCTTACGAAGTTTAAGAGAGGAGGAATGTAAAAAAAGCTCTCTTGAGCTATCCTCCTCCCGGATAGCCTGAAAGCAAATTCAAAAATAGTGTAACATACTTTTACCGTTCAATTCAACATAAAAATATTCCCACCCCCAATAAAAACACGTAAAAACGGCATTAATTTAAAAAAATGAGTAGAATTCCACAGAACATCCGGGCAGGTCAAATACCAGATGATTTTTGATTCTCACTTTTTCGGCCAGTTAGCAGAGAAAGCATTTCGATGTGCAAGAGTTTTGCCGCCAGCAGAAATACCACGGCCGCCGTGGGGACAACCAAAAGCAGTTTGAAGATATTGGCGAAGTTTTTCGATATCCATAGCGCAGCAACGATTGCAGCAGACATACAGAGTGTAGCTGCTATTGTCTTTAAGAATGCTACGGCTATACCATCGAAAAGAGACAAGTCCTGTCGTCTCCGAAGTACGGCAAGCAGAATAGTCACCTGCAAGTATGAGCACAGCGCAGTCGCAGCAGCTAATCCGCCTGTTCCAAAAGGCCAAATAAGAGTCAGGTTCAAGACAAGATTTACGACAACCGCAATCGAGGCGCTTATCATCGGTGTTCTGGAATCCTGCATAGAGTAAAACACACGGGTGACAACCTGCTGGGCAAAATAGCCGCATAATCCAAGTGCATAAAAAAGTAATGTCCAGGTAACCATATCGGTGTCGTTGGCGCTGAATTGGCCGTGCTGAAAGGCCAGCGATATTAACGGCCTGGCTATCGCAATAAGCCCTATGGTCGCAGGTATTGCAATAAAGAAGCAGCAGCGAAGGCCCTGCGAGACCGTTCTGGCCAACCCCGCAAAATCTTTCTTTGCCGACATAGAGCTCATCACCGGAAAAATTGCTGTCGCTAATGATATGCCGAATATACCCAGCGGTAATTGATATAATCTCTGGGCATAATAAAGGTGCGATACCGAGCCGCGCTGCAACGGATATGCAATTTTCTGACCGAGGAAAATAAAAAACGTCCCTTTCTCAACTGAACCGGAGAACCACCAGGCAATAAGGTCGTCGGCTAAGGTATTTATCTGTGTTACCGTCAGCCCCAATATCATCGGCGCCATTAAGATAATGATTTTCCTGAACGCCTCGGATTGTATCCTCCATTCGGGCCTAAACGAAATCCCGCTGGCACGCAGCGGCGGAATCTGTATCGCTATCTGCACGACACCGGCAACGAGGACCGCAGCAGCTACGTAAAAGAGCTGCTCTCTGGCGTGCAATTTAAACACCCAACCGGTTAATATGATACTACTGATTATGAAAATGTTCAGGACTATCGGTGCGGCGGCCGGTGCAGCAAAATGCCTGTGCACATTGAGAATGCCAGCCAATATCGCTACTATACAGACCAGCATCATATATGGAAGCATCATAGAGGTCAGAGATAAAACCAGCCTGGTCTCCGTGGTTGAGCTGTAAAATTTATAATAGCTCCAAATACCTGCCTGGCCAATCAAAATTATTGCCTCCAGCAAGACAAACAAGACGGTTACTACGGTGTTGACCAGGTGCTTTGCCTGTTCCGGATTACTGTGAAGCTCCTCGCTGTATACCGGAATAAAAGAGGCCGAAGCCGCTCCTTCACCAAATAATCTCCTGGCGAGATTAGGGATTTTGAATGCGATGGTCCAGGCATCCAACAAAGCGTTAGCACCGAAAAAATAACTGTATGCCATATCTCTTACAAACCCGAAGATTCTGCTGATTGCCGTAAGAAAAGCGATTTGTCTAAAGCCTTTTATCATTTCTCGTATCTTTACTTAACACCACGTTTCATATTTATCGTGCTACGGTGAAAGGTCTGCCCCTTCCGACGTTATTTAATAAACCCACAGCTGTCATACTGACCAGCAGGCTCGAACCGCCGTAACTTACCAAGGGTAAAGTCAAGCCCGTGATAGGCATCAGGCCCACAGTCATACCTACATTTACGATAACCTCAACTGCAAACATTGCTACAATACCAACTGCAAGCAATCTGCCGAAGGGGTCGATATTGTGCTGTGCGATTTCCAGGCCGCAGTTGATAATAATCGCATAAAGCCCCAGGAGAACCAGGCAACCCAGAAAGCCCCACTGGTGGGCGATTATAGCGAATATAAAATCGTTGTGTCTATAAACGAGAAAGTCATACTTGATAAACGGGCCCTGTCGAAAGCCGTATCCTGTTATCCCGCCGGAGGCAATGGCAAATTTCGAACGGGTTAAATGATAGCCCCAGTCGTTCTCCCATTGCTTTGTACTGAAATTTTTGCCGACCATAATTTTGCCAAGAGCGGGGTATTGTTCCGCTTTTTTCTGAATCCAGCCGTTTTGTAACAGCACACTGCTTATTCTGATTCGCTGGTAAGGTTTCATCTCTGTCCACAGCAGCAGACTAAGCATCAAAGCCATCAGGACTATAATCAGCAGGTGTTTGGCCTTTGCCCCCGCCACAAACAGCATTGTGAACAAAATCGGCATCATCAGAAGCACCGTTCCCAAATTTGGTTGCAGCAAAATCAAAATCATCGGCAGCAGTGTCAAAACAAAAGGCCCAATCAGGGCACTGAAGCTACGATAGTTGCTGCGGTACCTGAGATACCATGCAAGTGCGAGGATGTAAGCCAGTTTGCACAGTTCTGATGGTTGAAACTGTAGAAAGGTGGTGGTTGTTCCGATTCTCAGCCATCGTCGAGCGTTGTTAACGACAGGAACAAAGGGAATATCTATAACCTTATCGAGCAGTAACACGCCCAAAAGCATTAGCACAAAGGCGTATATCCAGCCACTTATAGCCCCTAATCGGCGGTAATTTACGAAGTTAGCCGCTATGAAGCCAACCACCCCTATGCCGGCAAATATGAGCTGTTTTTTCCAGAGATTGGCCAAAACGCCGGTTTGACTGGCAAGGCCGGCCTGTGCGGGCCAGCCGACTGAATAAATAGCCACTATCCCTATGGCAACCAGTGCTAAGGTAGCCGCCAGCAGCGTTAGTCTAACGGCCATAAGCCGGCCTTTTAGAAATTTATACATAGAGGCAAATTAACAAAAAAAGGCAAAAATTGCAAAAGGAGACGTGAAATTGGGAAAAATTATTTTTTCAGCAAAAAATGACATAGCAATCCCCCTAAAACAGCCAAAAAACGGGTTCGCTGAAGACAGACAGGTCGAATTTGCCCAAATTAACAACCAAAACGTGCATTTTACGATGTTCCCATAAAAATTACGTTCGAGCTCTAAATTTTTTCATTTTTTAAAATTTTTTCATTTTTTTTCTTGATTTATTAAGGGGCTTATGATAACTTAAAAGCGACCTTCACATAGTAACACTGTGCTAAGTAGTTCTTTCGGCACAAATTTTCGCCAACCGGCGGGAAAGGAGGAGACGGAAGAGCAGATAGAGGTGTCTTCTCTGGTCGGTAGTTTCTGCCAGGTGAGGCAATATGCTCAAATGCAAAGCAAGCATCTGTAAAGGTATTGAATTACAAATTTTCAAGACGTTAAGAAATCAAGATAGTGCAGAGTGTGTAACTCTGCAATTAAGAAGAAAAGAAAGGAAGGTGTAGTATTATGAAAAAGGCTGTATTTTTTAGTGTTGTGTTGTTTTTGTTTGTCGCCCCGGCGTTGGCAGACCCAAATGTGGTAATATGGGTTGAGCAGGTTGGTGATACGAATGAAGTTACCGTCAACTACGATATGAACGGCGTAGCGGGTGAAATTCGGGCGTTCGGTCTGGATATTACCGTTGACAGCGGCGCTATAGTTTACGATGCGTGCGAATTTGAACCCAACTACTGGGTTTATCCCGGCTCAATTGACATCAATGAAGAAGGTGGGATTGATGACGTTGGTTCACCGATTGCTGACGGCAATGAATTTCCTGGAACACAACCAGGGCTCGATTCAAACGGTGTTACCATCGAGATGGGCTCACTATATGTCGGCGCCAATTCGCCACCAAGCTCGGGTGTCCTGTTAAGTATCTTCATTGACAGTGCCAACGACTGTAATGTTGTTCCTGCCGGGAATGCGGCCCGCACGGGCAGCGAAAGTCCCAGCCCGGGGATAGTATTTAAGAACTGGTGGTTATGGCCCCATGTGTATTTTAGGCCCTTCAGGTTCATAGCGGGGCCGCAAGGTTGTGCCTGCCTGGGTGATGTGAGTAGTGCAGTGGCCTCTGGCGTTCCGGATGGCAAGATCACTGACGATGATATCGTCTACATTAATTCGTTGCTGGTAAACTTCGGTGGCAGAAAACGCACGATTGCATCCAGCGACTCGAATTTTGATTTGTGTGCCGATGTGAGTAGTGCAGTAGCCTCTGGCGTTCCGGATGGCAAGGTCACAGACGACGATATCGTCTACATTAATTCGCGACTGGTGAATGAAGGCGGCAGAAAACGTACGATTACTTGTCCGTAAGATTTATTGAAGAATTGTTTTAGGATTTTTTCGATTACTTGAGTTTTTGTAAATAATGGCTACCTCGAGGATACCTGTGTGTGGAGGGTATTGTGAGGTGGTGATAGTTGAAAGGAGAAGATGATGAAGAAATTGTTGATTTTTATGCTGGTTCTTGGTATGGCTTCAGTATCACAGGCTGCCATAGTTAGCTTCACGGTTGATGGGTCATCGGAATATGTAGGAACGGCCGGTGAGACTATTACGATTGACATCACTTCAGATTCGCAGTGCTTTGGCTTTGGTATTGGCGCTGTGGCTGAAACCGATGGGACTCGCTCTCAGGTAAATATGGGTGGTTACATTGCCGGTGAAGTCGGAGAGGAAGAGGCTTTGACCGAAGGGGCTGAACAAACGCTAACAGCTGCCGGCTATGTTAACAATTACAACGGTTTATTGTTTGACATAGCTGCCGGGTATGGCGACACCGATCCTTGTGATGTGATTGCCAGTTTTACCTACACTATCGGCGATAGTTGGGATGGATCTGACTACTATATTAATGCTTTGGCTATGGACACCGAGTATGAGTGGATGGAAGGTGAATTTGAAACTGCAACTTTCTCTTATGGCGCTCTTGACGTAGAAGGATCGACAGTGAACACAGAGATAGGTGGTTTACACATCATTCCAGAGCCGGCAACGATAGTTCTCCTTGGCCTTGGAGGCCTATTACTGCGTCGTCGCAAATAAGAACGCGGCCAAGAACCTATTAGTTTTTAGTCGTTGAAAAGAGGCAGGTTTTTTTTAATCTGCCTCTTTCTTTAATTAACCACAGAGGTCGCGTAGAACGCAGATAATATAAGGGCAAATCAGAATAGCAGACCGCAGGAGCAGGGTATCAGAGGATTAGTGAACTGGCAGCCTCTCGATACCGGATTCTTGATGGCTTGGCCTTGTGCTGATAAAAGGGGCTTTATTCGCAATTAAAGGGCGTTTATGAGGAATTTCAAATTTTTTGAAAAAAGGCAATTTTTTCCTTGCATTGGCGGGGGCGTTCTGGTATACTGCTTCTAATCTTTCGGGGGAAAGAAAACTCATCAGAGATGGGGATAAAGGGAAACTCACCGATTGCGTATTTTACGCTTAGTTTTCGTGCCTATATGTGGCTTTAAAGGTTTTTAATGAGCAAGTGTAAATCCGTGTAATCTGTGATTAAGAACAGCAATTTTGAAAGGAGGTATGTCAAGTAAAAATATTGTTTCGGCATAATGTTATTTTGAAGTGAACAATTTTATTAAGGAGAAATATGATGAAGAAGTTGTTAATTTTTATGCTGGTTCTTGGTTTGGCTCCGATCTCGCAAGCTGCCATGGTCAACTTCACGGTTGGTGGGTCATCGGAATATTATGGTACGGCTGGCGAGACTATTACGATTGACCTCATTGCAGATTCGAATTGCTATGGCTTTGGTATTGGCGCTGTGGCTGAGACCGATGGAACTCGCTCTCAGGTAAATATGGGTGGTTACATTGCCGGTGATATCGGAGACGCAGAGGCTTTGACCGCAGGGCCTGATACAACGCTAACAGCTGCCGGCTATGTTAACAATTACAACGGTTTATTGTTTGATATAGCTGCCGGGTATGGTGACATTGAGCCCGGTGTTGTGATTGCCAGTTTTACGTACACTATCGCCTCTATTTGGGATGGATCTGACTACTGGATTAATGCTCTGGCTATGGACACTGAGTATGAGTGGATGGAAGGTGAATTTGAAACTGCAACTTTCTCTTATGGCGCTCTTGACGTAGAAGGATCGACAGTGAACACAGAGATAGGTGGTTTACACATCATTCCAGAGCCGGCAACGATAGTACTCCTTGGCCTTGGAGGCCTATTACTGCGTCGTCGCAAAAAATAGGAATTTAGCATATAGCGTTTAGCGGATAGTTAAGAGGCATCCCAATATTGTTTTCGGGATGCCTTTTTCTTTTATAGCTGTTTTAAGAATCGAATCTAATAGTCGTAATATTGGATGCCCTCACTGTCTGTGCCGGGCCAATCAAGTCGAATATCCTTAGTTTGCGGTTTGTATATCCAGCCATCTGCACCGGTAGCAGCGGTAGGAAAATCGTCTCCATCTGATATCATTTGCACACTATGCATTTCATTGAACGGGTTTTCAGGTATCTTTGGAATACAGCCTCCATCGGTCATTTCCATAGCAAAAACCTCGGCACTGACTGAGCCTGCTGCAGTGTATCCCGGAGGGATGCCGTTGTGCCGTGAGGCGTAGAACTCAATAGCGTTTCGCAATATGCGCAGATTATTTTTTGCAGCAGATTCCTTGGCACGCTGTACATGGCCCTGAAGAATGGGCAGGGCAATAACAGCGAGGATGCCCAGGACCGCGGCCACTATCACTAATTCCACAAGCGTAAATGACTTCTTCATTTCGTATATCGGGACCCCGCTTGGCGGGAATCCTCTCATACTGCTTATACAACGAGATTTTAGTCCAGCTCTCGCCTCTCGGCGAAGCCGAGATTACGCTCGGCCAATCATGATATTTCTTTATCGTCCAGTATTAAGTCGGGCTTTCTCAAAATACGTTATCGGAGTGTTGATATAGTGTAAAATAAGCTTATTTTCGCTTCCTATTATCAGACCAGAGGCAGGTAAGAATTGTATTATAATCTATGGAAAAGGACGTATCTTTTTGCTATAAGGTGATACCGGCATAAATAGACTAATTTTACGTTACTGGTTAAAAAACCAACTTTTTCTCGGAGAGATTTTGTGAAGGCGATTGTATTGACCGGTATCCGGCGGATGGAGATGGCGAATGTGCCGGAGCCGACCATAAAAAAAGATGACGATGTTTTACTGAAAGTGGAAGCAGTCGGCGTCTGCGGTTCCGACGTGCACTACTATGAGACCGGCAGAATCGGCTCACAACTCGTCGAGTTTCCCTTCATAATCGGCCATGAATGCGCTGCGACAGTTAAAGCCGTCGGCAGTGCAGTTACTCGGGTCAAAGCAGGTGATGGTGTTGTTATCGAGCCGGCAATAGTTTGTAATAATTGCGACCAATGCAAACAGGGCAGAAAAAATACCTGCCGAAATCTGAAATTTCTCGGCTGTCCCAGCCAAGCGGAGGGCTGCTTATGTGAGTATATAGTTATGCCTGAGGATTGCTGCTTTACCATCAACGACAAAATCACATTTGAGCAGGGAGTGTTATGCGAACCGCTGGCTATAGGCATCTATGCCGTTAAACAAGCCTGCATATCGGAAAACACAAATATAGCAATACTTGGCTCAGGGCCAATCGGTTTAAGCTGTTTAGTTAGCAGCAGGGCTGAAAAAGTAAAGACCTGTTACGTTACCGAAAAAATTGAGGAACGTGTGGAAGTGGCGAAAAAAAACGGAGCGACCTGGGTCGGGAATCCGAATAAAGAAGATATAGTCAAAGAAATCTTGAAGCAAGCACCAGCGGGGATGGATGTTGTTTTCGAATGTGCTGGTCAACAGGAAACAATTGACCAGGCAGTCGAGCTGCTCAAACCCGGCGGTAAACTAATGCTCGTCGGGATTCCGCGTCTTGAAAGAATCTCGTTTATGATTGATAAAATACGCAGGAAAGAAATCACTATTGTGAACGTGCGCAGGCAGAACGACTGCACGCAAATGGCAATTGATTTGATAGCTGCCGGCAAAATAAACGTTGATTTTATGGTAACCCATAGGTTCAAACTTGAGCAAACTCAGCAGGCCTTCGATATGGTTGCCGGGTATCGTGATGGTGTTATTAAAGCAGTAATCGAATTATAGCCCAAGTTAGCTGAACTATACATATTCTATCGCATTTTTCACTTGTAAATTTTCATTCTATAGTGTAATACCCCATACGTGTTAAACGGTAAATCTACCAGATGAAAGATTTTATGCGGAAACCATATAAACAGTAGTTGGGCATGAAGAAATCAACAATAATAATCATATCTGTAGCCATCTTGGTACCAATTGCTTGCTTTGCTACTCTGGCAGTAGGCTTGTCAATGATTGAACTCCGATCGAGTAATGAACTTCTTTGCAAGCTTGCACTGGCAAAGCCGGGGATCCACATATCAGAAATAAGTGAGCAGCTTGGCACGCCAATGGGGGAATTAAATGACATCGAGGATATCCTCGAACGGGGTAGTATAAAGGATGCATCATTTTGTAAGGGTAAAAAGTGGTTCATGTTCTATGCAACCACTCCCCCATGTCGAGCAATAGAAGTATATACGGACACAAACGGTATTATTGTATACGCAACATGGAAGCAATTATAGAAATACCTAAATGTTGCTAAGCGGGACCGTATAGAACAAGACCGCTCGATTCAAAAGTTACCCATCCTCTTAAAAAATGTAAATGGACAACACACTTTAACTTCTCGGCATTTTCCCTTGTTTGTGGCTGGGGCTCAGATTAAAATCCATTCTTATGAAAAAAGCGAGTGTTATTAGTATCGGCAATGAGCTTTTAAACGGTCAGACTATAGGTACTAATGCTTCATATCTGAACGGGAGACTACTTTCAATCGGCATACCTACTATCAGCTCCTATACAGTCGGAGATGATATAGATTTGATTGTACGAATGCTGAATTTGGCAAGTGGTGATGCTGATGTGGTGTTAGTAACCGGCGGTTTAGGTCCTACTGATGACGATGCAACACGGCAAGCATTTGCAAAATTTCTTGGTGTTGAATTGAGATTTAAAAATGAACTTCTGGAAAGAATACAGGATTTCTTCAGCAGGCGAGATTTACAAATGCCTGAAAAAACCAAGGTTCAGGCATATATACCGGCTGGTACGAAAGCACTTGCAAACAATCTTGGCACTGCACCGGGGATTATGGCTGATTATAAAGAGAAATTGTTTTTTGCCATGCCGGGAGTTCCGGCTGAAATGAAGAAGATGTTTGAAGAGCAGGTTCTGCCGGAACTGGCGAAACTGACGACTGGCCAAGCGATAGTTACACGAAAATTGAAATGCTTCGGGGCAGGTGAATCGAATATTGCCGAGAAGCTCGGTGACCTTATGCAACGGGGCAGAAATCCATTAATTAACTGCACAGTTCATTATGGTGTAATTACCCTGCAGATTATCGCAATAGCAGAAGATGAAGACGAAGCACAACTAATGGCCGAAAAGGATGAAAAAACGCTGCGAAATATCCTTGGAGAGCTGGTTTACGGCACAGGAGAGCAGACTTTAGCTGAGGTTGTGGGTGAAAAATTAGCTCAAGCAAAAAAGACAATCGCCATAGCAGAATCCTGCACAGGGGGTACTTTGGCGAAGTTGCTGACCGACATCCCCGGAGCCAGCAGATATTTCACATACGGCTGGGTTACTTACAGCAACGCTGCAAAAGTCAAGGAGCTTGGGGTAGAAGCTGATTTAATCGAAAAGGATGGTGCTGTAAGCTACAGAATAGCAGAGGCTATGGCCCGTGGCGCAAGAAAAAGGGCTGGGACAGATTTTGCCATTGGTATAACCGGCATAGCCGGACCAAGCGGTGGAAGCGAACAAAAACCTGTTGGCCTGGTATATATTAGTGTAGATTCCGACAACGGCTGCGAAACTAAACGCTTTATTTTTGCCCACAGCAGAGATTTCATACGGCTTCAGACGGCACAAACAGCCCTAAATATGCTCCGGCTGAAATTGTAGATTTGACTAACTGAGTCGCTAAAGATGATTGACGAACCACCTTAATATATGGTATAATAGGTCTTTGGGAATTAACAAATGTGGGGTTGTAGCATATATGGCAGAGAAACGTAGACATTTAGGCGAGATACTCTACAAAGCCGGGCTGGTGAAGAAAGAGCCGCTTATCAAAGCAATCAAGACTTCCAAGACCAGTAATAAGCGACTTGGGCAGGTATTGCTCGAACTGGGTCTCGTGGATGAAGAAACTCTAACCAAGGCAATTGCCAAGCAATTTGGGTTGGAATACGTGAACCTGGATAAAATCACCATTCCGCCTGAGGTAATTAAGCTCGTACCCGAAGACCTTATAAAAAGGCACAATGTCCTGCCGCTTGGTATGAATAACGGCAGATTAAAATTGATTATCAGCGACCCGTTAAACTTAGACGTGATGGATACACTTCGGCTTCGCTTGAACGCCGAGCTGGACTACTGCCTGGCAAACCCTTCAAAAATCAAATCCTATCTCCATGAATCACTGGAAGAAGCAAAAACCGAGGAAGACGACAAGTTGAAACACAGCATCGACGCAACCGCTGCTGAGCTTGCTGAGGCCAGTCGCGAGCTACAAGCAGAAGCTCTCCGTGCCGAAGCTGAAGGCGGTAGCGATGACGGCCCCATTGTCAGACTGGTAAATCTGATAATAGATAATGCCTACCATATGCGGGCCAGTGATATCCATATCGAGCCAATGGTTGATAGGGTACGCGTAAGATATCGTGTTGATGGGGTCTGCTTAGAAAAAGATAACATTCCCAAAAATATGCAGGCGCCAATGATTACCCGCCTCAAAATCTTATCCGGTATGGATATTGCGGAGAAAAGGTTGCCACAAGATGGTCGTATTAAACGTGTGATAGCAGGCGACGATGTTGATTTTCGTGTCTCTGCTCTGCCTGGAAACCACGGAGAAAGTGTAGTATTGCGAATTTTACGCCGCGAGTCAGTCAATATCGGTATCCAGTCGCTCGGCTTTGAACAGGATGATTACGAGCGATTTCTGAAAATAATCAAAAGGCCCAACGGTATATTTTTGGTTACAGGACCGACCGGCAGCGGCAAAACCACGACTCTATATGCAGCTCTGCAGGAACTTAACAGGCCAGACAAGAAAATTGTTACGGCTGAAGACCCCGTAGAATACAACTTTGACGGGATGAATCAGTGTCAAGTCAAAGAAGAAATCGAGCTGACATTTGACAAAATTCTTAGAGCTATGTTACGACAGGCACCTAATATTATACTCATTGGCGAAATTCGAGACGGCGAGGTTGCGGACATTGCAATCCAAGCAGCACTTACCGGACACCTGGTTTTCAGCACTTTGCACACCAATGATGCCCCCAGCGCAATTACGCGTCTAATAGATATGGGTGTCAAGCCATTCCTCGTAGCCAGCTCGATTCAAGCTATTATGGCGCAGAGGCTTGTAAGAGTCATTTGCGAAAAATGCAAAGTAATTGACGAAAATCCAGACCCATTCTATTTACGGTCGCTTGATATTACCCCTGAAGATATCAAAAAGCATCCCCTCTATAAAGGTACTGGCTGCAGCTATTGCCAGAATACCGGCTTCAAAGGGCGAATTGCAATATTTGAGATGATAGAACTAAACAGCAGGATAAGAGAGCTGGCCTTTGAAAAAGCATCTACTGCCGAATTGAGAAAGGCCTGCCGAGCAAGTGGAATGAGAACGCTGAGAGAGGACGGCAGGATTAAGGTATTCAAAGGAACAACTACACCGGCAGAAGTAGTGAGTATAACGCAGACTGAAGGAATAGTCCTGGATTAAACAAAATAAGTTATTAAGGATTCTCAAATGGCAACAGTTAATATGGATCGCTTACTACAGGCTTGTGTCGCACAAGGGGCCTCAGATATACACCTGACAACCGGCCGAGCGCCGGTATTGAGATTAGACGGCCAGCTCAGGTCCCTGGAAACCAAGGTTCTTGAGCCTGATGATACTGTGGCTTTGATGAAAAGCATTGCGCCTGAGCGAAATCAGCAAGAACTTCAAGAAGAGGGGGGGACCGACTTTGGCTTTGCCTATGGTGATGTAGCAAGATTTCGTGTGTCTGTTTTTCGTCAAAGAGGCGATATCTCAATAGTCTTACGTCTAATCCCGACGAAAATTATGACATTCGAAGAAATAGGTTTGCCCAAGATTTGCGCTGCTTTGTGCCGGAGGCCAAGAGGAATGTTTTTGGTTACAGGCCCGACCGGATGCGGCAAAACAACCACCTTAGCTTGTATGGTAAACTATATTAACGAACACTTCGACCGTCATATTATAACGATTGAAGAGCCAATAGAGTACTATCACAAACACAAGAAATCTGTTATTAATCAGCGAGAAGTTGGTGTTGATGTTCCAAGCTTTAGTGAAGCGCTAAAGCGTGTTTTAAGAATGGACCCCGACGTGATTTTGGTAGGGGAACTGCGAGACCTGGAAACGATTGAATCAGCTATTAGAGCTGCTGAAACCGGCCACCTTGTCTTTAGTACACTGCATACAATAAGTGCTTCAGGAACGATTACCAGAATCATAGATGTATTTCCGGTAAGCCAGCAAGAGCAGATTCGCACTCAGTTAAGCGCTAATCTGATGGCGGTTCTTAGTCAAGAGCTTTGTCCTCTGGCTACCGGCAGGGGAAGAATTGCCGCTTATGAGTTTATGGTTGTTACTCCCGCGATTGCTAACCTTATTCGCGAAAACAAAACTTATCGAATTGATTCGAGCATCCAAACAGGCAGGAAATTGGGAATGCAGCTTCTCGATGAACACCTTTGGCAACTCTATGAGACCGGCAAGATTACCAGAGAAGAGATGCTGGACAAGGCCCGCCAGCCGGGAGCATTGCAGGATAAAGTTATGGCCAAGATGGGTAAGTTAGGCAAGGTAAGAGGGAAAAAACTAACAGTGGAAGGTGAGGAGGATATAGAGATTTTAAGGATGTAGTTGGCAACAAAATGAGCCGGTTTTGCGAAATACCAGCACATAAATGGATTCAGCTGGTATTTTTTTTGCAGATTAAAAGAGCAGCTTTTGTAGCTAACGGAGGGCTGTAGAGGGGTAAAATGGGCACTTCTTTGAGTCTTAACAACTAAATGTCCAATTTGTAATTTACTTGCCAAAAAGGTTTTAATGTGATATAATAAGGAAAACTTGAAATAAGATTGATTAGAGGTCAAAGCCCAATGGAAAAAGTAAGAACGGCAAAAACACTCCCCCCCATAGACCAATTGAGGGGTAGAACCCTCGGCAGGATACTTATAAAAATGGGTGTTCTGACAAGAGAAAAGATTCACGAATGCCTGAAAATTCAGAAGCAACGGCCTGAGCCTATCCGAATAGGCCAGATATTACTTGAACTCGGATTGATAGATGAAAACCAGCTGCAGATTGCTCTTGCAGCCCAGCGTGGAATGGAATATGTAAAAATGGGTGGCATTGATATCCCTGCTGATGTAATCGAGAAGGTGCCAGCACAAATGGCAAAGACTTATCACATCGTGCCAATCGAATATAATAAGGATAAGAATGAGTTGTGTGTTGTCCTCGACAGTGCTGATAATTTCAGGGCAACCGACGACTTGAGCACCCTGATGGGTTTTAAAGTTACAGCGAAGATAACCGACTCCGGGGTGCTGGAAAATGCTTTGACTAAATATTATGAGGAAACACAAGAAGAAAACATCAATGAACTGATAGGTGAAATCCAAGCGGATAATTTCCTTGCAGAATTTGAGGGCAGGAACCAAAGTATCGACTTGGATGAATTAAAGGAACTATCGGAGTCAAATCCTGTCAAGAAACTGCTGAACCTTGTTTTACTGCAAGCAATTCGTGATAAATCCTCGGATATTCATTTTGAGCCGTTTGAAAATGAATACAAGATGCGTTACCGCATTGACGGCGTGCTTTATGAAATGGTTCCTCCGCCGAAGCATATTGCTGCGGCACTGAGCTCACGTATAAAGGTTATGGCAAACCTGGATATCGCTGAGAGACGATTACCACAAGACGGCCGAATATCACTAACCGTCCAGGGAAAGCCTGTTGATTTGCGTGTTAGCGTCCTGCCAACAATGTTCGGAGAAAGTGTAGTACTGCGTGTCCTCGATAGAAGTCAGCTAAGCCTGGATTTGGAAAAACTGGGGCTGAGACAATACGATCTTAAAGTATTCCGCCAGCTTATTTGCAAGCCTAACGGTATTATAATTGTTACCGGCCCCACCGGATGTGGTAAAACCACCACTCTTTATTCGGCATTGACCGAACTTAATGACATTGAGACGAAGGTAATCACTACCGAAGACCCTGTAGAATATGACATTGACGGTATTATTCAGGTTCAAATGAAGCCGGACATCGGGTTGACATTCGCAAAATGTCTGCGTTCGATTTTGCGTCAGGACCCCGATGTTATAATGGTAGGTGAAATTCGTGACCTCGAGACAGCAGAAATCTCAGCCCAGGCGTCTCTGACAGGCCATATAGTGTTCACCACATTGCACACAAACGATGCCCCAAGTTCAATAGCACGACTTTTAGATTTGGGTGTTGAGCCGTTTCTTATCACTGCTACGCTCGAAGGTATTGTCGCTCAGCGATTGGTCAGAAAAATATGTGAGGGATGCAAAACAGCATTCGAGCCAACCGAGGCTCAGCTAATGGAATTAGGGCTTACACCGACGGATGTCAAAGGCAAGATTTTTTATTACGGCCGAGGCTGTAACAAGTGTAATAATACCGGTTACAGAGGGCGAACGGGTCTTTTCGAGATTATGGTATTCACTGATGAGATACGTGAGTTAATTATGAATCAGGCTTCGACAAGCCTCCTGCGTGAAGCAGGTCAAAAGGCCGGCATGAAGCTGTTGCGTGATAATGGTTTGGCTGCCATCTACGATGGCATTACTACTATAGAGGAGGTAGTAAAAGAAACAATGTCGGAGTCAACATAAGAAGAATCATGGTTATGAAATATTTCATAGTAAGTCATCAACCCAAAGGAGGTGTTTAAAATGCCTGTTTTTCAATATGAAGCTCTGGACTCGCAGGGCGTGGGAATAAAGGATGAAGTAGAAGCTCTGAGTCAGAAAGAGGCGATAAGCAAGATACGAAATATGGGCTATTTCCCCACGAAGGTCCGTGAGCATGGGGCTGGAAGAAAAGGTGCAGGAAAAACCACTGCAAAGCCGAAACCGAGACGCGGTGCCAGCGGAAAGGTTAAAGTCAAATTTGTAACCCAGTTTGCAAGACAGCTTTCTACGCTGCAGGACGCAGGGCTACCTATTTTGAGGTCGCTACGTATCCTGCAGGAGCAGCAAAAATCAGGAACATTCAAGAGGGTCATTGGTTATGTAGCTGATGACATCGAGGGCGGCTCAACATTCTCTGAAGCTTTGGGTAGATTTCCACGTTCTTTTGACCGGCTGCTCGTCAATATGGTAGCGGCCGGTGAGACCGGCGGCGTGTTGGACCTGATACTGGCACGTGTGGCTGATTTTATGGAGCAAAACCAGAAACTTAAATCTCGTGTTAAAAGCGCAATGGTTTATCCGATTGTGGTTTTGACCGCGGCATTCGCTATTCTCTTATTGTTGATGACCTTCGTCATACCCCAGTTTACCGGTGTGCTGACTGAAATGACAGAGGGCGAACAGTTGCCGAAATTAACGCGAGTGGTGCTCGGAATAAGCAACTGGATCGCATACCAATATGGCTGGGCTATTCTGATAGGAGTTCCGTTTGGATTAATCTTTCTGCTCAGAGCTATAAGAACGGTTCGAGCCGGCAGAGTCGTTCTGGATACCATCAAATTGAAACTGCCCGTGATGGGCCAACTTAGTGGTAAAGTGGCCGTCACTCGATGGACAAGAACATTAGGAACATTGATAGGTGCCGGTGTGCCAATCCTGGATGCTATTAACACATCGCGGGAGACAGCAGGAAATGAGGTCTATGGAAACATGCTCGGCAATGTTCACAATTCCATCAGGCAGGGCGATACCTTCGCCGGCCCGTTGCGTCAGTCCAAAACCGTTGACTTAATCGTCTCCAATATGGTCTCCGTAGGCGAAGAAACAGGAGACCTGGATAAGATGCTTCTGAAAGTAGCCGACAATTACGATGAGCAGGTTGACGTGCTGGTTGGTTCGCTGATGTCACTGCTTGAACCAATTATGATTATTGTGCTCGGTTCTGTCGTTATGACCATTGTTTTAGCAATATTTATGCCGATGATAAAAATTATCACGACCTTATCCGGAGGCCATTAAAAACTGAATTAAGAGGAGAATAAAGTGAAATCGATCACTAAACAATATTACAAAAAAACAGCATTTACCATTATAGAGCTGCTGACCGTTATGAGCATTATTATAATTCTCATAGGTCTGCTTGTGCCTTCGCTGAATATGGTCAAACGGTACGCAAAAGAAGTAAAGCAAAAAGCCCAGTTCCACAGTATCGAATCTGCGATTGAGCTTTTCAGCAGCGCATGGGACGGTTATCCGCCTTCAGACGCCACGGACGAGGCGATTCCAGCTCAGGATTATTGTGGGGCGATGAAGCTTTGCGAAGCTATGGTGGGCCAGGATTTGATGGGATTTCACCCGGACTCACACTTCAGAAGTGATTGTACAGATGGTACTAATAAATTATACGCCAATAATCCAGTGGGCTCAGCTCTTTGGCCGGACCAGGAGACAAATTTGAAAGCCAGAAGAACATATCTGCAGCAAAGTACCAATGCCTATAGGCTATGGCACTTATATGGCAAAGGAAACACAAGCCCATTTCAGCAAGATTTGTATGTTCTGTGCGACGAGTACAGCCGTGTTAGACACAAGGAAACCGGAAAAAGGATTGGAATGCCCATACTATACTACAAGGCCAATACATCTAACACCATACATGACCCCAACAGCGGTGCGGCGCTTCCGACAATCAGTAATGATAATGGTTATATTTACAATTACACGGACAACGATGAACTGGTCAAGCTGCCGCCGCCGTTTGATACAACGGCCACACATCCGCTCAGTAACACTACTACTAATTTCTATGAAATCACAAAGGACGACAGGATTGACATAGATATCGGCAGGCCATACAGGCCGGATTCCTATATCCTGATTTCTGCAGGCTTTGACGGTCTTTACGGCACAGACGACGATATTTTTAATTTTGAAAAATAATCGTCGATTAACAAGTACAAAGATGAGGAAGGTGATAATGAAAAAAGCAGTATTTATTATTGCGGTGATGTTTATGATGCTGTTAAGCAATACAACAAAAGGCGGTGTCAGCCTGGTTATGAACGGCAGCTTCGAAAATGATGGCGAGATAGCCCCTATCACAACGGAAAATACGCCTCAATATTGGTGTGATGTCAATATACCAACAGGTAAATTCCTCTGCTGGGTTAATACGGATTGGTCAACCTACGGCGACGGTAACTCTTTGACTTTTTATTCGGAACTTACAGCTTTTGTCGCCGGGGATATGGCGATGGTTTCACAGCAGGTTTACCTGGAAGAGGACGTTAATCAAATTATTTTTGACCTGAAATTAGGCGCCGCAGGCGGCTATCCCTGGGACCCGGATAAACGCAGTGCTCTTGTATTGATTGATAACGATATTATCTGGGATTCGGGTGACTGGCCGGCAGACGCAAACGGCGAATACCGAAACCAACCGGTTGATATTAACGATGTTTATAAGGACGGAAACTGGCACACATTGAAACTGGCCATAAGGTCCAACGTTAGCGAGACAGAATGGTTTTACGAATACACCGCACGGTGGGATTTTATAAAGTTCGACAAATACTGCGGTGGATTCGGTTATTTGTGGGAAGATTTAAACCTCGATTGTTATGTCGATATACTCGATTTGAAATTGCTGGCGGAGCATTGGCTGGCTGATGACCCAAACGAGGAATACGATTTATTTCAGGATAGTTTTGTCGATTTCTATGATTTTGCGTCTTTGGCCGAGTATTGGATGTGCAATACCTACTGGGAAAACTGGCAGAGTGATAACTGCTTTGAAATGGAATTGCTAACCGGCGACCTTGATGATTCCGGCGAAGTTAACTCCGGCGATATCGCTATATTTGCTGATAACTGGCTGAACGAAGTCAGCTGCAACAAAGCAGACCTTAATAAGGATGGTTCTGTTAATTTCCTGGATTTTGCAGTTCTTGCCAACCAATGGCTGCACATAAGCTGGTTATACAGGTTGCAGTAAAAAAGTTCAGTTATTGAGGTAAAGCGAATGTATGTGAAATATAAAAAAACAGCTTTTACGTTAGTGGAATTATTAGCGGTCATGGGAGTAATCGTCATATTGGTTGCGCTGCTTATCCCGGCTGTAACTATGGTGAAAAATATGGCGAAAGAAACACAACAGAGGGCGCAGCTTACAACCATCGAGATGGGCCTGACCGCTTTCAGAAACGATTTCTGCGATTATCCGCCGTCAAGCTGGGACCCACCTGGTGAATATTGCGGCGCGCAAAAGCTCTGCGAAGCCCTTGTGGGCTGGGACCTGTTGGGATTTCATCCGGAGTCAGAATGGATGCCGGATGGCGGGGATAAAAGCGGTAGTAAGCAAGTGTATGATTCTACGGACACAGACAATCTCAAAAAGCGAAGAGGGCCTTATCTGGAGACTGCAACCGCTAATGTATTCAAGCTGGGTGATTTGTTCAATGATACTACACCATTAGCCCAAGATACTTTTGTGATTTGTGATGTATTTGGCAAAAAATCAATAACCATCGGCACAAAGACAGTCAAGGCGGGGGCCCCGATTCTTTATTACAAGGCAAATACCTCCAGTAAAACAATAAAAGATGGTGATACGTCGAAGAACATTTACAATGTCCGTGACAATTGGGCCGTTATCGACGTTACAAAACGGGATGATGGCAAAGATCATCCGCTTAGGACCAGCGGCACGCATAGCTTTTTCTATGAATACATCAAAGACCCGAAAGTAACAACAGTAGATTGGCCTTACAGACCTGATTCGTACATATTAATTTCGGCGGGGGTGGATGGCCTGTATGGAACGAGCGACGATGTTCGCAACTTCTGAAACGGTTTAAGCTATCCCGGCGACTAACCCGCCTCCGCACACGATTGAGTAAGCTGAAATTATATGAAATGCTGCAAATACAAAACCGGCTTAACACTTATCGAGATACTGGTTGTCGCGGCAGTAATCGCGATACTGATAACAATAGTAATCGGCATCGCCGCCCGCATTAACACCCAGGGCAAGGAGCAGCTTACAAAAAACGCCTTTGCGCTGCTCGACGCCGCTCTTAGCCAGTTCGGCGATTACGGATATAACTACACAGACCCAAACTATCTCGGACTTAACTTTCCACCTGACTGCAACAGTTTTCCGGATACCGACCTTGAAAAGGCACTGAAAGCCGCCCAGGGTGTTACAACTGTCCAATCAATTGATGGTGCGCACGACGCCAATTATTCCGGCTGCGAGGCGCTATATTTCTTCCTCAGCAGGGTCCCCGAAAGCAGAAAGACTTTGGATAAAATCGATAAATCCCTGATAACCAACAAAGATAAATACGAGCAGGATATAACTATCACTATCGACAGCAAGAATTCTCCGCTGATGAGAGTAATCGACTCGTGGGGCATAACACTGCGATACAGCTATTATGAGAACATCAAGGAAGGCCCTTTCTCGAGCGAACCGGCGCAAAGCTCTCCGAGGGTTTTTCCCGTAATTACCTCAGCCGGGCCGGACAAGGAGTTCGGCACCGCTGATGATATAAGAAATAGATAATCTGTCTCAATGACAAAAAATGAAGATAAATCGTAAACAATCCGGTCTGTCGTTGATGGAAGAGGTGGTTGTCGTCGCGGCCATAGCGTTGCTTATCATTTTCGGCCTGCCTGCCGTCCGTGCACTTTTCAGATCGTTCGAGGCCGAGGGCGGCGCAAAAGCTATGATAAGTGCGGCCCTATCCACCGGCCGTGCCATCGCTGCACAGCAGCAGCGCTACGCCGGCATACGGTTTCAGAATAAATACCAGCAGGACGGCAAAGGCTGCCAGTATATGATTTTCATCGTTTACGACTCCGAAATTCCGCATCAAAAACAAGGCAATCTCGGCTGCCGAGCGGCTGAGGGCTTTAAGCCAATAAAACTGCCCGATTCAATCGGTGTGATGGAAGATGTAAATAGCAACAGTGAGGTTTACGACAATGAACTTACGGATAAAACCACTTTCTCAATTATTTTCTCACCATCCAGCAAACTAATTATACACGGCCTTTGGGTCAGGAATAGAGATGGAGATACTGGTAACGGCAGCAAAGACGATATTTTCAACTCAAAGAGTCAAGTTAAAAATGGAATCGGAATGTTATTTCAGGATGAGAGTGGAGACATAGAACCAAGCAAAAATAGCTTTAGAATTTATGATAGGAACATATTCGAAAAGGTAGATAAAAACAGAAGATATGATGATTATCTAAAGCATTTAAATGTCATTTATATAAACCCATATACCGGCACAATGATTGAAAAATGAACAAGAAGCAAAGACATTGCGGTTTTTCTCTTACCGAGGTGCTGATAGCTGTGGGGATACTGTCTGTCGGTATGATATTCGTGGCCGGTGTGTTCCCGGCGGGCATCTATTTTACGACAGTCGCCACCGAACGGACCGTCGCTGCGATAGTAGCAGACGAGGCATTTGCAAAAATAAGGCTCTATGCAATAGAAAACCCTGCCGGTGGTATTGACTTCAGTACCGGCGGGATACAAATAAACCAACTCGATGATTTCAATGATGTATTGCAATCAGGAGTAGAAATATCCGCTTATGAATTTGTGTACCCTTCAGCGAATACTTCCGCAGAGAAGCAGTATTACTGGTCGGCCCTGTGCAGACGAACAGGTTCTGACCCGAACAGACTTGTGCAGGTAACCGTTTTTATTAGTAGAAAAGTAAGCCCGAACCTGGAATATCTGGATTCAAGCGGCAGTAAGGTGGTCGGCCGGCCTATGCCGATTCGGATTAACGTAGGTGGAGTTCCAGGCCGTAATAACGAACTGAGGATAGTAAACTCCAACAGGAAAACATTTATCAATGACGGCTATACAATCGTCGATGACGCGACCGGCCGAATATATCGGGTCCTGGAGCGTTATCGGGATAATCCTGATACCATTCTGCTTGACAGGAAATGGGAAGGGTCGAATAAAGTCTGGGTGGTTCCGCCGCCGGTCACCGGGAGTCCGCCGGTCCCTCACGGCAGATACCCCTGTATAGCGATATATCAGAAGGCAATTAGATTTTAAGTTAGCCACGGATTAAACGGCAATGAGAAAAGCATTTACTCTACTTGAGCTTGTAGTTGCTATTGCAATTCTGGCGATAGTGTTTCTATTCGCAGGCACGATTTTCAAGGTCAGTATAAACGCCTACCGCGTCGCCGTGGCAAACGTGGAAATTATGCAGAAACTGCGGGCAATTACAGACCAGTTGAACAGAGACTTCGAAGGTCTGCAAAAGGACGGATACCTTATATTGCTTTGTGACGAAAGGAACAGGAGAGAATTCGAGAACTCCGTTGCGGAAAATTATCGAGCCGACAGGATATATTATTTCTCCACGGGTGATTTTCAATCCTGGTTCGACCCGGATACAAGAAGCGATATAGCGAGGGTCTATTTCGGGCATGATAAAATTTCTCTGGATAACATAGAAAAAGTATTCGTAAGTGAATGGAAATTAGCAAGGTCTATCGTGCTTTTGACTCCGGGCAATCCATCCCCTCCCGGTGATTGTCGTGATGTCAGCTTCGCTGAATGCAAGGTAGATTTGATAAGCGCTCTGGAAAACCCAAACGATGTTCTTATTAATAATGTTGTGGAGATAGATATCGAAAATAACACCGATGATGTTCGACATTTAATGTGTCAGAATGCAGGACAGATGCAAATTGAATGGACAGACGGGACAATAACGAATGACGAATTGCAGTGGAACGGAAATCCCGGTCCTACAAAACCTACAGAACGGTGGGGCCCTGATAATCCGGATAATTGGCCGAAAGCTATCAAGTTTACTTTCAGATTATACGATTCCAAGGGCATTATAAATGAGGACGGCAGGGCGGGCAGGTTGTTTACACATATTGTTTATTTGGGCGAGTAAGAGATTTTCGATTTAAGGTAATTTGCAATAGCGAGATACGAGATGCGGGATAAAAAATACGAAGCCGGTTCAGCTCTTATTTTAGCTGTGGTTTTAACCAGTCTGCTGGCCATTATCGGCGTGATGTTCGTTATGATGGCACGGGTGGACAAGATGGCGACGTCGGCCATATCCGAAAACAAAGAACTTAATTTCGCAGTCGAAGCCGTCGTTGCAAAGATATCACAGGAATTGGCGTTAGACGTTCCCGGTATGCCGAAAGGTCGGGAGTACTACGACTATCCCGGCGATAAGGACAAATGGCTTGCAAGTCTCGAACCATACAAAGAAGGCACCGTTTATAAATGGCGGCAGATAAGCGATGTTACGGGATTTTTAGATAATGAGAGTTTCTCAACGCAGAATATTGATGTTAAACCAGTAGGGTTGAGCACTACCGTATATGTTCGTGAGTATCCAACAATCAGAGTGGGCTCTGGAGGCAAATTTTTAGACGATAAAACTGGAAACATCGCAACAGATGGAGTATCAGCCGATGCTGATGGTGACGGCATAGCAGACTCGAAATGGGTCGAGATTGACGATATTACCTCCGACAAAGGCAAACCCATCTATGCAGCTATCAGAGTCATCGACAACGGGGCAATGTTAAATGTCAATACCGCATACAAATTCGACCCGAATGCCGTTTCTCCGGATTTGATTGACGGCTCAAGCCAGACACAGATTGACCTATTGGTCTTAACCAAGAGGAGTTCCACTTCGAATCCTTTGGTCAAACTCGATAATGAAAGATTCGGTTATGAGCCTCTTCCTCATAATCTGGATGCATACATCGAGGATGTTATATGGCAATATAATGAGCCAAACGGAGCTTATACACCTTTCGATATAACGAATGATTTGGAACTAAGAAACAGGTTCTTGTTAGAAATTGAAAATATTGACACTGCCATTGAAACTTTTGGATGGATTGATGTGTTTACTGAGGATAATTATCTTCACACACCGGTTGACGGAACCAGCAGCAATCTTAATGATTGGTTTGGAAAAGCACAATACGATTTGTCGGAGCCAAATGCAACTGAGAACTATTCCTACAGGCACATCGGTACCACTTACAATATGGACCGGATTATTCAGCCGGACGGCGAAAAAATGCTTAATATCAACAAAGCCCCCTCAGCCGGCACTATATATGATACAATTAGAAAATCTTTTACCGATTATGACCCCAATTTTACGAATGTAAACAAGATAGCTGCACAAATCACCGCAAATCTTATTGACTACGTTGACGGTCCCGGCTATCCCATATCCGACCCCAGATATGACCCTAATAACAAAGTTACAACCGTTTACGACGATTCCAATAAACCCTACTACGGTTTCGAACGGCCATGTGTTTACATATCTGAGATAGTCCATACATTTAAGGAAATTACTCCTTCCGGCGGCCCTGTTGGCGCGCCGCCTGTTTTCTATCAGGCTTATGCAGTCGAGCTTTACAAGCCTTATTTTCAGGATGATGACCCCTATAAATGGCGGCTGGTAATCGGCCCTTCTAGCGGTGGCCCTGTTAACGCACCTATGGGTGGTGTGCCGTATAATATTAACTGGTCGGGCAACAAGCAATTCTACGTAATGATAAATGACCCTTGTTTAATACTTCCGGCGATTGACCCTTGCGCTGTAATCGAGAATTCTGCTTTTATTTTCAAAAGGAGCAGCATCATCGAACTGCAGCGATGTATCGATGAAGCTAATAATATCTGGATTGCCGTTGACTTAGCAGAGGTGCCGAATGGATTGATTCCGGAGCCGACTGACGGAACTCTCAGTTATCGGAGGGACATTAATCCGCATAAGTGCATAAGGCGCTTGTGGTCGAATATCTTTAACAATTCAACACTCGGTTCGGACAATGCCTTTAATAGCGGCGGTGCAAAGATTCAGGCACATCCTTCAAATGGAACTTTTACAAATGTCGGCGAGATAGGAATGCTTTTCCACAAGCCTGCATATTGGGAAGCCGGCCAAGACCCTTCTCTTGCAGATGTAATCGGATATGGCAGTGGCGCTAATACCGAGGATAAAGTGCGCATTGATTTGGTTAAGCCCGAATTTCAGCACCTCTTCAAATATCTGACCGTTTGGCCTCCGTCTGAGTATGTATCCGACCCCGATGAAACCAGAATAAAAGGGCGAATCAATATCAATACCGCACCGTGGTTTGTCCTGGCACAACTGCCGTGGGTTTCACACAGGGGAGGCAGTCCGGATTATTCACTTGCCCAGGCGATAGTTACACATCGGGATGGCTCATCAGTAAAAGGTTTCTGGAATATCGGCGAGTTGATGGGTGTTACAGGGATGGACTACTATGCCAACGACGGCAGCGATTTAGCCGGTTTTCCGGATTTAACAACAAAACCAACAGGAGGCGATGATGCACCTGATGATTTTGAGGAGCGGGACGTGATTTTCGCACGAATCAGCAACCTCGTTACTGTGCGCAGCGACGTCTTTACCGCATATATCCTTGTTCGAATCGGCGCCAATGGCCCGCAGAAGAGGGTTATGGCCATACTCGACAGAAGCAACGTCTATTCACCGACCGACAAGGTCAAAGTTATCGCCCTGCACCCCGTCCCCGACCCGAGGTGACAAGCGCATCGAGATCTTATTGGTTTTGCGTTTTTATCGTTCGTATCTTGTCCACTGCTACGCTTTTTTACAACAGCTCACCACAATTCCGTTACTATACACTGACCGTCATAAGCCAAAATATACCAACCCAATGGATCAATCGTACGGCAATCTTCCAGACCATCAGAAGAATTTTGATATGTACCACCTACACAATCATTACCCAAAAAAGTATCTTCGTAAAGAAAAGTCTTGAAAAACGAGCGTTTACATATTATGTATACATCAATAATATCTCCCTGCCTATACACAACTGGATAACCTTCTAAAATGTTGTCGCGAATATTACTACCAGTACAATCCTCATTGCCATAGTACTCTCTATAAATAACTGGTATAGGATTAGTTTCCTTATACCATTCTGTCCATACGCAATATTCATTTCCGTCTTGAACAATTAAAGCTGCATAAGGTAAAGTTCGGGTAACATTAAAATTACCAATCAACTCTTGGCTGTATGAATCGTCTCTATGACAACCACAAGATGTTATACCAGAAAATACTACTTGAATATTTTTAGGTATTTTTCCAGGACATGAAGGACAAAAGATTGCCTGCACCGTTCCGACAGCGATCGCAGTAGTATCGTCTTCATCAATCGTACATTCAGGTTGTTTGACGACATTGCCTCTGTAAACAACAATGAATCTTTCGGCATTCATCAAGTTTTCCTCGATTGTATCATCAAACTCAATCCACATTTCTTCATCATATTCCAAAATGCTTTCTGCGTTCCACTCCCTGCTCATTGTGAAGTCCTGGAGTTGGTGGCGTTCACCATCTGCACCATCCCAGTAAACCTCAAACTGGCCTCCTTTGAGGGCAAACTGATAATCCGACGAACTAGCTTCGAGCAGGGACTTGTTCGTTATATAGAGTTTAACAAATAGAGGGTAACCACCCTCGAATGATACGCTGTTTCTTAACTGGAGCCGGCCTCGGAAGAAGTAATTAATCAGACCTGTCGTATAGTCGATTGTTCTGGGGATGGTTCTCTTTGCATAATCCTCATAAACCCTTTCCTCTTCGGTAGTAGAGGTCTCAATAGTGTAAATTGGTATTAACCAGGCGTAAAAGGTTGTATAAGTTACACGGGCCAGGTGCGGCACCTCATATCCGAGACGATAGTACTGTCTTTCTCCCTTCGGGCCTGTTGGATACCAGTCAACCCTCGTGTGCTCTTTAGCTGGGTGAGGGAAAGATTGATACATAATATTATCGTTTTCTTTGAATATTGTGCTGTAAGACAAGAGCTGATAATTGCTGCATTCTGACAAACCCCAGGATTTTTCAGGCGGCGGATTGCCGAAACCGGTGCTGGGCCAGCCAAGACTATCTCCCTGCCATTGCGTAACTCCGGACAGTTCACATATACCGGAGTCCCAGTAGCGCTCTAATTTTGAGAATGCAGGAGGAACATCCATCAGCCGAGTCAGATATGCACTCGGGATTTCGTCCCCATCATTTGCAATTTGCGTTTCCATCCACGCTTCAAAAGGGTTTCCTCCTTTATACCAAGGGTTTTGTGCTCCTGTTGTGTTCTTATGAAAACCTGCAACCGCATGCCCCCATATAAAGTCATTTCTCACATGTGCAGGTACCCCCATATCCTCAATCAAGTGACATATATGTCCCACTACAACAAACATAGATCCCAAATTCTTTTCTCTATCGCTTTTGGATGGTTTAGTTACAGCATCGTAGAATAACTCCCTCGCATGTGGCCAGTCACACAAATTGCGATAAACCGGTGATGGCTCAGACCAGAAGTGTGTGCCCCTGGCCGTATCAAGTGCCGAAATACCGTCTGCTGTAAATTCAAGATAATTCGGATATTTAAAATGTGAACCAAAATAGAGCAAATTCATAAGCCATGCTGGTCCATTCGAATTATCTAAGCCCGCATCACGGATTGGGTCATGAAAATGATGGCGTGCTCTTGGATTCGGTACATCCTCCAGTGAGCTCCCGTCTTTTAACCAATCTAATATGGAAATTTTTGTTTTGTTCCAGTTGAACTCGGGTTCCTGTCCCACTCTCATATCGATATTGTTTTTGAATTCGTCTGTTAATTCAAGTTCAGTATCCAAACCATCAACTAATCCCAATTGTTTTTCTAAATAATCACCAGCTAAAACGGACCTATTCACAGCTTGTTTTGTTATTGCCGGATGTGTCAACTTGTTTTCCCATGCTGTTGTGTCTGACACTTCTATCGTACAAAACGCTATAATTAATAAAGGCAATATAGTTTTTTTCATTTTTACTCCTATTGATTAGGCAGGCAAAGTAAAGTGGGTAATCCAATAAAAGAAAAAGCAGATAATGCTAACTGGTGACGCACATATGCCGAGTATGGCTAAAGATCGTCCACGCAATTTGCCTTTGCCCAAGCCTATTTGAATTAAAGCTGAAATTCCAAGTGTCGGAGCAGAGATTATGCTCATACCAAATGGGATTAATATAAACTCTGATTTAAACGAGAGAAACGCAAGAATAACGGCGAATATGCCTACTACTAACGCGGCAATTGCGATGCTACTGGTGCTTTTTATGTGCTCATCTTGAATATCCGTTTCTTCATAGTATTCGCCTTCTTTTGAAATTACGTCTTTCTCTGTTGATTTTGATCTTATTTCAAGAATTTTATCAACATCCTCGGACATTATATCTCTCCTATCGCTCTTTCTCTATTTGAAATGAAAAGAACTGCAAAAAACAAGTTGCTATTTTCAATTTCATAACCTTTATCTTCTTCTACTCTATTCCATTTTTCCACAAACGTGCTTTTAAATCAGAAGCAGTAAATCTTCCAATTACCCTGGCCATCTCTGCTGAAATATACGGGAAAGCTCGATATTACGCCACCGCCATCATCGTGAAGCATTTCATACTTAGCGGTATTTCCATCTATCGAAATCAAAATCAAGTCCCCCATACCAATTACCATATCCGGAAAGTATTGGCGAAGCTGAGTGAGAACATCGGTATATTGCTCAAGTACAGAATCCGCAATAAATGTTAATGCTGTGTCGAGGTCATCGTTTCTTAACGCGGCCTTGAATTGTTCCCAGATATCCAACGGCCTTGTGCCTTTCAGCCAGCAGTCTGTCATCACTGATAAATCGTTGTAATCCACCATATTGCTTGTATCGAAATCACCTGTAAGTCCTTCGCCTGTCAACAGCCAGTTTTGCGCGAGTATAGCCATATCTTCAAAAGCAATTATCCCGTCGTTGTCCAAATCCGCATCCTGACACTGTTGATATTCGCTGTATTCTGTAAGCCAATACCAGCAAAATACCATTAGGTCATTAATATCTACGGTGTTGCTGTCGTCAAAATCGCCTATAAGGCCGGTCCCTGATTCCAACCAGTTATTTGCCAGCAAGGCAAAATCAGCAAAGTCAACCCTGTCATCATTGTTCAGATTCGGATTTGGGACATCGTAGGCCAAAACGAGGCCGTATGCTGCGAAACAAATAATCCCGATAAGTAGAAATGCCTTTGGATTACGCATAATAAAATCCCTTAAAATTATCAATATTCCGCCTTTGAATGTTACAAGACACTAAAACATTCTTCAAAGCAATCGTCAATAAAAAACTTAAAAAAGTCCCAAAAAATCCCTCACACGGCAGGCAGAAATTAAGGTTTTTTCCCTTGACGTAGCAGCAAAAAAATGCTATAATGTGTTTTTCAGAATGGGGATAAGAAAACTCACCGATTATGTGTTCTTATTTTACACATTTTTATCTATCGGATGCGCTGTTCCGAACGGCTGGGCCTGCTCAGCAAGGAAAGGAATAAACCGGAAAAGATGAAAAAGTCGGTAACGACTTATATATTAGTATTGTTAATTTTCCTTGGAATAACCTCATCTGCACGGGCTGACATTGTAGACGGCAATGATGCATGGGATATATTGCTGAATTCAGGCCAATCTATCACGGCCATTGCACATTTTGTCTGGAGCAGTGTCGAGTTCACCGATGTGCCCATACAGATAATAGGATTACCAGGATACGAGGCCGGTGAGCCGTGGGGGGATATCGGTTGGCAGGCGGCACTGTCATCGGACAACAAGATTGCCTATATATACGGCCCACAAATCACCAATACCACAATTCAAGACAACCTTAAGTGGTTTGCCTATAATCTCTCTTACCAGTGGGATGATGCGGTTGAGGACCCGGACTGGCCCGTTTATATAGACACGGCTATTTATAACGGCCCGTTTGGTTCAGACCCGATAGACTATTGGGGCTGGCGCGGCACACCCGGTAACCCAGAGAGCTGGCAGTATCGGGATGAGCCTTACTATAAAGATGAACCCGGGTACACAGAAGATTTTTTCGATAACCCATCCCCTGAGCCGATGACGATTTGTCTTCTCGGCCTTGGCGCAGCGTTTTTAAGAAAAAGGTGCTAAACCTTACCGCCCGCCTCGCTGATTATTCACCTAAGACTTTATAAGCTGTAGTAATTCGGCGTGGACCTTCTTGTTAGCTGTTATTAGCTGGAATTCCTGACCCTGATAGCCGTCTAAATCGACAGGAAAGATTTTTCCGCCTTGCCAATCGCTCATAATAGCCCCTGCGGCCTCAGCAATCAGCGCCCCGGCTGCTATGTCCCACAGCTTCGGACGGTTGGCGATGGTGGCAATTAAACTGCCCTTTGCGACGTAAGCAAGCTGCAGGGCCGTTGTGCCTAAGTTGCGAAATCTCGTTTTCTGCATCATTTCGCAGGCCCACGCCGGCACGCCATCATCAAAATGGCTGTCCAGACCTATGCTCGAAAAGGCACCCATCATCTCTTCGCCGGCGGTTATTCGTCTGCCGTTCAATTGTGCCTGGCCGCCTTTGACAGCCGTAAACATCGAGTCTGTAGCCGGCTCAAAAATCACGCCTACAATCGGCTCGCCCTCGTGTATTACCGCAATACTGACGGTAAAGAAAAGCATCTGGTGGGCAAAATTGTTGGTTCCGTCTATTGGGTCGATGACCCACCAGAAAAGCTCATTGCCGCGCGGGGGCTGCTTGAATATCCCGCCCTGTTCGCCTTCCTCGGCGATAAAGCCGTGGTCGGGATAGGTCTCCTTGATTCGCTCGATTATTATCTGCTGGCATCTGGCATCAGCCTGGGTTACCAGTTCGCTATTGTTCTTTATCGAAACCTCGATAAAGTTAAGCTCTTCCATCGCCCGCTGCCCGCCCAGACGTGCGGCCACAATAGCTGTCTCCAGCATTCTGCTCAAATCTCTCTGCTCTAATACCATATCCTGCCTTTCATTTCCGGCCTTGACATAATCATAACGTTGCCCTATTCTAACGCAGTTATGCAGGCAAGCCAACAGCTAAATAAACCTAAAATTGCCTATCGTGCATCATCTCACCAGCGCCTTGTTGCTGGCGTTGTTTTCCTGGCGATGGCTGCTTTTTTCGGATTTTTTGCGTTTGTAGGACATTATAAAATTTCTCCGTGGCCTTTTCCCTGCGGCTTCAAACAGAGATACAATCTGCCGTGCCCAACTTGTGGAGTAACCACCTCGGTAACTGCCTTTGCCCAGGGCAAAATCTTCGAATCCTTTTATATCCAGCCGGCCGCTGCATTTTTATGCTGCGTGCTGGCAGTTTCAGCATTTTTTGCTTTTTTTATAGCTGTTTCAGGGATATATTTTAGTTTTCTTAATCGTTTTTTCACTGAAATTAAAATAAAATACATAATTTTAGCACTGATAGTCATTGTCGCTGTCGGCTGGGCAGTAACTTTAGCTCGGGCGCTGGCGGCAAACAATCAGGGCTAATTGGAGCAGAAGACAGATGACAGATAACAGAAAAAAACAAAAGACGAAAAAACTACCCGTTTTTTTTATGTTGGCTGCGGTTTTCTTTTATAGCGGCTGTGGCATTGTAGGCCTGCTGGGGACACAAAGCCAGTATGAAAAAAAAATCCCCGCCGAATACGACCTCACTACACAAAGGGATAAACAGATACTGGTGCTTGTTGAGCAGCCCGGCTGGCTCAGCATTAAGGTAAACCTGCGTTATTATTTGACCGAGGCTGTACGCGAAAATCTTATATTGAAGGTTAAGGTTCTGCCCGAGCATATAATTTCCTATAACGAATTATCTGAATTTCGCTCCAACAGAAGCGATTTTTCATTGCTATCGCCTGTAGAAGTAGGTGAGGCTTTGGACGCTGACATCGTCTTGCTGGTAATAATCGAAGATTATCAGCTTAGCGAAATGGCCGAAACGGGCTACTATGGCGGATTCTTAGGTGCTCAGGCTATTCTTTTTGAGACGGCAAGCGGGGCGAAACTGTGGCCAGAACTGACAGAAGGTAAAAGTATCAGGGTCGGTTTCGAGGCTGAGAAGGAACAAGAAGCAGCAGTCGACAGACTCGTAAGTGCCTGCGCCTACTGTATTACGAGATATTTTTATAACTGCCCAAAATACAAATTTAAAATTTTTGACGAAGGAAATCAAGCTGGGTGGGAACTGTAAAATTGGGGGGTTTGGGCAAGCTGGGCAAGGGGAAATTCTATTGATTTTTTTCGTAAAACGTCTCGAAAGGGGTCAACGGCGCTTGTTTATGAGCATATGATGGAAAATATTCGAAAACGTTCGAAAACTATATAGAAACATTCGAAAACTGTATAGAAACATTCGAAAACTGTATAGAAACAATC
>CAZCIR010000008.1:0-76926 GCA_964499145.1 uncultured Pirellulales bacterium | reverse complement strand
ACACTAAACAATGGTGATGGATGGGTGGATGCCAAAGGTATGTTCATGGCCGCAGCCGCCGCGGCGCCGGTCTATAGGCTCCTCGGCAAAAAAGATATGGGAATGACAGAATTCCCGCCCGTTGGGACACCGTTAATCGATGGTGACATCGCTTTTCGCCAGCATCATAATGGACACTCATCCGGTCCGAACTGGCCGACCTTCCTGACGTTCGCCCAAAGATATCTAAAAGCACCGGCGGCCAAACCGGCCGATATGCCTGAAAAAAAGTCACCTTCTCATTCACTGACTACAACTGGCAGCAGTTTCTCGCATTCGCTGACCGGCACTTCGGCATTGTAAAGGCTGAAAAGTAATCACACTTATGTAAATGAGAATTGGATGATAATATGATGTCTTATTTTGTATGGGCTGTAACATAAAGTGGAAACAAGGCAACGAGCCCGATTATGGAACAGATAAATAAGCAAAGATTAAGTGTAGTGTGTAAAATATTAGTATTAATGCTTTTTATGTTCTGCGTGCAAGCCTGCCGGGCAGAAAAGGAATGTGTAATGAACAGTCCCGATGGAAAAATCTCCATGCATTTTTGGCTCTGCAGTGATAAGAACGCCCATTACAGGGTCGAATTCTCCGGCACAGCTATTCTTGGGGAATCTAAATTAGGGATAATCAGGGAGGATGCGGACTTCTCTAAAGACCTGACATTAGACTCGGTATCAGACGTTGAGGCGGTCAAAGCCGATTACGAAATGCTGCAGGGCAAAAAACGCCATTGTTTTTACGCTGCGAACAAAAGAACTTTTCATTTAAAAAATGCCGCCGGCAAAAAGATGGATATTATTTTTCAGGTCTCCGATGATGGCGTTGCTTTTAGATACTATTTCCCTGAAAAATCACAGGATATAAAGATAATCAAAGAAGAAACCTCATCATTTAATTTTATTCAAGGCACAAAAGCATGGATTCAGCCGATAGCTGAGGCAAAATCCGGATGGTGCCAAACTCAGCCTTCTTATGAGGAGCATTACAAGCAGGGTATTGAAACGGACAAATTGCCTTTTAACAATGCAGGCTGGGTTTTTCCGGCGCTATTTAACTATAATAAATACTGGATGCTGATTAGCGAAACAGCACCCGACAGAAATTACTGCGGCTGCAGATTAAAAAAAGATGCACATGGTAATGAATTTTTAATCGGTTTTCCTCAACCAGCAGAGGTTTTTCCCGGCGGGCCGGTGAACCCCGAATCGAAACTGCCCTGGTACACGCCCTGGCGGATTATTGCCGTCGGGGACAGCTTGAAGGTAGTAGCGGAATCGACATTGGGTACCGATTTGGCAGAGGCCTCAAAGTTGAAGGATGTTTCATTTGTAAAGCTGGGCAGGGCCTCGTGGAGCTGGATTACGCTGAAAGATAATTCGGTGGTCTATGATGTGCAGAAACGTTTTATTGATTTCGCCGCTGATATGGGGTGGGAATACTGCCTGATTGATGCGAACTGGGACACGCAAATAGGTTATGACAAGATTAAGGCCCTTACTGAATACGCCAAAAGCAAAAAGGTCGGTCTTATTTTATGGTATAACTCGGCGGGCAACTGGAATACCGTTACTTATACTCCTAAAGATAAACTGCTGACACATAAAGAACGTGTTAAAGAATTCAGCAGGCTGAAAGAGATGGGTATAAAGGGGATAAAGGTGGATTTCTTCGGCGGTGATGGCCAATCCGTGATGGCTTATTACCAGGATATATTTGAAGATGCGGCCGCATTCGGCCTTGCGGTGAACTGTCACGGGGCGACGTTGCCGAGGGGTTGGCAGCGAACGTATCCGAATCTTTTAACTTTCGAGGCGGTAAAAGGATTTGAATATGTAACCTTCGACCAAGCCAATGCAGACCGCGAACCTAACCATTGCTGCATTCTGCCATTTACGCGGAATGTTTTTGACCCGATGGACTTCACACCAGTCTGCTTTACTGAGGTGCCAAACATAAAGCGTATAACAACGAATGGATTTGAATTGGCACTATCGGTGATATTTACCTCCGGGATACAGCACTTTGCCCAAACGCCTGAGGGTATGGGAGAGGTTCCGGATTATGTTAAGGATTTTTTGAAAGAAATTCCTTCATATTGGGATGATATCCGCTTTATAGATGGTTACCCCGGTAAGTTTGTGGTTCTCGCCCGAAAATTTAAAAATAATTGGTATGTAGCTGGCATAAACGGCGAAGATATTGAAAAAAATATCAACCTCAACCTTTCCTTCCTAAAAAATAACAAAACAGGAGTGTTAATAACAGATGGCGAGGATAATCGCTTATTTAGTATGCAAAATATCAAGGTTGGACCGACAAAACCATTAGGAATAAAGCTTAAGGGTAACGGCGGCTTCGTTATAAAAATCGAAGATTAGCTTATTGACCAAGCCAGTGCTCAGCCAGTATTGCTAAGTCATAGAAATCCGTTCTGCTGTCCTTATTGATGTCTGAAGGCAGATGCTTCCGCATGAAAGGATACGTCTGATTCTCGCCGATGTCCCAGATATTTACCATATCCCAGCCGGCATCGACAAAAGTACTTCTCATCTGCATCTGTGCCGTAGGCAAGCCAATCAAGTCAGGATCACTTGTATTGCCGATACCATTCATATCCGGATTGATTACCGTATCCCAAAAGCAACTTTGAATACCACTTTCACTTGAATATGAGTACCCAGCGAACATACCTGTGTGTAGACCCTGCGATACTGATGCGCAGGAATAAGACCGGGATACCGGAGAACCGGTGATGCTTCCGATAAGCCCTCCAGCGTTTTCATTTGCATCCACATTTCCTGATGAATAGCAGTCTTCAACTACAGATTCGTTTAGTCCAGCAAGACCGCCGATTCCAGTATCACCTGATAGCCGGTTATTTGCAAAGCAGGCGATAATTCGACCGTCTGAGAAATTATGACCAACAAGCCCTCCCGCATATTTAAAGTATGTTTGAATATAACAGCCGGAAGACCAGCAATCCTGGATTAGTCCCGCATTGCCTCCAACTAATCCGCCTGTATCATGGTCACCGTCGACTACATTACTGTCGGTTGTATGGCAATTAAGGATAATACCCATGTTAAAGCCGGTCAGCCCGCCGGCAAATGCGACTGCTGATATAGAACAGGTGGAACAGCTATCAGAAATGGTGCAGTCATAATTATCGCCGGTTAATCCTCCAACAGTGCTATGTCCGCTAACAGCACCGCTGGTAGAGCATCTTGAAATATCGCCTTGATTCCTACCAACGAGGCCGCCAACTACATCCTCTCCATTTACAATACAATCAGCAAACGAGTCTTCAACAACACCGTTGGACCACCCGACAAGACCTCCAACGCAATATCCAAATTCGTCGGTTACTTTTCCGGTAACGGAACAATTAGATATTAATCCATAATTTTCTCTAACAAGCCCACCCGGTTGGCTTCCGGTTAAGTTTACGTCAATCAACGCCAGATTTTTTAATATACCGGGCTCATCGCCGAGTCTTTCAAACAGACCTTCTGTGCCGCGGAAATTACTGATACTGTGACTGTTACCATCAAAAACTCCGACAAAGTCTCCGCTAATCATAAAAACAGGATTGGTATCATAAAAATCTGTCATGTTGATATCGTTGACCATAATAAAGTGCTTATTGTAGTCTTCGATGTGGCTGTTGATGTCGCATAAATCGTTCGGCGTAGCGATTAGATACGGGTCATTCGGTTCACCCATTCCGCCGCTGTATTTGCCTGATGAAATACCTGATAAAGTCAAGGTCAATATAAAAAATATGAAAATAGATTTGTTAGTTTTCATGTTTTAGTATTCCTCGAGCCAGTGTTCGGCCAGTACCGCAAGGTCGTAGAAATCGGTCTTACCGTCCTTGTTTATATCTGAAGGCAGATGTTTCCGCAGAAATGGATATGTCTGATTCTCCCCAATATCCCATATATTGATCATATCCCAGTCGGCATCGGCAAAGGTATCCCTCATATGCATTTGAGACGTTGGCAGGCCAGTCCCACCATCGCTGGCATTACAATCGCTTACTTCAGTGTCCCAGAAGCAAGTGGTGACACTGCCTACGTTCAATCCCGCAAATCCTCCAATATACGTCGAATATTGTTGTCCCCATGTTAAATTGCTGGCTGTGTAGCAATTCAAGATAGTGCCATTTTGCAAACCAACCATCCCGCCAAGCTCAATCGACGAGGCACCACCATGGACACTACCAACATTATAACAATTCGTTACACTGCCATAATTGTATCCTACAAAACCTCCAATCTCTACTATGTTATCAAAAGCTTCTACAGTTCCAACAGAATAACATTTACTAATATCGCCTCCGTTTGCTCCAACTAAACCACCCACACACGAGGAAAAATCACCACTTCTGATTGACCCAATAGAATTGCAATTCTCTATATTACCCGTTTTGCTTTCACCCACCAATCCACCAATCCACTTAGAATAATCTCCAGCTACTATATTTACATCCCTAAGACACATATTATTAATCTGACCACCATTAATACAACCTATCAATCCAAGAAAATCATTACCTTTACCCAAAGTATCAATCGAAAAGTTGTAGATTTTGTGGTTGTTACCGTCGATTATGCCACTAAAAACTGTTCCATCAAAACTGCTGTTATTGCTATCAATATCCCATGCGATAAGAGCTTTAGTATAATAATATCCAATTAGGTTAATATCTGAGACAAAAACGAAGTGTTTATCCCAATCGTTTGGGTCGAGGCCAATGGAGTTGAGGTCGTTCGGTGTGGCTATCAAATACGGGTCGTTCGGTTCGCCTGTGCCGCCCGAATAGCGAATTTGTGTTGCGATTGCATATAAATCGTATTGCCAACCATCATAGATAGCATCACTAAACCGGCCTGTCAGCAGGAGATTATCACCCATAAAAGTAACCGTGACATTAACGTCAGCCAGCGGGAACGTAGGTATGTTTTTTTCATAGACAAAGTTTATTTTCGTTTCGTTCGCATCTATTAGCTGTAGCTCTGTCATATGAAAAAGCTCATTCAGACTGGTTGTAGTCTGCTCCATCGGTTCGAAATATGTAATCTCTTCGTCCAGCTCAACATCTACCCAGTCAAATGCTGCGGATGATGGAATATTATATATAAAACGAAATTGCCCTGACAGATAATAGTACTCTTCCGTATATCCCCATGACCAGTTCCGTTTGAGGACGTAACCGGAGCTGATTTCATAGTTTCTTGAAACCACTTCGGCATTACATATAGAGCATAAGGCAAGAACGGTCAGAGCTAAAATAAATGTTTTTTTAATGTTTCTCATAATAGCCTCCATTTCCCACTGCGATTCCATCCTCTTTAAATTGTAGTGTTCCTCAATCGCTTATTCGGTAATTTTTCCTGTAAAGTGGCGAATATTCTATCACATTTGACCCTGCAAGTAAAGTAAAAAATATTTTGAATCAATTTACATTTTTTTAAAGGCCTTTTGGGCAGCTTCAATGGTTTTTTCGATGTCCTGTTTTGTATGGGCTAATGAAATAAAAATTGCCTCATAAGCGCTTGGGGCAAGATAAATTCCCTGCTTTAGCATTTCCGCAAAGAACCTTTTGAATTGCTTTATACTAGTTGACTGAACATCGGCGAAATTTCTCACAGGTTTATCGGTAAAAAAGCAGCTTAAAAGTGAACCAACGCGGTTTATTGTAATGGGCACACCTGCCTCTACGGCGGTTTGGGCCAGTCCGTTTGCAAGCATCGCAGAGTTGTCTTCGAGTTCGGTATAGCAGTTGCCTTTGCACAATATCTCCAGGGTCGCATTTGCTGCTGCTGTAGCGATAGGATTTCCGCTGAGTGTCCCTGCCTGATAGACCGGCCCTGCCGGTGCGAGCATATCCATAATATCCCTTCTGCCGCCTACTGCCGCTGCTGGCAGCCCCCCGCCTATTATTTTGCCCAGGCAGGTAATATCCGCTTTTATATTGAAAAGCTGCTGTGCCCCGCCATAAGCAATGCGAAAGCCGGTTATCACCTCGTCGAAGATAAGCAGCGTCTTTTCTGCGTCGCATAAGCTCCGAAGCCCCTGTGGATACCCTTCGACCGGCGGCACCACACCCATATTTGCAGCTACAGGCTCAACGATGACCGCTGCGATTTTATCTTTGTATTTCTTAAAAGCGGTTTTCACAGCATTGATATCATTATATGGTATCACAATAGTCAGTTCGGCAATCGAATCCGGGACGCCGGCACTTGAAGCTCTGCCGGTCTCAGCCAGTCCGGACCCCCCTGCCACCAGCAGTGAATCACTGTGGCCGTGGTAACAGCCGGCCATCTTGATTATTAAATCTTTTTTGGTGTAGCCCCGCGCCAGCCGAATTGCAGTCATTACCGCCTCGGTACCGCTGCTGAGAAGGCGGACCTTTTCGATGGAATCGAAGGCACCAACTATCTTTTCAGCCAGTTCGGTTTCAGCCAGGGTCGGTGCCCCGAAAGAAGTCCCTTTTTTCACAGCGGCCTGTATGGCTTCTGTTACCTTCGGATGATTATGTCCGAGTATCATCGCTCCCCACGAGCAGACGTAGTCAATGTATTCATTGCCGTCGATGTCGTAAATTTTTGAGCCGTTTGCGGAGGCAACGAAAAGCGGTTCGATACCTACACCGCAAAAGGCTCTGACCGGCGAGTTAACGCCACCGGGCAGAAATTCTTTGGCATTGGTAAATGCCAGGGCAGATTTTGGATAGCTTTGCTTTTGTTCTTCCATCGTTATTCGTATTGCAGCGTGAGTGTATCGTATATCGTGTTGCATATATTGTAAATCCCCGGTTTTCGACAAAGTGCTATTTTTCTTGCAAAGCCGGATTAGTTGAATATACTTATGGGGTTTCAGAAAAGGACACCATTTTGCAATAAACTGCTTAATGGAAATCCGCTCGATATGAGCCGGCAATTTTAGGACGAATTCGGAGCGTAATTATGAATTTAATCAAGTGGCTTCGCAAAAATAACACGAAAGTAATGGCCATTGTGGTCATCTTTGTTTTTATCGGCTTTGTATTCCAGGCGTTCCTTTCCCAGCTCACCCAGAGAAGGACAAGCCACCGCGAGACCATAGCATACTTCGCGGATAACAGGAAGATAACAAATTATGATATGGCTTTAGCCCGGCAGGAGCTGGAAATCCTAAAGTTGCTGCGAGCAGATGAAATATTAAGAAACATAACCGTGCCGGTATTTCGTACGCAGGATTTGCAGGCAGTTATGCTGGCGGAGCTGCTGTTTTCCGACAGGACAATTTCACCGGCTTTAAATATGTATATAAAACAAGTCATAGGAGAAAACCACTACAGAATCAGCGAGAAACAACTTAATGATATTTACAAACGCTCGATGCCGGGCGAGATATACTGGTTTCTGCTGAGTAACGAAGCGCAGTTCGCCGGTGTGAAAATATCAAATGAGACTTGGGGCGTGCAGCTTGCAAAGATAATACCACAATTTTTTAATGGTGCAACATATTCACAGCTAATCGGGTCAATGACAAGCCAACAGGGCGTCTCAGAAGAACAAATATTAACAACGTTCGGCAAATTGATAACGGTATTGACGTATGCCAAGATGATTTGCACGAACGAAAATATTACGATCTCGCAGATAATGCATGATACAAGCAGGGAAGAGGAAACAATTAATGTTGAATGTGTAAAATTTGATTCGGATGTGTTTGCCGAAACTCAGAAGGAACCAAACGAAGAAGAATTAGTCGAGCATTTTAACAAATACAAGAAATTCTTTGCAGGTGATATAAACGACCAAAACCCTTACGGCTTCGGGTATAAGTTAGACGACAGCGTTCAGCTTGAATACATCGCAGTCAAGCTTGATGATGTTGCAGAAACAGTAACGGCGCCTACGCAGGAAGATGTAGAGGAATTTTACCAAAAAAACAGAGAAGGATTCACTGCATCGGTTCCTTTGGACCCGAACGACCCGAATTCGCCGTTGACTGAGCGAATTAAAAGTTATGGTGAGGTGGCGAGTATCATTTCACAAAACTTGCTGCAGAAAAAAGTAAGTTTCATGGCGGAAAGGATTCTACAGGAGGCCAGGACCCTTACCGAGACCGACCTGCAGGCGACAGATATGGAGCTTGCGGAAATCGGCTCCGAGCAGTTTAGGCAAATGGCCGGCGATTATGTAACTGTTGCTAAACAATTAGGCGAGAAATACAAAATCAAGGTATATGCGGGGCGGACAGGGCTGCTTAATGTCTCCGATATTCTCTCGGATAAATACCTTGGGTCGCTTTTTCTAAAAGGCGATGGAGGTAATCCGGTAGGATTGACTCGGGCTGTCTTTGCAATTGACGAGCTGGCAACCGCTGAACTCGGCCCGTTTGATATACCAAAACCGAGATTATATGAAAATATTGGACCGGCGTATGATGCGCTCAGGCGAATAATAGTGGTTGTGCGGGCGATAGAAGTTGAAAAGGCCTCAGAACCGGAAAGCGTAAATCAAACCTTTGCCAAAGATTCGCTTGAATTCGACGATGGCCAGACCGAGCCTGACAAAGAGGTTTATTCGATAAGAGAAACAGTGACGCAAGACTTAAAAAGACTTGCGGCGAAGGATACCACCAAAAACAGAGCCGAAGAGTTTATCCAACTGGCTAAAGGAGATGGCTGGGAGAGTGCTGTTGATAAGTTCAATAAACTTTATGGGCAGAGGGACAAGCAGGGTGCAGAAGACGCCAATATGTTCGAGTTGCAAAATTTTACAAATCTGCGGAGAAGCTCAAGCATTGAGCTGGAAACGATGGCTACGCAGAGTGTGGACAGGCCGGAGGGACGGTTATTAGTCAATGAGATTAAAACGGAGAACCGGCTCATAAGTCAGCTTTATTCGCTTATACCACAAGATAACAATACCATTGATGATCTGCCTTTGGTTATAGAATTCAAGCCCAAGATGTCCTATTATTGTTTAAAGAATATTTCGGTCAAACGCCTTGAGAGGCAGCAATACGATAAAATCAAGGCATTTCAGGACTACAAAGAAGACTTTATTCAATATCAGTCTTTGGCGCCGGTTTACTTTAATCCTGAAAACATATTAAAGCGTATGAAATTTAGACTTCTCAAGGAGGATAAAGGACCGGCGGATGTTAATATGCCGTTGGAATCCAGAGGTAGCTCGTAATGGCACGGCTTTCTAAGAAAAACCACACGCAATTTTTGCTGTTTGTTGGACTGATGAGCTGGCTGCTGCCAGGCGCAGGGTATTTTGTGCTCGAAGAAAGAAAGCGGGCAATGATTATATTCGTAACTATCAGCTTAATTCTGTGCATCGGATTATATGTCGGTTCAATTGGTGTAATTGACCTGGTCGGACCGGCGCCTTTGTATGTGAAGGCAGCCCAGGTTATGAATTCGCCGGTAGTTTTATTTATATCCCATCGCAGCGCAGGCGGAGGGTATCCTGTCTACGGCTGGCCGAACGAAATCGGGCAGATATATACGATGATATCAGGTTTGCTTAACCTTTTGTGTATTGTCAACGCTGTTTCTCTGGCTCAACTCGGCAGAATAGTGCCGGCGGGAGAATAAAATGTCGTTAATAGGTATTCTCGTGATAGCGACCTTTACGGTTCCTGAGCAAATACGCCCAAACCCACAGGCAATGCTATGGATGCTGCCGTTAACGGCGGCGATAGCCATAGTCTATAAAGCAACGAAGCTGCCGACGATTACTGCGGGTGTTTTTTTTAAAGAGGCGGCAATTTTATTTGGCTCGATTATTGCTTTCATAATCATAACGGCATTGGCCTTATACGCCCTGGTATGGCTGATTTCTGTGTAATTGCCCCCCTGCTTTCTTGCGAAAGCAAGAAGGGGTACTCGTTGGGATTTATTCGTCGCTGTCCGGCGGAGTGCTTTGAAGTACACCTAATTCGACAAGTGCGTTGAAAGCGGCTTTTTGCTCTGCTTCTTTTTTATTTGTCCCCCAGGCACTCAGGAAATGACGCTCGGCAATAACCACTTCCGACTCGAAACATTTGTCGTGGTCAGGTCCTTTTTCATCAAGCAGTATATAAGCAGGTGTGGAATTAAGCTGCTGTTGGGCGTATTGCTGCAGTAATGATTTGAAATTGCCATGAGATTGTTCCGCATCGGACTGGCTGATTTCTGGAGCGAAAGCTTTTAAGATGAAACCCTCAGCAGCGTCGAATCCGCCATCAATATAAATTGCAGCGATAATAGCCTCCAATAAGCTGGCAGCAAGGGAGCTGGTCAAAGCCCGGTTGGATTCCATACCTTTGCCGATTTTCAGGAACTCGTGCAAGCCCAGCCGTTTGGTAACTCGGGCGCAGGTCCTGCGGGAAACAAGCATACTCTTTATTTTCGTCAGGTCACCTTCCATATATTCCGGGAACTGCTCGAAGAGGCTGTGGCAAATAACTGCAGCTAAAATGGAGTCGCCGAGAAACTCAAGCCGTTCATTACTAAAGATACGGTCGTTAACTGCAGAGGAATGAGCGAATGCTTTGGATAGCAGATTTTGGTTGGAAAATTTATAACCTGTTATCTGCTCGATTTGCCCCAGAGCTTCTTCATCCATTTATACTGTCCCACTTTTGTACAAACCTTGCGAGCAGATTACGAATACCGCCGGAACAGGTGGTTTTCGTAGCCAGCTCAACAAGGGTTAAATCTCACTATATTATGCAGAAAGACGAACCCTTTGTCAAGCCCCCTCATGACACCGCCTAAGTGACAATCTGCAGACTTGCCAGGGCAACGAACTTGTCATCGGCAAGTTCAAAAATCCCGTCAAGACCGGTTACCGTAAAGATGCCTCTGGTTGCAGGAGCAACGTTGCAGAAAATAAGCCGATGCCCACAATCACTCAACAGCTTGCGCAGCTTCAGCAGCTTCGAAAGGCTTGAAGAGGTTACAATATCGACGCTGGAAAAATCAATTACCACCTCACAGTCGCCTCTATCACGCGCCATATCGGTAACGGTCTTGAGCTCATCGCCCATATTTGGTTCCTGGGGCAAGTCTACGAGAATTATATCTTCTGACCAGTTTTGTATCCCCATATTAGCACTCCTTTTCTTGATTCAGCATAGCTTTCGCAATTTTTAACAGTTATATCGGCACAAGTTAAGCACAGGTTAAGCAGAAACCCGACTTATTCTTTCACATCGCCCTATAAAAACCGAAATTTCTATATCCTGAAACTAATACTTGTTGCATACTCATAGTGGATGCAAAAATTTTATTCTTCGACCGTTTTTGCGATATAAGCCCTGTTAGGACTATGCACATCAGTTAAGCTTGTCCGCCTGCGATTGTCCAGCGAAGACGAGGCGGATTTATTTTAACTAATACCTCCTCTTGGAGGTTTCTTCGGGCTGGCTTTGTCTGCTCAGGAAAAAGGCCCTGCCTCTGGCGTCCCTGCGGTCGTAGGGTTCGGATTTTATGTTGGCATGCAATACCCTTACTGCCATTCCGCTTTTTGGATTAACGATGTAGAGGGCACCGTCAGCCGTTCTTACAAGTGCCGAACCTTCATTTGTACCCGACGAAGGTATGGCAATACCGAAATCGGATTCGCCTGAATTTCCGGCTCCTATTACAGCGGTAACAATAACCCCAACTGCAATCCCTATCACAAGTGTCTTAACATCAAGTTTTAGCTCCATTTCGTTTCCCTTTCAAATTAATGGGTTAACCAACTTCACACACATTTTTAAGCCTCAATCTTCATTTTTACCAATTTTTTGCATATTTTACAAGAGTTTTGTACCTCACCAGCACACGTTTGGCGGGCTGCCTCTGCGAGCTGCCAGTAGCGGTATCAGGATTTTTATATTGCTATCGCTAGAAATTTATGTATTAATCCGAATGAAAGGAATCGTCGATATAAGAATAAATGTCAATTATTTAGGAGAAATAAAATGACAGATGCTCAAATTTTTCAGGTCTTGGGAATCGCATATTTAGCCATCGGTATCGGCATACTTATCAATCCTGACTTTTACAGAAAGCTGTTGGCGGAATTTTCGGAAAGTCCGCCGTCCATTTACTTAGGCGGAATTGCCGCACTTACCATAGGGTACCTTCTTGTAAGGTTCCATAATATCTGGCCGAATGATTGGCCGGTTATTATTACAATTTTTGGCTGGGTTGCCCTTATAAAGGGACTGTTCCTGCTTCTGCTGCCGCAGATGTCTATTGGGATTAGTAAATATTTCAGTAAGCAGATGACAAAATTTATGGCAGTCTGGGCAGTCGTTGTGGCAGTAGCTGGTGGCCTGCTCGCCTGGCTCGGCTTTTTTGCCGACTTAAAACCCCTAGTTTAGGGTTCGATTGACCCTACCGCCTGTGGTAGGTAGGGATTTATTTCCCAAGGGTGCAGGCGCCTGCTCTGCCTGTCCTGTGAGACGTGCCTGTCATGCCTACTCTGTGAGATGCGCCTTTCACTATCTCACAGAGGTGAGACGCGTCGTTTGCTGTCTCATCGGGATGAGATGCGCAGCTATCTCATTGTGGTGCTTCGCCGTTTAAGCTATCTTGCTGGAGCTTGCTTTAATCCACAAACAACAATGAGCCGAGAACAACTAAATTGCCCCATCCGTGACCTCTTTAGCTTTTGACGGCACGTATCCACTACATATCTTATCCTCACCAAGAGGATATGATGTTCCTTGTTATCCCTATTTCATTTTATTTGTCTGTTGACAAGTTTCCGAATGAATTATATCTTTCCTGCAAGCACAGTTGACATAGCCAGCGAGTCTTAAGTAGAGAGGCAGGTCATAACGGTGGCCAATGTCAGCAGGAAAGTGTAAACATTTTTAAGCGGTCTTTCTGTTTAGGCTATCGTAGTCAAAAAGGAAATAGTCCCATGCAAAAGATGATAGTATTTGCCATAGTTGCATTCATAATAATGCATAGTGGGCTTTCTCTGGCTGATACGTTGGATGACACGGTCACAGTGAAAGAGATTGCCTCGCAAGTGGCTAAGACTGTTCCGTTGGGAGGCGCACGTAACGTTCGCTTTAAGCTCGTTAGTATCAATCGTATTTATGAGCAATTACCGAGAGGTTCCAAAGTGGCGATCTTTTTTGTTTATTACGTTGTCGAAGAAAGAGACCTACGTGGGCGTCAGGAGGAGATAAGGCTGATATACGAATGGATGAGATATGATTGGAGACGGGAAAGTGGAAAGTTTCAGGGCGTGTGGGGTAAGAAACTTGACGGCGAGAAGGAATATAGGCAACGTATTGCCGACTTGGACAGGTCATCCCAGTATCGCATTGTCTCGCGCGATGTAGAGGTTCCAACCTTAACGTCTGCTCTCCAAGAGAAGCCGAAATCCGCACAGGACATTGTTCTCTACGCGAAGACTCGCGGTCCTACAGAAATTGCTGCAAGAGATGCAGACGTGATAGCAGCGAAAAAACTCCTAAGGGACACACCTCGCACACATGGCCTTTCCGGAGATGAGTTTCGTACTGCAGCAGAGGCCCGGCGTAGAATTTTCCTCCAGACGCACTACCATGTGGGACGCATCGAGATACGACGGGCGGCATCAGCAAAGGCAGGACGGTTAGCCGAGAAGGAGAAGCTTCTGCAAGAGGCTGTTAGGAAATGGGCGTCGAACCTTGACACCCACTCGATGGCGCCACCCAAACCAACGATGGAATCCATATTAGTACTCGAACCTGCCGAAGAAGCTTTCGCTCGGCATTTGGCAGAGGCATACGACCGGCAACTTGTAGAGATACACCAGCAACTCAACTCGCTGCTGCGCCTGATTGCCGTCGATGCGGAATCCCCTTGGGCATTCGAGGAAAGCAAGCGGATTGTTGAGTCACTGCCTGTTAAAGCTCAGGATGAGAAAGACCGTGGCCGAAAGAGTTTGGGCGGCGAGCCACAGGTTGATGAGTTTGCGCGGTCGCTGGGGCGTGTAGTCGCACCTGTGCTCGCCGAGCTGGGCAAGACGGAAAGTGCACAAACACCCTCCGATGCTTTGGCCAAACTCGTCGAAGCGTTAGCAAAAGCTGAGTCTGGGATTGCGGCGGATGCAACACGTGAGAACCACGGAAAACCATGACAAACAACCAATTACCTCTTAGATAAAGTGAAAGCGTAGTTTGGGATATATTGCGAGTGAGTGGTCAATGTGAATGAAGGTATAAATAAGGTTTTCTTGTTGGGCCGTATATTAAATGATAGGAGGTAACCACGATGCCCAAATCTGAGAAATGCTGGTTCTGCGGAATGCGAGTCGATAGGTTTGCTTCCGTCTGCGATGAGTGTGGTACATACCTCAACGAGCAGGAAGAGATTGAGCGCATAATTGAAGCCAAGTCTGACATCGCGAGTAAAAGTTTAGAAAACACACGTCTTTGGTTCCTTGTGATGGTAATATTTATTTTAGGTGCTGGGGCAGTTGCTGTGTTCCAAACTGGAATGACCATAGAAATGCTCTATGTCATTTGTGGCGCTTTTGTAATTATTGGATTATTGAACATACCCATGTTGGTTTTTCGGAAGCGAATAAAAGACCCTGCGTCGGAAGCACGCCGCATTCTACGGGAGCGATATGGCGCGAATCCTCCCCGCAAGGCAGCATCCGTTCAAATGGATAGCGTGCTTAAAGTTCCTACCCAACCGACCGCTTTACCAATTGACCAGACAGATGTGATTCATCGACATGAGCGGCCAGTGGGTGTTATGGTTCTGGCAGTACTTCAGATGATGGGGGGGATTGGTTCTATGGGCTTGGGTGTCTTGATTCTTTTGGGCAGCTTGGGGATGGCTGTGTCTATGGATGTTCCTCTATTTGGGGCTTTTGGCTTGGTAGGCGGAGTTATCGCAGCCAGCATCGGTTTATTGGAGATCACGCTGGGAATTGGGCTTTTTCGACTTTATAACTGGGCGAGGATAACTACGATGTGTCTATGTGCGCTCTCTTATATTTCGCTCATACCTTCTCTGCGGGTAGTTAAGGTTTATCCCCAGGGACTAATAGGCCCCGTACTCAGTTGCATTGTTGCCACAATAATCATTGTTTACCTAAGTTCCAAGCGGGTGAAAGCTACCTTTGGTACTTGAGAATATCGCTCGGCCATTTGGTGAATTGAAGGTGTCCGGCATATTTTCCGATATCTGAGGATACCGTACCTATTTTTGATTCAAATTCCCACCGGCTACTTTATGCTAAATGCTGAACGTTCGTTTTCCCCGGCAACCTTTTATCAAAAATTTCACCGACGCGATATGTTTCTGCTCCCCACGCCCCCAATTAACCACTTAACTAATTAACTAGTTAACCATCATTGTTTTCTGTCTCCTGTCTCCTGACTTCCTCTTATGCTCTTAAGCTCCTCCGCTCTTTCGCCCCCTGTTAATTTAGGCAACCTGCATCCAATTTTTTTCTCATTCCTGTACGCCGTCCGCTGAACGCTGCAAGCTATTTTCGGCTTACAAAATTTTCCAATTTTTTCAAATATTTCTATCCAGTTTTTGTCTGTTTCTATACATTTTTCGAACGTTTCTATATAGTTTTCAAACGTTTTCGAATATTTTCCATCATATGCTCATAAACCAGCGCCGTTACCCCCTTTAAGGTCATTCCTTGATGTCCTAATTCTCTGATATACTTATGCCCTGCTTTAACCACCCTACTTAATCCACTTATTTTTAAGGTAAATTGTATGTTAGGTATAATACAAACATACTTCTTCGTTTTAACTTGCAAACATATTTTTTTTACTTTTATCCTTTGATTTTTTAACCAAAATCCTCTCCTCGGGCTACGTGTTTCACTGCATTACTCCGGTAGGCACCATCCTTACGAGCGGTTATTAATTTTCTTTATTATTGTCCTTGTTCCACGTGAAACATTCAAATCAGAGTGGCAAAGCCATAAGTGATATGTAGCAATAAACCGCCCTGCTGGATTAAAAATGTTCAAAGTGCTTAAAATTTAGGAATATTTTTGCCTAAAGTTCAATAAGTCAGACTTTGATGTTTTGTTATAATTTTAGCTTGTTTTAGGCATTTTACACTTATTGGCGTTGTTTCACGTGAAACATTTTTTTTGAAAAACCACTTTTTAGGCTGGCAAAATTGAAGAATTTTTAGTAAAAATTCCGAAATTTTAAATGTGTTGGTGCTTTGGTCCGTCCATAGGGGATAAGCATCATATAAAAAAGTCGTAAAGGCAAGGCTGGATTACTACATATTATTCCGCATTAAGCGGACAAAGTTACGAAGGAGCGTTATATATGGCCAACAAAAAAAGAGAAAAACCAAAACATCTCGGCAGGGGGCTCGCGTCGTTATTAAGTCCGATAACATTGATAGATAATAAGGCAAACCAAGTATTAGCTGATCAAACAACAGCTGCTGGCTCTCAATTAGGAGTTCCTGGGGCTGCTACAGGTAACTACCCGCAAGATAAAGAGTTAAGCGGTTCACTGCGGGAAATCAGTATCGATGATATATCAACGAATCCTTATCAGCCGAGAACAGTGTGGAACCAGCAGGAGCTGGCTGATTTAGCTGAATCAATTAAAGCCAACGGAGTAGTTCAACCAATTATTGTACGCCCCGCCGGCAACAAATTCGAGCTGATTGCCGGAGAACGCAGGCTTCGAGCGGCTCAAATGGTTGCTATGACGACAATACCTGCTTTGGTGAGAGAAGCAAGCGATGAGCAAATGCTTGAATTATCGTTAATTGAGAACATACATCGGGCTAATCTCAATACAATCGAACGTGCAAAGGCCTATCAGAACTATCTAAATACCTTCTCATTAACACAGGCAGAGGCTGCCGAACGGCTCGGCGAAGACCGTTCTGTTATTGCTAATTACTTGCGACTATTGGACTTGCCTGATGAAATAAAACAAATGTTGGCAGAGGACCAGATAACTATGGGACACGCCAGAGCAATACTTGCTTTGCCTACAGATGAACTTCGAAGAAAGCTTGCCAATAGAGCAATGGCTGGTCGGCTAAGCGTGCGCGAGGTAGAGAGATTAGTGCGAAAATATCTTGTCGGAGCTGGTCAGGCCAAGACAAAAGTACGTTCAAAATCGACTCATATAATAGAACTGGAAAGCGAGCTTACAAAGCAGTTAGGCGCGAAAGTGGCTATTGAAACCCGAAAAAATGGGCAGAGGGGCAAAATAATTATAGAATTTTATTCTTTAGATGAATTTGATAGAATAACAGAAAGAATTGGTATTGCTTCTATGGAGCAGATTTAAAAAGTAAAGAAAAACAAATTTTTAGGATTTTGAGGATACTTTAAGAGAAAATTTTTTCGTATAATTGAGTAATATGTAACGTGGCCACGATGAAGAGCATCATATGCGAAAACGGCCGATTAGGTCGTTGAGTAAAATTGATTAACGATGTTGATATTTTGGAGGATATATTGTGAAAACTTTTGTCATATCAATATTGATTTTGTCGATAGCATTTTTCAATCTTATTCCCGCTAATGGCCAGCCTGTTGAGGACAAGCAGGCACAGTCAACGGAGAAGGAGGAAAAATCAGCGAAAGAAAAAGAGTACAAAAAGACTGCCATTGCAAATACAACTAATGATGCGAATACGATTGTTGATGCGAAAACGATTGCTGATATAAATGCGACTTCTGATGTCAATTCGGTTACTGATGCGAATGTGGCTGCTGACCCAAATGCTGTTAGAGCAGAAATTGAGAAATTTGAAGGATTGGGTAGTGAATTAAAGAAACTAAACTTGAAAAGTGAGGAAGAAATACGCGAGTGGACACGGGGTAGACTTGATGACAGACTAAAACTGGCATTAACAATGCAAGAGCAAATCAAAATGGAGCTAAAGTTCCTGCAGCAAATTGCTGTTGAAGAAAAGGCTGCAAAAACCACGGCGGCAATCGATGGGATATTGTTAGACAGGCAGGAACGATTTAAGGGTGTTATAGAGGAATTGGAAAAAAACAATAGAAGACTCCGGCGACGCGCTGAACGGGAGGAGAGAAGAAACAAAGACCATAGAGAGCGTAATAATAGAGAACGCAACAGATAGCATATTGATGAAGGTAGAAGAGACACACTGAAAAAGAGCAAGAAAACGCAAGAAGATACTATAGACTACAAATAAAGCCGAGAGTTCTCGCACATCAAAATTTACGTTAAACTGCAAAACTTAAGGGAAAAAGTATAGCTATGCGAGCAGTTGTGCAACGAGTTTTGCGAAGCAGTGTCGAGGTTGACAGACACACAGTTAGCCAAATCAATGAAGGTTTACTTGTTTACCTGAGCGTCGGCAAGCAGGATGGCATAGGCGATGCTGAATTTATAGCTGAAAAGTTGGTAAACCTTCGTATTTTTGCTGATATTGGGAGCAAGATGAATAGAAGTGTGCTCGATGTCGGAGGAGCAATTCTTGTAGTGAGCAATTTTACACTTCATGGGAATTGCAGGAAGGGCAGACGGCCGAGCTTCGATGGGGCAGGTGAGCCGAAATTAGCTCAGCAGCTTTATGAAAAAGTAATCGAACTTGTTGGCAGGCAAGGAGTTATAGTTGAAAAGGGGGTGTTTGGGGGACATATGCAAATAAGCAGCGTAAACGATGGGCCAGTGACCTTTTTCCTAAATAGCGAAGAAGCGTAAGTCCTTGCTATGTAAACAGATACAAGCTTATCATGATATTTAAAAAGTGTGATAGTTTACTATTTGAGTTGCGCTGCGAGGAGATAGTTAATATGGGGGGAATAGGGGGTATAGGAAAGGGGGAAAATCGCTCGAATTTTTTGTAAAACGACTCGAAAGGGGGTAACGGCGCGTGTTTACGGGCATATAATGGAAAATATTGGAAAACGTTCGAAAACCATATAGAAACGATCGAAAATTGTATAGAAATAGACAAAAAATGAGTAGAAATATTCGAAAGTTGGTGCAAAACGTTTGAAAAAATTGGAAAATTTCAGAAAAATGAAATTAGCGTGCAGCGTTCAGCGTACGGCGTACAGTAAGAGAAATATTTGGGTAGATTCCTCGGATGCGCTCGGGACGCCGGGGGCGGTTTTTTGCCTAAGTTAACACAAGTAGAAATCAGGAGACAGGAGTCAGAATAAAAAAGTTGCTGAAATTAACACCCCCGACTACAACATTCGAGGACAGGCGGATTTACCCGGAATTTTTTTAGCCACAAAGGACACAGAGGAGTTTTAGTCAGCTTTGGTGTTCCTGGCAAATTTTGCTCCCAAAACAAGCTTTGTCACAAAGCTTTGCCTTTGTCCACAAGGCCATATAAAATGGCCTTCTTGTGAATCTGACTAAAAGAGAATTAAATATCCATAATTGATAAAATGGACACGGATTTACACGGGAAATCTCTTATGGTTCATTGGTTAAATGGTTAAGTTGGAAATGAGACGATGCGTGGATGAGTAAATGAGTTGATGCGTGAATGAGTGGATGGGTCAATGAGTGGATGAGTAGATGGGTGGATGTGCTGCGTACGTATCTCGTGAAGAGGGAAGCGTATATCGACGGAGGCGGCCGAAGCGGAGAGCATTTGAAAAGTGGAGCAGGTGAAAAGCTGAAATAAGTATCCAAGCAGAAGGCAGAATTAGATACCTCGGCTCCTTCGACAACGCTCAGGATAGATACGCTCGGGACGCCAGAGGCGTTTTTTAGCGTTGGGGCTGAAAAAGAGAATTTAAAAATCAAAATGCAAATTGGAAAATTGAGGAGTCGACAGGCGAGGGTTTGAAGTTGACGGGGGGTTTTTGGCGGGGTTAGGTTTAGGATGAGTTTGATTTGCAGAGTTGACGTGAAGCTCAATAGGATTTATAGTTAATTTAACAAAGTTAAAGCCGGGAAATTGTACGGCGGTTTAAACAGGGAGTCGATATTTTGTCAGCCGATGAGAACAAGTTACTTGTCAAACGTTACTATGAGGAAGTGGTTAATACAGGTAATGTCAATAAATTAGCAGATTTCATCTCGCCGGATTATATTGAGGTACACAATAACACCAAGCAAAGAGTCGGACTTGAAGGGGCAAAGGAACATATTCTCGGCGTTCGCAAAACCTACCCCGATATGCGTTTAACCATCGAGAAGCAGATTGCGGAAGGCGAATGGGTTGTAAGTCGTGTTACGGCACGAGGCACTCATCAGGGAGTGTGGCTTGGAATGAAGCCGACAGGGAAAAGGGTAGAAATTGCGGCCGTGAACATAGACCGAGTTGTTGACGGCCGTATCGTGGAACACGGCGGCGCAGCCAATCTGTTAGAGATATTTTTAGAAATAGGGTCGATACGAGTAGCGGACCCCGTAGACGGATGACAATACATATTTGCGGCGTGTAGCGGACAGTAGCGGAGAAAAAACGTCGAGGCGTTGGCGGATTTTTTAGATTTGCGGGAAAATGATTTCGTATCTCGTATCTTGTATCTCGATGGTTGAGTCCGGCAGAGCCGGAGTTAACTTTATAGATTCCTGCTTTCGCAGGAATGAAAAGAGAGATTGCCGCGCTTAGCTCGCAAGGACAATTTTGGATTGCGGGATGCGTATCTCAAATATCATATCTCGTGAAGAGGGAAGCGTATATCGACGGAGGCGGCCGAAGCGGAGAGCATTTGAAAAGTGGAGCAGGTGAAAAGCTGAAATAAGTATCCGAGCAACAGGCGGAAAAAGAGAACTTAAAAATCAAAATGTAAAATGCAAAATTGTGGAGCCGCACCTAAGGCACAAGCTTTGCGGGGAGTTTATTTTAATCAAGGCCGGAAAAATGATTGTGGGAATTTAAAAAATGGGGTAAAATTGGGTAATCAACTGCGGAGAAAAACATCGCGGGGTTAGTCTTTGGTTTTTGTGGTTTTGGGCTAGTTTTGCAATAGGTTTTAAAACGAGAAAGTAAAATACAGGAAACAAAGGAAAACGGATGGCTAAAAAGAAGAAAGCGAAGAAAAAAGTAGCTAAGAAAAAGTCTGATTATTATGAGAAAAAAAATAGGGATGGAATTCTAATATGCAAAATCAATAAAAAAACAAAGAATGGCAACTATATTATTTTTGAGGAGTCATGGCAGAGAAAAAAGTACATATCACAAATACAACTTCACGGTTTTGATGCACTCCCTTCTGGATTAAGTAGTACGGGGAAAGGCATGACATATTCTGGGGGATATTTGTTAAGATATTTCAAGCAAAAACTTGGTGATAATATTAAGTTGGCCATTTCCTCAAAAGAACATTCAAGGGTAATTAAAAACAAGAAAAGTTATAGAATAATTCTGAATCATTCACAATTGTTGGAAATTAATAAAATATTTCGGAAGATTGAAAGTGAGAGAAAAACCAATAGAGCAAGCAATGTTGAAAGTTTTTTGGCAACAGAATTCCCGAGACAGTTTCCTAAAAAATATATTAAGACTGTTGGATATAAAAAAGGAACGGTTGCAAAAATACTAAGCTCGACTAAGGTAGAGAAACACCTTTCTGATGAAGATAGAACAGCTCTGCTAAATTTGCATTCAAAGCTTATTGCAAGCACACAATTTACGCTCAGATCGACTCAAACAGTTCAGTTAATTAAAAGTGATTATGAAACAAGTCAAAAAGTATATCTTGATGGTATTATCGAAGAGTTTGAGAAAAAATTGAAAAACAATCCAAATGTAGAAGGAACATGGCAGAAGTTTTTGAAGAAACATATTTTAATTCTAATCAACCAATATACATACTTTATCGAAAAAGAAAATATCTCTACAAGAATAGATTACCCGGATTTTCTTTTGATAGATCCATATAACTACATTGATATTTACGAGATTAAAAAACCGGGCACAACAATATTGAATTACGATTCCAGTAGACATAATTACTATTGGTCAGCTGAGATTTCAAAGGCTATTTCGCAAGTAGAGAATTACAGGCATCAACTTGCAAGAAACGGCTCAAATCTAAGGGAGGACATAGAGAAGTTAAAGGGAATTAAGGCAGAGCTTGTACGTCCTCGAGGGTTTATTATTGCAGGAACGAGAAAACAACTTCAAAAGCCTATTATGAAAGATAATTTTCGTCTGCTTAATGATGCATTAAAAAATGTTGATCTAATATTTTATGATGATTTACTAAAAAATCTTAAACTATTAAAACGTAGATTAAAACAAGGTAAATAATATTAAAGGGGAATCATTATGAAGGAAAAAACATTCATTTGTAAAAAATGTGGGTGTAAATTCAAAAAGCCGGTTTATGAACCAGGCGAAGCAAAAGCAGAGGGCAAACAAGGTTATCCTATAGTTTGCCCACAATGTAAATGTCAGGACATAGAACCTTGCTAAGTCAAACTTGTAGCTTTTAAACGAGCCTCTTTTTGTCCGCAGTCAAAATAATCTGCGTTTTCTGTGGTAAATGAACTAAGAATTGGCGGGGAATAAAACAACGTGGCATGAGGTTTACTCAACGGGCTATCTAATACCAAGAAACATAGCCATTTCATCTGCTGCTTTTTCAAAAGCTTTCGTGTAATTTGCAAAACGAAGTTCTTTTCCACTTTCGCCAGATTCAATAAATTCAACTATGTCAAAAAGGAAACTGCCTGGAGGACGAAATCTCATCTTGTAGGGATATTTATACGTCCGCTTAAGAGACTGTTTTGCAGTATCGCTGCGATGTGCTATATAATTCCTTATTTGGTAAAATTCATCAATTTTTTTACTCACATCATTTGGAACTTCTTTAAATGGATTATAATGATCCTCGAGAAATTTGTTTGCCTTACCTTGTAGATCTTGCATGTTTCGGAAAACAAAGTAACTAAGGCCGGAAATAAGTCCTTTGCATGTATTTTTCGTTAGTTTCCTGGGCAATATGAATCCTTTAGACGCGGCGTACTTTGATGTATTACGGGATAGGCATTCGACGAATATATTTTCTGCTAAAATTTCCCAAGTAGCACAAATTTTTAACACAAAAGCCTCGTGAATTTGTTTTTTTTCAGATTGCAGAAACTTCGTTAAGATTTCTTTTTCTTCGTGCGGTGGTAGTATGATTCTTGTGGTTTTGATTATTTTAACCAGCAAATCCGTGTGTTGGGTCATACTGGCAAAGAAGTTGTCAAATTCAGCTTTGAGTGAAGGAATTCGCATACTGTCTTAAAACCTGCTGAATGTAAACAATACCGAAGGTACAATTTGTCGAAATTAAAGATACTATTTTCTTGTGCGTTTGGACATAGCCTTATTCACGGATTTATTTCCGACTTTAACATCAGCAACAGTTCTTCCATAGGTATCTCGGGCTACAGTTTTAACTTCAACTTTTTTGCCTTGTATTAGACTTTTGAGTTGTTTTGTAGCACTAGCTCCACCTTTTGCGCCTTTTTCGGGAGCATCAACATTTGCTAAACGAACAGAGTGCTTACGCGACGCAGTCCGGAATGTATCCCCATCAACTACTCTTGTTACTGTTTCTTTTCTCTTTGCCATTTGTTATCTCCTTGAAATATATTTAGATAAACGATTTTATTTTCCCTGTGCAAATCTTAGATCCTTCGACAAACTCGGAGCAAACTCAGTCGTTTTTAATCCGCATTCAGTATCGAATTAAGCATATTTTACGGCCGGGCTTACGTTTGAAGTATTTACCGCGCCCTTGGTGTGGCAAGGCCACTTACTTACGTGCGCGGCTCTGTAACCCACGCGATAAATTGCGGGGGTAAGTATTAATACAATAGGTGGAAAGAGGGGAGAAGTCAAGGGTAAATTCGTCGCTCGTCGTTTGTATCTCGTATCTCGTGAAGCCCCGATGAGATAGTAAAAGACACATCTCACGGGGTAAACTCCGAAGCGTATCTCGAATTTCGTATCTTGTGAAGCGTGAAGCTTCGACTTCGCTCAGGACAAGTTTCACGGGAATGACAGATGAGATTACCACGCCCCCTGCTTTCTTGCGAAAGCAAGAAGGGGGCTCGCAACGACATTTCCGCTTTGAGGGGCGAGGTCCTTGACAATACGGGAAGAATGGAGTTAGAATTGTGAGTGAAAAATTATTATTTCCGGGCCGGTGCTGTGCGAAAGGTATATAAACAGCAGTCAGGCGGACTTAATAGACAAAGGGAAAATCTATGAAAAGAAAAGCAGGTTTGTGGATCGACCACAGGAAGGCGGTCATCGTGATTATTTCGGACAAGGAGTCGCACATAAAATTAGTAATATCAAAGGTTGAAAAACAGCCCGGACGTATTGATGGTGTACGTTCCAAGACCCGTGATGGACAACATCAGGTTAAGTCAGATGACAGCCGACAGAGAGAGTTTACCGGCCATCTCAACATTTACTACGATGCGGTCATAGCGTGTATTCGTGATGCGGAAGCTATACTGATATTTGGTCCCGGTGAGGCAAAGGGTGAGCTGAAACATCGTCTCGAGAAAAACAAACTCAGCGGACGTATAGCAGGTATCGAAACAGTTGACAAGATGACTGATTCTCAGATCATGTCGAAAGTTCGAAAGCACTTTTTGGAGTAGAGTTTGTCCCAGTGATTTAAGAAAACAGGCGGCGGGCGTTGAAGGGAGAACCCCACAACCACAGAAGACGGGTTGGGGGGCTAAATTTTTTGAGATTAACGCGGCCTAAAGGCCTCGCAATGACAAATTTAACCGTCTAAAACTTCTTTTAGTGTTTTGCAAACGAGGTCGATGTCGTCTTTGGTCAGATTATTGTAGAACGGCAGGGCGATCGTCCTTTCGGCAACGGATTCGGTAACAGGGAAATCGCCCTGTTTATAGCCGTAACGCTCGGCCATAAACGGCTGAAGGTGGACAGGTGTGAAATAGTTCGCTACCTGAATACCTTTGGCTTTCATTGCTTCAAGAATGCCATTGCGCTGCTTTAAAGTGAAGCTATCCACAAGCCGGACAACGAACACAAACCAGCTCACATTGCAGCCGGGAGGCTCGGCGGGAACAATCAGACGGTCGTCACCAGAGAGCATTTGCTGATACCATTTTGCGACCTGAGCACGTTTGGCTTTGATTTCGTCGAGCCGTGAAAGCTGGACAATACCCAGAGCACAATTGATGTCACTGAGGCGATAATTATAGCCCAGCCGTTCGTGGCTGAGCCAGCCGCTGCTTTTACCCCTGCCCTGGTTTCGAAGCGAGACGCACATATCTGCTAAGTTATCGTCATCGGTTAAAATCATTCCGCCCTCACCGGTGGTGATTTGCTTATTCGGATAAAATGCGAATACGCTCATTCTGCCGAATGTGCCGGCTTTTTTGCCGTTCAATTCTGAGCCAAGTGCTTCACAGCTATCTTCAAGTATGGTCAGGTTGTGCTTTTCAGCGATTTGGCAGATTTTGTCGAAGCCGGCGGGACTGCCGAAGACCTCGACCGGCATAATGGCCTTTGTCCTGTTGGTGATTGCAGATTCAATTTTTGCGGGGTCGATGTTCAAGTTTGCCGGGTCGATATCGACAAAAACGGGTTTAGCACCGGCCATCATAATAGTAGTTGCGGAAGAAATGAAAGTGAACGGAGTGGTGATGACTTCATCGCCCGGGCCGATTCCCAGAGACAGAATGCATAAAAACAGACCGCTGGTTCCGCTATTAACTGCGACAGCCCGTTTTCTGCCGATATATTCGGCGAAAGCGTTCTCGAATTCGGAAAGTTTCGGGCCGAGGGAAAGGTTGGGAGTTCGAAGGACAGCACAGATTGCTTCGATTTCTTTTTCAGTGATGTCCGGCCGAGATAAATAAACCTTCATAGAAAAAACCTTTATTAGAAAACACAAAATCGTAAAGCGATATTTTACTGTCTGCGAGTGGTAAATCAAAGGATTTTCTTGCGGCGTGGATGAGCAGACCGTAAAATGTGATTTTCAGTCCGCTTGGAAAAAGCGGGAATAACAAATTCGAGGTGAGGATATGTTAGCAAGATTATACAGCGTAACACTGGTAGGTATTGACGGCGTTATTTGTGAGGTTGAGGTTGATGTCGCACGGGGCGGATTCGAAAAATCACTAATAGTGGGCTTGCCTGATACTGCTGTAAAAGAGAGTATCGAGCGGGTCAAAAGCGCAATTACCAATTGCGGCTATAAGTATCCCAAAAAGCAATCGCTGATTAACCTGGCGCCTGCCGACGTCAAAAAGGCAGGGCCGGCTTTCGATTTACCTATCGCATTAGGTATGCTCATCGGGGACGGCAGTCTGGCCAGCACGGTGCTTAAGGATTTTGTTATCATCGGCGAGCTGGCGCTGGACGGGCGCGTTCGAGAGGTCAACGGGGTGTTGAGTATGGCGATGACCGCTGCTGCAAACGGTTTTAAGCGAATGATTGTTCCTATAAATAATGCCGAGGAAGCAGCAGTCGTTCAGGATGTTGAGGTTTACGGAGTCGGCTCGCTGGCGCAGGCGGTGGGTTTTCTTTCAGGGCAGTTAACGCTTGAGACGACGACTATTGATATCAATGAGCTTTTTAATGCAGCATCGAACTATGATGTTGATTTTGCAGATGTCAAGGGACAGGAGAGCGTCAAGCGTGCGCTGACTATTGCGGCCTCCGGCGGCCACAATATAATGATGATAGGACCACCGGGAGCGGGCAAGACGATGCTATCGCAAAGGTTAGCAACTATTCTGCCGGGATTGAGTTTGGAAGAATCGCTCGAAACAACCCGTATATATTCGTCTGTAGGTTTTCTGGGCAAAGGCAAGGCGCTGCTGGCAATTCGTCCCATCCGGATGCCTCATCACTCGGCCAGCGGCCCGGCGCTGGTGGGCGGAGGCACAAACCCCCGGCCGGGAGAATTGTCGTTGTCACATTTCGGGATATTGTTTCTCGATGAGTTCGCGGAATTTCCCAGACATATTCTCGAAATGATTCGACAGCCGCTGGAGGACGGGTTCGTTACAGTCTCACGTGCCAAAGGCACTATCCGCTTTCCCGCTCAATTTATGCTTGTTGCGGCAATGAATCCGTGTCCGTGCGGCTACTTCGGCACGGATGCGAGAAGGTGTAAGTGCACGCCCGGCCAGATTGAGCGGTACCTGTCGAAGATATCCGGGCCGTTGGTGGACAGAATCGATATTCATATCGATGTGCCCGCAATAAGTTTCAGCAAGCTGCGCAGCAAATCAGGTCAGCTCGATTCAGCAACGATGAGGGACGATGTTGTCAGGGCAAGAGATGTTCAAGGCAGGCGGTTCGACAACGACAAGACTATGACAAACGCAAGAATGAGTCATAAACAGGTTCGAAAATTCTGCGAGCTTGACCAGGCCTGTGAAATGCTGCTCAAACAGGCTATGACCGAATTTGGTCTGTCTGCACGGGCACACGACAAAATCTGCAAGGTTGCTCGAACTATAGCCGACCTGGCAGATTCTGAAAATATTCAGCCTGAACATATAGCTGAAGCTATAAGTTACAGAAAGCTGGATAGAAGACTATAAACAGATAATTTTAGTGTCGCGCCCGTTTACGGCTCATTAGTCTTAGAAAGTCTTCGAACAAATAAAGTGAGTCGTGCGGGCCGGGGGCGGCTTCAGGGTGGTACTGAACAGAAAAAGCAGACAGCTTCTTAGACCTGATACCCTCCAGTGTGTTGTCGTTAAGGTTTATATGTGTAAGCTCAACACTTTTATTCTTTAAAGAATTAATATCAACACAAAATCCGTGGTTCTGAGTGGTTATCTCAACTGCGCCGGTCAGCAGGTTTTTGACCGGATGATTCGCTCCTCTATGGCCGAATTTAAGTTTGTAAGTCCGGCCGCCAAGTGCCAGACCGAGTAATTGATGGCCGAGACAAATGCCGAAGACAGGCACCTTGCCGAGAAGATTTCTTACCGTTTCGACGGCATAGTTTAATGGCGCAGGATCGCCCGGGCCGTTGCTTAAAAACACCCCGTCAGGTTTATGGCTGAGGACTTCTTTCGCCGAAGCAGCTGCGGATACTACCTGAACATCACATCCGTAAGAGCAGAGCAGTCTGAGGATGTTGTGTTTTATGCCGAAATCGAAGGCCACGACCTTATATTTTTTTTCATCTTTCCGCTCTGAGCCGGTCAGTACGTCAACGACACCTTGATTCCAGCGATAGGTCTTTCTGGTGCTTATCTTTTTAACTATGTCTCTGCCGACAAGGCCGGGATAGTGTTGGAGCTTTTCCCGTAGTTTATTTATATTTAAAACGCTCGAGGATATGATTCCTTTCATAGCGCCAACAGTGCGGATGTGCTTTACAAGTTTTCTCGTATCTACTGCTTCGAGGCCGACAACATTGTTTTTCTTTAGATACCCGTCAAGGGACGTGCTGCTCCGCCAGTTGCTCGGATACGGGCAGTTTTCTTTAACGACAAAACCGCTTGCAAAGACTTTTCTTGATTCCGGGTCACTATTGTTCGTGCCGTAGTTGCCAATCAGCGGGTATGTCATTGTTATTATCTGCTCTTTATAAGAAGGGTCGGTGAGGATTTCCTGATAGCCGGTCATACTCGTATTGAAAACAACTTCCCCGCACTTTTGGCCTTTAGCTCCAAAAGCATTACCTTCAAAAACCGTGCCGTCCTCAAGTAACAGAATGGCTTTCAACTTTAAATTCACTCCTAATCGTAATTCCGCCTTCGCCGAGGCTACGGCGGATAAAAATGCTGGACGGGTTTTACACCTATTTTTCTGCCGTTCATTGCTTCTATGGCTTTTACGACTGCTGCAGTGGCTCTGATTGTTGTCACGTAGGGGATTTGTTTGTCAAGTGCGGTCCTTCTTATTGAAAAAGAATCTCTGATTGACTGAGCGCCGGTTGTGGTGTTTATAATAAGGTCGATTTTGCCGTTTATTATCCAGTCAACCACGTTTGGTCTGCCTTCGGACATTTTAAGAATGAACTCCGAGGGGATATTGTTGTTTATAAATTCGAGGCACGTCTTCTTTGTTGCTACGATTCTAAAGCCCATTTCGTACATTTTGCGTGCAAGCTCAACGGCTTTTTTCTTATCGCCGTCCTTGATACTAAAAAGCACATTGCCGCTGGTCGGCAGGCTGTTTCCGGCTGCTATCTGAGATTTTGCAAAGGCAATTCCAAAGTCGTCGTCTATACCCATAACCTCACCGGTGGAAAGCATCTCCGGCCCAAGCAGTGTGTCTATGCCGGGGAACTTCAGGAACGGAAATACCGCCTCTTTGACCGAAAAGTATCCCGGTCTTATTTGCTTTGTAAATTTCAGCTCATCCAGGGTCATTCCGGTCATTATCTTTGTTGCCAGTTTAGCCAGGGGCACGCCAATTGCCTTGCTTACGAATGGGATGGTTCTGGATGCACGCGGGTTGACTTCGAGTATGTAAATTTCATCATTCTTTATAGCGAATTGAATGTTTATAAGGCCTTTTACTTTTAGGGCCAAAGCTAAAAGCCTTGTTTGTCTTTCGATTTGCTGCAGAGTTTTATCGCTGATGGAAACCGAAGGTAATACGCAGGCACTATCGCCTGAATGTACGCCTGCCTCTTCGATGTGCTCCATAACCCCGCCGATTACTACACGCTTGCCGTCGCTTATGGCGTCAACATCGAGTTCTGTAGCATCATCGAGAAATTTGTCTATAAGGACTGGATGTTCGTCCGAAGCTTCAAATGCGTTTTTGACATCGGTCTCGAATGATTTTTCGTCATAGACAATTTTCATTGCCCGACCTCCTAAGACAAAAGAAGGCCGAACGAGCAAGGGAAATCCGAGCTTGTGTGCGATTTTCAGGGCATTGTCATAAGTTGTCGCAGTTCCGCTGGCTGGTTGACGCAGTTTGAGTTTTTTGACGAGATTATTGAATCGCTTACGGTCTTCAGCGCAGGCTATACTGTCGGGTGAAGTACCGATTATTTTTACGCCCGCTTTTTCCAGCGGCACGGCCAACTTGAGCGGAGTTTGTCCGCCAAACTGCACGATTACGCCGTCGGGCTTTTCCTTTTCGATGATTGACATAACATCTTCGAAGGTCAACGGCTCAAAATACAATCTGTCGGATGTATCATAATCGGTGCTTACTGTTTCCGGGTTGCAGTTTACCATTATCGATTCGATACCTATCTGCTTTAATGCAAAGGCGGCGTGGACGCAGCAATAATCGAACTCGATTCCCTGGCCTATACGGTTCGGGCCGCCACCGAGGATGACAATTTTTTTTCTATCACTCGGGTCGGCTTCACATTCACTCTCATACGTCGAATAAAGATAAGGGGTATGGGCCTCGAACTCAGCTGCACAAGTATCTACAATTTTATATACCGGCTCGACTTCCAAACAACGGCGATGTTTTCTGAATTGTACTTCAGATATATCCAGCAGGGATGCCAGGTATTTATCACTGAAGCCGTACTCCTTTGCTTTGCGCATCAGGCGGCGGTCGAATTTATCAAGAGCGGTTGACTTGATTTTGCTCTCCAGCCGGACGATATCGTTAATGTTATTCAGAAACCACGGGTCGATTTTTGTCAGGGTGAATATTTCATCCAGAGAAAGTTTTCTTCTCAAAGCTTCGGCCACATACCAGATTTTATCCCAGCGGTTTGTTCGCAGTTTTTCTCTCAATTGGGCCGGATTAAGCCTGCCATTGATATGTTTATTATCAAGTGAATAGCGGTCGATTTCCAGCGACCTTATGGCTTTGTGCAGCGATTCCTTAAATGTCCTGCCTATCGCCATAGCTTCGCCAACCGACTTCATCTGCACCGTAAGCTCGGGATTAGTGTTAGGGAATTTTTCAAATGTAAAGCGAGGCCACTTAACAACACAGTAGTCAATAGTAGGCTCGAAACAGGCAGGTGTCTTTTTGGTAATGTCGTTGGGGATCTCGTCAAGGGTATAACCAACCGCAAGCAGGGAAGCTATCTTTGCAATTGGAAAACCTGTGGCTTTAGAGGCAAGGGCGGAGCTTCGCGAGACCCTCGGATTCATCTCTATCACGTACAGTTTGCCGTTGTCAGGATGGACCGCGAACTGTATGTTCGAGCCGCCGGTTTCAACGCCTATGGCCCTAATAATCTTGATAGCAGCATCGCGCATTAACTGGTATTCTTTGTCGGTTAGTGTCTGTGCAGGGGCAACGGTGATGCTGTCTCCTGTATGAATACCCATCGGGTCGAGGTTTTCTATCGGACAAACAATTACGACATTGTCCTTTTTGTCCCTCATTACTTCCAGCTCATACTCCTTCCAGCCTGCAACAGATTGCTCTATCAAAACCTGTTTTTTGGGGCTCAGAGATAAGCCCCAGTCAATGTAGCTGTTATACTCTTCCATATTGTAGGCGATGTTACCGCCGGTACCTCCCAGTGTATATGAGGGCCTGATAATAGCGGGCAAACCTACATATTTGAGTATTTCCCGGGCCTGCTGCCGGGAACGAGCATAGCCGCTTTTAGGAACCTCAAGTCCGGCATCTTCGATAGTTTTTTTGAATTTATCCCTTTCTTCTGCTTTTTTAATCGCCTTTAAATCGGCCCCTAAAAGGCGAACATTATACTTTTTCAATACGCCGGCTTCAGCTAACGCCACGGCAGTGTTTAAACCGGTTTGCCCTCCAAGGGTCGGCAGCAGAGAATCAGGTCTTTCTTTTTGGATTATTTTTTCAACAATATTGGGAGTAATCGGCTCAATATAGGTTCTGTCAGCTATTTCAGGGTCAGTCATTATCGTAGCGGGATTACTATTAACAAGAATGATTTTAAATCCCTGCTGTCTTAATACCTTGCAGGCCTGTGTTCCGGAATAATCAAATTCACAGGCCTGACCTATTACAATTGGTCCTGAGCCGATTATTAGTATTTTCTTTATGTTCTTACTTTTTGGCATACTTAAATTTTACGGAACTGTATTTTTAGCTGCTCTGTTGCAGCCATTTATCAATCGCAACTGCTGCTTTGCGCCCACTATCAATAGCCTTTACAACTAACGAAGCCCCGGTAATGGTGTCACCTGCTGCAAATATACCAGCTTCACTTGTCTGATAATTGTCCACAGAAATATTGCCGACGTCGTCGAGTTTTAAATTCAGGCTCTTTATAAGCCCGCTATGTGTTACATGAAGAAATCCCGTTGCCAAAAGTACTACATCGGCTTTAAGAGTAAAATCAGTGCCGGGCAGCTCTTTTAGTTTCCAGGAACCATTTTTTTGCATCCGTTCGACCTTGCAGCACTGAAGCTGGGTGACACGAGTTTCCACACCGGAGAATTTCTTGGTCATTATACCCCATTGACGCTGGCAGCCTTCCTGGTGCGAGGAGGAAGTTCTCATAATCCGGGGCCACATAGGCCAGGGAGTGTCGGGCGGCGGAGTCTCCGGCGGCTTCGGTAAAATTTCAATTTGATGAATTTCTTTGGCTTGCTGCCTGCGGGCTGTTCCAACACAATCGCTTCCAGTATCACCACCTCCGATTACTACAACAACTTTGTTTTTCACTGTTATAAATGAGGACTCATCTGCAGGCTCGTTGGCGCAAAGCTTGTTCTGCGCCTTCAGGTAGTCCATAGCAAAAAATATATTCTCATATCCTCTGCCCTGGATATTAAGGTCTCGCGGCTGGCCTGCACCCATCGTAAGACAGATACAATCAAACCTGTTTTTCAGGTATCGAGCAGAAATATCCTCCCCAACATTGACACTGGTTTGACATTCAATACCTTCGGCCATTAGCAGTTCTATTCTACGGTCAATGATGTTCTTGGCGAGCTTGAAATCCGGGATACCATAACGCAGCAAACCTCCTATCCGCTCATCCTTTTCAAAAACGACGACCTGATGGCCTGCGCGCGCCAACTGCTGAGCAATGGTTAGTCCAGCAGGTCCGGAGCCGATTACAGCAACTTTTTTGCCGGTTTTTTGTTTGGCTGGCAGTGGTTTAATCCAGCCCTGCTGAAAACCACGCTCGACAATTTGAAACTCGATATGCCTGATTAACACAGGCTCATCATTAATAGAGAGCGTGCACGAAGTTTCACAGGGCGCCGGGCACACCCGACCGGTAATTTCAGGAAAATTATTAGTGGAGTGAAGCAATTCACAGGCCTGCTGCCATTTGCCCTTATACACAAGCTCATTCAGGTCCGGTATGCAGTTTTTCAATGGACAACCTGCGCCGTGGCAAAATGGTATCCCACAATCCATACATCTTGCCGTCTGCTGATGTATCTGCTCTGGCGTAAGCGGCAGGTCAAACTCAGCAAAGTCGTGTATTCTCTCCTCGACCGGCCGATGTTCAACCTCCTGACGCTTGTGTTTTAGAAAGCCTTTTACTTCACCCATTAAAATACCTCTTCGGTAGCAGGGATTGTTTCAGTATCCCGCTGTTCGGCGGCTCGCATCTTTTTCAGTGCTTTGCCGTAATCTATCGGGACAACCTTCACAAATCTGCCGACTATGTCTGACCAGGCATCCAAAATATACTGTGCACGTGCGCTGCCGGTCCACTTAAGATGTTGTTGAATCAAATCATATAACAGGTTTTTATCTTCTTCTTTCCAGACACTTTCCAGCTCAACCATATCAAGGTTGCACATCGTGTCAAATAATTGGACTTCATCAAGGACATAAGCAATGCCGCCACTCATTCCTGCGGCAAAATTACATCCTGTTTTTCCGAGGACCACAACCAATCCACCCGTCATATACTCACAGCCATGGTCGCCAATACCTTCGACAACAGCCGTTACGCCGCTGTTTCGCACACAGAATCGCTCACCTGCCATTCCATTGATAAAGACCCTGCCTGATGTGGCACCGTAAAGGACAGTATTACCGACAATAATATTCTCGTGACTCATAAAAGGTGAATCCTCGGGTGTTTTGACGATGATTTGACCGCCGGAAAGACCTTTGCCTAAATAATCATTACTATCACCAATCAGCTTTAGGGTCACTCCGTGGGCCAGAAATGCTCCGAAGCTTTGCCCGGCAGAACCCTGTAAAACGACCTGCAAAGTGTCATTAGGCAGCCCTTTTTCACCGTATTTTCTGACTATTCGATTACTTAAAATTGCTCCGACTGTACGGTCTACATTGCGAATAGGCATCTCTATAATAGTATGCTCGGCCCGTTCAATCGCAGGTTCGGCTTTTTCCAGTATTTGCCAGTCGAGATGTTCACCGAGTTTGTCCGCCTGAGGAGTCGTGGACCTTATTGCCTTGTCATCCGAGACATACGGCTGATAAAAAATTGCGGAGAAATCCAGCCCCTTTGCTTTCCAGTGGTCGATTGCTGTGCGGGTCTGCAGTCTGTCGGCTCTTCCGATCATATCTTCAAATTTATTAAATCCGAGTTGTGCCATAATTCGGCGGACTTCCTCAGCTACGAAATACATAAATCGCTGAAGATATTCGGGTTTACCGGCGAATCGTTGGCGCAGGTCCGGGTCCTGTGTTGCGATGCCAAACGGACAGGCACCCTCATGGCATTTGCGAAGCAGGGTGCAGCCAAGCGTTACCAGAGCAGCAGTACCAAAACCGAATCTCTCGGCGCCGAGCAGGGCCGCGATAACAATGTCTCTGCCGGTTTTAATTTGGCCGTCAACCTGAACCCGAATTCTATTTCGCAAATTGTTCGTTACCAGAACCTGTTGTGTCTCAGCTAAACCCAGCTCCCAGGGACAACCTGTATGTTTTATCGAAGAAAGCGGACTGGCCCCGGTACCGCCGTCATGGCCGCTGATAAGGACCTCATCTGCATTGCCTTTTGCAACGCCGGCAGCGATTGTGCCAACCCCAACTTCAGCCACAAGCTTGACCGAAACCTTAACTCCCGGATTGCTGCACTTGAGGTCATATATAAGCTGTGCGAGGTCCTCGATTGAGTATATATCGTGGTGTGGAGGAGGCGATATCAGCGTTACACCCGGCGTCGAATACCGAAGTGCGGCGATTTCTTCTGTAACCTTATGACCGGGCAACTGACCACCTTCACCTGGTTTTGCACCCTGAGCTATTTTTATTTGAAGCTCTTTGGCATGAGAGAGATAGTTCAATGTGACGCCAAACCGTCCACTGGCGACCTGTTTAATGGCGCAGTTTTTCGAATCACCGTTCGGCTCAGGATTATAACGGCAGGGGTCTTCACCACCTTCACCGGTGTTGCTCATCGCACCTATACGATTCATTGCGACTGCTATGCACTCATGGGCTTCTTTGCTGATTGAACCGTGGCTCATTGCGCCGGTGCAAAACCTCTTAACGATTTCATCAGCAGACTCAACCTGCTCGATTGGTATTGCCTTATCCTCAATAAATTCAAAAAGTCCTCTAAGGGTATATAGCTTTTCGGCTTGCAGGTTTACAGCGTTCGCATAATCATCGTAGGCTTTCTGGTCATCGTATTTGACAGCATGTTGAAGCCGTGTTACGGTCGTAGGATTCCAAAGATGCTCTTCGTTATTATGTCTGAAATGATACTCGCCGCCAAAATCCAGTTCAAGCGCCCCCGGGGGGCGCTGCTGGAAGGCTGCTTTGTGTCGAGCAAGTGCTTCCTGAGCAAGCTCTGCAAGACCGGCTCCGCAAATCCTCGAGCTGGTGCCGGTAAAGTACTCGTCCACGAGAGAACGATTCAAACCGATTGCCTCGAAGAGCTGGGCTCCTGTGTAACTTCGGAGTGTGGAAATCCCCATCTTGCTCATTGTTTTTAAGATGCCCTTTTTAATTGCGGCAATATAATTGTCTGCTATTTGGGAAGACTCCATATCAGCAGGGAGTTCGGTGTCGCGATGCAGATAATCGAGTGTTTCAAATGCCAGATAGGGATTTACCGCATTAGCCCCAAAACCGCATAAAAGGCAGAAATGCATCACCTCTCGTGGCTCGCCGCTTTCGATAATCAGGCCGACTTCGCCCCGCAGGCCGCGATTAAGTAAACCGTGATGTACCGCGGCTGTCGCTAATAGCGATGGAATCGGGGCCTTCGTCTTTGAAACATCCCGGTCGCTGATTATTATCAATGAAGCGCCTTTCTTGATAGCTTTTTCTGCTGAATCATTCAATTCCCTTAATGCTAGTTTCAAACTATGGGCGATATTAGCAGCGCTGATATCAAAAACAGATGAGATGCTGACAGTTTTTAAGTCTTGTCTTTTTACCGTACGCAGCCGCTGAATATCTTCATTGGCTAAAATCGGATGAGGCAGCTTAAGCTGACGGCAGTGTTCAGGCGTTTCTTCCAGAAGGTTTAACTTTCTGCCCACAAAGTTCATCAGGCTCATAACCAGTCCTTCCCGCAAAGGGTCTATGGCGGGATTTGTTACCTGGGCAAAAAGCTGTTTGAAATAGTTAAACAGAAGCTTCGGTTTATCTGAAAGCACCGCCAGCGGTGTGTCGTTTCCCATAGAACCTACCGGTTCCTGCGCATTTAACGCCATTGGGAGCAAAATCATTTTCAACTCTTCACGGGTATAGCCAAATAATCGCAGTCGTTGGGTTAATGTTTCAGGGGTAGTCCGAACCAGTTTAGGCGCATCAAACAAACCTCTAAGCTCTATTCTGTTTTCATCCAGCCATCTGCGGTAAGGCCTCTGGCGGGCAATCTTACTTTTTATTTCGTTGTCAGAGATTATCCGTCCTTCGGTTGTATCAACGAGGAACATACGGCCGGGCTGAAGGCGCCCTTTTTGCCGGATTTTCTCCGGCGGCAATTGGACAACTCCGGCCTCACTTGCCATAATGACCAAACCGTCAGTTGTTACAAGATAGCGGCAGGGTCTAAGTCCATTACGGTCGAGTGTTCCGCCGACGATACGGCCATCGGTAAATACCATCGCGGCAGGACCGTCCCACGGCTCCATTATAGAGGCATGATACTCATAAAATGCACGTTTATCCGTGCTGATATGGTATTTTGCCCCGAATGCCTCCGGTATCATCATCATTATCGAATGAGGCAAACTTCGACCGGCACGGACAAGTAGCTCAAGCACATTGTCAAAGCATGCAGAGTCACTTCCGTCAGGAGTTAAAACTGGAAACAGGTCATCAATATTATCGCCGAACACTTCACTGGACATTTTCATCTGACGTGCCTGCATCCAGTTGCGATTGCCGCTAAGCGTGTTAATCTCGCCATTATGAGCTATGCACCTCATCGGCTGTGCAAGCCGCCAGTTCGGGAAGGTATTGGTGCTGTATCTCTGATGGACTATAGCAAGGGCGGAACTAACCCGCTCATCTGCAAGGTCGGGATAATAGGCAAACAACTGCCATGCCATAAACATTCCCTTGTAACAGATGGTTCTGCAGGATAGTGTCGATATATAGAAATCTTCGACTTCTTGTCCAAAACTTTTTATGACAAGTTTTTCAGCTCGCTTACGCGCAAAAAACAGAGTTCTCTCCAGTGGTTCATTCTCAAGTCCTGAACCATCCACAAAAATCTGTTTTACAGTGGGTTCCGCCTGGAGAGCTATTTCGCCCAAACATTCATTTGAAGTAGGCACATCTCGCCAGCCCAATACTTTCAAACCATAATGGCTGAGAGAGTCTTCCAGTATCCGGTCACACTTAGCGCGGAGCTCTTTGTTCTGTGAGCCAAATACCATCCCGACGCCGTATTGAAACGGTTCGGGCAAAAAAAAACCGAGCCGATGACACTCGGTCTGTAAGAACTTGTGCGGGATCTGAAATAAGATGCCGGCCCCGTCCCCGGTAACTTCATCGGCGCCGGCTGCACCGCGGTGTCGCAGGTTCAAAAGAATTTCCTTGCCGTATTTAATAATAGAATGGTCCTGCCGGCCTGATATGTTTACAACCGCGCCGATGCCGCAGGAACCATGCTCATACTGCGAATCATAAAGCCCAAAATGTTTTGTTTTCTTTGCCATTTCGTTCTGTAAAAACTATACGCAAAGCCACTCTATCGGTTCAGCAGCAGCCGCACCGACAGGGAGGCGGAGTATAAACAATACAACAACAGTTTGCAAGCCGGACTGCCTTATATCAACTATCGTAGTACAGATTAAACTCATGCGGATGAGGCCGCAGAGCCATTTCATCCAGTTCCTTTTCCCGTTTCCAGGTAATCCACGTCTCGATGAGGTCCTCAGTAAACACATTACCTGCTGTTAGGAATATATGGTCCTTCTCGAGGGCGTCAATTGCTTCTGCCAACGAAGCGGGTGTCTTCGGATATTTTGCCAGCTCTTCCGGCGTCATTTCGTAGATGTCTCTGTCTAACGGTTCGCCCGGGTCAATTTCGTTTTGGATTCCGTCGAGCGCTGCCATTAGCATTGCCGTCCAGGCCAGGTAGCCGTTTGCTGTTGGGTCTGGACAGCGGAACTCAAGCCGTTTTGCCTTCGGACTAGCCGAGTACATTGGTATTCGAATGCCAGCAGAGCGATTCCGTGCACTCATTACCAGATTTACCGGCGCTTCAAAGCCAGGCACCAAGCGACGATATGAATTGGTCGTCGGAGCTGCAAACGCCAAAATCGCCGATGCGTGCTTTAGAAGCCCCCCACACGCATATAATCCTGTTTCGCTCAATCCTGCATAGCCGTTGCCTGCAAATAACGGCTTGCCATCTTTCCACAGCGAAAAGTGAGAGTGCATCCCGCTACCATTATCCTGAAACACCGGCTTTGGCATAAATGTTACCGTCTTGCCGTTGCGCTTGGCAACATTCTTGATGATGTATTTATACCACATGAACTGGTCCGCCATTTTAAGCAGCTCTGCAAACTGCATATCAATCTCGGCCTGACCAGCCGTGGCGACCTCGTGATGGTGTGCTTCTACCACAATGCCGACCCTTTGCATCTCGGCAACCATTTCACCTCGCAAATCGTGGTACGTATCCGTCGGGCTTACGGGAAAGTATCCACCTTTGAAGCTTGGTTTATAACCCAAATTTGGTTCTTCAAAGCGAGCTGTATTCCATGCGCCCTCAACGGAATCAATCTGATACATACCCGTATGCTGATTCTGCTCATAACGAACTTCATCGAATATGAAGAATTCCGGTTCAGGTCCTATATAGGCCTTGTCCGCAATCCCTGTTTCCTTAAGATAAGCTGTTCCTTTTCGTGCGACATAACGCGGGTCACGGCTGTAGTCTTCTTTAGTGACGGGGTCAACAATGTTGGCTATGACACTGACGGTAGGCTCTCTGAAGAACGGATCAATCACAGCCGTAGCAGGGTCGGGCACTGCCAACATATCTGACATATGTATCCCCTGCCAGCCCCGAATTGATGAGCCGTCAAAGCCGACACCTTCCTTGAACGTGCTCTCGTCCCAGGTATCAACCGGATATGAACAGTGCTGCCATGTACCCAACAAATCGACAAACTTAAGGTCAATCATTTTTGCACTGTGTTTCTTAGCAAACTCAAAAAACTCTTTCGGTGTCATTATTCTGTTCCTTTCTAAAGTTATAGCTATTTTTTTTAATTCCTCTAACCAATTGCTTTTATCCCTCGCTCCCCTGTGCGAATGCGGATACATTCGGTCAGGTTCACGACGAGAATTTTACCATCACCAATTTGTCCTGTTTTTGCTCCCTCGATGATGGCATCGATCGTTTTTTCAACGAAGTCCTCATTGACCGCTATCTCAAGCCTCACCTTTTTGAGCAGGTTTACTTCAAACTTGATACCTCTATAGCTTTCTTCGTAGCCATGCTGCTCTCCACATCCGAGTGCATTTGTAACCGATACTTTATAAACCTGAGCCTTATAAAGGGCTTGCTTGACATCCTTCAATTTATGTGGCTGAATATAAGCTATTATCAACTTCATTGAATAACTCCTTCAATCTGAACTAACTTACATAGTATTGAATATTTGGAAGCCGCCATAAGCCTCCATACCATGTTCTCCTATATCGAGTCCTCTTAGTTCTTCCATCCTGCTTATTCGCAATCCTACCGTTAAGTCTATTAGCTTGAAAATTATACCCATACCTAAAACCACAAAGACTACGGTGCTCACACTGCCAACCAATTGGATGCCTATCTGCATTGGGTTGCCGCTGTAAATAAAACCATCATTCGCCAGTCCCAGAGAAGCTTTTCCGAAAATTCCTATACATAATGTGCCCCAGACTCCGCAGATTCCATGCACTGGGAAAGCACCCACAGGGTCGTCCAGATGGAGCTTATCCAGCAATTCAACTGCTCTTACAACTATGTAGCCTGCTGTTGCGCCTATTATCATAGCTACCCATGGCTCGACATATGCACACGGAGCGGTAATGGCTACAAGACCAGCTAAAGCACCGTTCATTGCCATTGAAAGGTCAGGTTTGCCGAAGCTTTTCCAAACTGTAGCCATGGCTGCTATACCTCCCAATGCGGCTGCCAAGTTTGTATTTATTGCAACTCTTCCAATCAGCGAACCATTACCAACTGAGAGAGTTGAGCCAGCGTTAAATCCGAACCAGCCGAACCACAGAATAAACACACCCAGTGATGCCAATGGTATATTGTGGCCCGCAATGACATTAGGCTTGCCATCAATCGCATATTTACCTTCTCTTGGTTTTAGCATTGAAGTCCCGACAAGAGCTGCAAAACCGCCGACTGTGTGTACAACAGTTGAGCCGGCAAAGTCGGCAAATCCCATTTTTGCAAGCCACCCACCTCCCCATATCCAGTGGCCTACGATTGGATAAATCAGGGCCGATATGAGAAACGAATAAATCAGATAAGCTGGAAATCTCATACGTTCAGCCATTCCGCCTGCAACTATAGTTGCAGCAGCGCCGCAAAATGCCGCTTGAAAAAGCCAGAATGCATATAGAGGAATGCCGTTAGCAACAGGTTCCAGTCCTAACAGGCACCATCCCTTTAATCCAGCAAAACCATTACCGTCTCCAAACATCAGAGCATAACCGATGAGAAAAAAACCAAGCGAAGCTATGCAGAAGTCGAGAAAGTTCTTTGTAAGTATATTACAGGTATTTTTTGCTCTGATGAAACCAGCTTCTACCATCCCGAAGCCGGCTTGCATAAAGAATACCAAGAAAGCTGCTATAAGCACCCAAACGGTATCAAGCCCCTGTATTAAATCGAGGCTGTTAAAACTCCCTTTAGGTGTTTCGGCATATGCCGGCATCGAAAACGCTAGTAAAAATGCCAACAAAACAGTTAAAATTAACTTTTTCATTTTCATATTCCTTCAAACTTCATCCTTAAAAGCTCTTCGAAAGACCGACACCGGCGAAAAAGATGTCACTGTCAGCTGCATTATCACGTATGGAACCGCTGAGCAGCGTAACGTAGTTAAGGCTTGGAGTTATAGTCCAACCGCCCGGGCCCAACGGGAAACTGACCGAAAGCGTAAGGTCTTGCATCTTGCTGCTGTCAACTCCCCAGTAAGACTTGTTATAAGAACTACTGCCCCATCCTAAACTTGCGCTGATATCCATCCCTACCGGTAAATTCGGAGTAATATCAAGAATCTTTTCAATACTATGTCCAAATGTCAGTGAAACGTATGAGCCTTCTACCTCGTCCACGTCGTGATACACCGTTACCGATGGACTAAACGGCACATCAAGGCTAAAACCCCAGTAAACCTCGGTTGTACCCGAAAAATCGGTGTTTGGAAAGTCATAGTATATAACACCAACTGAGTAGCCTAACCCATTTATCCCCGGGAAGTCGCCTGAGTAGTCGAGTGAATAGTCAAACTCAGTAAATTCGCCACCATTGTCATTAATATTTGTCAATTCAAGACTGCCCCAAATCGCTGCATTAAGACCCTTGAAACTGGCATTGAGGCCGGTTTGAAATACCGGGTCTACATCTAAAAGCTGACCCCGCCAAACATACTTGCTAAAAAAGTCAGTTGTGATCTCGAAATCTATCCCCGCACCCCCTTCACCGCCGAAGGCGCTGGCAATCAAGGAAAACGACACAAATACAATTAAAGCTAAGATTAAAGTGCTTCCCTTACCCATTTAAATTAGACCTATTAAATAAAAGGTTACTTTCTTGCACAATGCCACGATAAAGCAATTACTTTTATTGTATAAGCAAGACCCGTGCCAGAACGTTTAATAAAGTTATAAGTGCTTATATACAATTTAGATATGTTTTGTTGACAGATAGATGACAGGCAATTATATGATACATATATGTAGCATAATATGAGTAATGTAACATATATGTTACAATATAATTAAATAGTGTACATAAACATAAATATTAATATGTGAATTTCATTTATGTTGTTTATATTTTCATATCTTTTTATTATTGCAAGACTTATAGAAACCAAATTCCGGCCAATAATCTTTGTTAAAAAAATATATTGTGGTGTAATAAGGAAATGTTACAATTATGTAGGATAATAATAGTATAAGAAATCTTCTATGATGACTAATAAAGATAGTTAAAATGATTAAAGATAACAAGAAATAGCTAAAAAATAACCCCAAAGGGAATACTTTTGCAAACAGGTAAAGTCCACGATTCAAGGCATCTTGAAATCCTTTATAAGGTAAGCCAAATTATTGCTGCCGGTGAGCGTCAGCAAAAAGCACTGTCTGAAATTTTGGATACGCTGGATAGTGAACTTGGTTTAAATAGGGGCACAATTACACTTCTTTCACCTGCCGGTAATGAAATTCGGATCGAAGCGGCGCATAACCTTTCGGAAAAGCAGAGTCGGAGGATTATATATCGAATCGGAGAAGGTGTAACCGGAAAGGTTATGCAAACCGGTAAAGCAATGATTGTACCAAAGGTCTCTCAGGAGCCGTTGTTTTTAAACCGTTTTGAAAGATGGGATAATACAAAACAGGAGTTGACTTTTATTTGTGTGCCAATTTCAATCGGAAATGATGTAATTGGGACTATCTCAGTTGACAGACCATACGAGCAGACAGCTCCACTTGATGATGAGATGCGAATACTGAGTATTGTTGCGAGTATGATTGCAAATGATTTAAGAGCACACAGAGAAGCTGCAATTGAGCGACGGTCGCTCGAAAACGAAAATTTAAGACTGCGTCAGGAGCTTGAAGATAAATTCCGTCCGGAAAACATTATAGGCAATTCGAATGCTATGCGTGATGTTTATCAACAGATTCATCAGGTTGCCGGAAGCGATACAACAGTTCTTATTCGTGGAGAATCAGGAACTGGTAAAGAGTTAGTTGCGCATGCTATTCACTATTCCGGCCACGGAGCAGATGGGCCTTTTATAAAAGTTAACTGTGCCGCTTTGAATGAAAATCTGCTCGAAAGCGAATTGTTCGGTCATGAAAAAGGTGCTTTTACAGGGGCCATACAAAGCCGAAAAGGGCGGCTCGAAGAAGCAAACGAAGGAACCTTATTTCTTGATGAAATAGGTGATTTTACTTCTACTGTTCAGGTAAAGCTTCTTAGAGTTCTTCAAGAGAGGGAGTTTGAACGCGTGGGTAGCAACAGGACTTTAAAAACAAACGCCAGAATCATAGTAGCTACGAACCGGGATTTGGAAAAATGCGTCGATAAGGGGACCTTTAGGCAGGACCTTTACTATCGTATAAATGTGTTTCCTATTTTCCTGCCGCCTTTGCGCCAGCGCAGGGACGACATTTTGCTGTTGGCCGATTTTTTTGTTGAGCGGTATTCCAGGAAAATGAAAAAAGACATAAGACGAATCAGTACTCCTGCAATCAATATGATGGTGTCTTATCACTGGCCGGGTAATGTCAGGGAGCTTGAAAACTGTATCGAAAGAGCAGTCCTCTTGAGCAGCGATGGTGTTATCCACGGTCATCATTTACCACCGACATTACAAACATCAGAGGCATCAGATACTATAGGTGCAGGTTCACTGGGCGAAAGGACGAGTTTATTTGAACGCGATTTGATAATTGATGCACTGAAACGATGCAATGGGAATCTGGCGGCTTCGGCACGTGACCTAAAAACAACTGCAAGAATTTTGAGATATAAGGTCGCTGAGATTGGTATAGACTATAAGCAATACCGCGTTAAAAAAAGTTAGTCTTTCGGGGGTAAACTTAATTCTGTTGCTGTTTGAATCCCTTTGGTAATTTCAGGGATAATGCCTTTTCGTGCATATATCGGATGGACCATTTTCCTTAAAGAGGGTAGTTTTATTATAAATAAAACAGAGCCAAGCACGCAAAAAACACCGTTTATCAACAGCGTATTCGCAGCTCCTATCCTGTGCGCCAAACTGCCGGCCAATAGACTGCCGAATGGTGTTACTCCCATAAAAGCCATTGCATAAAAGCTCATAACGCGACCCCGGACGTCATCTTCCACCATTGTCTGTAAAACCGTATTACACGATGCCATTTGCACCATCATTCCAAGGCCTGCCAACAGCATAAAAAACATAGAAGTCCATATTGATGTAGATATCGAAAAACAAATTAGTCCGATTCCAAAAAGTCCCGATGCTAAAGGTATTATTTTTTCCAGCCCGAGAACACTTTTTCTTCCCGCAAGATACACAACACCTGTTAAAGCACCGATGCCTGAAGCACCCATAAGGAAACCAAGGCAGCGGGGTCCGCCATGAAGAATATCTTTGGCGAAGATAGGCATCAGAACTATGTAAGACATTCCGGTTAAGCTGACCAATGCCAGAAGCGATATAATGTATTTGATAGGTGCAAAGCCGAAGGCATAAGTAAAACCAGTCTTTAATTGCTTCCAGGCGGTAGCAGCGGCTGGTTTGGTTTTAACTTTAGTTGTTGTCATTAAAAACAGGGAGGCAATCACTGCAAGATAACTTATGGCGTTAAGAAGAAAACACATTCCTTCGCCGACTACGGCGATGAGGATTCCGGCTATCGGTGGGCCTAACAACCTGGCGGTATTTACCATAGATGAGTTCAGGGCGATAGCGTTGCTTAAATCTTCCTTTTTTTCAATCATTTCAATAACAAAGGCCTGACGAACCGGCATATCAAAGGCATTTATCGTGCCGAGAAAGATATTCAGAAATACCAGATGCCAAATCGCTATACTGTCTGTCAAAACAAGCAGCGATAAAACGGCAGCTTGTATCAGCGACAGGATTTGAGTGAAGATAAGCAGTTTATGCCTGTTGTATCTGTCGGCTGCCACTCCGCCGAACGGAGTTAAAAGAAAACCTGGTATTTGACCTGCAAATGTGACAATACCCAGCACTAATGCAGAATTACTCAGACGATACACCAGCCAGCTCAGTGCGACTCTCTGCATCCACGTGCCTATCAATGAGATGCTCTGCCCGCCAAAAAATAAACCGTAATTCCTGTATTTCAATGAACGAAAAATATCCTTCATATTTCTAATTGTCAGCAGAGACGAAAACAAACCCATTTTTTGACTTTCCTTTTAATCATACGGTTGAAGCTCATAATACTACTGATTTGGTTGTAATAATCAATGGCTCTATTTCTTACCTGTTGCATAATTCTTTCAGGAACAACGTCTTCTCATATCTGTTAATGTCATAAAAATTGTTTGTGCAGAATATCCAGAAGGTATAGAATTGTATTTTGCAGTTACGTTTTCGATAGGTTACCATTAAAAGGGAAACCAAATAACAGCAAGCAGGAAGTTATAAAAGTCAAATGTCAATACAGCAGACAATACTACTTGAACAAGTCTGTAAGTCTTTCGGAGAAGTCCGTGCCGTAGAAAATTTATGCGTTGGAGTTCCGGTCGGCTGTATATATGGTTTTTTAGGGCCTAACGGAGCGGGAAAGACGACCACCCTTCGTATGATAATGAACATCATCCAGCCGGACAGCGGAGATATTAAGATATTCGGCGATGGAAAATTCGAGCACGCTAAAAGCCGTATCGGTTATATGCCGGAAGAGCGAGGGCTATACCGGAAAATGACCGTTGGGAAAGTGTTAACTTATTTCGGTGCGATAAAAGGTTTGACAACTGCCGAGCTTTCGAGACGAGTGCCTGAGCAACTGGAGCAGGTAGGTCTGGCCGATTGGGCAAATAAAAAGGTGGAAGACTTGTCAAGGGGAATGCATCAAAAACTGCAGTTTGCGGTTACTGTAATCAACGACCCTGAACTTTTGATTCTTGATGAGCCGTTTTCGGGGCTGGACCCCATAAATCAGGATTTATTCAAAAACATCATTCGTCAGATGAGCAGTGACGGTAAAACCGTAATCTTTTCAACACATGTGATGCACGAGGCAGAGCAGCTTTGCGATTTCATACTTTTAATAAATAAGGGAAAACAGGTCCTGAATGATAGGCTGGATTCGATTCGTTCTCGCTATAAAACCGGTGCGGTTTGCGCTGAGGTTGAGGGTGAGACTGGCTTTATCGAGACACTTCCCATCGTCAGAAAGATAGAACATGATGGTAGTAAATTGAATATTGTCCTGTCAAAGGATGCTGACCCGCAAGAACTGCTTCGGGAATTAGTCGGGCGGGTACGTGTTCGGCAATTCGAGGTCAAATTACCGTCGCTACATGAAATTTTTGTTAGTTTGGTGAAGCAAGACAATGCGAAGGATTCTTAAGATTGCCCAGCGTGAATACGTTGAAACCGTCAAGACCAAGGCATTTATTTTTGGCTTGTTAATGACGCCGGTTATTATTGGGGCAATTGTTCTAATCAACAAATATATCTCCCGCAGCGTAACAGGGCCGCATCCGCCCAGGAAGGTAGTCGTAACAGATTTATCTAAGCAGCTTTCAGGCGATATTAAAGCATCATTCAATGAGTACAACGCTTCAAATCCTGAGAGACAGATTCTGTCTGGTGAGCCTCAAGCCGACGATAGTATGGACGAACAAACCAAAAACCAGGTTCGCGACGGCCAGCTTGATGCCTATTTTGTTATGGACAAAGACTGTGTGGAAGGAAATGGGAGTATTCGCTGTTATACCCGCAGTTCAAAGATATCCGACCTTGCCTTTATTTCGACTGTGGAGAATTTGCTGAACCAAGCTGTTGTCAACCGGCGCTGCAGGCTGAAGAATGTTTCGCGTGAACTGCTGGCGGAGCTGCGCCGCCGAGTACCCGTCGAACAGATTGATATTTCATCAACCTCGCGGGAAGAACAAAGAGAAGAGGGCGAACAGATTTTCAAGGCGATGGTTCCTTTTTTCTTTTTGTTCCTGATGTTTATGGGAATCTTCGGCAATGGGCAACAAATGCTTACGAGCATTATCGAGGAGAAATCTTCTCGCGTAATCGAAGTGCTCCTATCAGCGGTAAGCCCGTTTCAATTGATGGCCGGCAAGATATCAGGCATTGCCGCTATCGGCCTGACGGTAATCGGATTGTGGGGTGTGGCGGCGTATGCGACCGCAGAGTGGCAGGGTTTAGGTGTTGAGGTTCATTTAGGGCTGATACTTTATTTCGTGGTTTATTATATTCTCGGCTTTCTGCTTTTTACCTCTATCCTGGCGGCTGTCGGTTCGGTTTGTAATACACTTAAAGAGGCTCAAAGTATGATGATGCCGATTACTTTAATCTTTATTTTGCCGTTAATGGCTTGGCCATTATTTGTGGAACATCCGGAAGGAACTCTTACAAGAGCGCTATCATTTTTCCCGCTTTTAACTCCGATGATTATGGTCCTGCGAATTTCTTCGGGCAGTATATCGGGGGTTGAAATTCTCGCAACAATGGTTCTTTTGGCTGCAGCAGTGCTGGCGGTGATGTGGGCAGGAGCCAGGATTTTTCGGACCGGCATCCTGATGTACGGAAAACGCCCGAAGCTTTTGGAAGTTTTCCGATGGCTAAGGCAGAATTAATCGGAAAGTGATGAAGCTGTTGCGGCATCTTAAAGAGCACCTTGACATACCTGAATTTACAAAGTATTTTAACGGCGTAGTAACGTATTAGAATCCCAGGAAATATTTAGAGGACGGCAGTTATGACGAAATCAAAAGGCAATGTGATGGTTGCGCAGTCGGGCGGGCCGACTGCGGTAATCAATTCAAGCATATGCGGAGTTATTCAGGAGGCGAAACGCTCAAAGAAACTCGGTAAGGTACTGGCAGCGAATAACGGGATATTGGGGGTGCTGAAAGAAGAACTTTTTAACGTATCTGCTGAAAAGTCATCGGTGATAGAGGCGTTGAAGCGCACGCCGGCGGCGGCGATGGGGTCGTGCAGATATAAACTCAAATCATTAGACAAGGCGAAGGAGGATTTTGACCGGGTGCTGGATGTATTCAAGGCGCACAATATACGGTATTTCTTTTATGCCGGCGGCAATGACTCGATGGACACCGCCGACAAGGTCAATAAGCTGGCGGCTGAGCGTGGATATGAGCTTGTTTGCATCGGGATACCAAAGACAATCGACAATGACCTTGCATATACAGACCACTGTCCCGGCTTCGGCAGCGTGGCGAAATACGTTGCCACCTGCGCGATGGAGGCGGGCAAGGATACCGAGGCGCTCTGGACTTTCGATACATGCAGTATCCTGGAGGTGATGGGCAGAAACGCGGGGTGGATTGCAGCGGCGACGGGATTGGCGGCCAGGACACCTGAAGATTCGCCCCAACTTGTTTATATGCCGGAAGCAGCGTTCACCTGGGAGAGATTCATCGCCGATGTTCGAGAGGTGCATAAGCGGCTGGGCAGGGTGTTTATCGTCGTCGGCGAAGGGCTTAAAGACGAGAAGGGTAACTACGTTACTGCGGATGCGGGGACATTCGGCAAAGACAGTTTCGGTCACGTTCAGTTAGGTGGGGTGGCTGATATGCTCAAGGTGGTAATCGAGAAAGAGATCGGCATAAAGACGAGATGGAACAAATTGGGCACTAATCAACGCAGCGCTATGCATTTTGCTTCCCTGACTGACGTTCGGGAGGCGTATATGTGCGGAAAAGAAGCGGTAAAGGCGGCAATGAGAGGAGTCAACGGCAAAATGATAACATTAGTGCGGGAAAAGGGGCCGAAATATAAGTGCACGACTGGACTGGCGGAACTCAGGGATGTGGCAAACGGCGAAAAGAAGGTTCCGAAAACATACATAAACGGGAAAGGCAACCATATCACAAAGGCGTGCAGGGAGTATATCGCACCTTTGATTAAGGGCGAGGCGCCGATAACGGTTGGCAAAGACGGGCTGCCTGAGTATGTCCGGCTGGCGAAGAAGACGGTGGAGAAAAAACTGTCGAGTTATTTATAAAGGAGAGAAGTAATGAGGAGTGTAGAAGTAGAATGTGTTAAGATGAATAAGGGAGCGAAAGAAGCACATATTCACCGGGGAGAAATTGGCCCGGAGCCGAGGAAGGTTCTGTGGCTTTTATTCTGTCTTATTCTTTTAGCCGGTTATACGGGGCAGGCGTTTGCAGGATGGGATAAGGTTGGTGAGATCCTTGGCAGGATAAGTGAGCCGAAGTTTCCAGACCGGGATTTTAATATAATCGATTACGGAGCAATGGGTGACGGAAAGACTGATTGCACCGTGGCTTTCAAGAAAGCGATAGCAGCGGCACAGAAGGAGGGCGGCGGACGAGTAGTGGTGCCGGCAGGGGAATATTGCACTGGGGCGATTCATTTGGCCAGCAATGTAAATCTTTATGTATCAGAGGGGGCCGTCATAAAGTTTTCGACGGACCCCAATAAGTATCTTCCGGTCGTAAATACAAGATTCGAGGGTATCGAGTGCATAAATTATTCGCCTTTAGTCTACGCATACGGGCAGGAAAATATCGCTATAACGGGCAAGGGGACATTAGACGGGCAGGGCAGCGAGGATAACTGGTGGCGATGGAATACGAGAGGAGCGGATATTGACGATATCAAGACACTAAATGACCAGGGTCGTGACGGAGTGCCGGTTGAAGAAAGAATATTCGGTGCCGGCAGGCACTTAAGGCCAAATATGATTCAGCCGTACAAATGCAAAAACATTCTCATAGAGGGCGTGACAATAAAAAATTCCCCAATGTGGCATATTCATTTCGTGCTTTCATCAAATATTACCGTCAGAGACGTCAAGGTCATCGGTCACGGCCCAAATAACGACGGCTGTAATCCCGAATCCTGCAAAGACGTGCTGATTACCGGCTGTTTCTTTGACAACGGTGACGACTGCGTTACCGTAAAGTCTGGCAGGAATAACGACGGCAGAAGAGTTAATGTTCCATGCGAAAATATCGTTGTCCAGAATTGTCAAATGAAGGACGGTCACGGCGGAGTGGTCCTCGGCAGTGAGATGACGGGCGGAGTAAGAAATGTTTTTACCGAGAACTGCAAAATGGACAGTCCCAATCTGCGACAGGCGCTGCGAATCAAGAGCAACTCGGTTCGCGGAGGTATCATCGAAGATATCTATATGAGAAACGTCGAAATCGGCGAAGTCAGCGAGGCGATTCTGAATATCAACTTTTATTTCTGGGAAGGCGATGCAGGTCCATATCTGCCAATCGTCCGCAATATCCAAATCGAAAATGTCACGAGCCAAAAAAGCCAATATGTTTTGTTCCTCGGCGGCTATGACCGCGCGCCGTCGATTACCGATATTTTTCTGAAGGATTGTTCCTTTAATAACGTCCGAAGCGCTGATGTTCTCAGCGGAGTTAAGAAGGTTGTTTTTGAGAACGTAAAAATCAATTATACGTCGGCCAAGTAGCTTTTGATGAGCAGACTGTGAAGCTGGGTAAGTATTCATTCGGAATTGGGGACAGATTCGGCCAGCAGGGCAGGCCATTGCTTGCGGCTGTAATCGAGGCGGCCAGCGCAGGTGTGGAAGTAACGCCTGTCTGGAACAAGTCGTATCGTGAGCACAGTATAATAGGGACCAGGCAGGAAGCGGTCCGGGCAGAGGCAACCAGTACAGCCGAGTCGATGAAGTGGCAGGGGGAATATTTTGTCGATGCGGACCATATAAATTCGAAAAATGTGGATGCTTTTATTGAATCGAGTGATTTTTTTACTATCGATGTAGCGGATTTTATCAATCAGGCGATAGAGAAGAGCGAAATAACAGATTTTGTCAATAAACACGACAAATACCTCGGATGTTTGAAAATACCGGCAATCGAAGAATCCTTCGAGACCAGCAAAGAACAGGTGGAAGCTTTTGCCGGCAAATTTCTTGCAGCTATTAAGCAAGCGGGTGAAATATACCGGCATATAGAAGCTGTTAAAGGTGCTGATGCGTTTATTACGGAAGTATCGATGGATGAGAGCGACCGGGCGCAGACGCCGGTTGAGATGTTTTTTATTCTTGCGGCCATTGCGGACGAAGGCATCCCTGCACAGACAATAGCACCGAAGTTTACCGGCAGGTTTAACAAGAGCGTTGACTACGTTGGTGATGCGGAACAGTTTGAAAGAGAGTTTAATCAGGACCTTGCGGTAATTGCCTTTGCAGTTGAAGAGTTTGGCTTGCCGAGTAATCTGAAATTGAGCATACACTCGGGCAGCGATAAATTTTCGATTTATAAGCCAATGAACAGAGCACTGAAGAAATTCGATGCAGGGTTGCATATTAAAACTGCCGGCACGACGTGGCTGGAAGAGCTGGTCGGGCTGGCTGTCGCTGGTGGAGAGGGCTTGTCCATTGCCAGGCGAATCTGTACCGAGGCGCTGTCGCGGTTCGATGAGCTTTGCGGGCCATACGCAGCAGTGGTAGATATCGACAAGGGAAAGCTGCCGACGGCAGAAGCGGTCGGGCGATGCAGCGGGGCGGAATTGGCAGATATGCTGCGTCATAACGAGGGCTGTGATAAATATAACCCTGATTTGCGGCAACTTATTCACGTGGCATATAAAATTGCCGCTGAAATGGGCACAGATTATTTGAATGCGCTGGAAAAATATGAGAGAATAATCTCGCAAAATGTGATGGAAAATATTTACGAACGGCATATAAAACCTATTTTTATGGGTTACCCATAAAGGGGAAAGTGAAATGAAAGAATTATTTGACCTGACAGGCAAAGTAACTGTGATTACAGGGGCCGGCGGTATTTTGTGCGGGACGATGGCCAGGGCACTGGCTAAGGCGGGAGCGAAAGTTGCCGTGCTGGATTTAAGAGAAGACGCTGCTGTCAAAGTTGCCGACGACATCAAGGCCGATGGAGGCGAGGGGATGGCGGTTAAATGCGATGTGCTCAATAAAGACAGCTTAGAAGCTGCCAGAGAAAAGGTTAAAGCCGAGTTCGGCAAGGTAGATATTCTGATTAACGGGGCGGGTGGCAATAAGAAGGAGGCCACCACTTCAGCGGAGCTGCCATTTTTCGATTTGCCACCGGACGCTATTCGTTTTGTGTTCGAGCTGAATTTCATCGGCACTTTGCTGGCGACACAGGTCTTCGGAAAAGAGATGGCCGAGAGAGACAAGGGTATCATATTAAATACCTCCAGTATGAGTGCGATTCGGCCTTTGACCAAGGTGTCGGGCTACTCGGCCGCCAAGGCGGCAGTTAATAATTTTACGTATTGGCTTGCAGTACATATGTGCCAGAATTATTCGAAAAATATTCGCGTTAATGCGATTGCGCCAGGCTTTTTTCTCACTGAGCAAAACCGGTTCCTATTAACCGATGAAAAGAGCGGTGAACTGACCGGCAGAGGTAAAACAATAATAGAACATACTCCGATGGGAAGGTTCGGCGAAGCGGAAGAGCTGGTTGGAACCGTTATCTGGCTGTTAAGCGATGCGGCGAAATTCGTTACAGGCATTGTTGTTCCCATAGATGGCGGATTTTCGGCTTTCGGCGGGGTATAACCGTTTTGAAATTGGGTTCGATTGGGTTCGTTTTGGGTTCGTTTTGACCAAATGTCCAATTTCAATTTTTCGATATAATACGTTGTTTTCATTGAGGTTATAAAAATTTGATTTTGTCCTAAATTGGCTTTGTTTCGCATATTTTGTTCATTTCTGATTGATTTTTCCCTCGGCGCAAAGAACCTACGAAGATAAATCCGAAGTTTTTTAAACGGATAATCCAATCTAACTAAACGAGATTTTACATTTTATTCAACTTTATCCAGACGGCATTGGCACCTCCCCTTTTTATTGATTATTGATAACTGATTATTGATTATTGACCTTATTCACAACGTCTTGAAAAAGACTCTTTCTCTACAATAGGAGGGACCCGTGGGTTTGATTTGAAAAATCGGGGATTTTTAGAGAGAGAAAATCCTGTAAGTGGTTGTAAATAAAGGAATTAAAAAAATTTGAAAAAGTTTGATTTTTCTCAACAGGTACCCCCGTTTTTGATTGAAATTTTACCGCGGAGCACACAGAGACCGCAGTGATGAGAAGATACATTAAAATCAAAATGTAAAAAGCAAAACTACAAATCAAAAATCAAAAATATACAGAAAGCCGTGAAATTTTGGCGTTAGTCTAAGGAGATGTGCCTACAAGCCAGTATTCGGAAAATTTACCTAAGTCATACAAGTCCACAGAACCGCTTTTATTAAGGTCGGCACCGGAGCACTAGTTTGGCTCAGCGCAATTTTGATTCATCCAGTTATTGGCAAAGATGGCGTAATCAACAAAGTCCACATCGCCATCAGTATCGAGGTCTGCAGTCAGCGGTTCGGGAGAAAGTTTGACCAGATAAACATCAGATGAGCCAGCGCCGTAGGAGTAGGTACTCCCTGCGATTATGTATCCACTGTTGGATGTTTGCTGAACCGACTCGCCATATTCATTACTGCTTCCGCCGAAGGTTTTTTCCCATTGTAAATTGCCGCCCGAGTCGGTCTTTACAAGATAAACATCACCGCCAGTACCATAGGCGTAAGTTATCCCTGTAATTATATAACCGCCGTCGGATGTCAGCTGAACCGAAGAGCCATAGTCGCCGACGCTTCTGCCAAGGGTCTTTTCCCATTGTGAATTGCCGCCCGAGTCGGCCTTTATAAGATAAACATTAGGTGGATTAGCACCGTAGGAGAAGGTGTACCCTGTAATTATATAACCATTGTCGGAAGTCTGCTGAACTGAACTGCCTTTCTCAAAATCAGTACCGCCGAAGGTCTTTTGCCAGATGCGATTTCCAGCCGAATTGGTCTTTACAAGATAAACGTCAGCGGAATCAGCGGCATAGGAATAAGTGTACCCTGCAATTATATATCCGCCGTCGGATGTCTGCTGAACAGATTTGCCTTGGTCTACATCGCTTATGCCGAAATTATTTTGCCAGAGCCAATTGCCGCCTGAATCAGTCTTTACAAGATAAACATCACAGGAAACAGAGCCGTAGGGGTAAGAAAACCCTGAAATTATGTATCCTCCATCGGATGTCTGCTGAACCGAATCACCCCAGTCAGAACCGCTTCCGCCGAATGTCTTTTCCCATTCAACTACTGGCTCAGAGCTAACACCAGCAGACACCAGAATTGATAAAATTCCACAAAGCAGCAGAAATAAGCGTCCTCTATTTCTCATTTGCCTGTAATCATCCGAATATTTATGCCTTGAAGGGTGCACAATCATTTTATTCCATCACTTATCTAAAATCAAGAAAATCTTTTGCATACGCATTTTTTATACTGAAAACAAGGTATGGCCTATGCCATTTAGGTGTTGAATTTAGAGGGGGAAAATAGTAAAAAAGAGTGGACGGTGTGTAGCGTTCAGGTTCTGAACTGCCGCCTTTGCGGGAATGATGTTAAAAGTCAGGAAATGAACGCAGAACGTCGAACATCCAACATAGAACGCCGAACGAAATTGTGTGAAGAAGAACAAGATGTCAGATCCAGTAAACTATCTGGAATCATCAGCATAACGACCACTAACATGGTGATTCAGGAAGACGCCAGCGGGTCGCTATTGACCACGTGCGTTATGCCGAATCAATCAGAAGGGAATATAAATGAGTAAAATAGTATTTGTCTCAGGTCCTTCAGCAATGGCTAAAAGTAAAGTTAAATCAAAATTAGAAGCCCTTGCTTCAATACTCAACATTAACTTTCAGCGCGTAATCATTTCAACCAGCCGGAAGATGAGGGATGGAGAATCTCAAGGCAATCCGTGGTGGTTTAAAACCCGTGATGAAATAAAAACAGCCGCTGATGAATCACCTAAAACATACCTAGTAGTTGAAATAACAGGTGGAGATATACAAGGAATAGATACTATTGCGGAAATTACTGACAAACTTAAAGCCAACGGCATCTTATGGTGTGAACTTGACATAAACTGGCGTGACATGATTATCAAATGGTTGAATGAAAATATGTATGATGATCTTAACAGAGGTAAACTGCAGCTTGTTAAAGTCTTTTTTGCACCTCTCTCTAATAATGAGCTTCAGACAAGATGCTTAGACTCTGGTGATACATGGGAGAATGTGATTGAAAAGGAAATGCTTTCTCGTATGCTTTCACGCCGAAAGGCAGGCTTTGATAATGCGACTGATGAGAAAATACAAGGCAGAGCTAAGAAGGCTCCAAAAGTATTCGCCCAGCGCAATGATTATGACTGTATCATAATCAATCATCAAGGTGAGGAATCGCCTGAATGGGGCGATACTATGGAGTTCCCAATAGGTGAGGCAGCAAGAGTCTTAAATCAGTTCATTAATATATGCAAAGCATAACATCGTGATTCAGTTCGACGCCACTGACGCGTCGCGACTGACCAAGGTCGTTAGAAGTTTTATAACTGAATCCTCAGAAGATTTCGCTGGTCTTTTGAGCTTCGCTGCGCTAAGGGGGCATTTAAGTATTGACGGAAGGGGCGGCTGGGCTTAGGTTATAGCTGGTAATTTAAGGAGAAATCATGCTGAAGGCAGAGAAGAGATTTTTGTTGCTGGCAAGCGCGGCGGTTTTGTGTTTGGTTGACGGGTGCTGCAGGGCGGCGGGTACCGGTGAAAAGAAGAACCGAACGCCTCATTTACGGATTCAGGGGAATGCAAAGCAGTTGATTGTGGATGGCAAGCCGTTTTTGATACTCGGCGGAGAACTGGGCAACTCCACGGCGTCGAGTATTGAGAATATGAAGCCGATATGGCCAAAGCTTGCCGAGGCGAATCTTAATACTGTGTTGATGCCAGTTTACTGGGATTTGATTGAGCCGGAGGAGGGCAGGTTTGACTTTACGCTGCTTGACGGTCTTATACGCGACGCGAGAAGGCACAATTTACGACTGATTTTGCTGTGGTTTGGAAGCTGGAAGAATAGTATGTCCTGTTATACACCTTACTGGGTCAAAACAGATATTGAGCGGTTTCCACGGGCCCGGGGCAAAAACGGCAAGGGGATGGAGATACTGACGGCCTTTAGCGATGAAAACCTGCGGGCCGATGCTCGTGCTTTTGCGGCATTGATGAAGCATATTCGCAAGGTTGACGGAAAGAAACAAACGGTGATTATAGTGCAGGTTGAGAATGAGCCGGGGATGATACCCGAAGCACGAGACCATTGCGCTGCGGCGAACGAGCAGTTTGTTAAGCCGGTGCCTAAAGAGCTAATGGATTATCTACAGGAGAACAAAGGGGAGCTCATGCCGGAGTTTAGCGAGGTGTGGAAGGTGAATGGTTTCAAGACGTCTGGGACGTGGGAAGAGATATTTGGTGGGGGGCTGACGACTGACGAGATTTTTATGGCGTGGTATTACGCTCGTTACATCGGGCAGGTGGCGGCAGCGGGCAAGGCGGAATATTCGTTGGCGATGTTTACCAACGCGGCGTTGATTCGGCCGAATTATAAGCCTGGGCAATACCCGAGCGCGGGGCCTTTGCCTCATTTGATGGACGTCTGGCGGGCAGGCGGGCCGGAGATTGATTTTATTGCGCCGGACATTTACTTTCCGAATTTCAGAGAGTGGTGTGTGAAATACCATCGGTCCGGCAATCCATTATTCATACCTGAGGTTGGCAGAGGATCTGAGAATCCGGTCAATGCTTTTTACGCCATAGGTTGTCACGACGCGATGGGGTTTTCGCCTTTTGCAATAGAGTGGATAGTCCGGCCTGACTGTGAACTTGCCCAGGCCTATGATGTGCTTTCGCAGTTGTCGCCGCTGATTCTGGAAAGACAGGGCAAAGGTGTGACGGCTGGCGTTGTGCTTGATAAGGATAATCAAACCGCTGAATTGAAGCTGGGCGGATATATTCTTAATGTCAAACATGATTATACGTGGGGCTGGTCAGGTGGGGACAAAGATGCCGAGACCTGGCCGCTGGCAGGCGGAATCATAATTTCGACAGGGCCTGACGAGTATGTCATAGCCGGCAAGGGGATGGTAATTACTTTCGCCGTGAGTGCGTCCGGCGACCAAACAGCCGGCATCGGTTCGATTCGTGAGGGGAGGTTTGTCAAGGGACGATGGAAAACAGAGCTTTGGCTCAACGGCGACCAGAGTCATCAGGGCAGACACCTGCGTCTGCCGAATGAACGATACAGCGTTCAACTGATAAAACTATATCGGTATCGTTAAATCGCCAGACTCCGCGTAGATATTCTCAGGCGCTCCAGCTTTTTCATAGGGATTCAGTATGGCGGGGACAGGTGGAAAGTCAACGTCAACTCTCTTGCAGTAAGGCAAGACACACATAGTTGCTGTTGTCCACAGGATAAATTTCCGGAGACTGAGAAGGGCGGGAGTGTTTTAAGAGCGAAGTTTTGCCCTCATTCCTATTACCTTTTCCTTCAGCCAGGGCAGCTGAGTCCAGAGTTTTTTATCACAAGACTCAAAGCTGTCGCAGTGGGCACAGTTGGAAAGGCCTTTTTGTATGACACATTTTTTAACAGAGCAGCCTTCTTTGAAGTATCCCGGTTTCTTCGTCTTGCAGCCGTAGCAGTAAAAATTTTCCAGCTTGAAGTCTTTTGCTTTGTACATTTCCCATTTCTCCGCCGTTTTTTCCCTTAATTCATCGTTGTTGTCGCGTGTAGCGATGAAAAGGTCGCATGCGGAGCAGTTTATGCAGCAATAGGCAAGCTGACTGTAATCTTCGCCAGCGTCCGCAGCAGGAGCGGTTATGTCCTTTTTGCCGTTTTGTGCAGCACAGCCGGATAAGATGCTGCAACCTATGACGAAACCAGTTCCTGTTGTGAGGCTCTTTTTGAGAAATTCTCTCCTGTTTTGCTTTTCATTCATAGCTCTTCACTTTTTTCCAGCGCTTTTAACATAGAAATTACGGAACTGATTTTATGAAGGAATTGTGCCAAAAGCAACATTGTTTTCAGTTGGGGGTAAAATTGGCTCCGAATCCCGATGAGATAACTGAAGGGAATTTAGAACTGATAGTTGAGAATGTAGAATTTCGGCAGGTGGGGCAAGCAACGGTTTCGTATTGAGTCGTGCGTATCTCAAATATCGTATCTCGTGAAGCGTATGTCAAATTGCGGAAAAATTGCCACTCCATTACTGTCGTGGCTATGTGACCGGCGTTATAAATTGCGGTGCGGTAATATTTAATTCGATGGCCAGATCCCTCCACTTCGGTCGGGATGACAGGGAGAGTATTTATTGTTTAACGCGAGTGACGTAGAGGCCTGTGCGGGTATCGACGCGAATGAGCTCGCCCTGCCTGACAAACGCGGGCACCTGCACGACTATACCTGTCTCGAGAGTTGCCGGTTTAGTCTGGCTTTGTGCGGTTGCACCTTTGATTTCCGGGGCCGTATCGACGATAGTCAAATCGACGGTGTTCGGCAGCGTTATTAGGACGGGCTTTTCCTCATACGAATCTATTACTACCTGCATATTCGGCTTGAGGTATTTCAGGGAGTCGCCAAAAACAGCGTCATTGAGGGTAATCTGGTCGAAAGTCTGTAAATCCATAAGTACGTGCTCTGAAGCGTTCGAATAGAGGTATTCGTAGGACTTTTTTTGGAGCTCGACCTCTTCGAGAATCTCTTCGGAGCGGACACGGATATTCTGGATAGAGCCGTCGGCAATGCTTTTTATTTTGGTCTGATAGACCGCCCCACCCTTGCCGAGCTTGACGTGTTCGAAATCAACGATAGTGTAGAGCTTGCCGTCAACCTTGATGGCCTGGGCTCTTTTCATTTCAGATGCTTTCATGCGTACTGCGCCGGTTCCTAAACTAACACTGCTAAAATACTCAGCTACTCAGTATCCCAAAACACGCCGCAATTGTCAAGAAAGCCTCCTATGCAGCACGGCAGGAATTCACTTTACAGGTAAAATCGGTCGTTGCGGCATTTGGCAGGATGAAGCACGACCTCGACAGCGATACCATAGCAGCGAGAGTCGAGGACGAGGAGGCGAAGGAACAATCATTTATTTCAAGACAAAAGATATACTCTCTGGCAATGATATCGTATCTCGTGAAGCCCCGATGAGATAGTAAAAGACACATCTCACGGGGTAAACTCTGAAGCGTATCTCAAATATCGTATCTCGTATCTCGTGAAGCGTATCTCGTGAAGCGTATCTCGAAGATAAACATCAAGCGAACCTCGCCCCGATGAGATAGCCGAAGCGGAGAATGGGTGAACAGTGGAGCAGGTGAGCAGTAGGCAGATGACCGAAATTATTTAATATAATTATTTTTTATTTTAATTGTATTTCGAGTGGCGGGGTGGTATAATGCCTGCCAGTTGGGTTTATTCTCACGCCTCTCAGGAATAATCTCTTAAACAATACGAGAGGCAGATTTTACGGCCAATTAGAGGCCAAAGGAGCTTTTAGTGAGTACAGGAACAGTAAAATGGTTTAACAGCAGTAAAGGTTTTGGATTTATCAGCCCGGCTGACGGCGGCAAGGATTTGTTCGTTCATCATTCGGAAATCAAGGGCACCGGTTACGCCAATCTTGATGAAGGCCAGCAGGTTGAATTCGAGGTCGGAGAGGGCAAAAAAGGGCCTTGTGCGATGAATGTAATCGCCAGTTAATCCAAAGCAAGATGCCTAAAAACCAAGGGCCTCGACACAAGTCGGGGCCTTTTTTATTTTGCCCTGCGTTTTTGACCTGCCAAGTCCGGTTCATCGAGGGTTCAGGACACTTTGACCAGCTCATACAAGCCGTGCCCACTTTTAAGCAACCTCAGTTAGAGTAATCCCCTGCAATGCAGGGGGCTAAGTGATGAGGAAACGCAATATCTTCTTGGAGTTTCACAGATTTAAGGTATAATAGCTCCCTTTTGGAGCATAGAGAAACCCAAATGGAGAATAGTAATGGGTAAAAAAGTGTATGTCGGTAATATGAGTCCTGAAGCAGACAATGCAAGCTTAGAAGCATTGTTTTCAATGTTCGGAACAGTTGAGAAAGCTTATATAATCATTGACCGCGAGACCGGCAGGAGCAAGGGTTACGGTTTTGTCGTGATGAGCAATGATGCTGAGGCTCAAACATCAATAGCCGCACTGAATGGGAAAGATTGCGGTGGTTACACGGTTAAGGTTAATGAAGCTAAAGCCAAGTAGGTCCATCGTCCCTCCTGCTGCCTAACCTAACCCCCAACCGGAATAGAAAATAGAAAGTGGAGGATTGCGTGATTAACGTCTGCGTCGCGGGCGGCGAGAAGCAAAACGCGACCTTTTTCCGGCAGTTGAAAACTTTCCCCTGTGCATCCCCAAGAGCGGCTTTGAGGTGTGGGGTTTGGTGTAGGTAAAGCCGGGGCATTCCACGGGAGTAAATTCACGGCCAATGAATTTTTCAATTCGACGAAGGTAGTTGTGCTCATCTCGTGAAACGAAGGTAATCGCATCACCTGTGGCTTCTGCCCGGCCGGTGCGGCCGATGCGATGAATATAGTCTTCGGGGAATGTAGGGACATCGAAATTGATAACGTGGGAGATGTCCGTGACGTCGATTCCTCGAGAGGCAATATCAGTAGCAACCATAACGCGGTATTTTCCGGTTTTGAAGCCGTCCATTGCACGTTCCCGCTGGTTCTGGTTTAGACTTGAGTGGATGGCCACCGAGACGATGTCCGCCCGTTCGAGGTACCGTTGAATTCTGTCTGCGCCGTACTTGGTTCGAGAGAAGATCAGGACGCTGGAGAGCTGGCCATCCTGGAGGAGGTGCAAGAGAAAGCTGATTTTCCGCTCTTTCTCGACGAGATAGACGTGCTGGGTGATTGTATCGATTGGGTTTCTGGGCCTGCCAATCTGAATCATCAGAGGTGATTTCTGGACGCCGGCGGCGAGTGAGCTTATTTCCGGAGTTACGGTGGCGGAGAATAGCATAGTCTGACGATTTTTGGGCAGAGCAGCGATGATTTTTCGGACGTCTCTGATGAAACCCATATCGAGCATTCTGTCTGCCTCATCGAGAATTAAGACCTCGACACGCCTGAGGTTTATGGTTCGCCGTTGCATATGGTCGAGGAGCCGGCCTGGGGTTGCGACAACGATGTCGACGCCGCGATGAAGCGCGTTAAACTGCCCCTTGATATTGACGCCGCCATAAATGGTGAGGGTTCGTAAATTCAGGAAACGGCCATATCGGAGAATGGACTTTTCGATTTGCAGAGCCAGCTCACGTGTCGGCGTAAGGATAAGGGAGCGGACAAATCTTCTTTTTGGCGGAGGCTCGTGTGAGAGGCGGTTCAAGATTGGCAGGACAAAGGCGGCGGTTTTTCCGGTTCCGGTCTGTGCGCAGCCGATGATGTCTTTGCCGGCGATTGCGGCTGGAATCGCTTGTGATTGAACTTCGGTTGGGGCGGTGTAGCCAGCGGCAAGAATACCCTGCACCAGCGGATCGGAAAGACCAAAAGTATTAAATGGCATAAAATAATCCTATAAAAGTCATAGCCAGCATGTCTTTACCGGCAAGCCAGGTTTGTATATAGAGTAGCAAGCCCATATTGAAAATGCAAGCTGATTGCGCGGCAAAGTTTAGCCAGAGAGTAAATGGGAAATTCGCGCAGTGGTGGTGGAGGCCACAATGAAAAGATAAGTTAAAAATTAAAATGTAAAAGGCAAATCTACAGAGCAAAAATCAGAAAAGTTAAATAAAAAGTTTCGAACGGTGAGCCACTGATAAAGCTCAGGGTAGATGTAAAAATACTTGATTATGAGGGGGAAAGATTGTAAAAATATTAATTTGACTCGTTTGGCCTCGACAATGCTGCTCAAAACGGCGACGCTAACTATGTCTGTCAAAAGGACTTGTGATTTTATAGGAGAACACGATGAGTGACCCAGCAAAAGAGTTGAAAGAATTTCAGCCGAAATACGACTTTTTTGTCGGTATCGACTCGGATGGATGTGCGTTCGATACGATGGGAATTAAACAGCGGGAATGCTTCTGCCCCTGGCTGATAGCGTATTTCGGCCTACAGCCGGTAGCGCAGGCGGCACGCGAATGCAAAGACTTTGCGGATTTGTTCAGTAAGACCCGCGGCGCCAACCGGCATAAAACAGCCAAGCGAATCATAGCGGAACTGCTGCCTAATCATCCAATGACCAAGGCAAGAGGATTTAAGGTTCCGCAATACCCGCACTACTTCGCCTGGGTCGATGACTCTAATAGTCTGCTGAGTAATGACGGTCTAAAAAAGGCGATTGGTCAGGCTAAAGAACCACTGGCCAAACGTGAGCTGGAACTTGCGCTTGCGTGGAGCGAGCGAGTCAACTGGGCCATCGGTGAAACCGTCAAGGGTATGCCGCCATTTCCATTCGTGCGCGAGAGTCTGGAAAAAATCGCGCCGCAGGCCGACGTTGTTGTGGTATCGGCTACGCCCGGCGAGGCGCTTAAACGCGAGTGGGAAGAACACGACATTGCCAAATACGTACAGGTAATAGCCGGCCAGGAGATGGGCAAAAAGGCAGAACACCTTAATTTCGCAACAAAAGGCAAATACGAAAAGAACCATATTCTTATGGTCGGCGATGCGCCGGGAGATATGAAGGCAGCCAAGGCCAACGACGCCCTGTTTTATCCGATTAACCCGGGTAACGAGGTCGAATCGTGGAAGAGATTTCACGATGAAGCGTTCGACAAATTTATCAACGGTCAATATGCCGGTGATTATGAAGCAAAAGTAATCGTCGAATTTGACGGGTATCTGCCCGAGAAACCACCCTGGGAAAGATAGAAAAGTGCTGTATTTCAAGCGGGGACATAAAGCGGACGACCTAACTTCACGAGACCTGCGGGACGGTCTCTATACGGCACTTGAAAAAATCGGGCAGAGAAAAAAAGTCCTGGCGATCCCGCCTGATATTACTCGATTTCATTCCCGCGCCGGTGAGCTAACGCAGATGGCGTGGAAATATTACGGCGACAAACTAACGGATATTTTGCCGGCGACTGGGACACATTACCCGATGACAAATGATGAAATCACAGGGATGTTTTCAGAAACGCCCCGGAGTATTTTTCGAGAGCATAATTTCCGTGGTGATTTGGTCACGCTCGGCGAAGTTCCTGCTGAGTATGTTAAGAAGGTAAGCGGGGGTTTGGTAAACTACAGCTGGCCCGCCCAGGTCAATAAACTTATCGTCGAAGGCGACTTCGACCTGATATTATCCATCGGGCAGGTAGTCCCTCACGAAGTCATCGGAATGGCCAGCTATAACAAAAATATTCTTGTCGGCACAGGCGGCGCCGAAGGGATAAATAAAAGCCATTTTCTCGGGGCAGTGTATGGGATGGAAAGGTTAATGGGCAGGGCAGATACGCCGGTAAGACGCGTTATAAATTACGCTTCGGACCATTTTGCAAAGGACTTGCCTATTGTATATGTTCACACGGTTATAGGTGCTACGGATGATAATCAGCTCAAGACGCGGGGGCTGTTTATAGGAGACGATATCGAGTGTTTCAACCTTGCGGCGGAACTTTCTGGCGAGGTAAACTTTCAGATGCTGGATGAGCCGCTCGAAAAAGTTGTGGTATATCTGGAACCGACGGAGTATAAAAGTACCTGGCTTGGAAACAAAAGTATATACCGGACACGTATGGCGATAGCCGACGGCGGGGAGCTGATTGTTTTGGCGCCGGGGCTGGCTGAGTTCGGTGAAGATGCGCAAATTGATAAACTTATAAGAAAATACGGCTATGTAGGAACGCCGAAAGTACTCGAACTGGTAAAAGATAACGATGACCTGAAAGAGAATCTCAGCGCCGCTGCACATCTGATACACGGATCTTCCGAAGGCAGATTTAAAATTACCTACTGTCCGGGAAAGATGAAACGTGAAGAAATAGAAGCTGTGAACTTCGAATATGCAGACCTTCGACAAACGATGGGAAAATACGACCCGAAAAAAATGCAGAACGGGGTAAATACTTTAAGTGATGGTGAACAGATATACTTTATTTCGAATCCTTCTCTGGGATTGTGGTCTTTTAAAGACAGGTTTAAGAATTCATAACTTAGAAACAGCAATTTGAAGGAGTAGTAAAAAATGGCAAGTGCAGATATCGGGCTTGTAGGTCTGGCGGTAATGGGTGAAAACCTCATACTTAATATGGAAAGCAAAGGCTTTACAGTGGCCTGCTTTAATCGCACCGTTTCGAAAGTAGATAATTTCATAAACGGTCGGGCAAAAGGCAAAAACATCATCGGCTGTAAAACAATCGAAGAACTTGTAGCTTCTTTGAAAACACCCCGTAAAATTATGCTAATGGTAAAGGCCGGCAAGCCGGTCGATGATTTTATCGAGCTGATTCTGCCTCATCTTGAAAACGGCGATATCATAATAGACGGCGGCAACAGCCATTTCCCAGATACTATTCGAAGGACACAGTATGTCGAGAGTAAAGGAAAGCTGTATATCGGCACCGGCGTTTCCGGTGGAGAAGAAGGGGCACTGCGAGGGCCATCGATGATGCCGGGCGGCTCGCCGAAGGCCTGGGAACATGTGAAACCCATATTCCAGTCAATATGCGCCAAGACAGATGACGGCAGCCCGTGCTGTGAGTGGGTCGGGGAAAACGGAGCAGGACACTTCGTTAAAATGACTCATAACGGCATCGAATACGGCGATATGCAGATGATTTGTGAGACCTATCAGATGATGAAGAAAGGGCTCGGTTTGTCGAATCAGCAAATGCATGAAGTATTCACTGAATGGAATAAAGGCGAGCTTGATTCTTATTTGATTGAGATTACGCGTGATATTCTTGGATATAAAGATGAGGATGGTGGCGAAGTAATAGACCTGATTCTCGACACGGCCGGCCAAAAGGGCACAGGCAAGTGGGCCGCAATAGCGGCCTTAGATGCGGGTCAACCTCTGACGTTGATTGGCGAAGCGGTTTTTGCGAGATGTCTTTCAGCGCTTAAAGAAGAACGTGTCAAGGCTTCAAAGGTCCTGACCGGTCCGAAACCGGAGTTTAAAGGCGATAAGAATGCGTTTATCGAAAACTTACGTCAAGCATTGTATGCCTCCAAGATTGTCAGCTATGCGCAGGGCTACCAGCTTATGCGAGCCGCTGCCAAAGAATATAGCTGGAATCTCAACTATGGGGGCGTAGCCTTGATGTGGCGGGGCGGCTGCATTATTCGCTCGGCCTTTCTCGGAAAGATAAAAGAGGCATTCGATAAAAATCCCGGTTTGGTAAATTTGCTGCTCGACCCGTTCTTTAAAGAAGCCGTAGAGAAGGCCCAGCCATCGTGGCGAGAAGTGGTTACCACTGCGGTGGAAATGGGTATTCCGATGCCGGCCATAAGCGCTGCTTTGGCTTATTACGACGGTTATCGTAATGAACGACTGCCGGCTAACTTACTACAGGCCCAGCGTGACTATTTCGGCGCCCATACTTATGAACGTGTTGATAAACCTCGCGGTGAGTTCTTCCACACAAACTGGACAGGCCGAGGCGGCCAAACAGCGGCATCAACTTACACGGCTTGACAGCAAAACATCCTTGAAAATTGACGAGCAATCGGTGGAGACAATAAATATGGACTTAAAGAAACTCAAAGAGCAGGTGACAAAAATCATCGATGAGACACCGATAGCTGACATTCATACGCATATATACAGTGAGGACTTCGGCGATTTGCTGCTCTGGGGTATCGATGAGCTTCTGACGTATCACTACCTTGTAGCAGAGCTGTTCAGATACAAGCCGGATTTGGACTACGAGGATTACTGGAATATGCCGAAACAGAAACAGGCGGAACTTATCTGGGATGAGATTTTTGTAAATAACTCACCGATAAGCGAAGCCGCACGCGGCGTAGTAACGGTCCTTAACAAGCTGGAACTGGATACGACCGGCAGAGACCTCAATAAAATACGCAGGTATTTTGCACAAGTTTCAACCAGTGAATACATCGACAAGGTCTTCAAAACAGCCAATGTTAAGAGCGCCATTATGACGAACGACCCCTTCGATAAACAAGAACAGGCAGTATGGGACAACGGCGGCAACACCGACGAACGATTCAAAGCTGCACTTAGAATCGACGGTCTGTTTTATAATTTCCAACAATGCAGTAAAGAAATGAGTAATCAGGGTTTCAAAATAACGGGCGATAAAGTAGAAACAAAAGTAATAAATACAATCAAAGATTTTCTCAAAGCCTGGATTGAAAAAATGAACCCGGTATATATCGCGGCCTCAATGGCGCCGGATTTCAATATAGAGGATGGTTCAGATACGGCTAAATTGATTTTAGAATGTGTCCTGCCTGTCGCACGTGAATTTAAGCTGCCCTTTGCGATGATGATTGGCGTCAAAAGACAGTTGAATCCGCTGCTTAGGGTGGCTGGCGACGGTGTGGGAAAGGCCGATGTCGGGACGGTAGCCAAACTTGCCCGCGACTGGCCGGAAGTTAGATTGCTCGTGACGATGCTCTCACGTGAAAATCAGCATGAGCTGTGCGTTACCGCACGCAAGTTCAAAAACCTGGTGGTTTTTGGCTGCTGGTGGTTTTTGAATAATCCGAGCATCATTCGCGAAATAACCGCTGAGCGCATCGAAACTCTCGGGCTTACTATGATACCGCAACACAGTGATGCTCGCGTGCTCGACCAGCTAATCTATAAATGGTCGCACTGCCGCAGGATTATCGCCGAGGTCTTGGCGGAGAAGTATTCTGACATTGCCATCGCCGGCTGGCCTGTTACCGAAGCTGATATCAAAAGAGATGTAAACCGTATCCTTGGCGGCCAGCTTTTGTTTCAATGAGCCTGTCTCAACTGCAGGAACATCCGGTTGCATATCTCAATGTAGTGTGATATAAAGCAGTTTGTAAAATCAACTATGGCAAATATGTGAGGCTAAACATAATGGAAACTGCAGAATTAAAATCAGCCATATCAGAGTTGTTGGCCCGGGTCGAGAAAATCCGGGACTGGCTTTGACCTGTCCAACAAAAAGACCCAACTGGCGGGACTGGAAAAGCAAATGGCCAAGACCGGATTTTGGGATAATCCCGATTCGGCCCGGTCAGTGGTTTCTCAATTAAGTGCACTTAAATCAATAATTGAACCGGCGGAGGAACTTCATCGTGAGGTTAAAGATTTGGCAGAGATGTTCGATATGGCGGCGGCTGAGTCGGATAAGGATGAGCTGGAACAGATAGAAGATGACTTTACCGAACTGCTGCAGCAATGCGGACGAATCGAGCTACAGGGGCTGTTATGCGGCCCTGATGATTCGAAGAACTGCTTTTTCAGCATTCACGCGGGAGCCGGGGGGACGGAAAGCTGTGACTGGGCCAATATGCTGCTTAGAATGTATTCGCGCTATTTCGAAACAAAAAAATACAAGGTCGAGGAGATTGATATTACCCCCGGTGAAGAGGTAGGCGTACGGTCAGTGACGCTGAAGGTAAGCGGGCTATTTGCATTCGGCAGACTTTCCTGCGAAACAGGCGTTCACAGGCTGGTGCGGATAAGTCCTTTTGACGCCAATAAAAGACGACATACCAGCTTTGCAGCGGTCGATTGTTTACCTGAACACGATGAGGATGCTGATATTGAGATAAAAGAAGACGACCTTAAGCTGGAATTCTTTCGTGCAAGCGGCGCAGGCGGCCAGCATGTCAACAAAGTAAGCTCGGCGGTAAGAATTGTACATATACCCACGGGTGTTGTGGTCCAGTGCCAGAACGACAGAAGTCAGCATCGCAACAGAGCTGAAGCAATAAAGATGCTGAAGAGCAAACTATATATGCTCGAACAGCAAAAACGCGACGACGAGCTTGCAAAATTGTACGGCAATAAAGGTGAAATAGCGTGGGGAAACCAGATACGAAGCTACGTACTGCAGCCTTACCAAATGGTCAAGGACCATCGAACAGATACCCAGACGGGCAATGTGGATGCAGTACTGGACGGAGACCTTGACGGTTTCATTGAAAGCTATTTAAGATACAGAGCTAAAAATAAAAGTAAGGAATCAGGAACAGGAACAAGGAAAAAGAACAGGGGTTAGTAAAAATGAAAGCAATTATTGACGTCGTACTAAAAGCGCGCAAGGTTGATTTCAGCAGGTGTAAAACAGATTTGCTTGCAGTTGGGATTTTCTCTGATGTTAAAAGGCTCGATAAAACCAGCGGTGAACTTAACAGGGAACTTGACGGTGCAATCGAAGAAGTGATTAAGCTGGGTGATTTCAAAGGCAAAGAGGGGACAAGTGTTGTCGTTTACAGCAGCGGCGGAGTAGGAGCCAGCAGGGTTCTGCTGGTTGGCCTGGGCGAGAGAAAGAAGGCGACACTTGATACGGTCCGCAGGGCGGCGTCCAACGCAGCAAAAAAGTCAGTAGAAATAAGAGCAGGGACTGTCAGCCTTGCGTTGCATAGAGCGTTCGATGGGCGATTTGATTTATCAGCGATGGGCAGGGCAATGGCAGAAGGCGCATACTTCGGCAGCTATCTCTACGATGAGTTCGTTACTGAGAGCGAAGATGAGCGATTGGATTTGCTTAACGTTGAAGTTATAGATTTTGATTCAGCGAAAATAAAAAAGTTAGACAAAGGGTTGAATATCGGAGCTGTCATCGGCAAAGCTCAAAGTTACGCACGGACACTGGCGAATCGGCCGGCTAATATAATTAATCCACCGGCGCTTGCAGCGGAAGCAAAAAGGATGGCAAAAGAATCAGGTAGACTTACCTGCACGGTTTTTGACGAAAAGCAATTAGCCGCAAAAGGGATGGGGGGAGTGCTTGCAGTCGGCTCTGGATCCAAGAGTCCTCCCAGATTTATTATCTTGAAATATAGCCCAGCCGGTAAAACATCAAAGACTCGGCCCACAATTGCCCTGGTTGGCAAGGCTATAACTTTCGATTCCGGAGGGATTAGCATTAAGCGAGCCGCCCATATGGACCAGATGAAGCTGGATAAAACAGGTGGGATTGCTGTTTTGGGGACAATGAAAGCGGTGGCGGAATTAAAACTTCCGCTCAATGTTCTCGGGATAATTCCGTCTGCAGAAAATTTACCGAGCGGAACGAGCTACCGGCCCGGCGATATTATCACCACGTTCAGCGGTAAAACTGTCGAGGTGTTGAACACCGATGCTGAAGGAAGGATGGTACTCTGCGACGCCCTTGCATACGCTGCAAAGCAGAACTGCGATGTTATAATTGATATAGCAACATTGACCGGCGCCTGTGTAGTCGCCCTTGGTAAATATATGGCGGGGCTGATGGGTAACGACGAGAAACTGATAAAACAATTGCAGAGGGCGGCGGAAGAAAGCGGTGAGAAGGTCTGGCCTATGCCCAGCGGTGATGAGTACGTAGAGGAGATGAAGAGCAAGATAGCGGATTTAAAGAATATCGGCAGTAAATGGGGCGGTGCGTGTACGGCTGCGGCGTTCTTAAAACAATTTGCAGGTGAGAAGAAATGGGCACACCTGGATATTGCGGGGACGGAAATGTTTGATAAGGCCACGGAATATACGACGGAAGGCTCAAGCGGGTTCGGCGTGCGGCTGCTGACGACCTGTCTTATGAATATTACCAGGTAAGCTCGCCTCGCTTCGCGGGCGAAGCGGGAAGGTAAAAATATGCATTCGAGAAATAAGGCAAAAGTAAATATTGAAAGGATTGAGAAGGCGGTTAAGGAAATACTTTTAGCTGTGGGTGAGGACATTGAACGTGAGGGGCTAAAGGCGACGCCGGCACGGGTGGCAAAGATGTATGCCGAACTGCTGGCGGGGATGGATGAGGACCCCAAACAACATCTCAGCAGTGTTTTTTCCGAAAACTATGACGAGATAGTGCTGTTGCGCGACATACCTTTTTACAGTATTTGCGAACATCACTTAATGCCGTTTATAGGCTCAGCTCATGTTGCGTACCTTCCGGCAGGCGTAGTGCTTGGAGTCAGCAAGCTGGCTCGTATCGTTGATTGTTTTGCCCGTCGGCTGCAGGTCCAGGAAAAGCTTACGAACCAGATAGCTGATTTTATAATGAATAACCTGGAGCCACGAGGCGTTGCGGTGGTGCTGGAAGCATCGCACAGTTGTATGACTATCCGGGGGATTAAGAAGCCCGGCTCGGTGATGGTGACTTCGTCGCTTCGCGGGATATTCAGGAAAGACCCGAAAAGCCGAAGTGAGATTATGAGCTTGATGCACCAAGGCAACAGATAGCTTTTTGTTTATGCATAAACTGTCGAGGTTAGTGCGGTTTTCGGTTAATCCTTTTTTGCCCAAGGACAGTGTTGGCTCTAATTCGTTTGCATCCAGGCCGGCAGGTGAAGGGCTGTCAATATTTTTCGAATTGTCTGTTATGCTGGTCGGTGAGGTTGAGCCGGCTACAGGGTTTGTAGTCAATGTTAACGATGTTGACAGAAATGTGCAGGAATACGTTGTGCCGATATTTGCTCAGCAGATAAGAAGAGACTTTCGGCGGGGCAGGCATATCGGGTTTTTCGAAATAACAAAACTTCTAAAATCGGCGTGGGGACAATTGGACGATAAGTTCGGGACGGCAAGGTTGAGAGGATTGAGTCTGGCGCTGAATCCTTTTAGAAAGATAGAGATTGACAGCGAAGATTGCAAAATGAGTTATTTTAGTGAGAAATTCGAATTTGCGGCGACGCACAAGCTTTGGAACAACGATTTTTCGGATGAACGCAATCGGAAGATTTTCGGCAAATGCGCAAACCCCGCTGGTCATGGGCATAATTATATAGTTGAGGTTACGATAAAGAAGTCAGCAGGCAAGGATAATCTTTGTATCGGTGATTTCGAAAGAATAGTGGACGAAGAATTTATAAAAACGGTCGACCACAAGAATTTGAACGCAGATGTGCCGTATTTTGCCGAAGCAATTCCGACAGTGGAGGAATTGGCAGCTTTTGCGTGGGAGAGGCTGACAGGCAAATTCGGCGAGGCAGTGCTTCATTGCGTAACAGTATGGGAAACAGATAAGACGTATTGCTCATATTACGGGAAGTAAAAATCGAAAGAAGAATTTACCACAGAAGTCATATCATCCCAATTTCTTTTTTCGAATTTGCGAGAGATAGGCGCATTAGATAAGAGGGGTTTAAGAAAAGCCCGATAATAATATATTCTTCGGCTCGATTTGGCTATCAAAAAGCCGTGTTTTAGATTTTACCTGTAGCTGCGTATTATGAACTTATGGACGACGGAACACGTATAGTTTTTTATTAAAAAATGGCCGATAGTACTTATTGGGAGCTTGTCCGCAACTAAAGCTATCTCCTTTATCTGTCGATACTTATGATATAATAAAGCCAGCGAGCAAATTTGTTTGCTCTGACTTCCAATAAAGAGGATGTCCCAAAAAAGTTTGACACAATGCTTAGGATGTGCTTTTTTCAGCGCAACCGACGGGGACAGAGTCTGTGAAAGCTGATTCTTTACTACTAAGGCTTATATGAAAGGACTTATTACAGGCGGAGCAGGATTTATAGGCTCCCATCTGGTGGAACAACTACTGAAAGATGGGCATAAGGCAGTTGTTATTGATAATCTCAGCACCGGTAGTTTAACAAATATCGAAGGCTTCAGAGGGCATCCCTGCTTCGATTTTGTCGAAGGCGATATCCATAATGCTGAGTTGATGGAAACCCTAACAGAGCAATGCGATATGGTCTTTCACTTGGCTGCGGCTGTCGGTGTCAAATTGATAGCTGACAGGCCGGTCCATACGATAGAAACCAATATTGTAGGCACTGAAACGGTGCTGGAGGCGGCCAATAAGTTTGGCAGAAAAATCCTGATTGCTTCAAGCAGCGAAGTCTACGGAAAAAACGAAATAGTGCCCTTCTGCGAAGATGACGATATTGTGCTGGGCAGCACACGAATGTCACGATGGTCATACGCCTGCAGTAAGGCGATAGACGAATTTTTGGGTTTGGCTTTCTGTCAACAGTATAACCTGGATGTGGTGATCGGCAGGTTCTTTAACACAATCGGGCCCAGGCAAACAGGTCGATATGGAATGGTAGTGCCTCGTTTTGTTCAAAGGGCATTAAAGAATGAGCCGCTTTTGATATATGGCACAGGCCAGCAAAGGCGCTGCTTTTGTTATGTGGACGACCTTATCGATGCGGTCATAGGTTTAATGAACTGCGAGCAGGCCGCTGGAAAGGTATATAACATCGGTTCCAGCGAAGAGATTGCCATCGAAAGTCTTGCTGATAAAATAATCGAGATGACGAACAGCAAAAGTAAAAAGGAATTCGTGTCATACGAACAGGCCTACGGCAGGCCCATTGAGGATATGATGCGGCGTGTGCCGAATCTTGAACGAATAAAAAAAATGACCGGCTGGGGGCCTAAAACAAGTCTGGACGAGGCGCTGCGGGTGATTATAGAAAATTCCAAACGGGTGAAATAACAAAAAGTTGTTGGAAAGGTAAGAATTATGAAGAAAGCATTAATTACCGGTATTACAGGGCAGGACGGCTCGTATCTTACGGAATTTCTGCTGAAAAAAGGATATCAGGTGTGGGGTATTTTACGGCGAAGCTCGTCGTTTCACACGGGAAGAATAGACCATTTGTATAAGGACCCTCATGAACAGCCGGAGCTGAGACTTCTTTATGGTGATTTGACCGACGGTGGGAGCTTGTCAACAATTCTAAATGACATCAAGCCTGATGAGGTGTATAATCTCGGTGCGCAAAGCCATGTTCGGGTTAGCTTTGATACGCCTATCTACACAGCCAATGTAGATGCACTTGGGACACTTCGGCTGCTTGAGGCGATTCGTTCAAGCAGTAAGCCGGTGAAGTTTTATCAGGCATCCAGCAGTGAGATGTACGGCAAGGTTGTAGAAACGCCGCAAACGGAGAAAACGCCGTTTTATCCGCGAAGTCCTTACGGTTGTGCAAAGGTATATAGCTTTTGGCAGACGGTTAATTATCGAGAGGCATACGGGCTGTTTGCTTGCAACGGAATCCTGTTTAATCACGAATCACCGAGGCGCGGCGAGACGTTCGTTACAAGAAAAATCACGCGAGCGGCAACGCGAATCAAATTAGGATTGCAGGATAAGCTGTATTTGGGTAATCTGGATGCAAAACGTGACTGGGGATTTGCAGGTGATTATGTCGAGACGATGTGGCTCATGCTGCAACAGGAAATAAGCGATGATTATGTTATCGCCACGGGCCAGACACATTCAGTGAGGCAGTTTCTGGATGAGGTGTTCGGCTATCTTGATTTGGACTGGCAGAAGTATGTTGAGGTTGACCCACGATATTACAGGCCGACCGAAGTTGATTTTTTACTGGGCGATTCGAGTAAATCCAGGAAGGTTCTCAACTGGCAGCCCAGGGTGACATTCAAAGGGCTTGCGAGAATGATGACCGATGCTGATATGAAACTTGCTGAGGATGAAAAGATTTTGAGTGACCACAGTAAGGGGCAGTAATGAGCGGCTTTTTCGAAGACAAACGAGTTGTTGTTACCGGCGGGGCGGGTTTCCTCGGTGGATTTATTGTCAAAGGACTGCAAAAGCGGGGCTGTAAGAGCATTTTAGTGCCGAAAATTGAAGACTACGACCTGGTTAATATGGGTGATGTTGTTCGGATGTACGACAATATGAAGCCGGATATTGTCATCCACCTTGCAGCGGTTGTCGGCGGTATCGGGGCTAATCGTGAGCACCCGGGTGAGTTTTTCTACAAGAATCTGATGATGGGGATTCAGTTAATAGAGCAGGGACGAATTCATAACATCGAAAAATTCGTGGCAATCGGTACGGTTTGCGCATATCCGAAATTTACGCCGGTGCCGTTTAAGGAAGACGACATCTGGAACGGATACCCGGAGGAGACTAATGCGCCGTATGGATTAGCTAAGAAGATGTTATTGGTACAATCACAATCTTACCGGGCCGAATACGGTTTTAATTCGATATTTTTATTGCCGGTAAATCTCTACGGCCCGGGCGACAATTTCAATCCCAAGAGCAGTCACGTAATACCGGCGCTGATAAAAAAATGCGTCGATGCAATCGAATCAGGCGCCGACAATATTGACTGCTGGGGCACCGGCAGGGTCTCGCGGGAGTTCATCTACGCAGCCGATGCTGCTGAGGGAATCCTGCTGGCAACAGAGCATTATAATGGTGCTGAGCCGGTTAATATTGGGGCGGGATTTGAAATAACAATAAAGGAACTGGTGGAAAAAATCGCAAAGATAACCGGCTTTAAGGGCGAGATTCGCTGGGACAGCTCCAAGCCGGATGGTCAGCCACGGCGACGCCTGGATGTTTCAAGAGCTAAAAAATATTTCGGTTTCGAAGCGAAAACCGGCTTCGAAGAGGGACTTAAGGAAACCATTGACTGGTATAGGGAAAACCGCACATAAGGATTTAGAGAAATAAAAAGGGCGTTTTTTCATTGTGGCGAATTGTTTTTCTGAGCGAAATCTCGGGGTTTTTGAATAAATTCGAATAAGCGGTGTGCACCGAGGAAAGGACCATTTATTTGATTAGTGCCGGGATATTCGACATAATGAGTAGGATAATAGTTAACGTTGTAGCGTTTGGCAATTTCGGGCTGTTTATCTACATCAATCAGAATTGGAACGAAATTGGCCTCGACATACTTTTTGACATCAGGTTTGTTGTAAACTTTTTGCCACATATCTGAGCTAAAGCGTGTGCCCTGTTTAAAAAAACAAAGTAAAGCAGGTTTGTTTTGTTGTTTTGCTAATTCAATGCCGGCGTTGTAATCTTCGATCCAGGGAATCGGTTCCTTGTGTTGAGTCAAAAAAACAGCTACTACGAATATAATGAAAACCAAAATAATTATCCATAGCACTCGAGATTGTTTTTTGCCGGCGGAAGGCGGGGCTTTCTTCGGCGTTCGGCTGGCAGGGATATCCTGATTATCGGTTTGTGTCTGTGCCACATAGACCTCTATATAAGGTTATTATAATGAGTATTTATTATAAGTGAAGCTGTGAATCAGTCAAGCTTTGCTGAAGTGTTTTTTTCTTCAATTACAAAGGAAATATAGGTATGAGTGAGGATATTTTGAAGATGGCGGTTGTCGGCGCCGGATATTGGGGTAAGAACCTGGTCCGCAATTTTGCCACCGCCAAAAGGTGCTGTTTGAAATACGTCTGCGACCTCAACAAGAAAGTGCTGGCTGCTCAAAAGAAGAGTTTCCCTTCTATTGTAACAACAGCAGAGCTGGAAGAGGTTTTGAGTGATACCGAAATTAATGCGGTAGCGATTGCAACCGAAGTGCCTACGCACTTTGACATCGCACGGAAGTCTTTGGAGGCCGGTAAGCATACTTATGTTGAGAAACCGTTGACTTTAAAATCTGTTGATGCGAAAATGCTGGTTGAGCTCGCAAAAGGTAAGAAGCTGAAACTGATGGTAGGCCACCTGCTGGAATATCACCCTGCAGTCAATTACCTTAAGGAAATGATAGATAAAGGTCAGCTTGGCCAGCCGTATTATATGTATACTCAGCGGGTTAATCTGGGTATTGTTCGTCAAAATGAGAACGCATGGTGGTCGCTGGCCCCGCACGATATTTCGATTATATGCTATTTGCTCGGCTCCGAGCCGATATCAGTAGCTGCGCAGGGGCAATGTTATCTGCAAAAGGATGTTGAGGATGTGGTCTTTGCGACAATTAAATTTGCAGACGGCAAAATGGCGAATGTCCACTGCAGCTGGCTCGACCCTCATAAAATTAGAAAGATGACAGTTGTCGGCTCCGAGAAGATGGTGACCTTTGATGATATGGAGGCCACGGAGAAAATCAGAATTTATGATAAGAGTGCAGCAATAAAACATGATATAACTACATCATATGCAGAAGTAATATCGCTTCGTTTCGGTGACATAGTGATTCCGAAAGTGCCCAGCGTTGAGCCGCTTTCGCTGGAATGCAGGCATTTTATAGATTGTGTGCTTGACGGAATGCCGATACGCAGTGATGGAACCGAAGGTCTGAGGGTTGTTCGTGTGTTGGAAGCGGGACAAAAGTCATTAAAGAGTAACGGCGAGCCAGTTAATCCGGAGAGTTTTTAATGAGCCAGAAAAAAGATTATTTCGTTCACGAATCGGCTTATGTTGATGAGCCTTGCGAGATAGGTAAGGGAACGAAAATATGGCATTTTTCACACATAATGAAAGACGTCAAGATTGGTGAAAGGTGCATATTCGGCCAGAATGTCAATGTCGCCAGTGGTGTTGTTATCGGCAATAATGTGAAGGTCCAAAATAACGTTTCAATTTATACAGGTACGATTATTGAAGATGATGTATTTCTTGGGCCGTCGTGTGTTCTGACAAATGTTACAAACCCCCGTTCGCAGATTGTTCGGCATAACCTTTATGAAAAGACAATCTTTCGTCGTGGGGCAACTGTCGGGGCGAATGCAACTATTGTCTGTGGAATCGAACTTGGATGTTATTGTTTTATAGCCGCCGGTGCTGTTGTGGCTAAAGATGTTCCGGATTATGCGCTGATGGTAGGCGTGCCGGCTGAGCAGATGGGATGGATGAGCCGACACGGGATACGTCTGCCAAAGCCGGATTCGAACGGTGTTATGGTATGTCCGGAGAGCGGCTATCGTTATAAAGAAGTTGAGCCCGGGGTGGTCAGGTGTCTGGATTTGGATGAG
>CAZCIR010000007.1:0-80311 GCA_964499145.1 uncultured Pirellulales bacterium | reverse complement strand
TAGGGTTCGGCGATATGTATGCGAACAAGGGGAGCATTGCGGGGCACGTGCTTTTGATATTGCAGGTGATTTTGGGATATGTTCTTTTAGGAGCATTAGTTACCCGGTTTGCAGTTTTATTTACAGCGGGCGGGCCTGCAGGGAAGTTTGCGAAAGGAAAAGAAGGCAACCCACAACATAAAGTTGTGGGCTAACCGAAATGGATTCCCGCCTTGCGCGGGAATGACAAGAGAAATAAACCCGCCGTGAAAGGGCGGATTAAATATTTTTAAGATTGCCACGGCCTTTTGCCTCGTAATGACAAACCCTGCCATCGAGATGGCAGGGCTAAACAGAATTGAGATTGCAAGCGGTTAAAATTAAACGTTCCTCGCCCCGATGAGATAGCAAACGACGCATCAAACGGGGTAAACACCGGCAATCCCGGGCGGCGGGAGGGAGTTTTTCAGTTTTCGATTGACGAGTTACGGATGGGAAATTACTATTTTTACTGTTGAAAATGGACGATTTATAACGGGAGGCTCGGCCGAAGTGAGCGGCCTTTCGGAGAAACAGATGATTTTGGAGAGAAAATTATGATTGGGGCAATTGGTGCAAGGGCAATAGAAGATGTAAGTAGTATGGGCCAGTTCGGCAGGTTTGTCTGGCGAGCGATAAAAGCATGCGGCTGGAGCCTAGGCAGGACAACATCGTATTCTCTGATATGGACGCAAATGAATATAATCGGTGTTCGAAGTGTGCCGATTGTCATGATAACGGGAGCGTTCGTAGGTATGATACTGGCGGTCCAGGCATACGACCAGCTTGCGGGTATGGGACTCGAAGAACACCTGGGAGTTTTAATTAACATCTCAGTTGTGAAAGAGTTAGGTCCTGTTCTTGCGGCGGTGATGCTGGCAGGGCGGGTCGGCGGAGCATTGACGGCTGAATTAGGGACGATGAATGTTACCGAGCAGATAGATGCGGTCAGGAGTGTGGGTACAGACCCTGTAAGGTATCTGGTAGCACCGCGGCTTCTGGCGTGCCTGCTTCTTACGCCGGCGTTGATTATCTATGCGGATTTGCTTGGTGTACTGGGCGGATATTTCATTGGGGTCATTCAGTTCGGGATTAACAGTCAGGGGTATTGGAACTTTAGTGCATCGGGGGTGGAGCTGTGGGATGTAGTTGTCGGTGTTGTAAAGGGATTTTTCTTCGGTGTAGCTATTGCGGTAATCAGCTGTTATAAGGGTTTCACGTGCAAGGAAGGTGCGCACGGGGTAGGTCAGGCATGCACGGAGGCGTTTGTGGCCAGCTTTATCTCTATACTGGCACTGGATTTTGCACTGGCAGTGGTATTCAAGGCTTTTTACAATACGTTCTGGCCTTTGAAGAGTCTGGTATCGTAAGAAAGTAAAAATGCAAAAGTAAAAAGTAGAGAAGCAAAAGAAGAAGTGGAAGAAAACGAAAAGAATAATCAGGCAGCAGGCAATGACGGTAATGGTATAATCGTAGTTAAGAATCTTACCAAGAAGTTCGGCAACAAAATTGTTCTGGATAATATTTCCCTGACAATAGAGAGAGGAAAGACTACGGTGGTAATCGGGCCGAGCGGATGCGGCAAGACTGTTTTGATAAAGAACTTCATAGTGCTGCTTCGGCCAAGCTCGGGAGAGATTTATTTTAAGGACAAGCGAATCGATAATCTGCCCGAAAGGGAATTGAATAGCATACGAATCCATTACGGTTTTCTTTTCCAGGGTGGGGCACTGTTTGATAGTCTCAGCGTTGCCGAGAATATAATGTTTCCGATAATGCGTCATTACAGGATAAAAGACTGGAGACAGGTCGAGGATGTTGTCAAGGCCAAACTGGCAATGGTTGGTCTTGACGGTTTTCAGAATTATTATCCTGCGAACCTTTCCGGCGGTCAGCGTAAGCGAGTTGCATTGGCAAGGGCCATTGCGCTGGACCCGGAATTGATTTTGTATGACGAGCCGACAACGGGGCTGGACCCGATTCGTGCAGATATAATCAACGAACTTATTTTAAAGCTTCAAAGAGAGCTCGGAGAGACGACGATTGTAGTTACCCACGATATGACAAGTGCATATAAGGTAGCGGATAGAATCATTATGCTATATAACGGCAGGATTATTGCCGACGGCGATGCCGAGCATATTCGTAATCATCCCCATCCTGTAGTTCAGCAGTTTATCACCGGTCAGGTCAGTGATGACGACCTTGCAGTTCTGCGTGCAAGCGGGACTATTTCAAAGGCCCAGTTCCTGCCTCGAGATTTTGAGGAATAACGAAAACGATGTACGAAAGAGCCGAGGACGTGGCGGGCGATTTGGCCAAAGTTGTGCGAGGAGATGTTTTCACCGACATAATACACAGGGCGGCATACGCCAGCGACGCCAGCATTTATCAGATAATTCCCGGATGTATTGTTGTGCCTCGTGACGCTTCGGACGTGGCGGCTGTTGTTAAATACGCCTGCGCCCATGGTATAGCAGTAGCCGCCCGCGGAGCGGGCAGCGGGGTGGCAGGCGAGTCGCTGTGCAAAGGCATAGTCTTCGATATGAGGCAGTATATGAATAAGATTATCAGCGTGGAAGAAGACGGTGCGAATGCGGTTTGTGAGCCCGGTGTGGTGCTGGATGATTTGAATGATTGCCTGGCGGAATACGGCAGAAAAATCGGGCCTGACCCGTCGAGCGGTAATCGAGCAACGGTAGGCGGGTGTGTGGCTAATAATGCGACAGGCCCTCATTCACTCGAATACGGCTATATCGGCGACTATGTGGAGAGTATTGAAGCGGTCCTGGCTGACGGCAGTGTGGCTGAGTTCAGGAATAATTTCGATACGGAGTCAGAAGAGGACGAGAAACTTGCAACAATTGCGAAAGGATGCAAATCTATTCTTTCAGGCAAAGATGCGGTCATAGAAAAAGCGCTGCCGGAAACAAAGCGAAATCGCAGCGGATATGCGATAGCGGGGATTTGTCATAATGGGGAAATAGATTTGGCCCGGCTGTTAGCAGGGTCGGAGGGGACGCTGGGTATTTTTACGAAAATCAAGCTAAGAACGGTTGCGGTGCCGAAGGCGAAAGGGCTGCTGCAGCTCGAATTTGATTCGTTTGAAAAGATGGCACGAGCTGTGCCGATTATTGTCGACAGCGGGGCGTCGGCGTGTGAGTTGATGGACAGGACTTTGATTGATATGGCGATTGAGGCACTTCCTGAATATCGGGATATTTTGCCTGCGAGCAGTGCTGCTATCCTTATGGTCGAGCATACCGACGAAACGGCGGAGCAGGTGAGAGAAAAGATAGAAGCTACTGATTCGAAGGTCGGGGAGCTGGCGTGCGGGCGAAGGATTATCTTTGAGCAGGCGCAACAGAAACAACTTTGGAAATCGCGCAAGGATGCGGCGGCACTGCTCGAGAGGCGAAAGGGCAGAAAACATCCGATACCGTTTGTCGAAGATGTCTCTGTCGGGAATAAACGGCTGGCGGAGTATATTTCGGGGCTGGAGGAAATCGGCAGAGGCTATGATATTTTGATGTCTTTTTATGGTCATGCTGGCGACGGCGAGCTACATATACGGCCATATTTGGATTTGAGCGAGCCGGGCGATGTGGAGAAGATGCGGGCGATGGCGAACGATGTGTTCGAGCTTGCATGGTCGCTGGGCGGGACGGTCAGCGGTGAGCACGCAGACGGTCTGGTGAGGGCGGCCTTTTTGCGGCGGCAATACGGCGATGAGTGTTATGAGCTAATGAGGACGATTAAAAATCTGTTCGACCCCAACGGAGTGATGAATCCCGGTAAAATCATCAACGATGATGGCGATATTATGGTCAGGAATTTGCGGGCAGGGTATAAGTGGCGGGAGGAAAGACTTAAAACGGATTTGTATCTTGGAAAGGATGAACTTCGCACCGAAATTGAGCAATGCAGCGGCTGCGGAGTTTGCCTGAGCAGAGAGACCGATTTGCGGATGTGCCCGGTGTTCCGGGCGGTGGGCGAAGAGCTGGGCAGCTCGCGGGCGAAGACTAATATACTTCGTTTGTGGGCGACGGGGCAGATGGAGAAGAAAGATTTCGAGTCGCCGGAGTTCAGGAAGTTTCTGGATTTGTGTGTGAACTGCAAGGCGTGCTCGCGGGAGTGCCCGGCAGGGGTCGATGTTTCTCTGTTGATGGCGGCGGCACGAGCGGAATATGTGAGACGACGGGGACTGAGACGTGCAGAGCTGGCGTTGAGTCATAACCGGTATCTTAGTATGTCCGGCAGTATTTTTGCGCCGATTTCGAATTTCTTTATGCGACAACCCGTCTTCAAGTGGTTTCTGGAAAAAATCAGCGGATTAGACAGGCGAAGGAGTATGCCTGCTTTTGCGGGTGGGTCGTTTCTGACGGCGGGACGGAAATATCTGGAGGCCTTTGAGCTGATTGAAAAACCGGTCGATAGGATAGCCTATTTTGTGGATACATACGCAAATTACAACGACCACGAGCTGGGATTTGCAGTGCTTGAGGTTTTACAGCACAACAATATCGAGGTGATTCTGACGAGGCAGCGGCCTGTGCCGCTGCCGGCGATTGTGTATGGGAATGTCAAGCGTGCCCGCGGAGATTTGGCGTATAGTGTAAAACATCTGGCAAAGGCAGTTCGAGACGGATATAAGATTGTATGCTCGGAACCGAGTGCGGCAATGTGCCTGAAACAAGAGTTGAAGTATTATGTTGCCGGGGAAGATGCGCAGCTTGTTTCGGAGAATACGTATGAACTGATGAGCTATCTGTTCAGTTTGCTTGAGCAGAATAAATTAAAACCAGTTGAAAGTTCTGTGAAACGGGCTTTTGTTTATCATCGGCCTTGTCATTTGTATGCGATTGGCGGCGGAAGGGCGGGGGTCGAGCTTTTGAGGAGACTTTGTTCCCTTGAAATAAATGAGCTTGATGCCGGCTGCTGCGGGATAGCCGGGACATTCGGGTTTAGCAAGAAAAATTACGAGCTTTCATCGCAGATGGCTGCGAGGTTAAAAGAGGCACTTGAAAAATCGCCGGTTAAAAATGTCCTGACCGAATGCGCCGCCTGCAAGATGCAGATAGAGCATATAAGTGGGGCGACGGTTGCGCATCCGATAAAGGTATTGGCGGAAGCGTATCGAGTTGACTATATATAACCGAGGAATTTTGCGGCTATTATAAACATAGAATGGGACCATACGAGAGGGCAAACGGAGGGCTTTGTTCCGCTTGTGAATATTTGCTCAGGGATGTATTTATCTATTCTTGCCAAAGGCCAATTGAAGAACTTCTCTGCGCTTTTTCTATCGTTACGGAGACAGAAGTAAATAGTCATCCAGAAGTTAAGTAATGGCCAGGCACCGGCACCGGTTAAAGTGATTTGACCATTTCGGACTCCGCCACAGTACACGTCCCCTGGATATCTTAACAGGCCACCACTGGCTATTGTGTTTTTTTCTATTATTTCATCAATGGTTTTCTTCATCTTGCCATCGAGTGGGGACAATATTGCTGAGGGGTATACTAATCCGAGAAGCGAAGCGTCCGGCAGAAAATCGTCTTTTCTGATTTCGCGGTGTTGGGCTGATTTGCCTTTAGTGTATGTTCGAGGGATTAGATTTACGCTGTGTGAATAAATATTGCTAAAAACACCTGACATTTCTTTTTCTGTTCGCAGCCAGTTTTTTCTTTTACCCAACAGCTCAATTGCGGTTCGCAGGCCGGCTATGCACATAGCCAGAGAATAGGTGTGATACCTTCTTTGCGAGACAGGAATGCATCTTTCCTCCCATAAATCGAAATAAGGTAGTGTAAACCTTTTAGCCTTCCAGGAATTAGAAAGGCCGTTGGCGGTTGTTTCTATCAGCTTTTTAAATTTAGACAGGCCATCAATACCAAAATGTTTTATGTGGTGGCCTATTGCAATAAGCAAAGAGCCGTTCTGGTCCGGCTGAAACTGTGTTCCGTGATGTATGAGATGTATATACCTGTTTTTTGCTTTTAGAGAAATTTTTACATCAGCAGGTGATATTAATGTGCCGGTGATGGAGCCGTTTGTGTTGTAAGCGTTATAAAACAAACCCGTGTTTTTAAAGCCTTCGGCCCTATTTAGACACCAGTTGAAGAACCTTTCCGGGATTTGCCTTAATCCCAGCAGGTCCGCAGATATACACGTATATGATGCGTCTCGAATCCAGACGTATCTGTAATCCTGGGCAGCAGACGGATAAACTAATTTATCCGAGTCGGCAGCGATGATTGCGCCATTTTCAAGGCAGCTTTTTTGAATTACTTCCTTACTTACCTTAATAAGTTTTTTAACGCTTTTTCTTTTAACCTCAGTCACTTATTCTGTTTCCAGGGTTTAACGTCAATTAGTTATCATTAGCCAATTGATTTTAGCTGGATTATTCTATATATTAGATTAAAGAAAGTAAAGTCGATTTAGGGTGTTATAAGGGATGGCATTGGAAAAAGAAAATCTCAAAGAGGCGGTGTTGTGGGAAAGCAACCAGGAAAGAAAGTCAGGTGTAAATTATGATGGTAATGGATATTTTGACCTGAATGTTACGATTGACAGGATTGAGAGTATCAATTTCTGTATGGTGTGGCTGGTATACAACTCGTGGAAGAACAATTTGCTTGAGCCTAAACTGGAAAAATCAAGTGTCTGTGCTAACCAGGTTTTTACCATTTGTTTCTGAAAACATATGACATACTAATCTAAATAAAAAAATCAAGATTCCGAATAAAACAAAATATATCGAATAAAAATTCTTTTGCTTATATTTAAAATTGACAGGCCCGGAGGTATCCCTCGGAATAGTAACGGACATTAACATATCCGGGGTCGTTGATATTTCCAGTTTCTCATCTTCAATAAATGCTTCCCAGCCGCCTCGATGAGAGAAAGAAAATGTAACTTCCTGCCCTTTAATATAGCCCTTCTCTGAACTGATAATGTAATCTAATCCTGCATATCGATTTTTGCAAGACAGCAAAGAGCCGTTAGAAATGTCACCTGTCCATGCATAGGCCGGATACATTGTGTTATGACTGTAGACGTTAAAATATTTCCCTCTGTATATACAAGTAAGGAATTCGCATCTCGAATCCAGAAAGTTTTCCAGGTCATCTTTCTTTATTATTAACAATTTACAATTCAACAGTCTCATATCTCGATCAATTTTAGATGGTTTTAGCTTGTTAAACTTGCACCCCATTATGCCATCACCATCATTTATATATCTTTTAGAAAATTCATCTGCATAAAAACACCACCCGTTAACGTGAGCTAAATCTGTGTAATAACTCATCAAACCAACAATATGAGTAGGATTATAATTGCCTTTATAAATTCCATATACGCTATAAGGAATATTGGCATAAAATGCTAAATCTTGTAAATAGACCCGGGTTTCATTTGAGTCAATATTATCATCTGCAACTTGCCAGGCTGCTTTCATATCCTGCAAAACAGCAGAATTTATATTTTTTTCAGAAATAAACCAACTCACCGAGCTGTATTTTCTAAATAAAAATAGACAGAAAATTATAATCCCCAAAAGTGTTAAAATATGAATTGGGGATTTTTTGAAAATATGAAGTAAATTATTTTGTTTCATTTTTCTTAGAAGAACATCGACCGAATGTGCTATTAGCAGTATGTATACACCCCGGTAAACAATGCTGAAGCGGCTTGAAAACCACACGAGAGTGCTTTTGCCGGGGAATTCGAATGCAAACAAAGAGAATGCTTTAATAATTATCAAACCTGACAATACAGCTATAACTAAAATGATAGAAAGTAATTTAGAATTAATCTCTTTCCAGTAACACAAACCAGGTAAAACCAAAAGACAAGCCCATATCGGTGGCAACAACGCCCTCAGGTTGAAACCATACCCGGGTTCTAACTTCAGCGAACAAGGTGACTTAGCAAGGATGGACGAAAATTGAGGAAAGGAAAGCGATATTACAGAAATAAACAACAAAACTATGCCAATATACTTCTTAAAATCCACATTTTTGTTTTCTTCGAAGAGATTAAAAACTAACATCCCAACTATTCCCCCAAAACACACCACCCACCCCAATGGATGAGTGTATATAACGAGTGTAAAAAGTATTACGCTGGTAAACCAACGCCATTTTATACCTTTGTTCAACCAGAGATCAAACTCAACTATGAATAGAAAAGCCAATCCTAATGATAATACATTGTACCACAGTCCAGATATTAAAACATGAGAACAGATTAGTAAGTAAGCTATCGTAGAAACAAAAGAAGCTTGAAAAGAGTAATAACGAGAAATAAAACGAAACCATCCTATAGTAAGCGCAAAAAGGGACAATATAAATGATAACTTTATACTGACTTCATAACAAAAGAGCCTGGATAATAGCCAGGGCAATATTAATGGTGTAGAGTAAGGAACTCCTAATTCGATTCCCGCATAGATTTTTGGGAAAAACAACGGCCAGAACCACCTTTGTTGACTTACTAATCCCTGATCTGCCTGTTTTAATGCTGAAATCCATAAAGGCCAATCAACGCAAATTAAAGGCCCTTTCATTAAAAACATTAACACCGCGGGAAAGCTTACAAAAACCAGTAAAAAAAGATATTGGATTCTTTTGTCTTTAAAATCGATCACAAATATAACCTAAACAATAAATTTAACATCGGTCTATTTTGCCCTACAGACTTTCTCACTTTTTCACAATTACTCCAATACCATTATCGAGGCCGATTTCAAATCTGCTGATTGAGTAAATAGCTGGAGATTATAAAATAATTACAGGGAACATGCTATTACGTTGCTTGCTCAGCTTAATTCAGCTATCCGAGAGGTGTATCGCCGATAGCAGCTAATATGCTCATAATAACCTGTTTCCAAAGTCTGGTATTGATTTTAGTTAGAATATTCTATATGTTAGGTTTGAGAAAGTAAAGTCGATTTAGGGTGATATTGAGATGGCATTGGAAAAAGAAAATCTCAAAGAGGCGGTGTTGTGGGAGGCAGCGGAAGGTAAGAAGGCTAGTTGTAAGCTGTGTGCACATCGGTGCGTAATTGCTGAGGGTAAGTTAGGCAAGTGCTGTGTGCGCAAGAATATAAACGGCGTACTATATTCGCTGAACTACCATAAGGTCTGCTCAGCTAATCCCGACCCGATTGAAAAAAAGCCATTATTTCATTTTCAGCCCGGCTCGAGCAGTTTTTCCATCGCCACGATGGGCTGTAATTTCCGGTGTGATTTTTGCCAGAACTGGCAGATAAGCCAGGCTGCTATCGAAGACGGGCGAATTGACGGGCAGGCGATAAGCCCGGAGCAGATTGTTGCGGCGGCAGTTAACTACGGATGCAAATCAATCGCTTATACATATACCGAGCCGACGATTTTTATGGAGCTGTGCAACGATTGCGGTCGGCTGGCAAAGGAAAAAGGCCTGACAAATGTTTTCGTAAGTAACGGCTATCAGAGCATTGAGGCAATTGATTTTGCAAAGGGCTGGCTTGACGGGATAAACGTTGACTTAAAGTCCTTCAGTGAGGATTATTACAATCGGCTGTGTAAGGCGCATATGCAGCCGGTGCTCGATACGATTAAATACATTGCCAAAGAAACAAACATCTGGCTTGAGATTACGACTTTGCTGGTTCCAGGCGAAAACGATTCCGAAGATGAGCTGAAGAGGCTGGCTGAATTTATCGTTGAACAGGCCGGTGCAGATGCTCCGTGGCATATCAGCCGATTCCATCCGCAGTATAAGTATCTTGATTCGGCTGCAACGCCGCTAAAGGTCCTTGAACGTGCAGAGCAGATAGGTAAAGAAGCGGGGCTGCATTATGTTTACCTTGGCAATGTGCCGGGGTCGAAATCGGAGAGCACTTTTTGTTATAATTGCGGAAGGTTGCTGATTGAACGTGTTGGGTATCGAATATCAGCTAACAATTTAGCAAATTCGTGCTGTCCGGATTGCGGGACAAAAATCGCGGGTTTCGAATTATAGTATTATTGTATGTTACCGCGGCCCCTTCCTCGGCGGTGTCGGCCGCGGCGAAAACGATGCGGGGGTGGGGGAATTGAATCCGGAGGGACAGCGAGTTTGACAGAGCCTCCCTGAATTGAAAGGGCCTTTCCGTTGACCAGGGCGTCGGCGATTTTTTTGTGTGCGGATTCGAGGATTCTGCCGAAGGTCTGACGGGAGATGTTCATCTTCTCGGCGGCGTGCTCCTGATAAAGTCCTTTGAGGTCGGCTAATCGGATTGCTTCAAGCTCATCGACTGTTAACGTAGCGTGCTGCAATACCGACAGAGGTATCCCCTGGGGTTTGTAGAAGTTGACCTGCGGCAGGCAACCAACTCGCCTGAAATGTCTTGGTCTTGGCATATTGTATATCTCTATAATGGGTCAGTGGTCGCAGATGTTTTGGCCTGCTTGCAATTGGCCGGCTAAGTATTGCCTGGCCAGTTCTTCTGGGTTATCATCTGCTGCTCCAACGATGACATCGATACCACTTTGTGTGAATAATTGCTGGGCTCTTCTGCCTATTCCGCCGGCAATTATCAGCTCGACGTGCAAACCTGACAGCCATTTCGGCAAAGCACCCGGCTCATGGGCCGGCGGCAGCACTAATTCCTGACTCTTGATACTGCTGCTGTCGCTGTCAACGTCAATAATAGCGAACTGCTGACAATGGCCGAAGTGTGCTGAAAGTTTGCCGTCTGTTATCGGAATCGCGATTCTCATTTTACTGTTACCTCCTTATCAATTTGATTTTTTTTATGCGGCTGTAATAGCTGTTTAAACGCAGACCTCATAGCTTCCGCTGCAGGATTTTGGCTGTTTGAATAGATAAAAGGCTGACCCGAGTCACAAGCGGAAACCATAACTGTATCTATCGGGATACCGCCTAAAAATGGCACATTAAAGTCCTTGGCCATTTGTTTGCCGCCACCTTCACTGAATATGTCGATTCTGCGATTACAGTGCGGACAGACAAAACCGCTCATATTCTCAATGACTCCCAAAACCGGCAGGTTCAACTGCCTGCAAAATGTAATGCATTTCTTAACGTCAACGACAGAAAGCTGCTGAGGAGTAGTAACAATAACGGCGCCGTCGGCTTTGCCTAACAGTTGAACTACCGATAACGGCTCGTCTCCGGTGCCGGGCGGGCAATCGACTACGAGATAATCAAGATTGCCCCAATCGACCTCCGTTACAAACTGCTTTATGACGTTATGTTTCATCGGCCCGCGCCAAATAACGGCGTTACTTTCATCCTGCAATAAGAATCCGATGCTAATTATTTTGAGCGTATTACTGTATAAAATAGGTTTGATTTTATTGTTTTCGGCTTGAAGAACTTTGTTGTTGAGATTTAGTAGTTTGGGTATGCTTGGTCCATGAATATCGATATCTAACAAGCCTACATTTTTACCCTGCATCGAGAGCCAGACGGCAAGGTTTACAGCGATGGTGCTTTTGCCGACACCGCCTTTACCGCTTAAAACAAGAAACTTGTGCGCTATATTTTTCATTGTTTGGTTTCCTGCATATCTAACATATTCAATACCGATTCCCACAGGGATACTATTTGGTCTTTCAAGCCGTTACTTGAGTATTCAACGATGGTTTTTGCAACAATCTGGGCTTTTGTTACTACTACATCATAAGCAATTTTGCCGGCCACTATCAGGTCTTTTTCTCCGGCTCTTTTTTCGATTGCATCTGCAATTTTGGGATTGATATCATATTTGTTGATACAAATTGCTGTTGGGATTCCAAAATGCCCGGTTAATTTGATTACCCTGTCAAGGTCGTGCTGTGCGGAGATTGTCGGCTCAGTAACAGCAAGTACCAGGTCCGCTGCGGTGATAGATGCGATGACCGGACAGCCAATACCGGGAGAGCCATCGGCGATTATCAGGTCCTTATTTTGCTCGGTTGCGATTTTTTTTGCCTCTTTGCGAATCAAGCTGACGAGCTTGCCGCTGTTTTCCTCGGCAATACCCAGCCTGGCGTGCACCATAGGGCCGAATCTTGTATCCGATATAAACCATCGGCCGTTAACGGCGTCTTTAAATTCTATTGCATCGACCGGACAGAATTCCACGCATACTTTACATCCTTCGCACGAAACAGGGTTAATTGTATAGGTTCTTTCGGCTACTTCATTGGCGGGGCCGTTGAATAAGGCGGCATCGAAATTGCAAACTTCCTCGCATCTGCCGCAGCCGATACATTTCTCGGTGATAATTGAGGCTTTCTTTCCACCGGAGAAATCCGAACTTTGCCTGGGCCTGGGCTGTAAAATCAGGTGCAAATCGGCGGCATCGACGTCGCAGTCAGCCAATACTGCATTTCTCGCAAGCGCTGCAAAGGCTGCCACGATGCTTGTTTTACCTGTTCCCCCCTTGCCACTTATTACTACTAATTCCTTCATTAATTCACCTTTTTAACCGGTCTGGATCCCAACGGTTGGGATAATACTTTTCAGCCGCTGCCGAGATCGGCCTTTATAGCAGTTAATTTATCTATAGTAAGACCAGCCACTTTTTGTTGTTTCTTAAAATACCGAACCATACGTTGGAGGAACGCCTGCTGCTCCTGGGGAGTTTCAAAATGTTTCAAAAGACCTTTGGTTTTCTCTATGTTTGCCTCAACTTCCTGCGGAATCCTTTCACTATCGTGCCGCACAGCTTCCTGTGGACAAACATCGTGACATCGACCACACCGGATACATTCTTCTTCGTTGATGATTGCTTTTTGGTCATCTTTCAATGTAATCGCTCCTACCGGACAATCATCAACGCATACGCCACAACCCACACACATATTCTCATTTACCCAGGGCATATTCTTTGTCTCCTTTTCTATTTGCACAAAATTAATGCACTATCATCACGACCTTTTTCCTATTCAGATAAATTCCTACTGCGAAAGCCAGTTACCCAGAGGATTTGTTTATGTTCAATTTTTTTGGCCCGGATATCTTTGAAACCGGCTTTACGCAGAAAAGCTGTTAATTCTTTGATGGTATAGTAGTTCTCGTTCCATAACTTTTGGGCCAATGAATTGCGAGGGAATTCAACAATAACTATTTTGCCGCCTGGTCGCAAGGCGCGATGGGTTTCTTTCAAAACTGCCTGAGGATTTTTCATCTCGTGCAAAGCCCAGAATATTACAACCGCATCTGTCATTTTGCTTTGAATAAAGCCGAGTTGAGCTGCATCTTTACGAATACAGCGAATATGCTTGGTATTTTTAGTGATATTTCGGTTATTTGGAAAACTATTGGAAGAAATATCCACTCCTGTAACTTTTTGACCATAGGTCTCGGACAAGTACCGGGCAAGCTCACACGCGCCACAACCCAAATCAAGCACACGATAAGCTAAGCGCAACTCTCGGCCGATACGTTGATACAAACGCGGTTTAATCTTTTCGTAAAAGTTGTCAGGCAGTTTTGCGACGACCATTACACAATTCCTATGATTAGAAAACCATCTCTGGTTGTTCTGTTCTCACGACAGTTTCTGTTTCTCTTTCCCTGATATTTAATTTTTCTTTTTTCCTTTTATAACGTATAGGGCGGCTAAATCAGGATTTTGGCTTTCAAGAATCTGCTGGTCCTTGATCCCTAAAAAATATTCGGTTTGAATGGAAAAATACTCTACAATTGTTCTTTCAATCTCTCTCAAGTCTGTGTGCTTAATCTTGTTCACATAGGAAGCCGGATTATTGACTTTTTCTTTGAAGAACCGGGATTGCGGATTAAGCAGCATAGCAAGAAGTTTGCCGCCCGGTTTAAGGACACGAGCGGTTTTTTTCGCAGCTTCTTTATACTTTTCAATAAACTGTAAAGAAGCAACATAAATAACTGCATCAAAAGAGCAATCCTCAAAGGGCATATTTTCCGCAGAGCCTGCTACTGTCCTTATGCTGTCCGGCGCCTGTCTTAAGGCCTCTTTGGAAATATCCAGACCGGTCACATTAAAGCCGTGTTCAGCCAGTCCTGCCTCTATAATCGCCGGTCCACAGCCGATGCTTAAGACATCTTTAGTTCCGTTTAGTTCCCGTAGAATATAGTCCAGCTCGGCTTTGAAAACCTTCTTCCAAAATTCTGTTTTACAGGATTGTAAATACTTATCCATACCAGCGAACCAAGAATTCAACCAAAAAACTTTTCGCGCCACCACAAAAAATGTCCCCAGGGATTATCAAGCTTATATTTATCATCCTCCGGCACACCCGGCCAGGACTTGATTTCCTCCAACAACATTTCGCAGGGCTTATCCTCTGTTAAAAGTTCGTATGCGCAGTTGACGAGCACAAACTTCCTTTCTGCGTCGTTGTCATTCGGATTATGGTCCGGGTGATACTTCAACGATGCCCATCTGTATGCTTTTTTCAGTGCTTCTTTAGTTGCATCTTCTTCGACACCGAGGATTTTGCGTGCCGCACTGCGGGCGTGTAATTCAAGAGTTATTCTTTCCCCGAACTCGTAGTCGTCTTTTATCATCAATTTTTGCCTTTACACTTTTTGTATATTCGTATAGTTTTGAAAATTCCTTCCTGTATTCACTTAATACATCCACAATCATCCGGCCGGTTGAGTATGCCTCAGCGATACGTCTATCGTCCGGCAGCTTTAGACAGATATCTATGTTTTCAGCTTCACAGTATTTTTCCACTTCTTCATTACCGATGTTATAACGATTAACGACAACAGCAAAGGGCAACTTCATTTTCCTGACTAAATCAACAGCCAGCTTCAAATCATTTAAGCCGAATGGTGTCGGCTCAGTAACAAGCAGGACGAAATCCACGCCTTTGACTGCTTCAACCACCGGGCAAGATGTGCCCGGCGGGACATCAATTATTGCCAGACTATCTTTTTTTATATGTCTTTTGACTTCTTTTATCAGGGACGGTGTTCTTACGTGACCAATATGCAGTCTGCCGTGAATAAAATCTACGTCACCAGCTTTGCCGAATTCGATATCTCCGATAGCAAGCAGCTTTGGCTCGATTGCCTCGGCAGGACAGACCCGCATACATCCGCCGCAGGAATGGCAAAGCTGCTCGAAGGTCAACACGTTTTCTTTTATACAAATGATGGCACTATACTGGCAGATTTCGCCGCATTTACCACAGCCGATACACTTTTCCAAATTGACTTGTGGTATATCCACATTGGCCTGTTGGCTGTGGTCGATTTGCGGCTTTAAGAAGATGTGGCCGTTTGGCTCTTCAACATCGCAGTCAAGATATTGAACCGGCCGGCCTAAACCGGCTGTGTATTGAGCAAGATTGACGGCGATAGTAGTTTTCCCTGTTCCGCCTTTACCGCTTGCTACTGCTATTTGCATCTTATGTCCTATCAATTTCCAAACGTTTGCCATGCATTTATTATCATGAACAAAGCTGCTCCTAATGTCGTGTATGCGAATATCTTTTTGAGGTTTTCCTGCTTAGTTTTAAGCGAGAATAGGCCGCCCATAAGCCCTCCAACTACGGCAGTGATGCTCATAGGAATGGCCCATAATACGTTGAAATCCCCGGCCGCCGAATGCCCGACTAGGCCCATAAAAGCTGTAGCGGCCACCATGGCGGATGATGTACCTACCGCCACACGCATAGGTACGCCACAACCAAGAACCATCAACGGGACCTTGAAAGAGCCCCCGGAAATCCCGACCATTCCCGCAACCAAGCCAGTTCCCGCAGTGATCGGCAGAGCCAACCACAAATTCACAACGTACTCGTGTTCGCCGAACTTTCGATGCCAGAAGCCCAACCGATTTTTGTCGGAAGGCTGTCTATTCCTTGCAGGCCGCAACATGAAGAAGCCAGATAATACAAGCAAGCCGGCGAAGACAAACTTCAGAACTCCACCTGGCAGGACATGAGCATAGTATCCACCCAGCAAAGCCATCACATCTGTCGGCGGATCGATCACCATCGCAAGCTTCCAGTCAATCGTTCGGCTCTTCTGGAAGACTAGCGCAGCCGCTACAGCCGTGCACAGCAGGATACATTGTGCAGACGTAGCTGCCTGAAGCATGGGCAATCCGCAAGCCACTAACACAGGGACGTAAAAGTTACCTCCACCACGGCCGGTCATGCTCATCAGAACCGAAATGACAAGGATGGATAGAACGGCTATGCCAAGCATCAGCATAATCTTATGTTCCTTTCTTCTGTCATGTTAATTTCATCCCAATTAAATCTGTCTTTCGCAAACCAGCCTTGCTGTGGTAACGAATCGAAACAGACCGGCTTCGGATTGCACCAGTGATTACCTGGCAAAACGTCCCACTTTGTGTACCTGTTCATTGGCGAAGTGGTTTTATCTATCCTGTAACCGGCCGGATGAAAACCAACGGTAATTTGTTCTGCATTAAATGTCCGTTCCATTATTCCTCAGTGTTGTGAACCAACCGCAAAAAGAAACTCATTCAAAGTTTCATATTCTTTCCAGCATAACGCAGAGATTAAAAACAACTTTAATATTATTCTGTTTGCAGAATTCTATAGCCCATTCATTTTCAGCCCCGGGCTGAAGCCATACTCTGGTTATGCCTTTGTCCTTGCAGTCTTTCACGATTTTAACGGTTACTACCGGCGGAGTAACTATGTCAGCAACGTCACAGACTATGGGAATATCCTTAACGCTTGGATAACAGGTTAAACCTTCGACCTCTTTGAGGCGTGGGTTGACCGGATAAACCTCATATCCGCTATTCTTCAAACTTTTTAAAATCTGATAGGCGTACTTTTGCTCATGCCTGAATGAACCTACTACGGCGAAACGCTTTTGTTTCAAAAACTCCTCGACTAAATTCTTCATTTATATCCCACCAAGGAATAAAGTATTTCTCCAATCCATGTTTTTTTTGCATTGGTTCAGCGTGAATTGAACAAATTCCTTTCACGATTAAGAGACAACCTTGCCTCGGTTACTGATTTTTTTCACTTATCTATTCCTTTTGGTTTGTTTTCATCATCAACAAATACTACTTTTGCCTTCAAATCTTTGGCTTTCTCATCAAGTACCTATCAATAAGATATAATTATGGCTTTATCACCAGCCGTGCCTAATCTTGCTGCTGGGCCATTTAATAACACGGTGCCGGAACCTCGCGGAGCTGCAATGGCAATAACGAAATCGTCCGGCATATTATTTGTCCACTCCGAAATGTGATTCCACGTTTGGGCCGGAGGCTTTGGTCAACCTGCCGCTTTTGAAAAGCTCAACTGCTTCTGCGACTGTTCCTGTTACTCCGATATACAATTTCAGACCGGCGGCACTTAATGTGCGCTCGGCGTTAGGACCGCAATTACCTGTCAAGATGGCTTCGGCGCCGGCATCAATTGCGAGCTTGGCTGAACTAATGCCGGCCCCTCCGGCAGCAGCAACACTTTCGTTCTCAATGACGCTGAAGTCCATTGTTTCGGTGTCGATGATGATAAAGCAAGCCGCCCTTCCATACCGCGGGTCGACTTGTGAATCGAGACTTTTTCCGGTAGATGTAACTGCAATTTTCATAATTTATCCTTTCTAAGACAGTGGACAAGTGCCGGTGGGGCAGGAATCGTCGCCCCGCGATGTTGAACTGCTGCTGTGCCCTGCGGCAAAGGTTGACAATAGTTTTTGCAAATCCGGACTTTTACATTTTTCGCAGAGGTGTTTGTGAGTACCGCTACTTTTTTCCAAAAATTCGGTTATATGCCCGCATTTCTTACACTTGTACTCAAATATAGGCATTGTTCGGTCTCCTTTTAGGAATAGAGAATGAGCGCATAGTTACTCTGCAGCCATTCTCTGATACAGGTGCTAATCGTTACTTTTTGCTTTCTGCTTCGAGCTGCTCGATGCGCTTGTTGATTTCGTCAAGCTCATTCTGGAAATACTCAGCCTGTTGTTTCAGGCCGGCAAGCTCCTGCTCGGCCGTCATTGTCGGGGTAAACGGTGCATCGCCATAAGCGTATGGGTTTGCAGCGCCGCTCCAGGCAGGCCAGCCGTATCCAGCTCCGGCCCAGCCAAATCCTCGACCTCTGCCACCGCCTCGACTTCTTCCCCAGCCCCCGTAACCTCGTCCGCCGACCGGATTCATAAAGCCTGGCACCGGATAGCCGGCACAGTATCCGGCAGCCCTTCCTGTCATTGGTCCCATACCGGCAGGACCAGTTCCATCTCCACGTGGCATAATAATTCTCCTTTCATAAAATAGGTTAATAAACTATTGCCTTGTCATTGCCGTACCGCATTTAGGGCAGGTTTTTTGATTACAAGGTTGTCCGACAACATGAGCAGCCGTTGTTCCACAGTTCGGACACACACAACTTCCGCCCGGCCCTGCGGCAAATGGGCCGCCCATTCGCCCTCTGCCTTGTCCCTGGCCTCGTCCCATACCTCGACCGCCACCGCGTCTCTGACCGGTCGGTCCTGTTCCATCTCCTCTTGGCATAATGCCCATCCTTTCTGCAATTAAGTGCGAATCTACTACCAATAACCAAATCTACCTCTACCTCTACCTCTACCTCTACCTCTGCCTCTGCCGCGCCCACGGCCCCAGCCTCGGCCTCGACCAAAACCTCGGCCAAAGCCAAAGCCTCTGCGACCCCAGCCGCCATAAGGCATTCCGTAACCGCCATAAGGCATTCCATAGCCAGCACCATAGCCGTATAAACCTGCACCATAGGCTCCGAATGCCGGTGCGCCGGTACCGTAGAAACCGGCTCTACCCACAACAGGATTCATATACCCAGGCATTGGAAACCCAGCACAGAAGCCGGCTGCTCTTCCAGTCATCGGCCCCATACCGGCTGGGCCTGTTCCATCTCCAAATGGCATACTAATCACCTCCTTTTCAGTATTTTCAAAACTCCCATTTATTTGACCAACGGGCACACTCTGTAATCCCGCAAAACCTTTTGCCTGGTCAGGATTTTCTTCGGAAGCTGTCAAAACGCAAAACCCCATGCCTCTTCCAGTCATCGGCCCTTGACCTAACGGCCCTGTTCCATCGAATCTCGGCATCTATTTAGCCTCCTCAACGCAATCAACTATATCGTTAGTAGCTTTGCTCTTTCGCAAAATCATTTCGCCGACCTCGCAGCGCAGGTCCTCTGCAATAACAGGGCACTTGGCCTTTAGTATAAAAAATATGTTTTTATTTACATCACTGAGCGTTTCGTAATTGCCCTGTCCCTTGGCGATGACTAAATCCGTTTTGTCGAATCGCCGTCGAAAATTCTGTGAGCAATCCTCCAGAATTGTGCCGGGGGCGTCCGAGCCGTTATCAATCACTTCTGCAATTCGAGTTAAGCCGGCGACCTCGGCATCTTCCATCGTCGCATCGTTTATGACGGGCCTGCTCTTGACGGCCACAACGACTTTTTCGTATGGCAACTGTTCAATCAACAAACGGTCAAAAACTATCTCACCGGCATTATCTGCCAGGTAGAGGATTTTCTCAGCTGCATTTACGGCCCCCTTAAAACTCTGAATTTGTTTAGACTCGAGATGTCTGCTCAGCGAATCATCGATTGTTTCCTTAACGTGCGACTCCTCCAGTGAATGATTGACGCCAAAATCGATTATATTACCAGCTATAGCTAAACGGACAGCTGTTTCGAGCCTGTCGTCAGAGTCTATGATATGCTTTCGCATCTCAGGATACAGTTTCAAAGCCAGATTGTTAAAACGCTTCTTTATCCTGCGGTACGGATCATCTTTACCAACCAGTTCCCGGATTAATCGGTGTATTTGCTGGCCAATCGAGGGGGGACTGCGGTGCATATCCAAATCAGCCGCCAAACGAAGAACCTCTCGCACAACCTTTTCATGAATCCGCTCATCGTCTGTCGCCAGACGTGCTGCATCAAGTGCCTGACGGAGAAAACAGGGGATACAATCGAGATAAATTCTCATAAGTAATCAGATGTCCTTGTTATATTTGATTTAATAGTTTTTGTTGTTGGTTTATTCCAGATGCTTAATCCTATTTGTATTATACGGCAATTATGGGCATATGCTCATAACAAATCCAGCAAAATTCTGTAAAAAATGTGAAATTTTTGAAGTATTCCTTGATTTTTGGGTTTTAAAGGGGTTTAGGGGGCAAAAAGGGCTAGCGGGATAGTATTGCTACTGTCCGGACTGCGGCATAAAAATAGCGGATTTTTAGTTGTAGTGTTACAGCCAATTCACGTCTTTTTTGCCTTTGAACAGCATTTTGAACACGTCACGTGTCATAGGGATATTATAGTCATAGGATGCCAGAATGCTCGAATCAGTAACATTGATAATCCTTACGGTCAGATACACTCTGTTGGAGGCTACAGCGTAAGTGCCGACAACTACTGCCTGTGCGTTGTGTTTGGTGCTGATTTCGGACAACTCACGGCTGAGCAAAAATTCTCCTGAGCCTTCCTTAATAAAAATTGTTGTGCGTAACTTCATCTCCATAGTGGTGAAACCGAGCTGCTTGAACCGTGACGAGATTTGTTCGGAAATCGTTCTGCCGAAAGTGGAGGACTCGTTCAAATTATCTACGTTGACAAGACTTGCGACCAGAAGGGGGTTGTTTTTTAAAACACCTTTGGGCAATTTTCTAATAAGGTATTCCGCAGCTTTATAATTGGCGGCGGTGATGGCGTCATCATTAGCATCAACAAGCCTTATGTTGTTCTCAGCGGCGATTAAAAGTATTTCGTGTTCAGCTTTTTCGCGTATCATTAGGTTTTTGAGCATTTCCATTTTTGCTTCGTCCCGGGCCTTGCGTAATTCGAAGCTGTCGTATTTTGATTCAGAAATGTCGATGGGTGATGGAGTTGTGGTGGTTTCATTGCAGCCGGCGAATGCCCAGCAAATCAATGCCAATAGCGTTATTTTCATAATATGTTTAATCATTGAGTAAACGGCCTCCATTGTTTTTTGCCGTATTGTATAGACACCCATTTTGTTATGTCAAGTATTTTTGAAAAGCCGGATGTGGGGCAGCCGGCCGAAGCGGGGGAAATTGCGTGCAATTCAGGTGGTTTTGGACTAAAATTAATAATTCAAGGTCGGTAATTCGTAACGGTGAGATAATTGTGAAGATAATTGCAGATGTGAATATTCCGTTTGTGAAGGAGTGTTTTTCGTCTATCGGCGAAGTCGAGGTTTTCACCGGCAGGCAGATAACACGGGATATTATCGGCGATGCCGATTGTTTATTGGTTCGCAGCGTGACGAAGGTGGATTCGGGTTTATTAGCCGGCAGCAAGGTTCGCTTCGTGGGCACGGCCACTATCGGCTTCGACCATATAGACGTCGAATACCTGGCCAGAGGCAATATAGGTTTTGCATCGGCGCCGGGGTCGAACGCCAATTCTGCGGCTGAGTGTGTTATTGCGGGGCTGCTTGAAATCGGGCGAAGAAACAAGATAAAACTGGAGGGCAAATCAATAGGTATTGTCGGCGTTGGTAATGTCGGCAGCAGGGTTGAGAAAAAAGTAAGGGCATTGGGTATGAAGGTATTGCTCAATGACCCGCCTTTGCAGCGAGAAAGCGGTGATGCGAAGTACCTGCCTTTGGAGAAGCTCTTCGATTGCGATTTTATAACACTTCATACGCCGTTGACTTTCGAAGGCGTTGATAAGACTTTTCATTTGGCCGACGAGAAGTTCTTCAAATCGTTAAAGGCCGGATGTGTTTTCTTTAATGCTTCACGAGGAGGAGTTGTCGCTACAGAGGCGTTGAAAGCATCGATTCGGTCGGGCCGATTGGAAGCAGTCGTGCTCGATGTCTGGGAGGATGAGCCGAATATCGACACCGAGATTCTGGGAATGGTTGACATCGGCACGCCGCATATCGCCGGTTATTCGCTGGACGGAAAAGTTGCAGGGATGATTATGATATATAAAGCGGCTTGTGAATATTTCGGATTTAAGGCAAAGTATGATGTTGATGATTTTTTGCCTGAGCCGAGCGTACCGGCGTTGAAAATAAATCCAAACAACGGAAGTGAGCAGGATGTGCTGCAGCAGGCTGTGGAGAAGATTTACAGAATCTGTGAAGACGACTTGAAGCTTCGGCGGATTTTAGATGTGCCAACGGGAAAAAGAGGTAAGTTTTTCGACGATTTGCGGAAGAATTATCCTGTGCGCAGGGAATTCCAAAATACACGAATAACAGCCACAGAGAACACAGAGGTTACGGAGAATTTAAGTAAGAAATTAAAAGGAATAGGGTTTAAAGTAAAAAGTGACAAATGATTCAAAAATAGTTGAATGGTCGGGTGGCAGGTTGGATTTTTCCGCAGGGACTTTGGTTATGGGAGTACTCAATGTTACGCCGGATTCGTTCAGCGACGGAGGGGCATTCTTCGATACCAGAAAAGCGATTGAACACGGCCTAAAAATGGCTGGCGATGGCGCTTCGATAATAGATATAGGCGGAGAATCGACCCGGCCAAGTTCGGCGTCGGTATCGGCTGAAGAGCAGATAAGACGTGTTGTGCCGGTGATAGAGGCACTTGCGAAAAAAATCGATGTGCCGATTAGTATCGATACGTACAATTACGAGGTCGCTAAAGCTGCTCTGGTGGCGGGGGCGGCAATGATAAACGATATTACAGCTTTGAGCGATGAGCGGATGGGAAAACTGGCGGCAGAGTGGGGTGTGCCGGTTGTCTTGATGCATATGCAGGGGACGCCCACAACAATGCAGGTTGAGCCGAAATACAGTAATGTAGTTGGCGAAGTTCGCCAGTTTCTGTTGGATAGGGCACAACGGGCGGAGCGGTTCGGGATTGATAAAAATATGATTTTTATCGACCCGGGGATTGGGTTTGGAAAGACATTGGAGCATAATCTTTTACTTTTGAGAGATATTGACAGATTTGTCGAGAGCAGCTATCGTGTTTGTGCAGGGACCAGTCGGAAGAGCTTTATAGGAAAGATAACCGGTAAAGAAAAACCGCCTGAGAGAATATTCGGCACTGCAGCAACGGTTGCCTTATGTGCGGCGGCTGGAGTTTCGATTGTGCGAGTGCATGATGTAGCGGAAATGGTTGATGTAATAAAAGTAACAAATGCTATATGTCGGATGCGGCGAATATAATTCTTGATATGTTGGTTGAATGATGTAATATGAGTGACAAATAAGGTGAGAGCTTATGGCAGGTCAAAGCCTGACAAAGGAAAGGATAATTGACGCTATTTGCAAGTCCAGAGTGGAGTTATTCTCTCTGGGTGTGAGGTCCATAGGGCTGTTTGGGTCTTTTGTCCGAGGAGAAGCCGGGGCAGAGAGCGATGTCGATATACTGGTGGAGTTCGATGCGGCCAAAAAGACTTTTGATAATTTTATTGACACGTGTTTTTTGCTGGAGGGCTTGTTGGATCGTCGTGTGGAGCTTGTAACCGGAGAATCAATCAGTCCTTATATCAAACCTTATGTTCTCAGGGAGGTCGAGTATGTCCCCATCACCAATTGAATATCTGCGGCATATCCTTGATGAAGTCAGCTATATTGAGGATGCCATTTGCAATGTTGAAGAAGCAGATTTCCTTGCTGATGAGACTTTGAAACGCTCGTTTGTCCGAAGTATCGAGATTGTCGGTGAAGCAGCGAAAAAGGTGCCGGCGGACTTTAAAGACAAGTATAGCAATATAGACTGGAAAAGGATTGCAGGGATGAGGGACAAGTTAATTCACGATTATTTTGGTGTGGATTATCATATCGTCTGGGATGTTGCTATAAATAAACTGCCGGAGTTGAGGCAGAAGATTGAAGAAATAATGAAGGATGAAAGTGGAGATTAAGGCGTAGATATGAGTGTAAGCAGTCACTTCGGTATTATTTTGTTGGTAATCGTAGGGGTAGTAACAGTCATCGGCGTCGTCGTTATAGCGGCCATTGAAGCAAGGCGTATGGGTAAGGGACGGCCCTCAATCTTTCAAAAAACTTCAGAAGTACCGTCTGATAAGAAAAAAGATTAGATTTGCAGTGACAGATTTATTCTCAGAGTTTAGGGAGAATGAGATTTTGTAGTCAATTTAAAATCATTGTATTTTGCACGAAGAATTTTTGCGATTAGGGCGTCTCTGCGATAATCGTTCCAGTGATTACAGAGGAAAATTCCAGCACAAATTGTGAATGTGAGAAGCAGAATTCCCAATACACAATCGATTGTCTCTAAAGATCGTTTTCGATAATATAGTTCCAAAACCGAACCCGTTCGTCTTACCTCGCCTACAAACCAATATTTTGTTAGAACACCATCAGGTACTTCAGACCTTTTCAATTGTTCAGTGATAGAAGTATCACAAATCAGGCCCTTAAATGCAAAAGATACTAAATAGATACTGTATGCAAAAGTAAAAATAAGTAAAAAAAGCAACATCGATCTCTTCCGTTTCCCACTTGCAGCAGAATGTTCGAGCTTCGTAAGATATTTTTCTGCTATGTTATGTTCCTCAGGGGATAGTATGAAGTTTTTATCCATATCTTCCTCCATTCAAAATTGGTATTAACAATATTTTAAAAGAAAGATATACTTTACTCATGGAAATTGCAATTGTTAAAAGAGAATGTACGTCAAGGTATATATGCTTTGGGATATAGCAACACAAATCTTTAATTTGTATCTAAAGCGACTTTTAGTGCTTCATTGGTGTTTTTGACGAAGGCGAATTTAAGGCCTTTTTTTGCTTCTTTGGGGACTTCGGGGATATCTTTTCTGTTTCTGGCGGGCAGGATGACGGTTTTTATGCCGGCTTGTTTGGCAGCGAGGATTTTTTCCTTCAGGCCGCCAATGGGTAAGACCAGGCCTCGCAAAGTTATTTCACCGGTCATAGCAACGTCTGGCCGAGTTGGCTTTTGCAATAATAGACTAACCAGCGAAGTGAACATTGCAACGCCTGCACTTGGTCCATCTTTGGGGATTGCTCCTGCGGGGACGTGGATGTGATAATCAAATTTTTTGAATCTGTCAGGTTCGATTTTCAGTTTTTTGGCGTTTGCTTTTACGATTGAAAAGGCAGCCTGCGCACTTTCCTTCATAACGTCGCCAATATGGCCGGTTAGCAACAATTGGCCTTTGCCGGGCATAGAGGCGGATTCAATGAAGAGCAGCTCTCCGCCGACGGGCGTAAAGGCGAGTGCGGTTGCGACGCCTGGTATTCCAGTTCGCAGGGCCAGCTCGGATTCGAATTGTGTGGGGCCTAAGATTTTCGCAAGGTCTTTTTTGCCGATGGTGGCCTGTCTTTTTTTTGCTTTTGCGATTTGAGTGGCAACAGCCCTGCAGATGGCTGCTATATTTCTTTCGAGGTTTCGGACACCTGCCTCACGGGTGTAATCGTGAATTATCGCAAGTGTTGCTTCATCTTTAATGGTCAGACGGCTTTTGCTTAAGCCGTGCTCTTTGAGCTGGCGTGGGATGAGATATTTTTTTGCAATATTAAGTTTTTCACTTCCGGTGTAGCCGGGCAGCTCAATGACTTCCATTCTGTCACGCAACGCCGGCGGGACCGGCTCGGTATAATTTGCCGTGCCGATGAACATAACGGTGGACAAATTAAAGGGCTGGTCGAGGTAATGGTCCGTGAAGCTGAAATTCTGTTCTGGGTCAAGGACTTCGAGCAAAGCGCTTGAAGGGTCACCTCTGAAATCGGTTCCGATTTTGTCCAGCTCATCGAGCATAAAGACAGGGTTTTTACTCTGGCATTTTCTTAACTCCTGCAGTATTCGGCCGGGCAAAGCACCGATGTAGGTTCTTCGATGTCCGCGAATGTCGGCTTCGTCCCTTATTCCGCCGAGTGATATGCGGATAAATTTTCTTTTCATAGCCCGTGCGATGGATTGTCCGAGCGATGTTTTACCGACGCCCGGCGGGCCGACAAAACAAAGTATCGGGCTTTTACCTTCGGGATTCAGCTTGCGGACGGCGAGAAATTCGAGGATGCGTTTTTTTACCTTTTTCAGGTCGTAGTGGTCGGCGTTGAGTATTCGCTCGGCTTTATTAATGTCCAGCCGGTCTTCTGTCTGGATGGACCAGGGCAGCTCACAAACCCAGTCCAGATACGTTCGGATAACACTGTATTCGGGCGAAGCGGGGGGTATTTTGCTCAATCTGTCGAGCTCACGAAGCGCCTCGGCCTCGACTTTTTCGGGCATTTTGGCTTTTTGGATATTTTTGTTGATTTGCTTTAGTTCCTCAGTTTGCAGGTCGCCCTTGCCAAGCTCGGATTGGATGGCTTTTAGTTGTTCCTGTAAGAAGTATTCGCGCTGATTTTTGTCAACAGCCTCTCTTACGCGGCCTTGAATTTTATGACTCAGATCGAGGACTTCCAGGTGAGCTGCAAGAGCGGCGGATATTTCTTCAAGGCGTTTGGCGGCGTCAAGCTCCTCAAGCAATTGTTGTTTCTTGGCAATGTTGAGGCTGAGATTGGCTGCTAAGAAATCGGCTAACGCAGAGGGATTTTCGATATTTTCCAGCAGCACAGAGGCCTCTTCGGGGATATTGGGACTTAATGCTATGACACGATTTGCTGTCTGGCGGACGCTGACTATAAGCGCCTGGAGCTTTTTGGTCATTTTTGTTTCGATGTTGAGCGGCTGCACCTCGGCCTTTATATATGGCTCTGTGGCTATCGGTTTTGTAATTTTGAAGCGGACTATGCCATGGACTATAATGTTAATCGAGCCTTGTGGTATTTTTATTAGCTTGAGGATGGAGGCAGCGGTACCAACGGAGTAGATATCGTTGAAATTCGGCCTGTCGGTTTCAGGATTGTGTTGTGTTACAAGACCTATGATAGATTTGTTGGGTTTGATGTCGGCAAGCAGGTTTTTGCTTCTCTGGCGTCCAATTGCCAACGGCATTACCGTACCCGGATAGGCGACAGCATTTCGAATCGGCAAAATACCGATTACGTCCGGTAGTTTAAGTTCGTGGTTGTGCTCATTTAAATGGCCGGTTTCGTTGAGTAAATGGTAATCAAGGTTTACAGGGTCTTCTTCTACTGTTTCAATCGGCCAACTGTCGTTGGCAGAAAATAGATTTTTTGGCTTGTTTGGCATTTTACCTATATCGGTTATTTTTGATACATAGTGTTATAATAAATGATTAATGCGGCGAATTCGAATAATAAAATTACCAGCTTAAAAATAAAGATTAAAACCATAGCTTCAAATTAATAACCGGTTTGAGCTTGTCATCACTGCAGGTGAAATTGGCAGGGTCTGCAACAAGGGTAGAGTTGGATTATGTCATCTGCCTGCTTCTTTAGCGATGATGAGTCAACTCCCCCACAGGGGCGGGCGATTACGAGTTTTATATGAGATGAAAACCCTTAATCAGAGCAATCACCGTAAGCGCTACGAGTTAAGTAAATTCGGGTCCAGGCTCATTTGGGTCTGCTGGGCAATCTACTGAGCTGTTGATAAACTCGGGTCCAGGCTCGTTTGGGTCTGCAGGGCAGTCTACTGAGCTGCTGATAAACTCAGGTCCAGGCTCGTTTGGGTCTGCTGGGCAATCTACTGAGTTGCTGATAAACTCAGGCCCAGGCTCATTTGGGTCTGCGCTGAGGTAATTGATACCATTGTCAGTAGAGATTCCTACCCAACCCGCATTTAATACGGCTGCAGATAATACCATCAGCAGTAATATGAGTGGTATGGTGTTTATGGTTAGCTTTTTCATTTTGTTCTCCTTTTTGAGATGGTTCGGAGTTTTATTTCATTCACATCTTTAATTCACTATAATTATGTTTCTTCTGAATAAGTGTCCTGCAAAGGTTTAATAACAATTGGGGTCATGATACCGCTGGGCAGCATCATACTCTCTTCAGGAGTAATATCGATAACACCGACATCACCCGGGTCGGAGGTTTCAGAGCCCCCATCACCAAGTGTGGCACCGATATTAGTAACATATCCCGAACTCCACGGTGTCGTATCACACATCGAGATAATTGTCCCGTAGATTTGCGCGTTACCGCGGACATCGACAATCCCGCCGATAATCGCACCTGTCAGTATGTTGTTATCACTTTGCTCAGGATTGGTGTTGCCAAGATTAACGTTAAAGTGCGGAGCGAGGATAGTGGCCTCCTGTACCGCAGACTGGTTGTCGAAGGTTGCTTCACCGGTGAAGTAAAGGCAGTTATGCTGCCATTTAAATGTTTGAGGGACATCAGTTACAATAATACCATTAAAAGTACAGTTCTCAAATCGAACGTTATTGTAGTAGGTGCTTGTGTTTTTAGAGCAATCGATATACAGGGTTTCTTCAAAAGTGCAGTTTCTGAATAAGGCATTGCGATTGCTGGAAAGATATGCGTTAGTAAAGGTCTGGTCCTCATAAACATGACGGTTAAGCATTCTGTTTGGGGTCCAACCGGGTGTTCCATCTCTGGGGTAGTTATAATTACCCACCGCATGGGGGAAGTACTCAATTTCCTTTTGGTCGGGTTCCACCGGTGGTATATATGAAAGACCGCTGTTATAAAAATCGGTGTCATAATCAGATATATCCATACCGGGTATATCCTCATATGGCTGTCCGTAATTGATGCCTTCGTGGTATGCCTGGATCTCGTCGTCAGGGCCGTAATAGCGGTCTTCGTAATTAGTGCCTAATGGATTACCATTTACGTCGATGGGATTGCCGTCTCCGTTGAGGGTTTCGAGTTGATAATCTTCGTAAGGGGAGTGGTCTGCGAGGATTTGATCGAGGGTAAGGACGGTATTAATTGTTCCCAATACGGCTGAGTTGCTGTCCATATTATAGGGTGATATCTCGGATCGGTCCCAGGGGCTGTAGACATCTCCGTGTATGGTTGTATCGCCGGTGAGCCACATTCGGCCCCTGCTGGCGATTGCATAATTCAGGACCCTGTTATCTTTTGTGATAGTCATATCTATGCCGGCCTGTCTTTCTGCCTGTCCATCTTTTCCTATTCCCTCAAGGTGAATAGAAGTGGAATTGATATCTCGATAAAATCTGACCTGAAAAGAAGCATTTGTCGCTCCAAAATTTACGGCAGTTGTTTTAATTTCATTCGAAGTTTGTGTTTCTATTCCCGTTACCCATGGTTGGTTCTGTATAGATGTACATAATATGAGCCAGGCCTGATTGGCCTGCTCGGCAGTGACTACATTGCTGGGGGTTTCCCCAAGAGGGGTGTTGGTGGCGATGTATTTTCCGCATTCCAGGCCGGATTGTGCAGCTGACAAGGCTGAGTTGACCTTGTGTTGATTATCTGCGATTTGTAAATTGACACCGGATAGCGAAGCCATTGAAACAGCCAAGGCGGCAAAAACAAGAATAAATATCATAGATATGATAAGGACAGCACCACGCCGTTTCACCCTTGCCCCTCTTGGAGGAGCGGGGTTCAGGTAGATTGTTTTTTTTATGGATTTCATTTTCCCCCTCCGGAGAACATACTGTTTCAAAGATAGCTTAAGCCACTTCTATGTGCCAAGTAAAGTATAAGAAATGTTCTTTATAAAGTCCAAATAGTTGACTGAAGGATGCCCGAAATATATCGTTTAATTTTAATGCCCGATAAAAAGGGGTATTTCAGCTTCGTTTTTCGCTTATTTGACGGCTGAATGATAACTTTGCAGCGATTTTACGGCACTTGGTTCCGTTCGGTGGGCGGCGATACCCTTTACGGCGGCAGCGGCAGCGGCTGTTGTAGTAATATAAGGGACTTTGTATTTTATAGCTGCCTTTCGGATGTAAGAATCGTCGTATTTGCTTAGCTTGCCGGCAGGGGTGTTGATAATCAGCTGAATCTCGGCGTTTTTAATAGCATCAACTATATTTGGTCTGCCCTCGTGCATTTTGAGGATATGTTCGGTTTTGATGCCTTTGTCCGCGAGGAACTGATGAGTTCCTTCGGTTGCCATTATTTTGAAGCCGAGTTCAGAAAATGCCTTGGCTGTTTCAAGAACTGCAGGTTTGTCTTTGTCAAATACGGTTATCAGAACAGTACCTTCACAAGGCAGAGATAATTGAGTGGCTTGCTGTGCCTTGAAGAAAGCCAGCCCGTATGAATCTGCCAACCCCAGAACTTCACCGGTGGAGCGCATTTCCGGGCCGAGGATTGGGTCAACGGTGTGGAACATATTAAATGGGAAGACCGATTCTTTTACGCCGAAGTGTGGGATTTTTCTTTGCTTTATGTCGAGTTCCGAGAGTTTTTTTCCGAGCATAAGCTGTGTAGCCAGCCGGGCCATAGAAATATTGCAGACCTTGGAAACCAGCGGCACAGTTCGCGACGCACGTGGGTTGGCTTCAAGCACATAGACAACGTCATTGGCTATCGCATACTGCATATTCATCAGTCCGACGACGTTTAGTTCCGTCGCTATTTTTCTTGTGTATTCACAAATGGTGTCGATATGCTTTTTGGGTATGCTAACCGGTGGAATCACACAGGCTGAGTCGCCGGAATGGATGCCGGCCAGTTCAATATGCTCCATAACCGCAGGCACAAAGGCATCAGTTCCATCGGCGATGGCATCAGCCTCTGCTTCGATGGCGTTTTCGAGGAATTTATCAATCAGGATGGGTCTTTCAGGTGTTACTTCCACCGCGGCAGCAACATACTCTTGTAGCATTTCCTTATCGTGAACAACTTCCATACCGCGTCCGCCGAGGACGTAGGACGGCCGAACCATCAGCGGATAGCCAATCCGTTTGGCAATAGCGAAGGCCTCGTCAAGATTACTTGCCATACCGGACTCGGCCATAGGAATGTCGAGCTTTTTCATCATCGCCCGGAAGCGGTCACGGTCCTCAGCTAAGTCTATCGTTTCCGGTGATGTCCCGATTATTTTGACACCGGCCCGTTCGAGTTCGCCTGCGATATTAAGCGGAGTCTGGCCGCCAAACTGAACAATCACTCCTTCAGGCTTTTCTTTCTCGTAAATGCTCAATACATCTTCAACTGTAAGCGGCTCGAAGTAAAGCTTGTCGGATGTATCATAATCTGTGGAGACGGTCTCCGGATTACAGTTGACCATAATTGATTCGAATCCTTCCTCGCGCAAAGCAAAAGCGGCGTGGACACAACAGTAGTCGAATTCGATTCCCTGGCCGATGCGGTTCGGTCCGCCTCCCAGAACCATTATCTTGCGGTTTTTGCTTACACTAACGCTGTCAGGTGCATTGTAGGTGGAGAAATAATAAGCTGCATTTTCAACACCGCTGACAGGCACCGGCTCCCAGGCCTCGACAACGCCGAGCTTTGTTCTTTGCCGGCGGATTTTGTCTTCCGGGATTCCAAGAAGCCTGGATAGATAACGGTCGGCAAATCCATCCTTTTTAGCCTGCGTTAATAGCTCATCGGGAAGCTGCTGACCCTTGTATTTAAGGATTTTCTCCTCGAGCTGGACAAGCTCAGCCATTTGCTCGATGAACCATCGTTTAATGTATGTTTTTTCAAAAAGGGTGTCGACATCGGCCCCCTTGCGCAGCGCCTCATACATAATGAACTGCCGTTCGCTCGTTGGGGTACTGACGAGACCCATCAGCTCATCAAGTGAAAGTTTGTTGAAATTCTTTGCAAAGCCAAGTCCATATCGGCCGATTTCAAGAGACCGAATGGATTTTTGGAAGGCCTCTTTGTAGTTCTTGCCGATGCTCATTACCTCGCCAACAGCCCGCATCTGCGTTCCGAGTTTATCTTCGACGCCTTTAAACTTCTCGAAAGCCCATCGGGCGAATTTGACAACCACGTAATCACCGGAGGGAGTATATTTTTCGAGTGTGCCGTCTCTCCAGTATGGTATCTCGTCCATTGTCAGTCCGCCGGCGAGCATCGAGGAGACAAGAGCGATCGGAAAGCCGGTGGCTTTTGAGGCAAGTGCCGACGAACGTGAGGTCCTTGGGTTAATTTCGATTACAACAACATGGCCGGTTTTGGGGTCGTGGGCGAACTGTATGTTTGTGCCGCCGATGACTTCAATAGCATCAACGATGTCGTAGGAGTATTTCTGCAGACGTTTTTGCAATTCCGGATCAATAGTGAGCATCGGTGCGGTGCAGTATGAATCACCGGTGTGTATGCCCATAGCGTCGACGTTTTCGATAAAGCAGACAGTTATCTTCTGGCTCTTTGCATCGCGGACGACTTCCAGCTCCAGTTCCTCCCATCCTAAAACGGACTCTTCGACAAGAATTTGCCCGACGAGACTTGCAGAAAGACCTCGGCTGGCTACTGTTTGTAGCTCTTCCAGATTATAAACAAGTCCTCCGCCTGTGCCTCCCATCGTATAAGCAGGGCGAATAACAAGGGGAAAGCCGAGTTCATCGGCGATTTTTTCAGCTTCTTCCACGCTGTAGGCAGGCTTGCTCTTCGGCATTTCGATACCCAGGCGGTTCATTGTTTCTTTGAAAGCAATACGGTCCTCGCCACGCTTGATGGCGTCGACCTGAACGCCGATTACTTTAACTCCATATTTTTTGAGCACGCCTGCACGGGCAAGTTCAGAAGACAGATTAAGTCCGCTCTGGCCTCCAAGGTTGGGCAGAAGAGCGTCGGGGCGTTCGGCTTCGATGATTTTCGTCATAGTCTCGAGGTTAAGCGGCTCGATATAAGTTATATCAGCCATACCCGGGTCGGTCATAATGGTAGCGGGATTGGAATTGACCAGGACTATTTTATAGCCTAACTTGCGAAGGGCCTTGCAGGCCTGGGTGCCGGAATAGTCAAATTCGCAGGCCTGGCCGATGATAATGGGGCCTGAACCTATAATCATCACCTTTTTTATGTCGTCTCGTTTCGGCATTCAAATTCTCCTGTTTTTCCAACATTCCATTCAAAGTTATAAATTTATCGCGGTGAATTAGACTATATAAGAATTATGCTGTCAAACAAGAAAAGATTATATGATGGTTAAGCTGGGCTGATTATTTAAGTAATCCCCATCTCTATAAGGTATTTTCTTTCTCTGCGAAATAGGAGCTGCGGGCAAATGGTGTAGAAAGTACCCGTGAAAAACCGAGGTCAATTGCTTTTTGTTTCCACCAGTCGAATTTTGCAGGCGGTATGTATTCGACGACTTCGAGCGAATCTTTTGATGGTTTAAGATATTGGCCGATTGTGATTCTATCACAGCCGACGTTGCGTAAATCTCTTAAGGTCTGTTCGACCTCAGCGTCGGTTTCTCCTAAACCGAGCATAATTGAGGATTTTGTAGCAGCGCCCCTGTAAGCTTCTTTGGCCAATTTGAGCAGGGTTAAGGAGCGTTGATAGTTTCCGCCGGCTCTGACTTTTCGGTATAAGGACGGGACTGTTTCAATATTGTGTGCAAATACGAATGGCGAAGCGTAAGCCAGAGTTTCTATAGCCCGGACCTGGCAGTTGCTAAAGTCCGGCGTTAGTATTTCAAATTTAACGTTCGGGCATCTGTTTCTTACTTCGTTAATGCAATCGCGGAAATGACCGGCGCCGCCATCCGGCAAATCATCACGGTCAACACTGGTGATTACCAAGTATTTGATGCCCATTTGCTCTGCCATCTTAGCTATTCTTACCGGCTCGGTTGGGTCCGGCGGGAGGGGTTTCCCAGTAGTTACTGAGCAGAATTTGCAATTTCGTGTGCAGATGTTACCCAGAATCAGGACTGTTGCCGTACCTCTTGACCAGCACTCGCCGCGATTGGGACAGTTGGCATTGTGGCATATAGTCTTTATGCCGAGAGAGTTTAAGATTGTCTCGGTTGAGCTGTATTTGGCACTTGCCGGCAGTGGTCTTTTCAGCCATTCTGGTAATCTGCGCCGACCAAGATGTTTTTGAAGAATTTGAGACAATCGGCTTTTCACTTCATTCATCGAGTATCTGATTCCGGTTTCATTCAGTGCGGACGTCATTTTGATGTTTCTAAGGCCGCAGGGAGTGATATAATCGAAGATGCTCAGGTCGTTTTGAATATTTATTGACATACCGTGACAGGTTATAGATTTTGACACACGCACGCCGATGGAAGCGATTTTTCTGTTCTTTACCCATAGGCCAGGAAAACCTTTGTTTCTTTCTGCTTTGACGCTTAATTGTTCCAGCAACTCAATGCCTATTGCTTCGAGTTTTCTGATGTAATTACTGATGTCGAGGCCTGACTCTCGCAGATTTAGAATCGGATAAAAAACTAATTGTCCCGGATTGTGCGCTGTTGTTCCGCCTCCTCGGCGGATATCAATCATGTCGATACCTTTTTGTATCAGATCATCTCGGCCGACGAGTAGCCTATTTGTGCTCTGCCGGGCGCCGAGTGTGATGACGGGTGGATGTTCGACGATTAAAACGGTATCAGGTATTTCGCCATTGTGTCTTTTATCTCGCAGTTCGTATTGTCGCTGCAGGACGTCTCGGTAGTCGGCAAGGCCGCAATCGATAATGGGTGAGGAGGGTTTTTTGGTTTTTTCAGCTACTGTCAACACTATGATAATATAGCAGAAAAGTTCGGGAAACGGAACTTAATGTCAATTATTTTGCGATAGTGGTGTGTGCGGCGTCGAACATTCTGACGCCGCCGCGTTCGAGTTGGAGAATCAAGCCCTTTTCCGGGTCGATGCCGATACAATTACCGGTAAATTTCCTGCCGTTGTAAATGACCGTTATTCTTTGATTTAGCAGTATGCTCAGTTTACGCCATCGGTCGATTATTTTTTTTCTTCTATTCTCTGCTGTTTCGAGCCAGTGGTCTAATGAGGTAAGTAATCTTTTCGCCAGTGAGATGCGGTCGCATATTGAACGACTTTCGATATCGATACTTGTTGCGGTTGTTTGCAGCTCGCGTGGGAAGGAGGTTTTCTTTTGGTGGCAGTTTATTCCTATACCGATGATATAAACGATGCTGCCGTTAACTGTTTTTGACTCGACCATAATACCCGCTACCTTTTTGCCGTTTAGGATTATATCGTTAGGCCATTTGATTTTTGCGTGGCCGTGAGCGATTTTACCGACGGCCTCGGCCACGGCTAATGGGCAGGCCAGCGAGAGCAGTTCAGGATTACATTTGCAGGCGGTTAAAAGAATTGAACAGAGAATACTGTCAGAGCGGCCACTGAGCCATTTTGCGCCGGTTCTGCCGCGGCCGGCGGTTTGCTCTTCGGCGAAGATTGTCAGGCCATCGTTTTCTTTGTTTGTGGCGTATTCGGCTGCGATGTCATTTGTGCTTGATGTGCGATTGTAGACGAGGATTTTCCTACCGATACGTTTGGTATTTACTTTTATTTTGTCGGGGTCGAGATGTTCGTTCTTCGGACAAGCCATAGGTTAACTGTCGACTGCGATGTCAACTGCTCTTGCTGAGTGAGTGATTTCGCCTACGGCGATTCTGTCAATACCGCATTGGGCAATAGCTGAGACGTTGCTCAGTGTTATATTTCCCGAAGCCTCGAGCAGCGGTCTTTTATTTTTGCCGCGCATTTTGTTTCGCATATCCACGGCGTGTTTTAGCTGCCATTGCCCCATGTTATCGAGCAGCACAATATCGACGCCGGGTATCTTTAAGACGTAGTTGAGCTGGTCGTCGACATGGTCGACTTCCACGGCGATAAATTTGGCGCCTTTTACTTTTTTGGCGCGTTCGATTATTTTTTTCAGTTTCGGGTAGAAGTTTCTGCCGAGCTGCGCCAGATGGTTATCTTTAATCAGCACGGCGTCATATAATCCCAGCCGGTGATTGTGCCCGCCGCCGCAGCGGACAGCATATTTTTCGAGAATTCGCCAGCCGGGCATTGTTTTTCGAGTGTCGTAAATTTTTGCTTTTGTCCCTTCGACCGCACGGACGAATTTGCGTGTTGTCGTAGCGATTCCGCTGAGCCTTTGCAGGAAATTGAGCATAACTCGCTCGGCACTTAGCATAGAGGACAATGGGCCTTCAATCGTAGCAATTTTCTTGCCGACGTATGCATGCTCGCCATCATTTACCAGTACCTTCAGTTTCAACCTCTTGTCATAGTATTTGAGTACCTCTTTAACCAATACCATTCCACATACCACTATTTCCTCGCGTGAGATGATATTGGTTTTGGCAATCGTTTTGTCTTCGAACAGAAGCTCACTGGTTATGTCACCTTTGCCGAGGTCTTCTTCGATAGCCATTTTAATTAGAGGTCTTGCTTCTGCGATGTTCAGTTTTTTCATTGTGGTCTTTTCCTTTGTTTTTTCGTAGTCAAAAAGCTTTTTTTCTTTTTTCTTGAATCGATGAGCACAAATTCCGGCATCTCTTTCAGTTCTCGCAACTGGTCTCGCAGAAAGGCCGCTCGCTCGAAATCCAGTGCCTGTGCAGCTTCGAGCATTTCTTTCTCAATCTGACCGGCCAGCTCGACCTTGTCATATTCTCGTTCTCCGAACTGGACTGCCTCGCGAGCGGTCTTTCTTGCCTTAATCTGCTCAGTTAGACTCCTGCGAATCTCCTTTATTATCGTTTTGGGAGTAATGTTATGCTCTTTGTTGAATTTTAACTGAATTTTACGCCGTCTTTCGGTTTCGTCAATAGCTTTTTGCATCGATTTAGTGACCGTATCGGCGTATAAAAAGACAGTAGCGTTGATATGGCGTGCGGTTCTGCCGATTGTTTGTATCAGTGAAATATGGCTGCGCAGGAAGCCTTCTTTGTCCGCATCGAGGATTGCAACCGCTGAGACTTCCGGCAAATCCAGACCTTCCCGCAGCAGGTTTATGCCTACCAGCACGTCAAATTCGCCGTTGCGCAGGTCACGCAGTATCTCGATTCTTTCGAGTGTATCAATTTCGCTGTGCAGATAGCGGCATCGAAAACCTTTCTTTGTAATGAAACCGGACAGGTCTTCTGCCATTCTTTTTGTCAGGGTCGTTACGAGCATTCGTTCTTTGGCTTTGATTCGTTTCTCGATTTCACCGAGAAGATGCTGAACCTGATTGCCGGCCGGATGAACGAAAATTTCAGGGTCGACCAGTCCCGTCGGCCTTATGATTTGCTCGACGACCTCGTTGTTGCATTTTTCCAGTTCGAACTCACCCGGCGTTGCGGAAACAAAAATTACCCTTGCCCAGTTCTCCTGAAACTCTTCGAATCGCAAAGGCCTGTTGTCCAGCGCGCTGGGCAGTCTGAAACCGTGTTCGACCAGGACCTCTTTTCTGCTTCTGTCGCCGGCCCACATCGCACGCAATTGTGGTATGGTAACGTGCGATTCATCTATGAATAATAAAAAGTCTTTCGGAAAATAGTCAATCAGGGTGTAAGGCCTTGCCCCGGGCGGCAGGCCTGATAAGTGTCTGGCGTAATTTTCGATTCCGCTGCAATAGCCGATTTCCTGTATCATTTCGATGTCATACATAGTCCGGGCCTGCAGTCGCTGGGCTTCGAGAAGTTTGCCCTGCTGGTGGAATTGCTGCAGTCGTTCTTTCAGCTCAGCCTTTATGCTTTCTACCGCCGCGTCGATTCTCTCAGCGGGCATAATGTAGTGCTCAGCAGGGTAGATAAAAACCTGTTCTTCAACGGCAAGGGTTTCAGCGGATACGGGATTTATATAACTGATTTTTTCGAGGCAGTCACCGAAAAATTCGAAGCGAACAGCGAAAGTTTCGTAAGAAGGATACAGCTCAACCACGTCACCACGAACGCGGAATGTCCCCCTTGCGAAGTCGAAATCATTTCTGGTGTATTGCAGGTCTGCAAACCTGCCGAGCAGGTCATTTCTCTTGATATAATCGCCTGTTCGAACGACTACTACCGAGGCCTTATAGTCCTCCGGTGAACCGAGCCCGAAAATGCAGGAGACAGATGCGACGATGATGCAGTCATTTCTTGTTGACAGGCTGGTGGTGGTGGAAAGGCGGAGCCGGTCGAGGTCGGCGTTTTTAGAGGCGTCCTTCTCTATGTAGATATCTCGCTGCGGGATATAGGCTTCCGGCTGATAGTAATCGTAATAGCTGACGAAATATTCGACGGCGTTTTCCGGAAACAGCTCCTTGAATTCCTCGTAAAGCTGGGCTGCCAATGTCTTGTTGTGCGATATGACCAGGACCGGCAGGTCGAGCCGGGCTAACGTCTCAGCCATTGTGAATGTCTTGCCGCTGCCTGTTACGCCCATAAGGGTCTGGAATTTCTTATCCGCATGCAGGCCCTCCACGAGCCGCTCTATTGCCTGCGGCTGGTCACCGGCAGGTTTGAATAGACTGTTTAGTTTGAATATTCCCATTTATTGTTATTTTAACCACAGTTCCAGCAATTTTCACGTCAAAATTAGCGTTCAGCCGGCGGCATACAGGGTGCTGTCCCTTTAATTTCATAAATTAACTCCGTTGAGCCGATATTAACTATTAGAAATACATTACGATAATGGGTCGAAGGACGGTATTTTTCATTAAAAAGCTATTATAATTTAAAACAAACGAAATGGCACAGCTACGGAAGAAAATCAAACCTTTTATTGGTATAACAGTTTGTTTACTCTTGATTATCTCCATATACTTTACACGCTGGTTTTACTACCGCTCGATGACCATAAATCAGTTGTTATCTGAAAATAAAGAGTTGAAGCAGGCAATAACCAATCTTACAACTGAGGAGCAAATAGGCTATGCAAAGGTAATTGAGCAGGAAAAAAGGGAAGGTAAAGTCTTTACAACAATAAGATTTGTTGAGACATCCAGGGACGACAAGCTGAAAAAGATTCTTGAGAAGCAGTACATAATCGAGGGTGATATCGTTCATTTTGACGCATTGGTTGTCAAGTTCGGCGATAAGATGGTGATGGACGGCCAGGAAAAGGCCCTCTATATTTGGCGGAGGGTCTATGGCGAGAGTATGGCGCCGGAAGATGGTTTCCCGATAGAACAGCCCGGTGCCGAACCGCAAAGATACGATGGCCTTTTTAAGATACTGCCGAGCTGGGAAAAAGGGCTTTTCTGGTCCGGAATTTGGGATTTGGCGAATGACCCGGACAAGCTGAAACAGCACGATATCCAGGCTGTTTATGGCAATGTCGTTTATTCCAGGCTCAGACCCGGCCTTGTTTATATATTCAAGATAAGCCCTGCCGGCCAGGTTTATCCTGAAGTTGTTCCCGATATTTAACCAATTCTCCACACACCGGTTTGTGGTTGTTCCGAGTCGCTATTGACTATAGTCAGGTCCCTGCGAATCTTGACATAGTTATCTCAAACTGGGACAATCGCCCGTGATAATTAAGATTAAGGAATGAATTAAAAATGAGAAATGCGTTTTTTTTTATTGTAACGGCTTGTTTGCTCGCTGGTTGTGGCGGGAAAGGCCCACCAGTGATGAAACTCAAAACTGAGGTAGTAGATATAAAATCTGAGCAGGGACTGCCGGTAAAGGTCATGCCCCATGATGAGAAGCCGTTATTGATAAAGGTTGTTCCGGATGAAAATATCGTTAGGGCTTTTGTTGCTTTGTTAATAACCGCTTGTGCAACAACTCTCGCTGCGATTGCAGCCTGGCGTGCCGCTTACAACACCAGGAAAGCTTTGGAGAAAATAAAGAAAAGAAGTGATGAATAAGTATCAAACAAACAGTTTGTTTGTGACGGAAGATGTTCAGCAAAGCAAATGTAGTCATATTATTCGTGTGGCGTTTGAGTCGGGTGCGGATACGCAGTTCGATTACCTTGTGCCGGATGAGCTTTGGCCGATTGTAGCGGGACAGCGGGTTGAGACGCCGTTCGGAAGAAAGAATAAGCTTGAAAAGGGTTTTTGTGTTGAAGTAGTTGGCCAGGGACAGGAGCACAAAGGCACGAAAAAAGGCCGGGAATTCAAGTTAAAAAAAGTTTGCAGAATAATTGACAAAGAGCCGTTATTGGATGCCGCCCTAATGGAGCTGGCGAAGTGGATTAGCGGCTATTATGTTTGTCCGTTAGGCCAGGTCCTTGCTGCAATGGTGCCCGGGGCGGTGAAAAAGGGGGCGGGGGTTAAAACGGAGAAACAAATTTATATTGCTCGAGGCGTTGAAGAAGTTATTGGGAAATTAAGAGGCGAAAAGCAAAAACAGATTGTTGAGTACCTGCAAAGGAAAAAAGCATTTAATTCGGACTCGGCTGTGGAACTGCAGGGTTTATTGGCGGAGCTTAACTGCACAAGAACATCTGTAAAGAGATTAGCTGAGAAACAGGTCGTTAAAATAACACAAAAAACGATATTGAAATCTTTACCGGCCATCCCGGCCGGGATGGCGATAAGAACCGACAGGGTGGTCCTGAATCAAGAGCAGCAAAAAGCATTAGCTCATTTCAACGCCGAAATAGAAACAGGTCTGTTCGGAGTTACGCTTTTATATGGTGTTACCGACAGCGGCAAGACGGAGCTTTATATAAGGGCGATTGATAGAGTTTTACAAAAGGGCAGAAGCGCTATTGTTCTGCTTCCGGAGATTGCCCTTACCACTCAGACCGTTCAGCGGTTCAGCGCACGGTTTGAAAAAATAGCTGTAATGCATTCGGGCTTGACTGCTGCTCAGCGTAATGTCCAGTGGCAGAAAATAAGAAATGACGAAGCTGATGTTGTCATCGGGGCTCGCTCAGCGGTCTTTGCTCCGCTTCCGAGTCCTGGCCTTATCGTTGTCGATGAGGAGCATGAGCCGAGTTATAAACAGGACACAGCCCCTCGGTATAATGCCAGAGATGTCGCGATAAAGCGGGCGCAGCTATCGAAAGCACATTGTATTTTAGGAAGTGCCACCCCGTCTCTGGAGGCGCTGTTTAACAGTAGAAGTAAGAAGCATTTTTCTCTGGTTCGTTTGCCGAAAAGGGTAATGGACCTGGCCTTTCCTGAAATGAGGCTTGTCGATTTGCGATACGGTTTTCACACAAAGGAGGGAATAAGTTTGATTTCTCAGCCGCTTGCTGAGCATCTAAAAGAAGTACTGGCCAAAGGTGAGCAGGCGATTTTACTTTTGAACAGGCGTGGGTACAGTAATTTTGTGTTCTGTCCGTCGTGCAGATATACGCTGCACTGTCGCAATTGCGATGTAACGTTGACATTTCATAAGTCGCCTCTTAAAGGTGCCGGTCGGATGCGAACGGTTACAGGAAAACATATGGATTACGGTTTCGCTGTCTGTCACTATTGTGGTGCGCAGACCCTTGTGCCGCAGGCGTGTCCTTTATGCGGTGCCGGCCTTGCAATGATTGGGTTCGGCTCGCAACGGCTCGAAGGGGAGTTGGCCAGAAGATTCCCGCAGGCCCGTATCTCGCGTGTTGACAGCGATTCTATGGCCGGGCGGGACTATTACCACGTTCTAAGGGATTTTAGCGAGTGCAGAATAGATATATTAGCCGGGACGCAAATGCTGGCCAAGGGTCTGCATTTTCCGAACGTAACGCTTGTAGGCATTATTAGTGCCGATACTTGCCTGTATCTGCCGGATTTCAGGGCGAACGAACGGACTTTCCAGTTGATTTCCCAAGTGGCCGGTCGTGCAGGCCGCTCCGTGAAAAAAGGTATGGTGTTTGTTCAAACATTTTTGCCGGACCAGCCGGCCATACAGTTTGCACTCAAAAATGATTTTGACGGATTCATCCAGGAGGAATTAAAACATCGCAGGGCCTGTAATTTACCCCCCTTTTGGCGGCTGGCCGGCTTGATTATGCGGGACAGAAATTTTGATAAGCTCCAGGCCGCCTCTGATGCGATGCGTGAGAAAGTCGATAATGTTATAAGAAGGGACAACCTGAAGGTAACTGTCAGGGGGCCGATGCCGGCGGTGATAAGCCGAATACAGCGGTTCCACAGGATGCAGATAATTATCCAGGCGCCGCAGGCTGAAACGATGCAGAGGCTTTTTACAAGTTTGCGTGCCGACCTCTGGCGGCTCCGCCCGGCGGTTAAGGTTGCGATAGATATAGATCCTGTTAACCTATTGTAACTTGCAGGCATCTCTGACGTATGCTATAGTAATCTTGAGTGTTGGTTTCCCGATTGATTATTGATAATCGTAAATGGAAGGTGCGACGATTGGCCTTCGGCCTTAAAATCGTCAATTATCAATAGTAAATCATAAATGAAACGGGGTGTAGCTCAGTTTGGATAGAGCGTCCCTTAGGGAAGGTCGCTGGTTAGCCATAATCCCGTAAAGGTATATTCGTGTATTACGTTTATATACTTCAAAGTCTTAAGACAGACAAACTCTACATTGGTCATACCGACAACCTGACTCGCAGGGTTGAAGAACATAATACTGGGCGGGGTGGAAAATACACTCAACAGAACGGGCCTTGGAGATTGGTTTATAACGAATCTTGTCCGGATAGGTCTTCTGCTGTAAAGCGAGAAATGTACCTCAAAAGCACTAACGGGTCTCAAGAAAAGAAGAGATTAGCTGGCGTTTTAAAGTGAATTGAAAGCTGGTTGTAATTCGAGAGCTTTTGTGGTATATTTTGGGCCGTAGTTCAGCGGGGTGTAGCTCAGTTTGGCTAGAGCGCTGCGTTCGGGACGCAGAGGTCGCTGGTTCGAATCCAGTCACCCCGAGTTTTATTAAACGGAAGTTAAGATGCTTTTTTTCGAATATACTGGGTTTCCTCGAATCAGTTTGGTTAGAGCGTCCCTCAGGGAAGGTCGCTGGTTCCACCGTAAGGCGTCCTGTGGAGAATCCGGTCACCCCGAGTGTTTTTTACGCTGATAAGGAAGCAATAGAGATAAATGAGTTCGCAAAAAGGTTTATACAATTTCAGCGAAATTGAAAAGAAATGGCGGCGGTTCTGGGAAGAGAACAAGACGTTTAAGGCCGAAGACTGTGACGACTCCAGACCCAAGTATTACATTCTCGATATGTTTCCATACCCCAGCGCCGCCGGTTTGCACGTCGGTCATCCTGAAGGTTATACGGCCAGCGACATTGTCGCCCGCTATAAGCGAATGAAAGGGTTTAACGTTTTACACCCGATGGGCTGGGATGCGTTTGGTCTTCCTGCTGAACAGTATGCTGTTGAAACCGGAACACAACCCGCAAAAACGACGCAAAAAAATATCGACGGTATGTGTCGACAAATCGAATCGCTGGGCTTTAGCTACGATTGGGACAGGGAGGTTAATACCACCGACCCGAATTATTACAGGTGGACGCAGTGGATATTTTTGAAATTTTTCAATAGTTACTTCGACGAGGCCGAGCAAAAAGCCAAACCAATCGAGCAATTGCCGATTCCAGCTGGGTTGAACGAGGCCGAGACGCAGAGGTATATAGATGAGCACCGCTTGGCTTATGAGGATGAGGTGGCAGTTAATTGGTGTCCGGCCCTGGGAACAGTTCTGGCAAATGAAGAAGTGGTTGGCGGGGTGAGTGAGCGGGGGGGACATCCGGTAATCAGACGCCCGATGCGGCAGTGGATGCTGCGAATAACTAAATTTGCCGAACGGCTGCTCAATGATTTAGCCGAAGTTGACTGGCCGGAATCTATAAAGAAACTGCAAACTGATTGGATAGGCAAAAGCATCGGTGCCAATGTTGATTTCAAAATAGATGGATTTGACGAAAGTATCCGTGTTTTCACAACCCGGCCCGATACTTTATTCGGTGCAACTTATATGGTGCTTGCGCCAGAGCATCCTCTTGTAGATGTAATTACAACAAGGGATAAAAAAGCTGCCGTGAAAAAGTATCGCGAGGATGCTGCTCGTAAAAGCGACCTTGAAAGGACAGATTTGGCTAAGGAAAAAACAGGAGAGTTTACCGGTGCGTATGCTATAAATCCGGTTAACAATGAAAAAATCCCAATCTGGATAAGCGATTATGTTTTAATCAGCTACGGCACCGGAGCGATTATGTCGGTGCCGGCCCACGATGAAAGGGATTTCGAATTCGCCAAAAAATTCAATCTTCCGATTATTCCGGTTGTTGAACCAGACGACAGCGAGCAGGCCGAGCTGGTTAAGAAAGGCCGGCTTTGCTTTGTTGGCGATGGTAAAGCGATTAATTCTGGCCAGTTCAACGGCCTGCCAACAGCTCAGTTCAAAGAGCAGATTACAAACTGGCTCGCTGAAAAAGGCCTCGGCAGAAAAGCGGTTAATTATAAGCTTCGCGACTGGCTTTTCAGCAGGCAGCGATACTGGGGTGAGCCGTTCCCGATTTTGCATACTAAAGATGACGGTGTTGTCGCGCTTTCGGAGAAGGATTTGCCTTTGGAACTGCCGGAGGTTAAGGACTACAAACCCGCTGGAACAGGTGAGTCACCGCTGGCTAATATCTCCGATTGGGTCAATGTCACTCTGCCTGATGGCTCAAAGGCGATACGTGAAACCAACACTATGCCTCAATGGGCTGGCAGCTGCTGGTATTACCTGCGATACCTCGACCCGCAAAACGCTCAACAGGGCTGGGACCCGAAAAAGGAAAAATACTGGATGCCGGTCGATTTGTATATCGGCGGTGCCGAGCATGCCGTGCTGCACCTTTTGTATGCGAGGTTCTGGCACAAGCTGCTTTACGACCTCGGTTTCGTCAGCACGAAAGAGCCGTTTAAGAAGCTCGTCAATCAGGGAATGATTTTAGGTGAAGACGGCCAGAAGATGAGCAAATCCCGCGGCAATGTAATTAATCCGGACAAGGTTGTTGCCGATTATGGCGCCGATTCGATGCGGCTTTATGAAATGTTTATGGGGCCGTTGGAGGCAATCAAGCCGTGGAATATGCAGGGTGTTGAAGGCGTGTATCGGTTCCTGCAGAGAGCCTGGCGAATGGTCATTGATGAAGATACCGGCCAGCTTGCCGACGCGGTCAAAGACGCCGATGCTGATGAGACGACTCTTAGATTACTGCATCAGACTATAAAGAAGGTTGGCGATGATATTGAAACCTTTGGCTTCAATACTGCTATAAGTGCGATGATGATTTTTCTAAACCACCTGAGCAAACAGCAAATAAGACCTAAAGCCGTTGTCGAGAAGTTCATCCTTATCCTCGCCCCCTTCGCACCTCATATTGCCGAGGAGTTGTGGGAAAGGCTGGGCCATACCGATACACTGGCTTACGAACCCTGGCCGGAATATGATAAAAATCTTATCAGGGAAAAGGAAGTTGAATTGGTGGTTCAGGTCAACGGCAAAATAAAAGATAGAATCGTTGTTTCAACAGATGCCGACGAAGAGCAGATAAAACAAAAGGTCCTTGCTGGCGAAAAGGTTAAAAAAGCTTTGGACGGAAAAGAACCAAAAAAAATAATCGTCATCAAATCCCGGCTGGTAAACATCGTCGTTTAGAAAGGGGCAGAGTCAGTGAGTAAAGAATGTAGCAGAAGATGCTTTCTTGTGCGTGGAGCGGGTACGGCGGCAGGACTGGTGCTGGGGGGTGTTGGACTTGGCGGTTGTAATAAACAGTCTGAGAGCGGAGTAACCGTAAAAGGAGCAGAAGAAATGATTGCGTATTGCGGATTAAATTGTACCACGTGCCCGATTTACCTGGCGACGAGAGAGAAAAATCCTAAAAAACAAAGACGAGAGAGGGAGCAGATTGTCATCGCTATCAAGAAATACCTCGGCGAGGAAAAACGGGTAGAGGACATTACCGACTGCGACGGGTGCAAGACACAGAGCGGGAGATTGTATTCCGGCTGTCAGAAGTGCCAGATAAGGAAATGCGCGAGTGAAAAAGGTCTTGAGAACTGTGCATTTTGCAGAGAATACCCCTGCGAGAAACTCAGCAAGTTTTTTGATTCTGAAGATAAAGAGGGGGTCGCCAAAAAACGATTGGATGCGATTAGAGACTCGCTTTAGAAAAAGTTTGGAAGAAAAGAATTCGGAAAATTGTCGGGAGATATTTTGATGCAGATTTTTATTTTAGGTCGATTCAAACGTAGGCCGTATCAGGTAGCAGCAGCAGTCTTAATTTTATTGGGGCTTGTTATGACCTTAGTCTCAGCAGGACCAGATACGACCACAAAACAAAGTCTGGCTGATATTGTTCGCTCCGCCGCTGAACAAGGCAGGCTCGCTTACAAATTAACCGGACCGGAGGAGTTCAAAGCGCTGCTCGGACCTGCTCGGAACGAGAGCACGAAGAGGGACGGTGGTATGGATATTCTTTTTCTTGAATATCCCGCCGGTGTTCGGGTTATGTTTGGAAGGATGTGGGAGAATTCCGCCCCGTTCACTCTAATGCGAATAACGGCGAACGGCAGGGAAGTCGATATCGGCCAGAATCGTCAAATTGTTTTAAGAGATGCTAATGACCTTAATAAGATTGACTCGTTCTGGGGATTTGCAGATGTGTCACTGGCTAATCTTGACTTGAGAGAGCATAAAAAACTTCTCGATGAGATGCCTTTTGATACTCTTACAAAATGGCCTGAACCGAACAAGCTGCCGGATGGTTTTCAGCCGGCTGATTTACTGGAGAAAGGAAAAAACCCGGGCCTGGGTATTAGAAAACTTAACGAAGAAGGCATCGATGGAAATGGTGTCGTTATTGCTATTATTGACCAGCCGTTGTTGAAGGAGCATATCGAGTATGCCGACCAGCTCGTGCGATATGAACCTATAGATGTGCAGGGTGTGCCGGTGCAGATGCATGGCCCGCCGGTCTGCAGTATCGCTGTTGGTAAAACGTGCGGGGTTGCTCCGAAAGCTTCTTTATATTATTATGCCACGCCGCCCTGGAAATGGCTCGATAATAAACCCTGGGCTGATACTCTTAATAAAATTATCGAGCTGAGTAAAAGCTTAAAAAAATCTAAAAAAATTCGAGTGGTAAGCATTTCACTGGGTGCATTTTCACAAAGACCGAATTTTGATTTGTGGCAGAAGGCTGTTAGTAAAGCTAATCAAAACGGCATTTTGGTTGTCACCTGTGACCCGACTTTTTTAAATTTGAGTAGGTTGAGGCGTAAGGAAAACAAACCGGCTGATTTACCTTCAAGTTATGAAGCTATTTTTAAGCGACCGGACGTGGATTTGCTTGTTTTGACAGGCAACCGTACAATTGCGAGCTATAAAGGTCCCGACGTTTATCATTATGAACGTCAGGGAGGGTTGAGCTGGACGGTGCCGTATCTTGCGGGGCTTGCTGCTCTGGCTTATCAGGTTGACCCCGAAATCAAACCTGATGAAATTGTTAGCCTGTGGAAGCGAACCGCGGTAAAGACCGATGCCGGTCCGGTTGTCAATCCTGTCGGTTTCATTGAAGCTGTGAAAATAAAAAAACAAATAGAAAATAGTAAATTAACTGATGTGCGTTGAAATCGAAGCAAAATTGAAGGTTGATTCATTGGAGCAGGTAACAGCAAAGCTGACTGAACTCGGTGCTGAATTTCAGCAGGAGCAGTTGCAGATGGATTACCACTTTGACGATTCGAATATGACCTTGCAAAAAACTGACTGCTGTCTCAGGCTGCGGCGGCAGCGAGTCAATAAGAGCGAAAGATTTTTTTTGACTTATAAAGGTGCTAAGGAAAAAAGCTCGTTCAAAAAAAGGCGGGAGATAGAAATCGAAGTCGTAAATGGTGATTCCATCCAAAAGCTGTTTTCAGCTTTGGGGTACGAAAAAGTGCTGGTCATTGAAAAAAAGCGTCTCACATGGCATCTTGGCGGATGTGTGATTGCGCTTGACCAGTTGCCGTTGATAGGTAACTTTGTAGAAATAGAAGGGCCTGATGAGCAAAAAATAGCAGATGTGCAAAAGAATTTAGGATTATCTATCTTGCCTCACATCAGAAAAAGTTACGCGGCTTTAATGAGAGCCAGGCTCCGTGAGCTTGGCAAAGAACAAAGGGAAGTTTTTTTTACAAACTTAAATTCTTAATTATGAAACCGGGTGACGGTTATATTGCCTATATCGTAAATCCCAAATCCGGTGCTACCAGTAGCAAGCTGGTTGGTCAGCGGTTTGAGGAATACCTTGTCAAAAAGGGATACAAGGTCAAGGTTAGTCTCACTACTTCTTTAGACAATGCCTGTGAGGTGGCCACGGATGTGGCAGTGGATTACGACTGTGCAATGGTTGTCGTTGTCGGCGGCGATGGTACCGTCAGGGAGGTCGCACACGGCCTGGAGGGCAGTGACAAACCCCTGCTGATAGTGCCCTGCGGCACGGAGAACTTGCTGGCAAATGAATTAGGATTTGATGAAAGAATAAAAACAATAATAAAAGCATTTGAGGCGGGATTCATTCGGCCTTTGGACCTCGGAAGTGTAAACGGAAAATGTTTTACTTCGATAGCCGGTTTCGGATTTGACGGCCAGGTAGTCAGACGCGTCAGCCAAAAACGGAAGGGACATATAGACTACTCTGATTACTTCTGGCCGCTCTGGCGAACTTTCTGGGATTATAAATTCGATGCAATGAAGGTAGAGGTGGACGGCGAAGAGATTTTCCAGGGCCGGGGACTGGTTTTTGTCGGAAATATTTCAAGGTATGCAGTAGGACTTCAGATATTGCATTATGCTGATTTCAGTGACGGATTGCTGGATATATGTATTTATAAATGTGCGCACCAGGTGCGTTTGGTAAAACATTCGGTGATGACTATTCTGAAACAGCACGCCGATAGTTCAGATGTTATTTATCGTCAGGGCAAAGAGGTTTCTATAAGTTCGCAGAGTACCGACATAGAGACTGAAATTGATGGTGACCCCGGCCCGGCTTTGCCGGTGCAGATTAAGGTGATACCGCAGGCGGTCAATTGCATTGTGCCGGAAGGCGCCAGGCCGGCGGGGATTAGAACAAGGATTATCAGGGCATTAGGTTGAGATTGAAGATATGAACAAAGCAAATTTTAAAATCGGCAGTGTTGAGATTGGATTGGATGCGCCTTTATTTGTAATGGCCGGGCCTTGTGTTATTGAGAGTGAAGAAATTTGCCTGGCTATTGCGGAAAAGCTTGTCGAAATCGCAGCGAAAAGTGCAGTGCCAATAATTTTCAAGGCGAGTTTCGACAAGGCCAATCGCTCCAGCCTGAGTAGTTTCCGAGGCCCGGGTCTGGACAAAGGGCTGGCGATTCTTGAAGCAGTTCGTCGGCAGACTAATTTGCCTGTTATGACTGATGTGCACGAGCCGCCTCAGGCTGAAATTGTCGGCAGTGTTGTTGATTGTCTCCAGGTGCCGGCTTTTCTTTGCAGGCAAACCGATTTACTTTGTGCCTGTGGACGAACGGGCAAACCTGTGAATATAAAGAAAGGCCAGTTCCTCTCGCCTGTCGAAATGAAAAATGTAGTGGAAAAGGTTCGCTCTTGCGATAACAGCCGGATAATACTAACCGAGCGGGGGACATTTTTTGGTTATAATCGTCTCGTCAACGATATGACAGCTATTGATACTATGAAGAAATTAGGCTGTCCGGTCGTTTTCGATGCGACGCACAGCACCCAGCAGCCGGGGGGACTCGGCAATGAAAGCGCGGGTCGGCCGGAATTTGCTCCGATACTTGCCAAAGCTGCGGTCGCCGCTGGTGCCAATGGGCTTTTTATTGAGGTGCACACCGAGCCGGAAAAGGCAAAATCAGACGCTGGCTGCATTATGAATATAGACCGGCTTGAAGATTTGTTAGACATCTGCAAAAGGATATTCGAGGTCGTGTGGAGATAGACAGAATTGGCCGAAGAAAAAAAGTATTTGTATGGCCCGGTGCCTTCGCGAAGGCTCGGACTTAGCCTGGGCGTTGATATCGTGCCGTTTAAGCTCTGTTCGTTGGATTGCGTCTATTGTCAGCTCGGCGGCACAACCCAAAAGACCCTCAAGCGTAGTGACTTTGTTCCTGTCGAGGCAGTCTTGGCCGAGTTGAGAGACAGATTGGCCGAGGGTTTGGAAGCTGATTTTATTACTATAAGCGGTTCCGGCGAGCCGACACTGAATTCCCGGCTCGGAGACATTATTGAGGGCATAAAGAAAATTACCGACATTCCCGTAGCCGTATTAACCAACGGCACACTATTATACCAACCTGATGTTCGGGCGGATTGTGCAAAGGCCGACGTGGTCTTGCCTTCTTTGGATGCCGGTGACAAGCAGACTTTCCAGAGATTAAATCGCCCGCACTCCGACTTAAGTATTGAAAAACTGATTTCAGGTTTATGCGAATTTCGAGACGAGTTCACCGGCCGGATATGGCTCGAAGTATTTTTTATCGAGGATTTTAATACTAATACTGAGCAGATTGCCAAAATCAGCGATGCCATAGACCGTATTCGTCCTGACAAGGTTCAGCTTAATACAGCCGTTCGACCCACGGCCGAGCAGGGTATCAAAAGCATCAGCGCCGAAAAACTGCAGAATATAGCCAAAGAGCTTGGCCACAAGTGCGAGGTTATAGCTGATTTTTCACGGGCACGACACATCGGCAACATCGAAGCCGGGGCCGAAGGCCTGTTATCAATGCTGAAACGCAGGCCTTGCTCGCTGAGTGACATATGTTCAGCTCTCGGCATAGGCCGTAACGAAGCCTTAAAATATATCACTCTTCTTCAGCAGCGGGGGCTTATTGATTCCAAGAGCAAAGATGGAGTAATCTTTTTCTCAACTACCCATTAGGCCGACCCGAGGCCGGACAGACCAATAAAATTTGGTGAATTTACACCTAATTTGCCAATATTCCCATTCAATTTGTAAAGGCGGACGTCTTATTGGCCGATAAAAACCTTGTAGCATTTTTTTGAGGTTCGATTTTATCGCCTTTACTATGAAATCGAAATTCAGCGTTTAGTTATCGGATTTTGACAAACAATCGATAAAGACATTTGTAATGCCAAAGAAAAGAAAACAGCAGCTGGTTCTAAACAAGGGTACCGAGAAGTTTATATTCCGTTATGATAGTGGTTGTGAGGACAATCTTCTCGACGCTCTAATTGAGCAGGCGAAGGACAAGCGGACGAATTTCGATTGGTTTGATGCAGCGGTGCTCAGTTTCAAACTCGCACAATCTCTTATTAACCAGGCGGACAAACTTTTAGGCGAAAGAAACCCCATTTTGCAGGGAGATTCATAGCTGCAATTATTCGGTATTTGTAGCAAAGCCGAGGGCTTTGTTTTTTTATGATGAATGAGCAAATTCAAATAGATAGGTGTGATTATGAAAGATAGCATGGTTGTCCAGGAGTTTCTGAATTATCTGAAATTTGAAAAACGATTTTCCGAGCATACAGCCAAGTGTTATGGTGCGGACCTGGAGCAGTTTAGCCAGTTTTTGGCTGGCCGTTCTGACGCCGGCCGGAATACTGCCGAGCAGGTTTCATTTACTGCCCGCCATGGGGGAGCCGCCACGGCTGTAGCTACGCAGACGAATCTCAAACTCGACCAGATACTTCTTTCTGTGGATATCAATTCCGTCAGAGCGTACCTGGCCGTTCTTAATGAGAAGCAATATTCCAAGGCAACAATAGCTCGCAAACTTGCCACGTTGCGCAGCTTCTATAAGTTCCTTGTCAAAAGAAACCAAATCTCCTCGAACCCTGTTATAGCGATTAGAACACCCAAGCAGGATAAAAGGCTGCCGCACTTCCTCGAATACGACCAGATTAAGTGCTTGCTCGAAACTCCGTCGACGAACAGCTGGCTCGGCGCAAGAGACAGGGCCATTATGGAGACCCTTTACAGCACCGGCGTAAGGGTCAGCGAGCTTGTCGCGCTGAATATGGACGATGTGGACTTTCTCGGCGAGGTCGTGCACATCAGGGGCAAGGGCAAAAAGGAAAGAATCGTCCCCATAGGCACCTCTGCCTTGCAGGTCATTCAGCATTATATGGAGTTCAGGAACAAAAGAGCGCAGAGCAACCCCAATTTCGATTCGAAGGTCCTGTTCGTTAATAAGCATGGCCGGCGCCTCAGTACCCGCAGCGTCCGCCGTAAGATGGACAAATACCTGAAGATGGCCGGCCTGGACCCCTCAATCAGCCCGCACACCCTGCGGCACAGCTTTGCAACGCATATGTTAAATAACGGCGCCGATTTAAGAAGTGTCCAGGAGCTGCTCGGCCATCAGTCGCTCTCGACCACTCAGATTTACACGCACCTTACTACAAGAAAACTAAAAGAGGTTTACGAAAAAGCCCACCCAAGAGAGAAAGAACAAGACGAGGGCGAAAACGAGTGGTAAAATACACTTTCTCTGATTTACAGAAGCCGGCTAAACGCCGGCTTTTTTATTGGTTTTTATACTCTTTCGCACCTGCTCAATTGTTCGCCTGCCATTTGAATCCGCCGGAGGCGGGTAAAATTGGGTTTGATTGGGTTTGTTTTGAATAGTACATAGTTCGTTGTTCATTGTTATAATTCCTTGTTTTTACTAAGGTTACAACCATTTGGACATTTTGGAAATTGGGTTTGTTTTGCATAATCGTTCAATTTTGATTGATTGAGTTTCAGCCACAAAGACACTGAGGCACAAAGAAAATTTAATCGCTGATTACACTGATAACACGGAATTAATTGGCCACAAAAAGGTACAAAAGGCTTTAAAGTACTGGGTAGACATATAAGGGCTCCGGATTTGTGATTGGCTTTTTTCATAGCGTTTCGAAATCCGCCCCGCCAGAGGCGGGTAAACTCCGGCGGACAAGAAAGACCCCGATGGGATAGCAAACGGCGCATCCCACAGGGCAGGCGTTCCCCTTAGTAAGGCGAACTTGCGCATTTGGAGCGAAAAAAGTTCTTGATTCTCGATTCCCGATTCTCGTAACTCGATGTGAGAAAAGAAGTAAAAATTTTTGAAAAAAAATGGATTTTTGCTCTTATTCCCCTGCGCATTTGATTGAAATTTGCCTTGACAGAAATAGCAATTTCAGTTATTTTTATGTTTTGAGCTTTAAATTGAGCGATAAAGACCCATCACAATTTTAAAAGGGGCTAAATTATGTGGATCGCGATTTCAATAGCAGCCATTTGTATTTTCTTTATGGTTTTTTTCCATAAAAATATCAGGGCACTCCTCGACCGAACACGAAAAGTTACGTACCATGGTGGCGAACTTGAAACACTAAATCCATCACAGGAGCTGCCTGATACAACTGTTAGCTCAACAGAAGAACGTATGAGAGAATTTGATAGTCCTGTTCTTCGAGACCAGGAAAATTTAATAAATGGAGAATTAACAGGAGTGAGAACTGCGCCCGAGAAGGAAAAATTTCTTGTGCGTGCTCTTGCACTCACCAAGTTAGCGCTCGCTTTTGAACAGATTCATTCCATAATATGGGGAAGCCAAATTTACATCCTCGAATATTTAAACGATAGACGAACGCTAGGTGCGTCAAAACAAGACATAAAAACATCTTTCTACGACGTAGCTATAGCAAGATGGCCTTTTATAAACCCCTACGAAACTTATCTTGGTTTTATGAAAGCAAGTAATCTTATCCGTGAAGAAAACGAATCTTTATTCATTACTAACTTCGGTGTGGAATTTCTCCGATACTTGACAAGTACAGGAAAAAGCAACGCACGTTTCAAACCCGGGTAATCCGAGTGTTGTTTTTGCATTTTTCCCCCACCTATTTTTGTAGACAAAATCAACTTTTTCAACAGGCTGAAAGTCATAAGAATTCCGCTCATCAATCACCACCAAAACCAATAAAGGCCTCTAGTGGAACCTTTCTTACTGCCTCTTTGAGATAATCATCTATTTCATCATCTGGCATTCGAGCTAACTCATGTGAATAACCAATTGTATTGCTAAGCTCGATAGCAACCTGTTTTGGCCAGTAACTCATGCTCATCTGGATTATGGTTCCCCCGATTCGATTTGCGAGTGCTTCGATTCTACTCTTTTTGCCAATTCTATCAACAATTATGATTGTCGCTAAATACCACTTCTGTTCTTGGAGTTCTATTTCTCTTTCGAATCTCGTAACTTTATCTAATGAGATTTCCGGATTCCCACGCCCAATAAAACCGATATCGAATCTGACTCCCTTACCAGCTGCATATAATAGCGTTGCATCACTCTCTCTTCGCTCACCTTGCTGTGCCAGCCAAAACACTTTCTTCAGACCGCCAGGATTTTCCCGATCCACGAATTTGAAGCCCAGTATGCTTAGCAATGAACCCAGTATTAGTTTCTCAAATAGTTTACCGTACGCAGATTTCTCCGATCCTCTAATAGTTAATGTTTCTGAGCCAATCGTATTCAAAAGATAAGTTATGAAAAGCAGGTTTATTTCAGCTTTTGTATTAGAATCTATCGATAATGTTCCAACCAAATCCCCGCGTGTCTCTTTAAATTTATCGACAACTTCTTGGCAAGTTCTTTTATATTCCTCAACGTATTGAGCAATATTCATTCGATCATCTCTTAGAACATTTTGGAAAGCTTTGTCAGTAAGTCCCAACATCCACTGAGCTATCCACCTTTCTTCCTTACAGATGGATTTGGCACATAGTCTTTTAGAAGCAAATAACGGTAATTCTTCAATAAAATTAGGATACTTACTCGCTCCTTTTATGAATATTTCTAAAAGAGACAGATTCAGCATTGCTATTCTTTTTCGCGTGAGCCGTTCTGTAGAATCTCTAAGATTCCTTCCTGTTAATACATCCAAAACTACTCCTCGGATTATATCTATTCCGATTTTTTCCACCAATTTGGGACCACTTGCGGCAAGTAACTTAAAAGCGTCTTCTGAAATGAGATCTACAAACTTATCTTCTTTCTTACGGCTCATTCTGCCTATACCTTAAATCAGACAATCTCCAACCTGAATGGGAGAAGTATTTAATGTGAGAACATTCTTAGCTGATTTATGTAATTCGTTTTTTATATCCGTCTTCATAATTTCTACATATTCGGGGTTAATCTCCACCATAAAGAATCGTCTTTTGCATCTTATTGCAGCAATGGCTGTGGTACCCTTACCAGCAAAAGGATCTAAGACCACGTCATTTTTGAAAGAATAATATAAGATTATCTTTTCGGCTAATTCCAGAGGGAATATCGCTGGGTGTCTTTTGTCATGTGCCGGTTTAATTTTCCATACATTTGTTCTTTCATAGCCGCCAACAATTTTAGACGCCTCAACCAGTTCCTGGTCAGGATGCGCTCTTATGTTCCAATCAATAAGTTTATCTGTGTGTTTTCGATACACCAGAACATATTCTGTAACTGGCACAGGCTTATACTGCAGCGGGTTACGGTCAGCGGCAAATCGTCTACCACGCCCGGTAGCCCAGCCTGCTCCTTCCGGCTTTACCCATATTATATCGTCGATAAAATCAAATCCTTCTTCTACAAATAACGTATGAATATCGAAAGGAACGGCAATCCGCTTCGAAGCTCCATTTCTATTTGTTCTTCTAATCAGAACAGGAGAAATATTCATAACAAAGAATCTCCCTTCGGAAAGAACATGGTGGCAACTCTGAAGTACTTTTCTGATTTTTAATAGATATTCCTCGTAAGTTAGATAATCTGTGTATTCCGGCCTCGCATTATAATAAGGTGGAGAAGTAAAAACCAAATCCACTGATTCTGCAGGAAGGTCTAATAGTACCGATTCACTATCACCTAGAGCAATCGTATTTCTCAATGTTGATAATTTATAAGCAGACCTCGCTTTTCTGTCTTTGCCTGTTTTTCTATCCGCCAACTTTCTCTCCCTACCGAGTAGGCGTGTTTCAATAGCTTCTCGGCTCGTAGTCTTTCCTTGCAAGATCAACGATGTACTAGCATCTATGACAATTTCACCAACCCTATTTTGGTCGAATTTTGATAAAAGCGGTACACGCCAGATATGGTAACGGTCATCAACCTCTGGCAAACCAAACTCAATAGCATTTTCTAACTGCTTATCTTTTAACCACTCTGTAGCAATTTCTTTAGCCGCTTTTACATTTAATACGGCGTATCGTCTCATTTCAGCTACTGTCTTTCTGTTAATGTACTCCATAGGATTCCACTTTCCCCCATACACTACCCAAAACCACAATCCCAGTCAAAGTAAATACCAAATACTAACGGCTAACCCCGCGATGCTGATTCTTCGCCTCCCTGCCCTGAGTGGAGTCGAAGGGTCAAAATTAAAAACTATCGCTGTTGCTCAGCCAATTTTACCCTCTTTTCAGTCTTCGTCAAGGTCAAAAAAATCTCTGTTAACTTAGGCAACCTGCACCCAAAAAATTCCTCTGACGACATACGATATACGCATCACGCAATACGAAAAAAATTGTCGAATATTTTTGAATATTTCTATATAGTTTTTGAATGTTTCTATACAGTTTTCGCTTGTTTCAGCATGTTTTTCGAACGTTTTCGAATATTTTCGAACGTTTGCTCGTAAACCCGCGCCGTTGACCCCTTTCTCCTGCAAATTCTAAATTCTATATTCTCAATTCTAAATTCAAATGCTTTCCTCCTCCACCCAAACCCCCTATTTTAAGGCACCTTCTACCCCCCTACCAACGGAGTGAAGCCGCGCAGCACAATCTCCTAAATCATTTCATCTCAAAGAGTTAGCTGGAATTGTTCTCGTTATTTTCACCTATATATTCCGGCACAAGCTCCTTGATTTTATTAACTATTTCGTCATAACTTTGTGTTTTAGCAACACTTATCAACTCATTTATGCCGGCGTGAAGTTTTTCGCGGTCCATCGGAATATTCTTCCATATAGCGATTTTGGGATGCCTTGTGGGCTGCATATCCTCGCCTTTTATCGAAAGCTCCTCGAAGAGCTTTTCGCCGGGCCTGGGGCTCGTGAACTCTATTTTAATGTCTTCTCCGAAACCGCTGAGCGTAATAAGCTCTCTGGCCAAGTCTACAATTTTCACCGGCTCACCCATATCAAGCACAAATATTTCTCCGCCTTTTCCCATTGTTGCCGCCTGCAGGACGAGCTGACTTGCCTCCGGTATGGTCATAAAATAACGCTTCATCTCAGGATGTGTAACGGTTATAGGACCGCCCTCGGCAATTTGTTTCTTGAAAATAGGTATGACCGAGCCGGTAGAGCCGAGAACATTGCCGAACCGGACGGTGACGAAGTGCGTTTTGCTGGTTCTGCTTAAGTCCTGAATATGCATCTCAGCGATTCGTTTGGAAGAGCCCATTATGCTGGTAGGGTTAACAGCCTTGTCGGTGCTTATCATTACGAAATTAGTACTGCCGTAACGGTCTGCGGCGTCAGCAACGACCTGTGTGCCTGCAACATTGTTTTTGATAGCTTCTCCGGGATTGAACTCCATCAAAGGCACATGCTTGTGGGCGGCGGCGTGGATGACAACCTGAGGTTTATATTTTTCAAATATTTCCTCAACACGTATTTTGTCGGTGATGTTGCAGACGATAGCCTTTGTAGCGACACGTGGAAATTTCTTGCGCAGTTCCCAGTCTATATCAAACAACGGATTTTCAGCCTGCTCTATGAGTAAAAGCAACTTAGGAGTGAAATTGCACACCTGTCTGCACATTTCTGAACCGATGGAGCCGCCGGCACCGGTAACAAGAATTACTTTATCTTTCAAAAATGCTTCTATAAGGTCGAGGTCAAGCTCGACAACTTCTCTACCGAGCAAATCATTAATGTCGATATCCCGGATATGAGAAACATCAGTAATTGACGGCACGGTTCGGAACCGAATTTTAATACCTGCGCATACCTGAATAACACGTCTTAGCTCTTTAGGGTCAGTAGAAAGCATTGCGATGGCAACTTCTTCGATGTTGCGGTCCTTGCAGATTTTGGGCAGTTGCTCAACAGTGCCCAGTACCGGTATTCCGTGGATATGAGTGCCTTGTTTGTGGGGGTGGTCATCAATAAATCCTATAACCTCGTGTTCTGCTGTGGGTTTACGGTGTATTTCTCGAAGGAATGCTTCGCCGGCATCGCCTGCTCCGACTATAAGGAGTCGTTTAAGCCGGCCACTTTCGACGGTGCGAAATTCCTCGTGGTATAGTCTTATTAGCATTCGAAGCCCAGCCAGCAGCAAAAACGTGGTAAATAGGTCGGCCATAAATACACCTTGCCCGACGAAAGTTACATTCTGCAGTTTTTGGCGGACCGGGGACGGGGCAAAAATCAATGAGACCCAGAGTGAAACGATTATCAGAGTGCTTACCAGCGAGGCTCGAAGAATCCCGATAAGGTCTGATATGCCGACGTATCTCCACCAACCACGATATTGTTTGAAAAGTCCAAATACCACTAATTTGATGATAATAAAGAAAAATAGTAAAAAAGGATACTGGTTTATAAGCCAGCCGAGTCTGAACTGCATATTGTTTGCCACTAAGAAGGAAAGCATCAGAGAAATGGTGAAAACAACTATATGAGCGAATATAATAAGTAATCTGCGATGGCGCAGCAGCGCTGCTGAGGGTATTGATGGTTTTGAGGGGGTTTGATTCTCACTTTTTAGCTGTGTATTTGCGTTTAAATCAGGCATATTTTACCAGCACTATAGTAGCATCTCCCTCTGATTTCTCACAAGCTTGAATTTAACAATGACTTAAGCACATGTCAAGAAATTATCGCAATACAGTTGGGGGGCGGAACATCGTATGGCCCTTTGTTATACTATTGGTCCGAGGCTGAAGGCTGCTACTGCATTTCTGGCTCGGACTGGTCCTGTGATTTTTCAGGAGCTGACTCGGTAGCGAGCGATTCCGTTTTGACCTCATTGGCGGGGGTGTAAATATCCTCCAGGGCCGTATTGTCGACTCTATTGCGCATAAGTGCGTAGATTATGGTACTGGCGGAAAAATAAAAACTTATTACAAAGGAAACTAATAAGCCGACAACAACTAACAGGATTAAATAAACCAGAAAAGCTGCCACTGATTCCGACCAGTTTACTGTTGCCCAGCTTAGGGGGCCTCGTAAGCTGATAAAGCTTGGCTCCGGCCAGATTGCGGTAAGTTTACTGACCTGTTTACTGCTATTGTCAACCCAGACGCCAAGCTGCAAAAATTGATAAGTAATCCAGAGCAGCAAAAAAGTGAAAAACCGAACAAATGTATAACAAATTGCACCATAAACCACAGCTATCGCAGTGTAAAAGCCCATCCGCCACGGTTTTGAAAGTACGTAGCTGAAGGAACGACTTACTGCGTCAAAGCAGTCTGAACCGTCATAGACAACAGCGGGGAACATCAGGCTAAATCCGGTAAGCGTTCCAATAGAAACGATTGTTATCAACGCCCCCGCAATTAGAGCCAACAGCATGAAGATACCTATTATTAACTCACCGGCTCTTGGGATGTTTCCTATAACTCCCAGAAGAAGAACAAACAGGCCTATAAAAATAATTATGCCGACCGGTGCCAAAGGTACGGTGAAGAAGCTCAAGAATCTTTTTGTGCTGAAGCGCAGCGCCTCGGTTATGCCGGGTTTTTCATTCCGGGCAAATTGCAGCGCCGCGATTCGACATAAACCACCGCCCCCAATGGAAATCACAGCAAGTGTTATTACAAAAAATATTATGCTATAAAGGTAATGGTATCTGAGCGCCCAACTCAGTGCTCTGAAACCTTCTGCGATGTTTTTCGCCACCTCGGGGAGGTTGAATGCAAATAGCGACTTTAGTGCGCCGTGAAATTTTTCAGAACCGAAGCACCATAGTGTGGAAAATACGCCTTGACGTTCGCCGCTTTCTTTGTGAATTTCAATAAACGACTTTAAATTATCAGGGCTGGTCATATAAATTTGCAGCTCTGTAGTTTCACCTTGCGTTTTTGGTACCGCAATAACTGTTTTGCTGAAGTCCATAGTCCAGCCGCTCAGGCATATAACAGCCATCGCCGCAAAAGCAATTATCAGTTTGCTTGGCTGAATAGCCATACGGAAAGTTTTGAATATTTTTGGAAATAATAAGCTGTCAAGAATGTTGGAGGATTCTTTTGCCGTGTCCATTTTGCATCCTTTCAAAAAGAATACTATTGTTCCTGGTTATAAAGAATATAGTTTATTATCGGCCGGTTTCAACATATTTTGCAATATTTTATTTTTGTATATTATTATTTACCGCTCATCAACGGAGGTTTCCGAGGCAGTACCGGAGGGCTTTGAAACTATCTTATATTTGTCATCCAGCCAGGCCCCTAAATCTATTAATTTACACCGCTGTGAGCAAAAAGGAAGGAATTCGACTTCTTCGGATTGTTTTTTAGGTGATACTTCGACTATTTTTTTACAAATTGGACATCTGTGTTTCATACTGTGATATCAATCTGGTTCCGGCTCTGTTACAAGACCCTGTTCCAGTTTTTGGGCATATTCAACACAGTATCGGGCCCAGGGCTGGGCTTCGAGCCGGGCTTTTGGTATTTGATTGCCTGTGCCTTCACAGATGCCGTAGGTGCCATTCTCGATGCGTTGCAGAGCATCGTCTATTTCTTTCAGCAGTTTCCTTTCGCTATCCATCAAGCCAAGGGTGAATTCCTGGTCGTAGTTATCGGTGCCGATATCGGCCATATGGATTGGCATACTCGATAAATCTCCAGCTGCATCCAGCCGGGATCTCTTGAGGGTTTCGTCTTCCATTTCGTTTACGCTTGACAGAATTTCTGTACGTTTTTCCAGCAGCATTTGTTCGAAATGCTCAATGTCGGCAGTGGTCAAACGCTTTTTCTTCGTTCGAACCGGGCGTGATTTTTTACCAAGTATTTTTTTACGTTTCTGCGCCACTTGTTTCTACAACTTTCTCTGTTAGTCTGCGAAAAACATTATTATAGCATATTAAAGTATGCTATATGTTATATTTCTATTCGCAATCGCGATGCTAAACTCCGAAAGTATAGTCAACACACTTAAATTATTCAAGTTAATTTGCTTCGGCAGCTTCAACTTCATAAAAGGCAAGTAGTTACAGAAACAGCCCCTGCGATGGTTTCTATTAGCTGCCGGGTGGTTTGGGGAAAATTCTTTGAGTATCTTTTGCGAATTTGCCTAAAGGGATGAAAAATTTTTCCTCTCCGAGTTCGGAGCTAAGTGTTTTGACACCAAAGACTTTTTCGATTTGTTGCGATGAAAAAACGTCTTTGGTTTTACCTATGATAAAACTATTGTCATTTCCAAGCAACAGAACCTCATCGCAGTATTGGGCAGCCAAATTGATATCGTGCGTTACAGCCACAACCGTTTTGCCTTTTTCAAGCTGTGTGGTTTTGAGCAAATCGTATATTCCGACCTGATGTTTTAGGTCCAGAAAAGTTGTTGGCTCATCGAGAAGCAATACGGGCGTCTGTTGAGCTAAAGCTCGGGTAATAAAGACGCGTTGTCTTTCCCCACCGCTCAAATTACGCAGCAGTCTTTTTGCAAATCGAGCTGTATCGGTTTTCTCCATAGCTTCGGCCACGATTTTGCGGTCCTGTTCGGATTCGAAGCCCAGAGCGGATAAATACGGCGTTCGGGCCATGGATACCACTTCGGTTACCGTGAAATCAAACACAGGTACGAATTCCTGCCGGACTACTGCGACTTTTTGAGCCAATGTTCGGGCCGAGTATGCTCCAATTGGGATTGAATCGATTGTGATATTACCCGAAGCAGGTTTGAAAAGACCGCAAATCAGATTAAGAAGTGTGGTCTTGCCAACACCGTTTGGGCCGGCAATGGCAAGGAACTGACCGTGGGCAACACTTAAGCTTAACTGCTTTATAATGAGCTGTTCTTCGTAGCCGAAACTTAAGTTGTCAATTTCAATAATGGGTTTCATTTTGCCCAGCTAATCTTTCTGCTGTATTTGGCAAGCAATATGAGGAAGAACGGCCCGCCGGTGATAGCGGTAATAACACCTACAGGCTGTTCACTGCCGGAGAATACCGAACGGGCGGTAGTATCAGCGATAATCAAAAATATTGCGCCTATTAAAGCGCTCATCGGTACAAGCTGACGGTGGTCAGGCCCGAAAATCAGGCGCACACCGTGCGGGACAATCAGGCCTACAAAACCTATCAGACCGGTCAGGCTAACAGCGACGGCAGTAATAAAAGCTGAGACGGCGAAACCGATGAGTCTGATATTTGCGGTGCTGATACCAAGTGCCTTAGCTTCGGCACGGCCGAGAGTAAGTACATTTAGTTTTTGCGCGATTGAGAAAATTACAATTATGCCTGTTACAATACAGACAGAGCTTATAATTAAAACGGGTTTTCCTTTATCCGCCAGATTGCCCATTAGCCAGAATGCAATAAATCTGAGCTCATAACTTTTTGCGATCGAAGTTAGAAACATAATGACAGCGGAAAAGAAGGCGTTTACAACAACACCGGCGAGCAGCAGAGCTGTGATGCTTGAGCCGGCTGTAGCGAATCGGCCGATGGACCAGACCAGCCACACGGTGCCTATGGTACCAACGAAGGCAAAGATACTGATAGACGAGCCGAACCACAGGTTAAAACTTACTCCGCAGGTGAGGGCGATGATAACACCCAAAGCTGCACCACTGGAAATTCCGAGAATATAAGGGTCGGCCAGCGGATTGCGAAGTATAGCCTGTAATGTTACTCCTGAACAGGCAAGGGCTGCACCGACTATAGCGGCGAGAATTATACGGGACAGCCTTACCTGAAAGAGTATCTGAATGTCTGTTTTTGTCAGGCTGTGTGAACCGATTCCTAAAACGGCTTTAACTCGCCTTGACATCTCAGGGCCTATGAATATGCAAATGACCATAACGATAAGCAAGATTACAAGGCAAATCGAAATTTTCAAAAGCAGGTTTTTAACGGTCAAATTTTCAGACATTTATGATTATCCGGTTACTGCTGCGAATGCAGAAGTTCAGCAACTTTCTTAATACCCTGCGGCAGTCGGGGGCCCAGCCTTAATATAGTATCTGCATCAATTACATAAATCCTGTTATTTTTTACTGCGGGCAGGTCGGGAAATTTAACCCAGAAGTGCTCCGCCGCCTTTTGTTCTTTGGCGAGGTTGCTCTTTGACATAGCAGAGTGTATTATTACTTCTGCATTACAGGTTAAAAGTGTCTCTGTGCCGAGCTGCGGGTATTGCTGTAGTGTCGGACCGACTGAATTTTGTCCTCCTGCCATTTCAATAATTTCATTTATGAAAGTCTTTGTTCCAGCTACTCTTATCGGTTCACTTTGCAGGACCCAGAGCACTTTCGGCTTTTGTGTTGTGCGGTATTCACGGTTTATTTGTTCAAGCTGAATGTTAATTTGTTTGTTTAGTCTTTCGCCGGCCTCTTCTGCACCTGCGGCTCTGCTGATTTTTTCTATGGCCGGTGCGAGTTGTCTCATCTCCTGAAGTTCTACAGTTACGACGTTATAATCCAGACGCTGAAGACTTTCAGCGACTGCTTTTTGCTCTGGGAACCACAGGGTTATTACCAAATCAGGCTCGCAAGAAATGACAGCTTCTGTACTGGGTTTGAAAAAAGAACCGATTTTTTTTAGTTTTTTTGCTTTTGGAGGATAATCGCTGTCATCGCAGACGGCTACTATTTTATCACCCAGGTCGAGTGCAAAAAGAATCTCGGTAAGGTTGGGGGCGAGAGAAACGATTCTTACAGACCTGCCCGGCGGGTTATTGGGACCGGCTTCTGAAGCTTTATCCTGATTATAGCTGATAGTTACAAATATTGCCAGGCAGGCAAAGACAATTATCGAAAACAGCCACTGTTTGCGCATAATTATGTTCGCTTAAATTGCTTTTCCAATTCGGTTATCGAGAATTTTATCGTGGTTGGTCTGCCATGTGGACAGTGGCCTGCTCTTTCGGTTGTTTCTTTATCGGCAAGCAGTTGCTCTATTTCGTTATCAGTCAGTTTCGTGCCAGCCTTGATAGCCGCCTTGCATGCAGCCATATTCAAAACCTCGTCGAGTAATTGTTCTGCATCAAGGCCCAGCCCTTTATCGGTGAGTAAATCGATTAAATCCTTAACAAAATCGACAGGTGCTGCCTTCGCCAGCAGTGTGGGAAATGCCTGTATAGCGTAAGTCCTTGGGCCGAACGGTGCAAGTTCGATTCCTAACTTTTCGAGCAGTTCCGCATTGGCGCCGATAGCATCGGCCTGGGCGTCGGTAAGCTGGAAACTTTCGGGTATCAGCAGTTTCTGTGATTCGAGATTGCTTTTTTGTATTCGCCTGCACAAATCCTCATATATTATGCGTTCATGAAGTGCGTGCTGGTCAATGATGATAAATCCGTCATCGGCTTCTGCAACTATGAAGCTGTCGTGTATTTGTAAGAACTCTTTTTTTCCGATTGGCCCGGACGGCGCAGCCTGACTTTCAGTTACTTGCCGTGCGTTGGGATGGAGCGGGGCGTAATGTTTTTTAAGCGCCGGGCCGAATTGCTGCTGTGTTTGAATCGGGCTGTGCTTTTTGAAGAATTCAGCCATTGCATCGGTGATTTCCCGGTTTCTGTGCCCGGCGGACGAAAAATCTCCTTTTCGGAGATTTTCTGCGGGTGGCAGTTTTGCCTGCGTTTGTAAATTTGTCCCTAAAAGTTTTTCCCGCAAGGCCCCGAGCACCTGTGAATGAACCAGATTGGCATTATAAAAACGCACCTCAATCTTCGTAGGGTGGACGTTGACATCATAGTTTTCATAGGGCATTTTAAGAAATAAAAATACAACGGGGAACCTGCTTGGTTCAATACAGCCGCGATATGCCTCTTTGATTGCGTGTGAGATAAATTTGTCCCGTATGAATCGGCCGTTCAGAAATACATATTGGAGTTTATTATTCGTTCTTGAAATGCCGGGCTTACCCAGCAGAGCAAAAAGATGCAGTTCTTTTTCACTGCTTTCGGTTTCAATTAAATTTTCGCCGAATTCAGAAAAGAACAGCTCGTCTATGCGATTGCGGATGTCTTGCCTGTCCGACAATCGATAAAGCTCTTTGCCGTTATGTTGCAGTGCCATATCCAGATTATCGTTTGCCAATGCGATACGGATGAAATGTTCGGTGATATGCCCCATTTCTGTGTTGGTGGTTCGCAGGAATTTTCGTCTGGCAGGTAATTTATAGAAGATATCTCTGACCTGAATTGTTGTGCCGTAATCTACGCTGGCCGGGCTGAGGCTGCTTTTATTACCGCAGTCAATCTCGATACAGTTGGCGCCGGGTGAATTTTTAGTTCTACTCACAGCTTTAACTTGTGCCACTGAGGCAATACTCGCTAAAGCTTCACCCCTGAAGCCGAGTGTCGATATGCCCTGCAAATCTTTGCTGGTTTTGATTTTGCTGGTTGTATGAGGGTCGAATGCACAGGACAGGTCTTCGGCATTCATTCCGCAGCCGTCGTCGGTAATTGAGATTAACTTTCTGCCGCCGTCTTCGACCGAGACGGTTATTTTGGTTGCACCTGCATCGATACTGTTTTCCATCAGCTCTTTGACCACGCTGGCAGGGCGTTCAATTACCTCGCCGGCGGCAATCATATTAATCATATTCCGGTCAAGAACGATGATTTGGCCCATTTTTCTGATGCTCCTCCGGCAGTTGAATATCAAAGGCAAAGCTTCAAATTTCTTTGTTCGTTAACCATTATTCTATGAGGCTTTTGCCGGTCATTTCTTCGGGTTGCGGCAGTTCCATCATTTCCAGAAGTGTAGGCCCGACGTCGGCTAACCTGCCTCCTTGCCGCAATTTTCTTCCTTTATAGCGCTGGTCGAATATAACCAGGGGCACATCGCCGATAGTGTGAGCGGTGTGTGGGTTATCCGGGTTTCCATCAATCATTTTTTCGAAGTTGCCGTGGTCGGCGGTAATTATTGCCGCACCACCCATACTTTTGACTTTATTCAGGATTTTACCGACACATTCATCCACTGCTTCAGCCGCCTTTATCGCTGCTGATAATACGCCGGTATGGCCGACCATATCTGGATTGGCAAAATTCATCACCATTACATCATATTTATTCGACTCCAGTCTTTGAAGCACGACATCAGTAACCTCTAAAGCTGACATTTCCGGCTTTAAGTCGTAAGTTCTAACTCTCGGTGAAGGCACAATTTGCCTGTCTTCTCCATTAAAAGGCTTTTCGGTGTAGTCGTTGAAGAAGAAGGTAACGTGGGCATATTTTTCCGTCTCAGCACAGCGAAACTGCTTCAGCCCCAGGCAGCTCCAGTATGCTCCTATTATATTTTTCATTTTTGGCGGCTTTGGAAACGCCACCGGCGCAGGTATCGTTACGTCATACTCGGTCATACATACGAAATATATATTGGGTTTAGTAGTTCTCGGAAACTCTTTGAAGCCTGGTTCGACAAAAGCCCGCGAAATCTCACGGGGTCTGTCCCCACGGAAATTAAAAAATACTACGCCGTCGCCGTCTTTGATAGTTGCTATTGGCTCGTTGTCTTCGTTTACGATGCAGGTCGGCTCGATAAATTCATCCGTTACTTTTTTTTCATAGCTTTTGGCAACTGCCTCTGATGCACTGGCGGCTTTCAGGCCTTTGCCTATCCTCATACAATCGTAGGCCTTTTGTACGCGGTCCCATCGGCTGTCACGGTCCATCGCGTAGAATCTGCCCATAACGGTCGCAATTTTACCTGCACCGATTTTTTGGGCTTGTTTTTCAATATCAGCTATATATCCTGCTCCGCTGTCCGGCGGTGAGTCCCGCCCATCGGTAAATGCGTGGATAAAAACATTCGTTACGTTGTTTCTTTTTGCCAGTTCGAGCAGGCCGTATAGGTGGTCCAGCAGCGAGTGGACGCCAATATTACTACACAGGCCCATAATGTGCATCCTGCTGTTATTATCTTTTACGAATTTGGTTAGATTCTGAAACTCTTTATTTTCAAAGAATGAACCATCGCGAATGGCTTTGCTTAATCTTACGGATTCTTGCGGGACGATTCTTCCGGCCCCGAGATTTTGATGTCCTACCTCGCTGTTGCCCATAGTGCCGTCGGGCAGGCCCACGTCTTCACCGCTGGTATGAACAAGCGTGTTGGGAAATTCAGCCATTAACATATCGTCAACAGGGGTGTTGGCTCGCTTGATGGCATTATATTCGTCTTCAGCTCTGTTTGGATTGTAACCCCAGCCGTCGCGGATAATCAGTATGAATGGTTTGTTTTTCAAAATTGTTTTTGCCATAAACAGCAACCTTTCGAATTAAAGCAACGGGGACGAGGCATTACCTCGTTTGTATCTTGGAACCGAACCCTTCTCGTTGTTGCATTTTGCGATTTGTCACAAAATGTGGTCCCGTTGAATTAAACAGGTATGATATAAGCCGTCGCCCGCTATGTCAAACATTTAGCAAAAGCGCTCAAACAGGCCGGATTTGCCAGTTTCTATGCCTGACGGTAATAAAATTTGTTTCAACGGCTAAATACTATCTAAAGTGACAACTTTCCTCTAAAAAAGCGAACATTTAGGCAAAAACGCTTAAAAACAAGGGGTTTTTGTGCCGATAAAAGTGTTAGATAACAGTAGTTATATAGTATTTGGTCTTTAATTGCATTGTTTGTAAATATCCGGTGCCGGAAAGGAAAGCATCCATGTCCCATAACACGGATGTCCGTCTCATAACTAGGCCTTATTTTGCGGTTATGGGAGCCTTCTTTGTATGTTTGTTGGGTCTATTGTTCTCCGGCGGCTGTGGGCGGCAGCAGCAGTCGATTGATTTATATGTCGATGCCGTAATGCTCAAAGAATTTGACGAGAATGAAATAGCCGTCGAGAAGCTCAACTCGGCTGTCAAATTAAACAAACGTTTTTCGCTGGCATATTCGCTGCTCGGCGAGATTTACGAGGAGATGGAGGATTACGAAGCAAGTGCCGCTTCATACGAAAAGGCAGCTGAGCTGAATCCCTGGTCTTTCAAGGACTATTTCAATCTTGGGCGGGTTTACAAGATAATGAAAAAACTGCCACAATCAGCCGGGGCATACGTTAAGGCCTGTCAGATAAAACCCGGTAACCTGGATGCGCATATCAATGCTGCCAGGTCCTACTATGAAATTAAAGATTATAACAGCGCTTTGGTTTATGGCGAAAGCGCCGAAAAAATTGACCCTAATGCAGGTGAAGTCCAGAAGATGCTCGGCGATATTTACAGCTCGCAAAAAGATTACGACCGGGCTATTGCATTCTATGGGCGCGCTTTGGAGGCGGATACTAACAATCCTGAGATTATGATGCCGTTGGCGGTAGCATATATGAAAACCGGCCGCAGCAGCATTGCAAAAGAGCTGTTATCATTGGTGATACAAATCCAGCCTGATAATAATACCGCCTATAAATATCTTGGATTTTGTTGTCTGCAGCTTAAAAATATAGACGAGTCGTTAGCAAGCTATAGCAGGGCGGTTGAGATTGATGAAAAGGACTGGGATTCGCACCGGGGGCTTGGAGTTGCTTATATGTTGAAAGGGAAAAATGAAGATGGCTCGGTAGATAATACGCTAAAGGCAAAGGCTCTCCAGCAATGGAATCTGTCTTTGGAAATCAATCCCAACCAGCCTAAGAGCGAGAGATTACTCAGACTGATACGATATTATTCAAAGTAAGAAAAGCTGTTTAGCAGGGTTGCTTACAGATGTGACAAATTGCAGGCAGTTTTTTAAGGTGAGGTAGAATTGAAGATGGAAGAAAATGACGCCCGGCCGGATTCAGGTCGGGTTTTTTTGAAGCTGCTGCCGGACCGGCAGGCGCATCTTGTTTTCTGGCCTTTGACGGTTCTTGGTATCGCACTGGATTTATGGACTAAGAAAGCAGTATTTGACTGGCTGGAGCCTCACGACAGCATTTCAATTGTAGACGGTTTTTTGCGTCTGGTGATGGCGATTAACAACGGTGCTGCTTTTGGACTATTCGCCGGACATCCTAACTGGCTGATAGCAGTTTCGGTCGTCGCATTGATAGTGATTTTTACGGTTTTCCTTTTCGGTGGGACTAAGCAAAAATTGTTTAACGCTGCATTGGCTCTTTTTGCCGCCGGCATTTGTGGTAATCTTTACGATAGAATATTCAACGATGGTATGGTGCGGGACTTTATTGATGTTTATTACCGCCGGAACCATTGGCCGGCGTTTAACGTTGCAGACAGCATGCTTTGCATTGCTGTTGGATTGGGGATTATTTCGTGCTTGTGGGTTCCCAGACGCTCTTTATAGCGTTTGGTCGGATTCACAGCTTTACTGGGAAGTTTTTTCGAAGACGTGCTTGGTAACCAGCCTTTTTCAGAAGCTCTTAACGTTGCCCGTAATGTATTAACAGCCGTTAATAAGATAAAAAATCCGGAAAAATCCCGAAATAAGGATGAAACCGTAACAATTCCGTAACAAGTACACTTCAAAATACTTCTATGTTATGACGAGTTAACTTTTAAAGGGAATAATTATGAAAAGATTAATCTTACTAACAGAATTACTTTTAATTTTTATTGGAACCTTACTACAAGCACAAATCGATGCCAAAGTAAACCTTAGCTTTGAGGATAAGGTACAAAGTTGGTTGACCGAAAATAATGTACCAGCAGTTGGAGTTGGTATAATAGAAGATGGTAAAATCAAGTATGTAAAAGTATTTGGAGAACTTAAAAAAGGTGTTCCAGCGCCTAACAACGCCATCTTTAATGTAGCATCAATGACCAAGCCGGTTGTGGCGATGCTGACTTTAAAATTAGTGGAAGCCGGGCAATGGGACTTGGATGAACCACTATTTCATTATTGGGTTGATCCGGATGTTGCAAATGATCCATTGCATAAAAAACTGACAACGCGTCATGTTTTAACTCACCAAACAGGATTTAAAAATTGGCGTCGGCAGAACCCAGGTAGAAAATTGACTTTTGATTTTGAACCGGGAACAAATTATCAATATTCGGGCGAAGGTTTTGAATATTTAAGAAAAGCATTGGAGCGAAAATTCAACAAGCCGTTGGATGTACTATTGGGTTCACTATTATTCAAGCCGCTTGGGATGAAAGATACACAATACTGGAATAAAAATATAGACACCACAAGATTTTCCCGATGGCATGATGCACAAGGGAATGAATATAAAACATTCTATCAAACGGGTGTAAGCGCTGCTGATGATTTACTTACAACCATTGAAGATTATTGTAAATTTGGAATTGACGTAATAAATGGCGCGGGACTTTCTGAAGCTCTTTTCAATGACATGATAATCCTTCATGTAAAGATGAAAGAACATTATGCTATGGGACTGGGCTGGGAAGTAATCCTAGATTTACCCAATGGAGAGTATGCATTGGAACATGGCGGATCTGACCAGGGGGTAAAAACTATAGCTGTTCTATTGCCAAGATCAAAGCGAGGTTTAGTTGTTCTAACAAACGGGGATAATGGTATGTTCGTGTATAATAATATCATTAAGGAATCAATTGATATTGGAGAAAACATATTGGAATATATGAGGGGGTCTGTTGCCCGCGAGGCCATTGTTCTACCGGATGAAATCTTGAATAGATACGTTGGAACTTACCTGGATTCATACGGAAGAACTCTTACGGTTGTTAAGGAGAACAGTATTTTAATACTTTCTGGCGAAGGGGTACCAACAGTAAAGTTATACCCTGAAGCGGAAAATAAGTTCTTTATCAAAGATTTCGACGTTCAATTTGAATTTTCGGAAGATGATTCATTGATTATAACTGCAAATGGGAAAACCGAAGCTCCCGCAAAAAAGATAAAGGGGGAAAAATGAGAAATGATACTATGAAACATAATTATCCAAAGAATTCAAAAACTCTTTTCTTTGTAATGCTTATGGTGTTTTTCTATGGACTGAAAGGAGCTACGGCACAGAAAGTTGAATCTATTCAAATAGAAAACTTGCGAAAGCATATGGGATTTATTGCTTCTGATGATACAGAAGGTCGATTCACAGGCTCCGCCGGTTACAAAAAAGCCGCAGATTATGCAGCGAATGTATTCCGAGAAGCAGGACTAAGTCCGGGGTGGACTAATGAGAAGGGTGAGGAATCCTATTTACAGCCCGTACCTTTTGTTCGTTATAACTACGGAACAAATACCTCCATAATAATACGGCAAAGCGAAAAGAACAGAACGTTCGAACACTCTGCCAGCAATTTTGTCGTCTTAAATCCGGGAACACAGTATAAAAATATTCCATTGGTTTCGCCGGTGTTTATTGGCTATGGCATTCACGAACCAGAACGCGGATGGGATGACTATGCCGGTATGGATGTTAAGGGGAAATGGGTAATTGTATTAAATGGAATACCTCCTGTTGATTTAATTGATCCCATATTCCCCGATAATCTTCGTAAAAAATATGCTGATGGGAAAATTTGTGATTCACTTAAATACAATGCATTTATTAAACACGAAGTAGCAGGAGTGATCGTTTTACCTGACAAATATACAGCCGAAAACTGGGAAATTGAAGCGATTAGAAAATACAGGTTCAATTATATTTATTACGCCGGTGCCGATGTGAACTGGAAAGTTACACCTGAGCCAATTTTGCCTTATATCCTTGTACATCCGGAACTCGCTCGAATCCTTCTTTCTGGGCAGGCCTACGATCCTATAGCTAATAAAGGCAGCTATCATTCATATATTTTAGACAATATTGAAATGAGTGTTAATATTGATTGTAAAAAAGAATCTATTAATTGCTATAACGTTATGGCAGTTGTTCCCGGAACTGATCCTTCTTTAAAAAATGAGTATATTACCGTTGGCGCTCACCTTGACCATCTTGGAAAAATTGGGAATCACGTGTATAATGGCGCAAATGATGATGCAAGTGGATGTGTCATTATACTCGAAGCAGCTAAAGCAATCGCATTAAATCCTACAAGAAGATCTGTAATATTTGTTCTTTATACATCAGAGGAGCAATATTTAGTCGGTTCTATGTACTTTTTGAAAAATCCACCGGTTCCAGTTAAACAGATTTCACTTAATATTAATATCGAACAAATTGGTAGTAAAAACCGTGATTACCCTGGTATCTGGGGTATCGGTTCACCTCAACTTAGGAAATCTTTTAAAAAAGCAGGTCATTCTTACATTGAAACAGATTTTAAATTCGAACCGATTGAAAAATATTATGATGCGATTAATACTTGTGACTTATGGAGCTATTGCCAAAAAGGAATACCGGCAATTATGCTATCTTCAGGCGGGTTCCCGGAACATCATACACCTCAGGATAAAATCAATTTGATAGATTTTGATCATCTACTTATAGCAACAAAATTTTTATATTCGTTTGTTATTGAGTTAGGAAATGTGGGTTGAGATTTATTAAAGGGATGCTCCTTTTGTGCCTTTTTGTGGCTCTTTTTACTGGGAAGTTTTTTCGAAGACATGCTCGGCAACATAAATAGGGGCGTTTGATGCAACGCCCAGCGCAATCGCATCGGAAGGGCGGGAATCGATTTTGACTGTTTGACCGTTCGAACTCAGGTGTATCTTTGCGTAGAAAGTGTGATTTCGCAGGTCATTTATAACAATCTTTTCTATTTTTACCCCGAGATTTTCAAGCACACTGTCGAATAAATCGTGCGTCATTGGGCGAGGCGGCCTGATGCCTTTGAGTCGGCGGTCGATTGCAAAAATTTCAACAATGCCGATGACGATAGGGAAGCTGCGCTGGCCGTTTCGTTCTTTTAAGACGATTATCTGCTGGTCGGATGTTTCGTTAATAATTATTCGTGATAATTCAACTTCAACGTCCATTTTTGGCGACGCCCTTACTAAAATAAAGGTGTGACAAACTGTAGCACGGCCATCTTGGCCGTGCATCTACTATATTTATATCTTACAATTCTGAAAGGTGTTTTTCAAGTAGTTTCAGTTGTTCCGTTAGTTCAGCCAGTTTCTCTCTTGCCTGAGCCACGACTTGTGGTTTGGCCTTATTAACAAAATTTTCGTTGTTTAACCTGGCCTCTACTGCTCTTTTGGCTTTTTCTATCTCGTCTTTTTGTTTTTCAAGCTTCTTGCGTTCGGCCTGAATGTCAATTACATCGTGAACATAAACTTCTGTTGTCTCGGCGATTGCGACTGCGGTATTTTGGGGTTTTTCGATTGTTATTCCCGCCTTGAACTCCTTTACTCCCGCCAGATGTCTTATTAGTTCTGCGTTTTGGCTTAAAATATCAACATCTTCTTGCCGCGGCTTTACGGATACGGACAACATTTCACTCGGAGGTTTATTATATTTGCTTCTGATGTCTCTTACGACCCGGATTACAGACTGGATAGTGTTAATTTGCTTTTCGAAATTTTCATTCACTAAAAAATCTAACTTTCTTGGCCAATGGGCAATAACCAGTGCTTCAGATTTTTCGACTTCGGCGAGGGCCTTCAGTTGCCTGACAGGGGTGATTTCGTTGAGCTTCTGGAATATCCCTTCGGTAATAAACGGCACAAATGGATGCAGCAGTCGCAAAGTCTGGTCCAGCACAAATGCGAGCACATTCTGGGCGATTGGCTTTTGGTGTTCGTCCTGCATCCGCGGTTTTATCCATTCGAGGTACCAGTCGCAAAAGTCGTTCCAGAAAAATTTGTAAAGCTGTATTAACGGCTCACTGTATTTGAACTCGTCTAACTGCTTCGTAACATCGGTGATGGTTTGTGCCAGCCGGGAAAGAATCCATCTGTCGGTGATTGTCATTTTATCTTTGTCGAATTTGTCCGGCTCTATGTCTTTGAGGTTCATCAGGGCGAAACGCGAGGCGTTCCAGAGTTTATTGCAGAAATTTCGGCCGATATCGAATTTCGGTGACGTATTTTCTTCCCGCCCGTCCGGCAGTTTCATTTTCTCCACCGGCATCCTGACATCCTGCGTCTGTGTTGTCATACTGGCCAGTGTAAACCTCATCGCATCGGCCCCGTGGCTGTTAATAGCAACAAGCGGGTCAATCCCATTGCCGAGGCTCTTGGACATCTTGCGTCCTTCACCGTCCTGTATCATTGCGTGAATAAAAACGTCTTTAAACGGTATATCGCCGACGCAGTATTGGCCCATCATCACCATACGCGTCACCCAGAGCGTAATAATCTCGCGTGCTGTGCAAAGCACATTGCCCGGGTAGAATGTTTTAAGCTCCGGTGTCTCGTCCGGCCAGCCCATCGTACTAAACGGCCACAACGCCGAACTAAACCACGTATCGAGAACGTCTTCATCCTGAACCAGATTATCAGAACTGCATTTTTCACAGCTTGTTGGGTCATCAGTACCACTATTGGTTTGTCCGCAATTTTGACAATACCAAATGGGAATTCTGTGTCCCCACCATAGCTGTCTGCTGATAGGCCAATCGCGCAGGTTCTCCAGCCAGGCTTGATATGTCTTGGCATAACGGTCAGGGATAAATCGAAGCCGTCCGTAGAGTAGTGGTTTTAGGGCCAAGCCGGCTAAAGAGTTTACTGGCACATCAGTCCCTTCGATTAGCCCCGAACCGAATTTTTCTTCAAGGTGTTCGACAGGTTTTTTTACGGCGATATACCATTGGTCTGATAGATACGGCTCGATGGGAACATGGCTGCGATAGCTGTGTCCGACCTCGTGGGAGTATTCGCGGACATCTTCGAGAAGTTTTTCCTGCCGAAACCATTCAACGATAGCTTCCCTTGCCTCGAAGCGATCCATTCCAATGAGGTTTTCGGCATCGGGATTCTTAATCTGCTCCCAGTCCGTCCAGCCGAATTTATCGCTGATTGAGCCGTCCGGGGCCAGCACATTGATAATTTCCAGTCCCTGTCTTTGACCGATATCCCAGTCGTCGGGGTCGTGTGCCGGCGTTACCTTCAAAAAGCCGGTCGAGAATTTTGCCTTTTCATCCTCACTGTCGGGATTTGGCAGAACGACGTGCTCATCCGCTATAATTGGGATAATTCTGCCGACGATTGGCAGTCGAACTTTTTTTCCGACCAGGTATTTAGCTCGATTATCTGCCGGGTTCATCGCAACTGCAGTATCGCCGAGCATAGTCTCCGGCCGGGTCGTAGCCACGGTGACATACTCAATTCGGTTGCCCTCAATCTCAACGGATTCGACAAGCGGATACCTCAGGTACCAGAAGTGTCCCTCTATCGTTTCGTGCTCGACCTCATCGTCAGCCAATACTGTTTGTGTAGCAGGGTCCCAGTTGACTAATCGTTTGCCCCGGTAAATCAGCCCGTCTTTGAAGAGCTTAAAAAATGCGGCGCGAACTGCCTTCGCGCACACCTCGTCCATTGTAAAGCGTGTTCGCTGCCAGTCGCACGAGCAGCCCATTGCCTGTAGTTGTTCGATAATCTTGGCCTCGTATTCGTCTTTCCAGGCCTGCAGACGGGCGATAAAGTCCTCGCGTTTAAAATCTGTCCGCCGTTTGCCTTCTTCTGAGAGGATGCGTTTCTCAACGACTGTCTGAGTGGCGATACCTGCGTGGTCGGTACCCGGCATCCACAGCGTATTATAATTTTGCATCCGGCGGAACCGAATTAAGACGTCTTGCAGCGTGTTATTTAGTGCATGGCCGAGGTGCAGCGGCGCCGTAACATTAGGCGGCGGGATTACAATCGCATAAGGTTTTCTGCCGGTTTTCCCCTCCGCCGGTGCTGCTTCAGCGTGAAAATAGGCTTGCGAAAACCAGATTTCATTTGCTTGTTTTTCTATCGTTTTCGGTTCATAAACTTTCGAAAGTTGCTTGCCCATAACTTATCCGGTTTAGATAGCGGCCTAAAAAAAATTCCGGCAGAATAATAAGATACCGGAATTTTATTTTAATAAAACCGAATAAGGATGTAAAGCAAACAATCTGGCTCGGCCATGACATAGGCAGTGAACAAACCGGATTTTCTCGCTCAATACTGCAGCGATTAGTTCTACAGCGCCTTTAGGTTAGTCGATGTTCATTGTCATTAGAAACTCTGCGTTGGTTCGGCACTTGGTAAGCCTGTTTTTAAGTAGTTCCACCGCTTCAATCGGATTCAGCTCGCTGAGTACTCTTCGGAGCCGATATACGAGTTCGAGTTCTTTTGTATCGAGTAGCAGTTCTTCCCTTCTGGTTCCGCTTCGGCTGATGTCTATAGCTGGCCAGGTTCTTCTATCGACGAGTCGCCTGTCTAAGTGCAGTTCCATATTTCCGGTCGCCTTAAACTCTTCGAAAATAACTTCGTCCATCTTTGAGCCGGTGTCAATCAGTGCAGTTGCAAAGATAGTCAGCGAGCCGCCATGTTCGACGTTTCTTGCCGCCCCGAAAAATTTCTTGGGCATTTGCATTGCCCCTGAATCAACACCGCCGGTCAGGATTTTACCCGAGTGCGGCTGTTCGGTATTATAAGCACGGGCCAGCCGTGTTATCGAGTCTAAGAGGATGACAACATCTTGGCCGTACTCTACCATTCGTTTTGCCTTTTCGATTACGACCTCAGCCACTTGGCAGTGGCGGGCGGCCGGTTCATCGAAAGTCGAGCTTATAACCTCGACATCGTCTGCGGTTTTACGTTCCATTTCGGTAACTTCTTCGGGCCGTTCGTCGATTAGCAGCACTATCAGTTTTACCTCGGGGTGATTTGTGCTGATAGCGTTCGCAATTTTTTGCAGCAGGATTGTCTTGCCGGTTCGTGGTGCTGCGACAATCAGGCCTCGCTGACCTTTGCCAACGGGTGTTACCAAATCGACTATTCGCATATTCAATTCTTCCGGGCCCGTCTCGAGTATTAACCGCTGCTCCGGATGCAGGGGCGTCAAGTCGCTGAATACTACTTTTTCCGCAAGGTTGTCGGGATTTTCGAAGTTAATTGCTTCGACTCGAAGCAGGGCAAAATACTTTTCCGAATCCTTGGGAGGCCGGATTTGCCCCGATACCGTATTTCCCGTTCGCAGGCCGAAACGTCTGATTTGGGAGGGTGAGACATAGATATCATCCGGGCTGGACAGGTAGTTATAATTCGGATTTCGCAGGAAACCGTAGCCGTCCGGCAGCACTTCCAGCACACCTTCGCCGTACAACAGGCCGTTTTGTCGGATGCGCTCTTTGAGAATTCTGAAAATCAGGTCCTGCTTCTTTAGTGCGGTGTATTCCTGTATATTTTCTTTCTTGGCTATTTCGTGCAGTTCCGCCACGGTCAGTTTTTGCAGGTCCGTCAAATACAGGCTGCCTCTTTTAATCCGCTCATATTTGGCATGGGTGGATTCTTCTTCGGTCATTTTGGCCTTTTGTGCCTCTTCCTCAGCCGTAGCTGTGGCGGCGCCGGATCCTTCCGATACTTCCGTGTTCACCTGTTCGTTGTCAGCCTGCTCTTCAGCGGCAGCCTTTTTCTTTGAGCTTTTATGTTTTTTTGATTTTGCAGAACCTTTAGCCATAACTACTCCTTTTTTGTTAATTACCTGCCAGCTATGAGTTACCTAAGTAACATTCCTGTAGGAATTCGATACGAATTGGATTTTATATAGTAGAAATTAAACTTAATATATCACAGCGTGTATTCAAGAACTTCTATTTTAATAAACCCTGCTTACCCATTATACAGGAGAAGATATCAGTGACTTGCCCGGCCAATGCCGGGAAGCCAGAATTGTTATCAACAACATTATCGGCGATGGCCTCCTTCTTGTCCAGAGAAATCTGAAAATTTTCTCTAATTTTTATCCCCTTTTTGTCGAAAACGCCCATTTTTTTGGCTCTCTTGGCCCTTATTTTTTCTTTACATTTAACAAAAATTAGCTTGTCGCAGCGTTTTGCCCAGCCGACTTCCGCCAGAAGCGGCATATCCAGCACAATTGCCTTGACCCTTTTTTTGCCCTTCGCCTTGCCGATTAGCTCCCGGACCCGTTTCAGCACAGCCGGATGGATTATCCTGTTAAGTTTAGTGAGTTTGTCGGCCTCTGCAAAGACAATTTTACCTAATTTCCTCCTGCTTAATTTCCCTTCTGAGTTTAATATAGCTTTACCGAAATAGTCAAGTATTTTTTTCTTAATAGCGTTTTTTTCGAGCAGTTTATGTGCAATTTCATCGGCGTCGATTACGGCACAGCCGAGTTTGGCTAATTCAGCCGCCGCAGCCGATTTACCTGACCCGACACCGCCTAAGATTCCTATTATTGGTTTTTTCTTACGTTTCCCCACGACAAAACAGTTTAATCCCCATCCGCAAATCTGTCAAATAAAATGCCTATCATTGCGAACGCAATACGCAATACGCATCACGCAATACGATTTTATTCTTGCCTCAACCCTCAAAATCTCATAAAATCCCCCTTGCACCTTTGGATAGGAATCATCGTTGAAATTGTGGTTGGTTAATAGTACCAGGCATTTGTGATTTTCAGTAGTATTCAGTTTACTATATTAAGGACGAATCCATGGGCGATAAGGGAAAAAGAGATAAAGGCAAAAGAGAACAACGGAAAAAGGCACAGCTTAGTCCGAAGGAAAAACGAAAATTAAAAAAGGAAAAGAAGAATAGATAATTGCGGAGTGCTGTTCGCTGAAACGAACCGCAGTTTACCCGCCTCTTTGTTTAGCAGTCGCCGGCACGGCGACTCATTACCCTTTATGCCCAATCCGAAAGCCCGCCGGCCTACCGCGGCATAGCGCAGCTATGACGGGCACGACGACTCACCTTGCCTGCCCTGTGAGATGCCTCTTAGGCTATCTCATCGGGGTCATTCCCGCGAAAGCGGGAATCCATTTTCCACTATCGACTAACTTGCCCCGCAATATACGCACCGCTTCTACGAATTTCCCTTGACTTTAACCCTCTTTCCGCTATACTAAATCATTAACAAAAAGCGGTGTATATTATTATGTTATGCAGAAAGAAATAAGTTATTTCGGCGTGGTATGTTAAAGATTATAACCATCCTTTGTCTTCTCGGTTGCTTATATATTGTTACAATCACTGTTATTAAAAGAAAAAAATCTATGCCCTGCCCCTGGTGGCTTTCTTTTATATTAGAAAATCCTTATATGGAATGGGTTGCCGGGAGTTCCTTATTAATAAAAAGAGCCGTACTTAAAACCGGAATGTCTGTTCTTGATGTTGGCTGTGGGCCGGGCCGGTTAACAATCCCTTTTGCGAGATATGTTGGCTCCACCGGCAAAGTGGTCGCATTGGATATTCAGGAAAATATGCTGCAAAAGTTAGAGAAGCGCATCAAGGATAATAGTTTAACAAATATTGAGACCGTATTAGGCGGTGCTGGTGAAGGAAAACTCCAGGATGAAAATAGTATTGATTGTGCCTTTTTAGTTACGGCCCTTGGAGAAATTTCAGATAAAGAGAAAGCGTTAAAAGAAATATACAATGTATTAAAGCCGGGGGGGATTTTGTCTATAACAGAAGTTTTTCCGGATCCTGATTATCAAAGGTCTAAAACTGTGTTGCGTCTTGCTAATAAAGCAAAATTTGCTCTCGTAAGAAAATATGGCAATATAATGTCATTTACGATGATTTTTATTAAATCAGTTACTGTCTAACAAATCCTCCGACCCAAATTTCTTGTTGCTCTTAGCATAATGGCAGCATAAAATCAGTGCAAATTGTTTTTTATATTATTATTTTGGCCACAGGAATTCATTATGTACCATGTCACGTTAGAAGACTCATGCATAAACTCAATGTGAAGGATAAAAAATGGATTTTGCAGTTAAAGGTTGGCTATGGATAATATCGGGTGTGCTTTTGATAGGCATTGGTGGCGTTTTTTCAACTTGGGGATGGGACAATATCAACAAGAAAGGCAGAAGAAATGCTCTGCTTTTCTCATTAGCCAGAGAATGGACAATAAATCAGGCGTACTTACTAACGAAACCTCTTGCCTTTAGGTCTGAGGACAAACAAGTTGGAGAGAAACACAATCCATATCCGCGATTTGAGACAGTAGTATTACAGAGTGTTCTTACATCTGATGTAATTGCAGATAGAGAGTTGACACTTCTCAGCATAAACTACATTCAATACGCTAATATTTGTAATCATTATTTTGCTTCATTTGACGATGAGCTAAGCCAAACAAAGACTTCGGATCAAAGAGCTAAGAGATATCAAGATGTCAATGCTAATTTCGCGCCATTGAATCGATTCAAAAGTTTACACAATGATTTGAAATCAATTCTAGAAAAGAAGTATAACAAACCCTATCTCGAAGCAATAGAGTTTGTTAATGACAATCCAAAATAAGCAGCCAGTTATCTATTATAAATTTCAAACAAAGCGCTTCAGCCAACGGCTAAAGGCCGCGCCTGATGCTCGCCCGGCTGTAAAAAAAGAGAATCTCGCCCTTCCATAGTAATTACAAAATAATTTCTGCATTGGTTAAAATCAAAATATTTTTCATGGTTATACTCCTTCAGGGATTTTCTAAACAACTGGTTCTCTCTCGAGGTCGGAATAAGGATAAGCTTCTGCCTTCTTTAGCTTTGCCAAAAGTTCATCTGAACCATGTTTCATAGCATACTCCATTTCGGACCTAAATATTTCTATGCACAAAAGCAAACCA
>CAZCIR010000006.1:0-82168 GCA_964499145.1 uncultured Pirellulales bacterium | reverse complement strand
AACTGTTACCCATGTACTTGGCATGTTCTGTAACCTATGTTACCGGTTTGTACCCGCCTGCACCCCCGGCCACGGGTGCCGGGGCTAACCGAACTAACCTTATCCCCAGTTTTGATATTCATATAGATAAAATTGATGAAAGGGGCTTTAGGGCTTGTAATCGACGAACAGGCTAAAACAAGCCTGATATTGTACGATAATTTTCTTGACGCTGCGTTAGTAGTTTTGTTAAAGTATTATATATGGTCATAGAGCTAACGAGGAGTGGTGGAATGCCGTATTCTATTTCAATTCTGTTTTTTGCTTTACGTAAAGGGGGTAATTATTCACTCAAAGCAGCTTTTTAATTAGGAGGATTTGGCTTATGAAAACGTTCAAACATAAATTTGTAATTATGTGGACACTGACAATCCTACTCGGTGTCCTGGCGGCTCCGGGAATCACAAGCAAAGCTTGTGTAAGGCCGGATAACGGCACAGGGACGGTTACATTACCGCCTATAGGCTGTGATTATACAAGCCCGGATGAAGTCTATATGATTATAGAAGGTCTGCCGCCCGGCACTACCATTGAGCTGGATGGTCCCCTGACGGATTTTATATGCTGCGGCAGCTCCTGTCCGAGCTGCTCTTTGCCCCTGCTTCCGGGTGAATGCGAGATGGCGGGCGGCAGTTTAGGCGGCCACGGCCACTGCTTCGAGGCAACACTGGACGTGGAAGTTACAGGTACCGGTATTCTGACCGGTTTTAACCGTCATCTGGCAGTACCCGTTTTTGTTGAGGTTCATTCCGCTCCGCGTATTCCGGGTGACCCTGTGCAGACATTCAATACTGTTATATATCGTTTTCAGGGCGAGCTCTTCGGCGACCCTGATTTTTGCACTTTTCGTATTAGAGGTGGGACATATTTTGGTCTGCCGGGTCCGGGGCAAACCACGTTAACAAGATTTTCGAGCGGCGACTTTGCTGTGGATAGTTTCTTCGATATTACATATCAGATTGAGTTCGAGGGATGCCCGGGTAGTCAGCTTGATGGTTATATGGGAACGACGACTGCAACGATACGAATAGAAACAAGTTCTGTGGAAGAATGCGCCCCGAAAGAGGATGGCAGCGGCTGCAAAGACGTAGACGTATATTGTCCGATTGATGGAGAAGAATGTCAGCCGTCGTGTGTGAATTTTGACCTGAATTCCGGCCGTACCGTTGTTATTGACTGCGACTGTCGTGGCCCAGACGGGTGCCATGTGGACCCTGGGTCAGGGCCGAGTTGTGTGGTGGCAGATAACGGAACGGGGACGGCTACATTGCCGCCGATAGGCTGTGAATTTACAAGTCCAGATGAAGTTTTTATGATTATAGATGGTCTTCCACCCGGAACTACAATCGAGATGCCTGGAATCTGGATGGATTTTGTTTGCTGCAGCAGCCCCTGTCCGATCTGCTCGCTACCCCTTGCTCCGGGTGAATGTGAAATGGCCGGTGGAACTTTAGGCGGTCATGGTGACTGCTTCGAATCAACACTGGATTTGACAGTTACAGGTACCGGTACTCTGACCGGCTTTAGCCGTCATCTGGCGGTTCCGGTTTCTGCTGAAGTTCATACCGGTCCGCGTAATCCCGGCGACCCGGTGCAGACATTCGCCGCCGATGTTTACCGTTTGCAGGGAGAACTCTTCGGCGACCCGGATTTTTGCACTTTTCGTATTACAGCAGGCACGGATTTTGGTCTGCCGGGTCCGGGGCAGACAACGCTGACAAAATTACCGAGTGGTGATTTTGCTGTGGATAGTTTCTTTGACATTACATATCAGATTGAGTTCGTGGGATGCCCGGGTAGTCCGCTTGATGGTTATGCAGGGACAACAACTGCGACCATACGGATGAAGACGGGGGGATATGATACACCACCGAGCTGTGTTGGAGATTGTCAGGAGTGCGACTTCTGTATGGAAACAATAACAACTAATCCCGATGGCACTATTGATATTTGCTGCAACTGTGTGCCGGACGCCGACCTGAACAGAGATGGGATAGTAGATTTCAAGGATGTTGCTATACTTGCAGGCCAGTGGCTGATGGTAAAGTAATTTAGCACATATTGGTTAAATTAATACAAAGGGCTGCAGGCTTTGGGCGTGCAGCCCTTTTTGCTATCGTATCGGGATTGATAATTCGGGGCTGGTGCGTATAATTGCCTTGTAAGATGATAAACAAGTCAAAAATATACACAGTCAGCGAGATTAACTCGCTAATCAAGGCGATTTTGGAAAATAATCTGCCCGGCCGACTGACAATAACCGGCGAGATAACCAACTGGAGCACCGCCAGCAGTGGACACGCATATTTCAGTCTCAAAGACGAAAATGCGCTGCTGCCCTGCGCGATGTGGAGGAGTAAGTTCAGCAGAGTCAAATTCCAGCCGGAAAACGGGCTGGCGGTTCTGGCGACCGGGTCCATCGATGTCTATGTTCCTCACGGCAGGTATCAGTTCATTGTCGATAAACTTGTCCCTGCCGGTGTCGGGGCACTGCAGTTAGCTTTCGAGCAAATGGTAAAAAAGCTTCAGGCCCAGGGGCTTTTCGATGAGGACCATAAACAACCGATACCAAAATATCCTCAAAGGATTGGCATATTAACGAGTGAATCAGGGGCAGCGATAGAGGATATTAAAGACAGCATCTGGAACCGCTGGCCCTGTGTGAGACTGTTTCTATACCCGGTGCCGGTGCAGGGTGAAGGGGCGGCGGAAGAAATTGCAGCAGCTCTGCGGGATGTTAACAGGCGAAATAAAAAACTGAAACTGGATATTTTGATTGTCGGAAGGGGCGGCGGGTCGCCGGAGGATTTGTGGGCGTTTAACGAAGAGGTTCTCGCAAGGGCGATTTTCGATTCGAAAATTCCCGTTATAAGTGCAGTCGGTCACGAGATTGATACCACGGTTGCGGACCTGGTGGCCGACGCAAGGGCTTCAACACCGACAAAGGCAGGAGTCGTGGCTGTGCCGGATATGCAAAAGGTTTTAGGCGATTTGGAAAACTACGAAAGCGGTTTGTATAAAAACATAGTTTTGTGCCTTCGCTACGGAGAACAGCAGCTGGATGAAACAGCAGGCAACATTATCGATGCCATAAAACAGTTTCTTGCTGAAAGGCGTGAGCGGTTATATAAAAACTATGAGCAGATAGTTAAAATCGAGCCGCATCGGCTTTTAGGCAGGAAAACTGTCGATTTGAATAACTGGGTAAACCGGGCAAATACAGCAATAAAGGCAATTATTAACCAGGGCCAAATGCTGCTTACAGCGCAGACGAACCGTCTGGCCGGCCTGAACCCTAAATCGGTCCTGCAGCGGGGATACAGTATTACAACCAATAAAAGAAGCGGCCTTTTAGTAAGAAATGCAAAGGATGTCCAAATCGCAGATTACATAATTACCGAACTTGCCAGTGAAAATTTGATTGAAAGTAAGGTAACAAAAAAGCAAAATAGAAACAAATAAACCGGGGTCTGATTATGGCAAAAAACGAAAAGAAAAATGATATCAGCGAGATGAGCTTCGAAGAGGCAATTAGAGAGCTGACTGATATCGTCGGCAAGATAGAGCAGGGTAAAATACCACTGCAGGATAGCCTCGCCCAATACGAAAAGGGGATGGCCTTGATTAAGCACTGCAGGGGCATACTGCAAAAAGCTGAGAAGCGGATTGAGAAGATATCAAAAGAGGAACAAGCGGAATAAGCTTCGGCGAGCGTGGCGGAACTGGCAGACGCGCAAGGTTTAGGTCCTTGTGTCCTTAGGGACGTGTAGGTTCGACTCCTATCGCTCGCAGTTGGTGGTTTGATAACCGGTTATTGGTTAAAAGAGCAAAAATGGTCGGTAAATATTTCAGGCTGCAACAGAAACAGACCAGCGTCAGGGTTGAGATTGTGGCGGGGGTAACGACATTTCTCACGATGGCCTATATTATCTTCTCGCAGCCGAACATCCTCGGCCCTACAGGGATGGACAAGGACGCCCTTATCGCGGTAACCTGTATCGTATCAGCGCTTGCAACGATAGTAACCGGAGTTGTTGCCAACGCCCCGATAGCTATGGCTCCGGGGATGGGGCTGAATGCGTTCTTTGCACATCTTGTTATCTCGGGGAAGATGGATTGGCAAACGGCTTTGGGGGCTGTGTTCCTGTCGGGTTTGTTCTTTCTGATTTTAACGCTGCTCGGATTGAGAAAGCGAATTGTCGAAGCGATACCGGCATCGCTTATCTCGGCGATTGCCGTTGGGATTGGCCTTTTTATTACGTTTATGGGATTGACGGATTTGGGTATCGTCGTCGCTGACGAGCACACTATCGTCTCGGCCGGTGCCATAACCTCAACGGTCTTAATTGGACTTGCGGGACTGCTTGTGATGATTTATCTGGAAGCGAAGAAGATAAGAGGCTCCCTGCTTATAGGTATTCTGGTCGGCACAGCTTTAGCGGTCGTGTTCGGCAAGATTGAAATTCCGCAGCAGTTCGTTTCCCTCGATATAAACATCAGCCCTATTGCACTGAAGCTTGATATTTTCGGGGCCCTTAAGTGGGGCCTCTTCGGCAGTATATTCACACTGATGTTTATAGATATGTTCGATAGTATCGGCACACTCGTCGCCTGCTGTCACCAGGCTGGTATGGTCGATAAGGACAACAAAATCGAGGGACTGGACAGGCTTTTAAGTATCGATGCCATAGCGACTATGGCTGGAGCATTATTCGGAACTTCAACGACCACTTCTTACGCCGAGTCGGCGGCGGGTATCGAGCAGGGCGGACGCTCGGGTCTGACTTCGGTTGTTACGGGGCTGCTGTTTTTCTCGGCTTTATTATTTATACCGGTTGTTCGGATAGTCCCAAAGTACGCAACGGCGCCGGCCCTTATTATGGTGGGCCTGTTTATGATGAAAGAGGTGAAAAGAATTGATTTCACAAATATCGAGGAGGCGTTTCCGGCTTTTATTATAATGGTGATGATTGCCCTTAGTTACAGTATCAGCAGGGGCCTGGCTTTTGGATTTATCTCGTTTACCCTTATAAAAACAGTAACGGGTAAAGCCGGAGAGGTTAAGCCGATTATGTGGATTATTGCAGTTACTTCCGCAGTATTTATAATGCAGCAAAAGCTCGCAGAAATAATCGGCATTTGACTAACGCCGCAGGATATAATACTATATCATCAGCGCAGAGTTGAAGAATGTCACCCTTGAGTTACGGCTGTTCAACTCGAAAATCTCGGTTTGAATGATATAAGGCAGGTTCGATATGGTTGTGCATTCCAGAAAACATTTATTTTACTGCATATTTTTATTTTTTGTTCTCACTGGTTTTACATTGTCCGCATCGGCAGACAAAGGCTTCGTTAAATACGAGAAAGGCCAAACACCGACAGAAATAGGAATTCGTCTGGTCAAAAACCTGCTCAGCCGAAAAGACTATATGCTTTATTCGGATAAATGGTTTCATTACGCCGAGGCCTGCACCTCTTACAGTGCATATCGTTTTGCAGGGATTACCGGAAATAAAGAGCTGCTTGCTGAATTAAACAAACGCTACGACGGCATATACGAAAAAGACGAGCTTACCTCATACAGGCCGCATGTGGACCAAAGTGTCATAGGAATTCTACCGCTGGAAATCTATATGCAGACCGACGATAAAAAATTCCTTGAGATTGGTTTGTCTTTTGCAGACAGGCAGTGGCAGGACCCGCAAGAGGACGGTTTAACAAACCAGACCAGGTGGTGGATTGACGATATGTATATGGTCGGTATGCTGCAGATGCAGGCATACAGGGCGACGGGCGAAATAAAATACGCAGACAGGGCCGCATTACAAGTTGCCGCATATCTCGACAGGCTGCAGCAGCCCTGTGGCCTGTTTTACCATGGCCCCGGACATCCCTTCTATTGGGGACGCGGCAACGGCTGGGTAGCATCGGCCCTGACCGAGGTTCTGAAATCACTGCCGAAGGATCACCCCAAGAGAAGCCGGATTATGGACGGTTATCTCAAGATGATGGCTACTCTTTTAAAATACCAGTCTGAAAATGAAATGTGGCGACAGTTGATTGACTACCCGCCTGCATGGCCTGAAAGCTCGTGCACCGCAATGTTTACCTATGCAATGATTACAGGGACTAAATACGGCTGGCTCGAAGGCAACGAATACCGTCTCGCTGTGCAAAAGGCCTGGGGCGCACTTTGTGCCCACCTTGACGGCCAGGCAAACCTCGGGGAGATATGTACCGGCACCGGCCAAGGGGACAATATCGACTATTATCTGAACAGGCCGAGAGTGCTGGGAGACCTGCACGGCCAGGCGCCTATGCTGTGGTGCGTCTGTGAATTACTCGAAACAGGTTCGACAATTCAGGCTGCAGAAAAAACGCGGCGGGATAAAATAGGAGGCAATAATATGGAAATAGAAATTACCAGCACGGCCTTTGCCGAGGGTGGGACGATACCATCAAAGTACACCTGTGACGGCTCGGACATTTCTCCACCACTGCAGTGGGAAGCTGTGCCGGAGGCAACCAGGAGCATCGCTCTGATATCCGACGACCCCGATGCACCGGTGGGGACGTGGGTGCACTGGGTCTTGTATGACCTGCCGGCTGAGACCAGAGAGCTTGAGGAAAACATTCCATCGGATAAGACCTTGCCCAGCGGTGCCAAACAGGGCCTTAGCGACTTCGGCAGAATCGGCTATGGCGGCCCCTGCCCACCGAGCGGCACACACAGATACTTTTTTAAGATTTACGCACTCGATACGAAGCTCGAACTGCCTGCCGGAGCCAAAAAAAGTGAACTGCTCAAGTCGATGAAAGGTCATATCCTCGGACAGGGACAGCTAATCGGCAAATATAAAAGGAAATAACCTGCGGTTTGCCGTCTCAGAGCTTTTGCACGGCGGAAGCTATATGCATTCCAAGGAGCATAAGATAGTCTAAATCGCTGAGACTGTAGTGGTCGTCGCGAAAAGTGTTATTAGCATATAATACACCGAAACAACCGTTCGGGCCAGTAATAGGTGCTATCACTACGGAGCGTATCTGGCCCTTCTTGTCCTTGGTCATATCTCGCGAAAAGATAAAAAGTAAGAAGTGGCCTTTCTCAACCACCTCATTAATTCTTTCATTAAGCTTTATGCCGCTTAGCTCCAGCGTTTTGCCGTCTCTGTTTCTGCCTGCGTGATATGTCATAGGGCCTGAAGGCTCACTTCTCAATGCACACCAATTGTGATATGTGCCGAGCTGCTTTGATGTAATATCCAACAGGGCCAGCAACAATTCATCCAGGTTAGCCGCCTTATGGATAGTCTCGTTGGCCTTCAGCAAATCCATCGCTCTATGGGCCGGGAACCTTATAGGGGGGGCGTCGGCGGTATCTAATCTTCTCTCAACAATTTGCGGCCCGCTGGAGGATGCTGTGGGCGCATTAGCGGGTTCTGTGAGCGTGTCTTCCAATTGGGCCTTTTTCTCAGTTTCAGAGCCTTCTTCTATATGGATTTCGATAGTATAATCGGTTATACGAAGGCAATCGCCGGTCTTAATCTCAACCTTATGAATCGCCTTGTCATTCAGATATGTCTTGTTCGCCGAGTCCAGGTCCTCGACCGTCCATTTCCCGTCCTGGGTATTGAAGATTACTGCATGCTGTCTTGAAACCGCTCTGTCATTCAGGAAAACCTGACTGTTCTGGTTTCTGCCTATATAAATAGGCCCCTTGGCGAACTGAAATTCATTGACAGTACTATCATTTTGTTTTACAACCAAACGCATTGATTATCCTCCCTGGGCTCCCGAAAAGCGGGGTCCCTGCATTTGGGTTATAAAGTTCATATATTCTATTATGCACAATTCGGCAGAATTTGTCAAGGGAACAATTGCCGAATTTAGCCGTTTATTGACGGTTCGCTCTGACGATGGGTATAGAGGAAATCTCTAAAAAGCTAAAATATGCCGTGATGTGGGCTGTGCTGGCACTGATTGTATCATTAATTATTTTATCCATATACGGCGCATTTCTCGGTTCTTACAGGGCAAAGAGCTTTTTTAACGGCCCTGTGCTTTCCGTTTACTGGCTGGCTTTATTAGCCATTTTTACAGCAGCTTTTTTAGTATTTCGCCCACTGGTTCGCCGGCTGGGGCTTTTGCTGGTGCACGCTGGCTGTATCCTCGTTCTCACAGGCGCCCTCTGGGGCTCTAAAACCGGCCTTAAAGTCCATAATCGGCTCTTTGGGACGGATAAAATCCAAACGGGTCAAATGTTAATCCTTGAGGCAGATGCGGAAAACCGCATCATACTGGAAGACTGTAACCAGACCAAAGAATTGCCCTTCCATATAAAACTTAAGGACTTCCGAATAGAATATTACAAGCCCGAATACCTCGAAATCCTGACCCCGCGGACCCGCAGTAAAATCCCAGTTGAAATCGGCAATGTATGGTTCATAGACCCAGATTTCGGCGCCATAACGATTGTAAGGATATTCGAGAACTTCACACTATCAAACGACGGCAACAGAGAAACTATTATCGACGACCCACAGTCCGGCTATAATCCCGCCCTTGAGGTCCGGATTAAAAATCCCGATGGTGCCGTAAAAACCAGATACATCTTCGAGCGTTTTCCGGACTACATTTACCCCGAAGATAAATTCCTGTTGAGATATAACAGATCCGTCCGGGATTATATAAGCGACGTCCAGGTCATCAAGAATGGGATCGTTGTTGCTGAAAAAAGCATCGAGGTAAATCACCCCCTGCACTTTGGCGGGTATCATTTTTACCAGAGTTCTTATGACAGCCGCACACACGGATTAACCGTCCTTTCCGTAGTTTCTGATACCGGCCTGGCTCTTGTCTATGCCGGGTATCTGGCATTAGGCATCGGCGTTTTCTGGCACTTCTGGCTAAGACATATTTTTGATAAAAGGGCGGTTAAAAAGCAAATAAATGGAACTTAAATACACAATTCAGGGCCTGCTGATTTACGTTACTATCGCTGCGTATCTGCTTGCGTTTCTGACTACACTTCTGCGCTGCCTGAAAGTCAGTCGTGTCTTATACTTCTTTGGCTTTTTGGTTGCAGTTCTTGCTTTCGGTTATCGCTGGCATCATGTCCGCCATATACCTTTTCAGAACCTTTTTGAGGTGTTCCTAAGCTTGGGTATGATTATTTATCCGGTTTCACTGTTTTGCCGCCGTATCCTGCGTGTAGATGGGCTTTCAGCCGATATGCTCATAGGTGTAATAGTTCTTTTTCCCGTCGGCTTTGTCTTTAGCGCCGAGCCGCAGCGGCTGCCGCCGGCCCTGCAGAGCTGGCTGTTCGCACCTCACGTCGCTGCCTATATGCTCTCATATATTTTTATGGCAAAAGCTGTCTGCCAGGCCGTCTTCCAGCTTACCGGAGCACAGGTCCAGACAACTGAAAACTTCCTGCCTTATGAAGAGGCAACCTACCGAATGATTTGTGCCGGCTTTCCCTTATTGACGCTCGGCCTAATTCTCGGAAGCGTCTGGGGCAAGCTCGCCTGGGGCGATTACTGGAATTGGGACCCGAAAGAGCTTTGGTCTCTGGCGTCCTGGCTGGTTTACATCGGTTACTTTCATTTCCGCTGTATGTTCGGCAGGACACGACCGCGAGCGTGCAGCATTTGGGCTATTGCGGCAATGGCGGTCATTGTTGTAACTATCCTATGGGTGAACCTTTCTAAATTATTCGCAGGTCTGCACACCTACGCTACCTGACATTGCGTTTAATAAATCTGCTTCACTTCAAATCAGTTGTAGTTATAACTTTACCTGCGCCGATATTTATGTAATTTTCGCCGAAGTTCTTTTCGAACAGGTTTCTTGCCTTGTCACCTGAACAATGGCTGGGGCCGACGTATCGCACGCCAATTTGCTTAAAAGCCGAAATGATTTTTTCTATCCCGCCTTTCGTTGACCATTCGAGATGAAAACCGCCCATTACCAGAAGAATATCGTCGCTCAGTAAATCTTTTGCAGAATTTACAATTTTTACAATTCCCGGATGCGCACAGCCGGTTATCACTATCAGGCCTTTATCTGTCCGGACAATTAAAGACTGCTCTTTCAGCAACGCCCCAAGCTCGCCGGTCGAATATACGTTTTTACAAATTTCCAGAGACTGTTCTACTTCAATAATTTTTGAGCCGAACGAGAGGATTTTATCTTTGAATTTTTTTGGAAATGATTTCGGCAGATAGACAACCACCCCTGAGTTTTTCTCGAGAAAGCTGTTTAATCCGCCGGTATGGTCGCTGTGAATATGAGAGAGGACTACTATGTCTATGCTTTTCGGCTCTACTTCTAATTTTTCCATATTACCGAGCAGTATCGGGCCGTCTCCGCCGGTATCGAAGAGGATGGTCTTCTCTGCGCCGCTTATCACGCAGGAAAATCCCCAGGCGGTTTGCAATCCCTGCTTATATGGATTATTGTCATAAACAACTGTGATGGTCAGGTCGTTAACGCCGGGCGTGGAAATAGCTTCGTTTTTTTCGTTCATAACTTTTCCTTCCTTTTGAGCACATAGTGTCGGACAAACAAATATCGCCGACATAACAGCAATGACTATTAATAGTAAAATACAGATAGCTGATGTTCTCTGCATTTGTTTTACCTTTTATATGCATTGACAATTATAACTATAAAGGTCTCAGTACACAAAGGCAAAAACGCAGACCACTCAAAGTCAAAGCTCGTTGGAGCCCAGGCAAAGATTGCTATAAAGAGGGAATCCGAGGTATATTTTTTATTAGCGACTTCCTGATTTTTGCCTATAATGGCTGAATTGTCTAAGGAGAATTCGGGAATATGAAATACGATGAGAAAGAGCTTTTGGCAAGAGCAGCAAAACCGCAGGAAATAGCTTCAAAACTTCATAAATATTACAAAGGCAAAATCTCTATAACAGCCAAGTGCCGTGTGAAAGACCTGCATGATTTCGATATATGGTACACACCTGGCGTTGCATCTCCGTGCAGAGATATCGTTAAAAATCCTGAAATGGTTTACGAATTAACAAACAAATGGAACAGTGTTGCCGTTGTTAGCGACGGCACCAGAGTACTGGGGCTTGGAGATATAGGGCCGAAGGCGGCCCTTCCTGTAATGGAAGGAAAAGCTCTAATCTACAAGTATCTCGGCGGCGTCGATGCTTTTCCGATATGCCTTGATACCAAAGACGCTGACAAGTTTATAGAGGCTGTTTTACTATTAAACCCTTCTTTCGGAGGCATCAATCTCGAAGACATTGCTCAGCCGAAGTGTTTTTATATACTCGAGCGGCTGAGAAAAGAAAGCCCGATACCGGTCTGGCACGACGACCAGCAGGGAACCGCAACGGTCACCCTTGCCGCTCTTATCAATGCTCTGAAAGTGGTCGGCAAGAAAATCGAAGATGTGAAAATTGTTTTTATGGGTGCGGGCGCATCGAATATAAGGATTTCAGACCTGATTTTTCAGTTCGGGGCTGAAGCAAAAAGATGCATTATGTATGACAGCAAGGGTCCTCTCGGAAAACACCGAACCGACATAATGGCCGAGCCGTCCCTGAAGGAAAAAGCAAATATCTGCCGGAATACCAATGAGGCCGGCTTCGAAGGCCCAATCGCAGAAGCACTGCAGGGGGCGGATGTCCTGATTGCACTTTCAAAACCCGGGCCTGAAACCGTGCAGGGGCAGTGGATAACACAAATGGCGAAGGATTCGATAGTCTTCGTCTGTGCCAATCCGGTGCCCGAAATATGGCCTTGGCAGGCAAAACAGGCAGGCGCCAGGATAGTGGCGACCGGCCGCAGTGATTTCCCGAACCAGGTAAATAACTCACTGGGTTTCCCCGGTATTTTCAGGGGTGCTCTTGATGTAAGAGCCAAAACAATAACCGATGAAATGTGCATCCAGGCGGCCAGAGAACTTGCGAAGACCGCTGAAGATAAAGGACTAAGCGAAGATTATATCATTCCCTCAATGGATGAATGGGAGGTATTTCCACGCGAGGCGGCCGCGGTCGGGGCTATGGCGATTGAGCAGGGAATAGCTCAAAAAGTTGTGACGCGGGAAGAACTGTACAAACAAGCTGAAACCATCATAAAGCAGGCAAGAGAGCAAACCCAACTTCTGATGAAAGCCGGATTCATAGCGGACCCGGAAAAATGATTTTAACGGATTTCTAACTTAGAATTATAACAAATAATATTGTATCATAGATGGTTTTATGATTAAGACGGCGTTGTTGAATCACAGGAACTTCGATGGAACTGATAAAGAAAATCAAACAGACTGAAACGCAGGCGCAGAAGATTATCGAACAGGCCAAAGCCGATGCCGCTGAACAAAACGAAGAGGAACGTAAAAATCGAAGCCGGCTTTTGGCCGAAGCTGAGCAGAAAAGAAAAAAGGCTCTCGAAGCTGCCGTCGCTGAAGCGCAGTCACAGGGCCTTGCAGAAATTGAAAAACTGAAAACACAGGCCGAAAAAGACCGGCAGAAATTACGCAGCAGAGTAGCTGATAAAATGGCCCCGGCAGTAGAAAAGGTGATGGATTACTTAAAAGGCTGACTATGGCTGTTGCACAAATGGTAAAAGTGATAATTGTTAGTCACCGCTCTCAGGCTTCGGAGCTTCTGGAGGCCCTGCAGCACGAGGGTATCTGCCAGATATTAAACGCAGAAGAGGCAATGGTCAGCAGGGACCTGCCTGAGCTTATCACCCTAGCCGAAAAGCCCAAGGACATTCAACAGCTTCTGGACAGTCTGGGGAAAAGTATAACATTTCTGAAAAATTACACCGAATCTCCGAAAAGCCTCGCCAGTATTCTTGCCCCCCGAATAGTTGTTGATGAGCAGGTATATAATAAGGTTATTTCAAGTAAGGAAATCCCGGGAATTATTGAGCAGTGCCGCAGGTGCGAAACTACTATAGAGAAGTTGAAAACCGAATGTGAAAATCTTTTCGGCACTTTAGAGCAACTCCGGCCGTGGGCTTCGCTTCAGACTCCTGTCGAGGAGATTGGCCGACTGCAGCAGACAACGGCCTTGGCAGGATTGATACCAGCCGAAGGTTTTGAAGAGCTAAAACAGCAGTTAGGTGAGCTTGGAGCAGCCATTGAAATTGTAGACACAATCAGCGGCAAATACGCCTGTATCGTTGTTTGTCTGAATCAGAATCTTAGCGACCTGCAAAAACTGCTGCGCTCTGCTGATTTTGAGACCGCCGGTTTTGAAGGTATGACCGGGACCGCAGCAGAGCTGATAAAACAAAACAGCAAAAAATTAGAACAAGCCCAGAACCAGCTTAATGACGAATATAAAAAAGCTGCATCATTGAGCAAAAATCTGCTCAAGCTCGAAATCCTCCACGACCATTATGAAAACCTGTTGAACAGAGAGCAGACCAAAGGTGCTGCTCCCGCAACCGAGCAGGCCGTTCTTTTGGAAGGCTGGGTGAAAAAGGGTGATTACACCCGTCTTGAGAAAATAGTTTCGCACTTCGGAGCGTCGAGTATGGGCAGAATCGAGCCGGCTGAGGACGAGGAAATTCCGGTCGAGATAGAGAACAAGAACGTAATAAAGCCGTTTGAAGTAATAACACGTCTTTATGGAATGCCTCGGCACTTCGAGGTTGACCCGACGGTCTTTTTGGCGCCATTTTTTGCCGTCTTCTTCGGCCTGTGCCTCACCGATGCCGGCTATGGAATTGTCATCCTTGCTGTTTCAATCTACTTTATAAGAAAAATGCAGGGTGATAAGAAACTGATGTGGATGCTCACAATCTGTTCTGTAGCTACGGTAATTGCGGGGGCCTTAATGGGCGGATGGTTCGGTGACGCCGTTCAAAAATTCATACCATCTTTGGAGCCACTGAGGCAAAAAATGATGTGGTTTGACCCCCTGAAATATCCGCTCAGGTTTTTTACCCTTTCGCTTATCCTCGGATATATTCAGATTATGGCTGGGTTGTTGATTGCGTTCCTGCATGACTTAAAGCGAAAACTTTACATAGCCGCACTTTGCGACAGGCTCAGTTGGCTGATAATGTTGAATTCCGTTGTTGCCTTTGTTTTGGCCAAGACCGGTAAGTTGCCCGGCTGGTCGGGTCCCATCTTCGGATATGCAGCGTTGTTTTCGGCAGCTGTCATCTTCCTGTTCAGTCAACGAGAGGGCGGTTGGCCGGCGAGACTGGGAATGGGATTTTATAATTTGTTTAGCGCGATATTTTATATAGGTGACGTATTAAGTTATATAAGACTTATGGCGTTGGGCCTGGTCACTGCGGGATTGGCTATGGCGGTGAATCAAATCGCCGAGCTTGCTTATGAGTTACCTTTTGTCGGCTTAATAGCTGCAATATTAATTCTTATCGTTGGGCACCTGATTAATCTTGCCATAAATGCTTTGGGTGCTTTTGTACACACATTAAGATTGCAATATGCCGAATTCTTCCCGAAGTTTTTCGTTGGTGGCGGTTTATTATTCAGACCCCTTGGAAAAGACTATAAATACATATACCTCAAAAAAACTTGAAACTGAATGTTCTAAAATTGGAAAGGCAGGTTAGATATGGATTACGGAATGGCAATCGCTTTAGCTGGTGCCGGGCTGGCGGTTTTTATAGCCGGTATAGGTTCTTCAATCGGCATTGGCATCGCGGCAAGAAGTGCGACTGGTGTCCTCAGTGAGAAACCGGAACTCTATGGCCAGATGTTCATAATGGTTGTTCTGCCTGGTACGCAGGGACTCTACGGTTTTTTAGCGGCCTTTTTTGCAATGCTGAAAATGAATTTTTTCGGCACCGGGACGATGGTTATAACACCTCAGCTCGGCTGGCAGATATTCGCCGCTTGTTTACCCGTCGCTATAGCAGGTCTTATAAGCGGAATACATCAGGGCAAAGTTTGTGCCGGTGGTATCCTGATGACTGCTAAAAAACCCGAAATGGCCTTTAAAGCTGGCGTACTCTACGCTGTTTTAGTTGAGCTTTATGCTATGCTTGGTCTGGTTGCTACCATATTTATTATCTTCTTCGGAATAGACTGGCCGCAAGTTGTGGCTGCCTAAGTAGAAATAAGTCTTTTTATTATGGAAGCAGATTATGGAAGCACAGCAGGTAGTGGAAAAGATATTGGCCGATGCCAAAGCTGAAGCGGAGAAGATAAAGAAACAGGCTGAGCAGAACCGGACTGCGGAGCAGGCCAAGCTCGATAAGCAGCTAAGCGAGTTCAAAAAACAGACTGACCTCATTGCTCAAAAGGCCGCAGAAGATAAAAAAGCACGTCTTCTCGCAGCGGCAAGAATGGATATCGCAAAACAGCTGCTCACAGAGAAAAGAAAAATCCTCGACGAGGTTTTCGACCAGGCAAGACAGCGGCTGGAAAACCTCCCGGATGAGCAATACTGTAAGCTAATGACAAGACTGATGCTCGAAGCAGTCGAGACCGGCGATGAAGAAGTTATCATCGACAATAAAGAAAAGCGAATCGACCAGAAGTTTATAACAAACATCAATCAACAGCTTGCCCCCGGCCGCAAAGGCAATTTGAAATTGTCCGAAGACAGGGACGATATTGAAAGGGGCTTTATCTTAAAACGAGGCAGGATAAAAAACAACGTATCGATTAAAGTTCTGCTGACTCAGGCACGCAAAGAGCTGGAAATCGAATTAGCGAAAGGGCTTTTCGGAGACTAATCAGCAAATGACCGAAGTTGTCGAGGAAAATATTATTGATTTTTACACGTATCCGCCTATTGGCGTAGATGACTGGCAATATGCATTTCAGACGGCTCAGGTGCGTGCGCTCGAGACGCAGATGCTAAGTAAAGCTGTTTTGCTGGAGATGGTCAATGCGGAAAGTTTCGAGCAGGCCGCGGATTTACTGGCTGCCGGCGAGTATGCCCTGCCGCATGGCAGTAAAAATTTTGAAGAGCTTGAGGGTGTTTTGCAGTTTAGAAGGTCGGCAGTTAGGCAATTGTTTGAGCAGTTGATGATTGACAAGCCGATTGCGAAGCTGTTTAGAACGCGCATCGATTTTGCAAACCTGCGATTGGCCCTGCGGCGGACATTGACGGAAAAGCCGTTAGGCGCCGATTACAGTGATGAAGGCAGCGTTTCACCCCTGATTTTCGAACAGGTCTTCAAAGAGGAAAACTATGGGCTGCTGCCCGACTATATGGCCGAAGCGGTAGAACAGGCGGTCCTGGCATACTATCAGCAAAAAGACATCCGGCAGATTGATTATGCTATTGACCAATTCCAGGCAGAATACAATTTGAAACAAGCATGCCTGTTAAAGAGCGTTTTTCTTCTCGGCCTTTTTAGAATACAGATTGATTTGACCAACATACGCACAATGCTCCGACTGAAATTCATCCCACCCCTAACAGGGGCGGGATTCACTGAATCAGAATATCGCAGCGTTTTCCTGAAGGGTGGTTTCATAGAGCTGCAGCGCCTGGAAAAGGCCCTCGATATCGGCTATGATTCGCAGGCGCAGTTGTTTTTTGTTCTGCCCTACTACCGGGTTGTTGAAACAGGCGCCAATTATCTGGTGTCGGATAAATCCTTCCTGGCCGTTGAACGACAGTGTGATGAATTTCTAACAGGGTTTCTGAAAACAACGATTCAGATTACCGCCGGCCCTCAGCCGATTATCGCTTATTTGCTGATGAAGGAAAATGAAATCCGCAATGTCAGGCTGATATTAACAGCCAAAAAGAATTCCCTGGATACAAAACTTATTTTAGACCGTATCTCGTGAAGTGTGAAGCGTGAAGCGAAATTTGATATACACTTCACGAGATACGAGATACGAATTATGGAAGGAAAAGTTGCAGTTTTAGGTGATGTTGATTTTGTAATGCCGTTTTCGGCGCTTGGATTTGATACGTTTCCAGCGGGCTCTGCGTCCGAGGAAAGAATTAAAATCGCCGAGAAGATAATCGAGGACAAATATACTCTTGTGGTTGTCGCTGAAAACATAGCGCCGGTAGTTGAAGAAACTTTCGCTGCCCGGCAGGCTTCGCCGACGCCGTGTGTGATAGTTGTTCCGTTTACTACTGAGCCGAAGGGATTTGCAGTCAATGCACTTGCAAAATCGCTTAAAATGGCTACCGGTGTGGACATTTTGCAGAATGATTAGGAAAAGGCAATTTGATGAGTGAAGAAAAAACCGGCAGAATAGTCAAAGTAGCAGGCCCCGTCGTCACCGCTGAAAATATGACCGGCGCCAGGATGTATGATGTTGTCCGCGTCAGCAAGCTAAACCTCATTGGTGAAATCGTCGAGCTGAAAGGCGACCTCGCTTCAATTCAGGTCTATGAAGAAACTACAGGTATAGGCCCCGGTGAACCTGTGGTCGATACAGAGGCGCCGCTTTCGGTCGAATTAGGCCCCGGCCTGATTGAGAGTGTTTACGATGGCATCCAAAGACCGCTGGACCTGCTCGTGAAAGCCGAAGGCGAATTTATGAGCAGAGGTGTTGTCCTGCCGGCTTTGAACAGGGAAAAGAAATGGCACTTCAAACCGGATATAAAAGATGGTGATCTCGTCGGCCCGGGGGACATCATAGGCCAGGTCCAGGAAACCACACAATTCGTGCATAAAATTATGGTCCCTTACGAAGCAGCAGGGACCATAAAGAAAATAGCTGAAGGTGATTACACGGTCGAGGAAACAATCGCCGTTTGCATCGCCGAAGACGGCACTGAGACAGAGTTGAAACTAATGCAGAAATGCCCCGTCCGAAGTGCCAGGGCTGTGATAAAACGTCTTGCTCCGAACAAAATCCTCGTTACCGGCCAGAGAGTCATTGACACCTTCTTTCCCGTTGCAAAAGGCGGCACCGCCTGTGTGCCGGGGCCGTTTGGCTCAGGCAAAACGGTCGTCCAGCATCAGCTGGCAAAATGGGTCGATGCGGATATTGTCGTTTATGTCGGCTGTGGAGAGCGCGGAAACGAAATGACCGACGTTTTGATGGAATTTCCCGAGTTGAAAGACCCGCGCAGCGGCGAGCCTTTAATGAAACGCTCTGTTCTCATCGCAAACACATCTAATATGCCCGTAGCAGCCAGAGAAGCATCGGTTTATACAGGCATTACCATAGCTGAGTATTTTCGCGATATGGGTTATACTGTGGCCCTGATGGCCGACAGCACCAGCCGATGGGCCGAGGCAATGCGAGAGATATCAACACGCCTCGAAGAGATGCCCGCCGAGGAAGGTTATCCTGCTTATCTGTCAGCTCGAATTGCCGCTTTCTACGAAAGGGTCGGTCGAGTCCAGTGTCTCGGCAAGCCCCAGCGAGAGGGAGCTTTGTCAGTTATCGGCGCGGTAAGCCCGCCCGGCGGCGACCTGTCCGATTCGGTCGTTAGGGCGACGCTGCACGTGGTCAAGGTCTTTTGGTCGCTCATCGGAAGCCTTGCTTACCAAAGGCACTTCCCTGCCATCGATTGGCTGACAAGCTATTCGTTTTATAAACAATATCTGAAAGAGTGTTTCGAAGACAAAGACCGCGGGCAGCAAATGCAGCAGTTTACGGTAAAGGCAATGAGCCTGCTGGAGCAGGAAGCCGAGCTGCTGGAGATAGTCCGTCTCGTCGGAGCAGAGTCGCTGTCGCCGGCGGACAGAGTGACGCTTGAGACTGCACGCTCAATCCGTGAAGACTACCTGCATCAAAACGCATTTCACGAGGTGGATACCTTCGCCTCGCTTGACAAACAGTATGAAATGCTCAAGACGATTCTGTATTTCCACGAACAGGCCCTTACTGCTGTCGAAGCCGGTGTGGAACCATCTGATATTTTCAAATTGCCTGTGCGGGAAGAAATCGCAAGAGCAAAATATATCCCGCGGGACGAATTGGAAAAAATTCCAAAAATAAGAGAAACAATTGACGAGCAAATGAAACAATCGAAAACGGTAAATAAAGTATAGCGTTCAGAATTATCATATCTGCGAAAGCAGGTATCCAAATTTATGACGTGCAGGAGTAGAAGATGCTGTCCATAAAAGAATACCAAACGGTTGCGAGTATTTCCGGCCCATTGATGCTCGTTGAAATGGTTGATGAGGCAAAGTTTGGTCATATCGTGGATATTGAGCTTGCTGACGGTTCGGTTCGCCACGGCCAGATTCTACAGGTCGAAAAGGACAAGGTTCTCGTCCAGGTCTTCGAGGGGACACGCGGCGTCGATGTCAACAGAAGCACAGTCCGTTTTTTGGCCAGGCCGCTCGAATTGGCCGTCTCTGCTGACATCCTGGGCAGGGTCTTTACCGGCCTTGGAGAGCCAAAAGATGACGGCCCCGCAATTATCCCGGAAAAACGCCTCGATATCAACAGCCGGCCCATCAATCCTGATGCACGCGATTACCCAAACGAATTTATCCAGACCGGCATATCGACAATCGATGGCCTGAATCCCCTTGTCCGCGGGCAGAAGCTGCCTGTTTTTTCAGGTGCCGGTCTGCCGCACGACCAGGTAACCGCCCAGTTAGCCCGCCAGGCAACCATTTTGGGCAAAGGCGAAGAATTTGCCGTGGTCTTTGCCGCAATGGGAATCACCTTCGAGGCCGCTCAGTTCTTCATCGATGATTTACAGGATACCGGCGCCATCGAGCGGGCCGTTATGTTCGTCAATCTCGCAAACGACCCGGCCATCGAGAGGATAGCCACACCAAGATTTGCACTTACCGCCGCCGAGTATCTCGCTTTTGAGCTGGATATGCACGTCCTTGTAATCTTAAATGATATGACCAATTACTGCGAGGCCCTGCGGGAAATCAGTGCAGCCAGAAAAGAGGTCCCCGGCCGACGCGGTTACCCAGGCTATCTCTATACAGACCTTGCAAGCGTTTATGAAAGGGCCGGACGAATCAAAGGTAAAAAAGGCTCTATTACACTGGTGCCTGTCCTGACTATGCCTGAGGACGACAAAACACATCCGGTCCCCGACCTGACCGGCTATATTACCGAAGGCCAGATTATTCTCTCGCGTTCGCTGCACAGAAAGGCAATCTCGCCGCCGGTCGATGTCCTGCCTTCTCTTTCGCGGCTGAAGGATAAGGGCATCGGCGAGGGCAAAACCCGCGAAGACCACGCCGACCTTTACAACCAGCTTTACGCCGCCTATGCCCGCGGCAAGGAAGTTCAGGAACTGGCCACAATTATGGGCGAAGCCGCACTGTCCGATGAGGACAAAAAATATATGGACTTCGCCAACAAGTTCGAGCAGAGATATGTCTCGCAGGACTATTATGAAAACCGTTCGGTCGAGACAACTCTCGACCTCGGCTGGGAGCTGTTGAGTATGTTTGAGAACGCTGAGCTGAAACGCATCGATATCAAACTCATTGAAAAGTATATGCCCAAATTCCGTAAAGAAGCGGATATTAAAACTAAAGTAAAAGGAGCCGAATAAGTGCTGGCAAATGTTAATGCAACACGAATGGAGCTTTTAAATCTGCGAAAGCGGGTAGCCCTTGCTGCACGCGGTCATCGTCTGCTCAGCGAAAAACGCGATGAGCTTTCCCGCCGGTTAATCCAAATCGCCAGAGAGATTAAGCCGTTACGTCAGAAAGTGGAAAAGCAGCTTTTGGAAACCTGTCGGCGGTTTATGCTCGCCCGTGCATCGATGGAGCCGGAAGATATAAAAGCTGCGTTAGAAGTCCCCACCAAGAAATTCACGCTTCTCCTCGAATTCGCTCACATTATGAACGTAAAAGTCCCCCACCTCGCCAAGGAAATATCCGGCGAAATTATCTGTTACGGTTTTGCAACGACATCAGGCGAGATGGATGTTGCCCTATTGACTCTGGAGCGTGTCTTCGATAATTTAATTCAGCTTGCCGAGAAAGAAAAGCAGGCCCGTCTTTTGGCTATCGAGTTGCGAATGACACGTCGAAGGGTAAACGTATTGGAGCACGTGATTATTCCGGAACTGCAGGAGGCCATTCGTTTCATTTACGACAAGCTCGCCGAGGCCGAACGCGACAACACCTCCCGACTTATGAAAATCACCGACATTATCCGCGCTTAATTATTCAATCCTGCCTGCGAATATGAGATGCAAGATGCGATATATGGCTCACGATGCGTCGAGCCAGCCGAGGCGAGTGCATTTATACCTATTTGTTCACCCTTAGTGACACTTCTCTGCCCCTGATTCTGGTATTTTTTGATAATCTTGAGGGTGTACTTCGGCCCACTCTATACAACACCACCGCAATAGAGCCGAGCAACAAAAGCACAAATGGTTCACCGACTGCGGAAACACCGTGGTACACACCACGCGCAACCGCAACGAAGTCGGCACCGGTAGGAACATCGAGCTGTGGGTATTTGTTCAAGCCTGCCTCCACCGCCGAATCTTCGGACTTAAGAGCAAGACTGTGATACTCTCCCTTCGCAACGGTAATAAAATTATTACCTTCAGGCACGTCGCACTGCTGGCAATTGTTCAAACCCCACGCCGTTAACGAGCCATCGAGCTTAAGGCCGAGACTGTGGAACCCTCCATCCGCAACGGCAACAAAGTCCTCACCGCTGGCAACACGGGATGGGTATTGATTCCAACCCCATACTACCACCGAACCATCGGACTTAAAAGCACGGCTGCACCAGAAACTACATGAAATGGCGACAAAGTTGTTCCCTGTAGGCACATTGCACTGATTGTAGGTATTGTTACCCCAAGCTATCAATGAACCATCGGATTTAAGGGCGAGACTGTGGTATCCCCCGCACGCAATGGCAACAAAATCACTGCCTGCAGGAGCATCGCACTGCCCGTAATTATTTCTGCCCCACACTGCCACTGAGCCATCAGACCTCAGAGCAAGACTGTGATACCCCCCACACGCAATGGCAATAAAATTATTACCTAAAGGCACATTACACTGACCATAGGTATTATTGCCCCATGCTGTCAGAGAGCCATCGAACCTAAGAGCAAGGCTGTGCCATGAGCCGCCCGCAATAGCAGTAAAGTCACTGCCTGAAGGAGCATCGCATTGACCGTACGTATTATCCCCCCACGCTACTATTCGCCCGCCGTACGCCGATTCGCATATTCCACCTGAAACTATGGAAAAAACTGCCGCTGCCAGGAAAAAAACCGTTTGCTTTTTTATCTCCATCTCCTCCTCATTCCCCACCAATATGGTATCGAACCTGATTGACGTCAATGCGCCGAAAGAACCGCATAAGCTCAAGTAAAAGGAAATCCATCTCTTCTCCTCCTTTCTGTGCTTTTGCAAGCGGCGAAAGGTGATACTATATATTATACGCTCTTTAAGCTATAAATCAAGAAAAAATATCTCATAAAAAAGGTAAAAAAACAAATGAAGCAAACGCTCTAAAATATGTATTTTCACGATAAAAATGCGTTTAATATAGGACAAAAACGAATAAGGGGCTACATTAGCCAACCAGCGAAAAGGTTCACAAATCAAACACGCACAAAAAGCTTTAACCCTTGGTTGATTTCACCCGAATAAAATCATCGTGGCGAATCTGTCTATAAAAGTGTTATAATGGATTGTTGGCAGCCGGTCCCTAAGGGGCTGGCTTAACAAATCTGCCGGTAGATTTTATGAAGGACGCAGTGAATAAAAAACAACCATTAACGTGGTGGCGTCTGGCGCTGCTGGGGATGGTGCTGATTGCTATGGCTCTGCTTGCCTTTTTGATACTGGCGGATTATCTGGCAGAAAGGCAATTAGGCAATGAGATTATCAAAATCAGCAGGGCAGACGAGCCTGTCACATTTCTCGATTTGCAGCCCGACCTCGACCAGAGCGGCGCCGATGCCGCTGCTTACTACCAGGAGGCGCTGAGCAGCGTACCAACGAGCGACCTGGAAAATTTGAAAAAAGTTAATACTTTCTATCGGAAAAGTATAATCGCTCTGCCGGTAAACCAATTCTCCGGCGAAATAAATGAAAAAGTTGCTCAGAACATCGCTGAGCTGCAGCCGGTGCTGGAAAAGTTCGACAAAGCTGCCGCTTTGCCTTTATCGCGGTTTGACATCGGTATCGAACAGGGCATGCAGGTCGGCAGAACTCGTCTGAACAGCATCCAGACAGCTTCTTTTTTGTTATCTCTGCGATCGTTGCACCTTATCCTGCAGCGTAGAGACGACGCCGCAGTGGATTCGTTGATAACCGCGCTGAAGTTGACACGTGTACTTGACTCCTACCCGACTACGATTTTGCACACAGCCAAGGCAATACTTGTAGCTAATACCTGTCAGGATATCCTTCTATTGCTGGAACACACTCAACCGTCGGAGAAATCGCTGGCTAAGCTTCAGAACGCACTCTCGCAGACAATCCCAGCAAACATGCTCGAAAGGATGTTTTTCGCTGAAAGGGCTTACCAGTTGGAGATGGCGAGGAATTTGCTCCCTGCTGATATAGCTTCCCGATTTCTACAGGACAAAGTCCCGCCTTTACCGGAGCGGTTATCTTTGCCTTCTTCACGATGGGGACGAATACGGGTCAGACAAGCATCGGTCCGGTATCTTCGCAATATGGCCTGGCTGATAGCCGTTGCTCGACGTCCCTGGCCGCAGCCTTTAGATGCTACAGCTGCTAATGTTCCGCCTCCGACGGAAAGGTCTTCCGGCCTGCTTTCGAGTAGTGCTGTATTTACTCAATTAACCGCTGAAACCCTTGCTTTTATTCGCTGCAGCGTTTTGGCAATTGCTGTCGAACGATACCAGCGTCGGCAAGACCGATTGCCCGCTGCTTTGGACGACCTTTGTCCGGCTTATATCGATGCGTTGCCTTTAGACCCATATTCAGGTAAAGAGCTGCTCTTCACTAATGACGGGCAATCTTATGTAGTGTACAGTGTCGGTGCTAATCGCACCGACGATGGCGGCTCAATCCAAAAGACCGATGAGAACAATCCGCTGGACTTCGGCCTGCGAATCCGCCTGCAAAAACCGCAATAAGCAATCTTATTCCAAAAGCGACTAACGACTATCTTGCTTGTCTCACTTTAATAGTTTACAATACCCCTGCCCTGTGAGATGTGCCTTACCTGCCTTTTCTTTGAGATGCATCGTTTGATTTAAGGAAGGCGTTTACTATCTCTCTGGGGCTATCTCTAAAATTTACCGGAAAAACTCGAGGAAATAAACCAATGGCGGAGAAATGGCCCTTATTGCTAAATAATATAATTGGTTAAAAATCCTCTAAAAATTTCCCCCCAAATCCTGTTGCTGGCTTCTTATATAATCGTTATAATCACATTTTGAAAGGAGCCTTATACTGAATGGAATCACGAACAATCCAACTAACACCAGCAGCTCACAAATACGGCAATTTATGTCTTAGTCGTTGTGGTAAAGATTTTTTCCCTGAAGACTCATTCGGTGAAAGTTCTGCAAAAAATGGCCATGGCAAACCTGTTATCCTGAAAGTTCAAGGTCTCGAATCGATGATTGAAACTGATATCCCAAAAGACAAAAAGATTTTCAGGAAAAGAGGATGGGTAAGGAAGTTTGTAGAGGTAAATAATCTGAATATGAACGATACAATCATAATCAATCGCATCGCTTCACGAAAGTACCTAATTACCCCGGACAAAACAACCTCGGACCTTGTTAAACTCGAAGAGGCAGCTCACATAGCAGGCAAAACACCTCATAACATTCGCGACTATATTCAACGAGGACGAATCCACAAATATAACAAGTGGGGAGCACGAATTTCTAAAGCTAACAACGGCGAACTTCGAGTGTCATTGAAGGAACTCACAGAGTTTCTGGACATTTTGGAACAAGACCGCCAGAGACACCATTCCCCTGGCCAAAACGAAGAACTTGGCTTCTACGGCCTACCTGAATACGAGCGCACAAAACACGTACATCGACTTCATCCATACTTAGGTAAGTTTATTCCACAACTTGTTGAATGGTTTTTAGTAAAGTATTTCAAAGAAGATGATATTGCCTTAGACCCTTTTATGGGTTAAAGAAAATACGTTCTAAAAGTTTAGGAGGTATAAATTGGCTATTTTTGAAGTTTTTCTATCACACACTTATCGGATTATGATCGATGCTAAGGATAAAACGAATGCTACAATATTATCTGAGTTGTTTGTTGACAGCTCTGAAAGCAAAGGCAAAGAATATGAAATTTGTGACCGAAAGTGTAAAATTATAGATGTAGAACTTGTAGAAAACAACGCATTTGAAACTCATGACGCAGCATTGGATTAATAAATGAATGGTATAAAAAAATTAAAAAGCGAGCTTCTTGAACATTCTGCGAAGGTGGGCGGAGACGTACAACCTATTAAAGTGCTTCGGGCGGATGCATATCAAATAAACAAGGTAAATATTCTGTTACGCGCAGCATCTGATCTCGGAAAACGTTACTTTTTTGGTTTAAATTATATCAACGCCGAAGAAATCGCAAACTTGGACAATTCATTCATTGCTTTCATTTGCGGCAGATTAGACCAGGTTGTTTTTATGCCTACCGAAGTTTTAGTAAATCTCTTGCCCAAAATCAGTCACGATAGAAATGGTGAGTATAAAATAAACTTCGACCGAGACCTTAATCTCATCATAAGAGGTCGAGGGCAGAAATTAGATTGTAAACAGTTTGTTAATAATTGGGATATTATTTTAAACCCTAAAGCACAGGGGGCAATATCAGCAAGCCCGGAAGAGAGTATCCATACTGTCGTGCAAGGAAGATTAATCGAAATAGGTAACGTCCGCGGCTATGAGACTTTTTGCCCTAACAAAAACAAACTATTCAATAAGAAAGAAATTTCCAAAATCACTACAGTAGAAACCTGTCCCAGATTACAGTTTTCAGAATATAACATATTACGCCAAATAGATGTAATATGGTTAAGAAAAGCCAAGGGGGAACTTTTTCCCGAGTGTGCTTTTGAGGTCGAATTATCCACCGGAGTTTGGTCCGGTGTAGGACGACTATCAACTTTGAGAGATTACTCTTCAACAAGGTTATATATCATATCGAACCAGCTCAAAAAATTCATGAAGGTTATGTCATCTTTTGAAGAATTCAAAGAAAGGTTTAAGCATGTTTCCACAGAAGATGTGGGCGTCCTCTATTCAGCGGAACTCCGACTGAGGGAATTAAGGGAAATAATTGATTTGTAGTTGATAAGTGTTAAATCCTGAAAACCAAGAGTATGACCGGACCGAAAAGAAGGCTAACAAGAAAAACTAAATTTTTGGCGGCGTAAATATGGCAAATGAATTAATACCCACAACAAAAATAGCTGTTTTCAGGAAGAAAGAAATCAGAAAAACCATTCACAATAACCAGTGGTGGTTCGCAGTAGAAGATGTTGTTATTGCATTGACCGATAGTGTTAACCCGAAGGATTACATCAATAAGATGCGCCGTCGCGATGAAGAACTTGCAAAAGGGTATGGACAAATTGTCCATACCCTTCCTATTGCTACAGAAGGCGGAACGCAGCGAATGAATTGTGCCAATACAGAGGGCATTTTCCGCATTATCCAGTCCATTCCCTCCCCCAAAGCAGAACCCTTCAAACGCTGGCTGGCCAAAGTTGGCTACGAACGGGTGCAGGAAATCGAAGACCCTGAAATAGCAACTAAACGAGCACGCGCTTTATATAAAGCCAAAGGATACAGCGATGACTGGATTGAAAAGCGTATGCGCGGTATTGCTATCCGCGAAGAACTTACAGACGAATGGAAACACCATGGTGTCAAACAAGAGAAGGAATACGAAATTTTGACAGCCGAGATATCCAAGGCGGCCTTTGGTCTTACTCCCAGCCAATACAAAAAACTTAAAGGATTAAAACGGGAAAACTTGCGCGACCATATGACTGATTTGGAACTTATTTTCTCAATGCTCGGTGAGGCTTCAACAACACAGATTACAAAGGTTGAGCACCCGGAGGGTTTTTATGAAAATAAAGGCGTCGCTCGGCGAGGCGGTAATGTTGCTGGTATAGCGAGAAAAAAACTCGAACAGGAAACCCATCGTAAGGTAATTAGCGGGGGAAACTATCTTCAAAAACCACAAAGAAAGAAGCTTAAAGGTAGTAAATAGTCGACTTATCAACGACGGATGCTTCAAGGATTGTTTAATCCTAAAAATGAAATTATAGTCGCAAAAGAATTGTGGGATTTTTTAGGCGGAGAAAATACATACGAGCAATTATTAAATGTATTTGAAGCTGTTGGGATAGAACTTCGACCAGAAATCGATGCGAGGTTCCAAAGATTTAATAGATAACCCTCCGTTCTATTTTCCCACCCCTCCATTTTACTCGCAATTTATTTTCCCGCAAACCTAAAAAATCCGCCCTCTAAAATCTCCATCGTTGGAAATTCATCATAAAAAATCAGTGTTTTTTGCTCGGCTTATGAAAAGAATCCCGTGTTTTACGTGATTCGGTGGTCGATGACGAATACTGAAACTAAGCTCGCTTAAAAAGCAGGGTTCGTTGAGAACACCAAGCCTATCAAATACAGTGTGAATCTGTGTCTGAAAAATTTCCGCGCTCTTAGCGTCCCCCCGCGGTAAAATAAACCTGTGTTAATCCGTGTAATCTGTGGCTAATTTCTCTTTGCCTTTTTTGTGCCTTTTTGTGACCAAATATATCAGTGAAATCCGTGAAATCTGTGGTTAATTTCTCGACCAAATATGAACAATCAACAAAGGTCTAAAATCGTCAGATCTTTTTGAATATTTTTATACTTTTTTCGATCGTTTCTATACTTTTTTCGATCGTTTCTATACGGTTTTCGAATATTTCTATACAGTTTTTGTACGTTTTCGAACGTTTTCGAATATTTTCCATCATATGCTCATATAATAGCGCCGTTACACCCTTTGAATGCATTTTAGGTAGTGACATCCTCCCGTTTTTTACGAATTATTCTTGCCTATCTTGCCCAGACCCCCTATTTTAGCAGCTCTTTCAGTCGTTCGAATTCCCCCTTTTTCATATGATAACTATGTCCCTCATCCGGAAATTCACCGTTTTCGACCTCTTTGGTATATTTCTTAAATGCCTCAATTGTCGCATCAGCTAAACTGCCGTAACTCTTTGTAAATTTGGGACTTGGCCCCTGCATCAGCCCCAAAATATCAGGTGCAACCAGTATTTGTCCGTCGCAGCCCGGCCCCGAGCCGCAGCTTATCACCGGCACTTCACTGCGTTTTGTAATAATCTCCGCCACCTCTGCTGCCGCCCCCTCAATTAACAGTGCTCCTGCCCCTGCGTTAACCATTTGCTCAGCAAGACTTACAAGCTCCGCCGCCATTTCAGCAGTAGTGGCCTCTGCCTTGAATTTCCCGATTTTACTGATACACTGCGGCCGAATCCCGATATGTGCCATAACTGCCATCCCGGCCTCGCTAACTGCTTTAATTACATCGAGATATGCACTGCTGACCTCGATTTTTATCATTTGCGCTCCCGCCTCGACTACGAACCTTCCCGCGTTCTTAATTGCCTCCCTTATACCGAGTTGATAGGTTAAAAACGGCATATCAGCCACTAAATACACATTCGGTGCCCCGCGCCGCACCGCTGCCGTTATAGCAACCATAAAATCCATTGTAGCAGGCAGCGTAGAGTCGAAACCCAGCATAAGCTGTGCTGCCGAATCACCTACTAATATCATCTGAATACCGGTTTGAGAGGCCAATTTTGCTGTAATGTAGTCGTAGCAGCTTACCGCCGTAATCTTTCGATTTTGGTGCTTGGCCGCCATCAGTTCTGCAATCGTGATTTTTGCTTCCATAATAATCTTTCTAAAAAGTGAAGAAATAACAGCTCTTTAGTTAAAATATTAGAACACAATCGGTTTAGCAAGCGTAAAATGAGTGGTTTTTGGGCTAAAATTCGACGGTTTTTGAAAAAAACAATAAAAAAATCAGGATTTTCACGACTAAAAGCTTGATTCTTGGTAAAAAAAGTGCAGTTTTTCTCAAATTTCCTAAAGAATTCTTTATTACTTATTCGATGAGAATAGATAGTAAAGGGGAAATAAAACAAGTGGCCGGAGTTAAGGGTCATTATCCTATTGCTTTTCATCACCCTCCTCCGAAGCCAGATTCTGTTGTACAGGAATCTGGCTTTTTTTATCCATCTGCTGTTAGTCAAAACAGGTATTTACAGAGATGCTATCAGCGTTAAGTTGGGAAAGAATGGTAACCGCTGGTAAGCGTCAAAACACTTTTGCATTTTTAGCTATCTTCTAATCACACCTTTGTCTGCATTACCTAACTCATAGGTAGCGATATAGCTTTACGTACTGGATGCCGAAATGACCGTTGCATAAACGCAGATGTCTGCCTTTGTGATTCTCGCCACCGTTCAACCGCCGCCAGTCAACCCAGCGACCTTTAAAATACATTCCCTCGTCGATGCTGGCAATTTTCGCAATAAACTATTCTGGCAGTTAAATTTCGCTAATTTACCCGTAGCGCCCTTTTGTGGGAAGGTTGATAGATAAATCACCAAATTAGGAAGGGCACAAACATTGCGCAAAAAAAATGCGCCACCGGTTCCTGAACCGAATGGCGCATAATAACTAATACTTAATGTTAGCTACGAATCAAGCACTTTTCCTGCGACGTAAAAGCAGTCCACCTAAACCTAACAAAGCTATTGTTGCCGGTTCAGGAATGACCATGAAGCCGCTACAAGGCATGTGCATGCTTCCAGACCAGTCAGTAGTATCTATCCATCCGTAGACATTAATAGCACCGTCTTCGTCTGTTGTAGCGTAGAACTGGGCACCTCTATCCCAATCGCCAAGTAGCCAGTCTACATCTCCCGAATCTAAAGAAATTCTATCGCCGTGTGCTGCTACTAGGGCTGCCAGTCCTGCTGGCATATTTGAGTCAGACAGAGCAGTGTTGGCATCCGGGGGCTGCGGCTGGTTTATTGGGCCGTAGCCGCCGTTCGGCTCTCCAATTCCACCTTCACCCCAGCCGTTGGCGTTGAGCCATGACTGTGGGTTTGTCGTACTCCAAACTCCGTATTTGGAGTCTGGGTTGTTTGGGTTAGTGGACCATACACTATGTTTCTCCCAGCCCCAGAGATTGAACTGGAATTCTGTATCGGGTGTCAGTTGGGTGAATCTGAGTCTTATGTAGTTCATCCCTAAGCCTTTTGTACCCTTCGCAATTTCATAAGTTCCACCAACGAATCCCATGCCACCGGTGCGGTCGCGTGAGCCCCAATCGGCATTTTGGTACGGTCCTCTATTCGCGGAAATTGTCACTGTTGGCCAGGTACTCGGAAGGCCGCCATTATCGAAAGACGAGGACACCGGACCGGTCTCCGTCCACGAAAGAGGCCCGAAAGGCTCCCACAGCCCTATTCCTTGCTTACTGATTGTACCGTTGCCCTCGATATCGACCATCAAGGGATTCGTTAGTGTTATGTCGGCGGCTGATGCTGGAACACTCAATCCTACTACAATCGCTAACATTAGAGAAAAAATACTTAACTTTTTACACATATCTACTCCTCCTTCTTATTAAGATTGAAAAAACACTTCTCTTTTTCTTTTTTGGCAATAAGCCAAAAAGCATCTTCTCGTGATTCAACACGCATCCATCACACAGTACCGGGTGTGGATTCGCCCGGCTACACACCAGACGACCGCTACCATATTATGTATGCCTGTCTAACACGATTTCTTCAGAAGTTGAGTTCGTCCTCCTCCTTACGGAAGACGTGTTCGGAAACCCGAAAATTTGCCTCATTCTTCAATAATGATTTTATCAAATTACCCATTTTATCGTCAAGAGAAATTTTATCAGATTTCAGAAAAATATTTTTAAGAGAATCGGGAGTGCATAACTCCTTTTACCACAAACTGTTATAAACATTATATACAGGCTGGAGACAAAATTTCCCCAAAAAATAATTGCAACTCCAAATCTTTCTATCTACTGCCGTCTGCGAAAGAGCAGAAAAGCCTCTTTGTCATAATTGCTCAATGCTTCGCTTCAGACCCGAGCCCGGCCATGCAAAACACAGGTTTAGGTAAAGTGACCTTTGGCAAAGTGGGGGAAAATAGCAGAATTTGATGAATATTTACAGAGACATACCACCATCCTCGAGCGAATCAATTTGAATATCGTGCCGATGATGCCTTATGCCGATGTTGTAGTGCTGACTCAGGGAATTCTGCGGCAGTGTCGCGCTGCATAGTGTAGTTGTTACTACGCAGAGTAACAAAAGGGTTATTTCTCCGCTTCCGGACAGGACATAATATAATCAATGCAATCGCTCAATTTAGCTGTGGCAACAGCAATAGCACTATCAGCCGCACCATAATAGAGATGAAGTTGATTTGTTTCTTTGTGAATAATAGCTCCATTGGGAAACACCACTCCGCTTACATCGCCGATGCGTTCATACATTGCACGCGGCCCCAGGACCCATTCATCGCTTCGACGCAGAACTCTCCACGGTTCTTCCAAATCCAGCAGAGCTAATCCAACACGGTATATTTGTCCTCCAGTAGTGCTGCGGACACCATGGTAGAATAACATCCAGCCATGCAGTGTTTCTATGGGTTGGCAGGCAAGACCTACTCTATGACAATCCCAGTAAGCAGACCGTGTTGGAATCAGCAGTCTATGGTCGCCCCAGTGCTTCAAGTCGGGAGAGAAGCTAATCCACATATGCGCTTCACCGCGGACAATCGGCCTGTGAATTAATGCAAATCGTCCCTTGACTCTGCGAGGAAGCAAACAGGCGTCTTTATCCTCCGGCGGCAAAAGGGCACCGAGACGGGCAAAGGTCTTGAAATTTTTGGTAATCGCCAGTGAAACTACTGGGCCGCCTTCGCTGAAAGAGGTATATGTAATGCCAAACTGCTTCTGCTCTTCGAGCCAGACAATACGAGGGTCCTCCAGCCCCCACTTTTCCTCCCGGGAATTTGGGTCGGCCTCCATAGTTGGTTCAGGGTCAATTTCCCAGTTGGTTAATCCATCGGCGCTGCGCGCAACGGTAAAATGTGAGAAACCACGCATATCCTCGACGCGAGCCAGCAGCAGTACCTCTGTATTTAGCTTAACTGCTCCGGGATTAAAGACCGCATTTGCCGGATAAGGCCAGTTTTCCGCCGTTAATATCGGATTGCCATTATACCTTTTGAAAAGTCCGTGCGCCTTCTTTTGCCGTGAAAACTCAACCATCGTTTCAGTCCCAAAATATCAAGGGCCGCTGTGAAATCGTTTCTTATGTTGCCTGATTTTAATCGGCAATATGAGCAGCTTACCGTAAATCAAAGTACGAATTTTAAGTACTGCTATTCAAAAATTCAACAGCTCACCGGCTAAATCCGGGCGATTGTGGCAGCAGCTGCCAACTCCGGATGAACCTGAACTGTAAGACTGTATAAATCCAACACGATAGTAAACTCAGAGCTACCAGTCAAGTCCAAACGCTGTTGCCCATAAAGTCTTACTAATCGCCGTTCAAAAGAGCTTGCTAAGCCCTTTTCGAACTGGTATTATATTTTCTTTCTGAGACGTCATCGGATGACATAGCTGCAGTGGCAGTGTATGTAGAAGAAACTGGGATTTTATACGTGGCAGTATGGTATTAAAGTGAGAGAGCATTTTGAAAACACAGGGAACTGGCTTTTCGCCCGAAGAAGTTATCTTCCAATCGTCTGCTTTGGAATTATTCTTGTTGCTTTGCTAAACTTTAAGATGCCTTATGCCAGCCACACACTTGACCGGCTCTGGGAGGTAATGTGCCTGGTTATATCGTTGTTTGGTCTGGCTGTTCGTATCGCAACGGTCGGACATACACCGAAAGGAACATCCGGTCGTAATACCTCAAAGCAAAAAGCTGAGGTTCTCAACACTACCGGTATGTATTCTGTAGTGAGACATCCTGTTTACCTCGGTAATTTTCTGATATGGTTCGGGGTTTCGTTGTTTCCACGTCTCTGGTGGCTGAGTGTCATTTTGCTGCTGGCCTTCTGGCTTTATTATGAGCGCATTATTTTCGCCGAGGAACAGTTCCTGCAGCGCAGGTTTGGCAGCGAGTTTACCGACTGGGCCGAAAAAACACCCGCTTTCATTCCCAGGTTCAGTTCCTGGAAACGTTCGGCTTTACCCTTTTCCATCCGAACCGCTCTTAAACGCGAGCATTCCACACTTTTGCTTATCGTTTTTTATTTTATTTTGATGGAGGAGGCCGCCTCGTTTCTTACTACCCGTTCGCTTGAACCGGACCCGATGTGGATTGTGATATTTACTATCGCACTGGCACAATATGTGTTCATCAGAACGCTTAAAAAGCACACTAAGTTACTGAATGTCTCCGGACGGTAAGACCGGCACATACAACACAGAAGCCATCAATCAAAATCCAGGAGTTATTGACTCCCAATACCATTTTTGCTAACCTGCCCAGTCTTTAGGGGAACAGTTAAATGAAAATCGACCGCTTAATTCTTGGTGCGTATGAAACTAACTGCTATATCCTGCGTGCAAACGAATCAGCCAAAGACTGCCTGGTTATTGATACGGGCCTTGAGGCCGTTGAGCTTGTCGATTTTCTTCAGCAGTACAAATTAAATCCCGTCGCTGTGGTCCTCACTCACGGCCATATAGACCACATTGCCGGCCTGGTCGCACTGCGAGGCCGGTTCCCAGACTTGAAGGTTTATATCCATAAGCTCGATGCCGAAATGCTCACCGGGCAAAGGGACAATCTCTCGGCTATGGCGGGTGTGCCATTTAGCTGTGAGCCGGCTGATTTTTCCCCGGAAGATGGCAACGTAGTCGAGTTGGCGAATATAAAGCTGGATGTCCTTCACACCCCCGGCCACACGCCGGGCGGTATTTGCCTGTATTCGAAGGCCGACGGCGTTGTTTTTGTCGGTGACACTTTATTTGCCGATTCGGTCGGCCGAACGGATATGCCGGGCGGCAGCACAAAGCAGTTGATAAAGGGCATAAAGGAAAAACTCTGTCCCCTGCCCGATGAGACTGTCGTTTATCCAGGCCATGGCCCGGCAACTACTATAGCGAAGGAAAAAGCATATAATCCGTTCCTGCAATAGCTAACCTAATAGTATTTCGCAGAAATGCACAACAATGTTAGAAAATTTGATGCACCGGCTACATTTGCCTGTATAGGTACTCTGCTTTTTTGGTCGGGCGGGCCGAATTTTATAAAATTTCTAACCGGTTATCTGGATTCGTGGACACAAAATATGTTGCGGTATCTCGCGGCTTGTCTATTCTGGTTGCCTTTTCTTTTGTTTCTTATTAAAAAAAGGCGGGTTGATAAAAGTGTCTGGCGAAGGGCCCTTTTACCAGCAGTGCCAAATCTTGCTATGCAGAGTTTGTGGGCTGCGGCTTTTTACTACATAGACCCGGCCTTTATGGTCCTGCTGACGAAATTTTCTGTTATCTGGATAGCAGGTTTTTCTTTTATCTTCTTTGTCGATGAAAGACCGCTGCTAAAAAGTAGTCGTTTCTGGCTTGGGGCGGCTCTATCTATTGTTGGTGTAATTGGGGTGCTTTCGTTTAAGGATGATTTCGCCACAGCTACGATTATAACCGGTGTGGTTATTGCTTTGGCAGTATCTGTTATGTGGGGAGTATATACAGTTTCGGTAAAAATCGCTTTTAAGGATATCGATTCTCGCGTTGGCTTTTCTGTAATAAGTATTTATACCCTTTTTGGGCTTTGTGTGCTTGCGTTTATTTTTGGAAGACCGAGGGATTGTATTGAAATAGGAGCGTGGCCCTGGGCCTGTGTCGCGATATCGGGCGTAACGGCTATTGGGCTTGGTCATGTTCTGTACTATGCTGCGATTAAACGTATTGGAGCGACAATCCCGAATCTTGTAGTATTATCAACGCCGTTTACCGTCTTTGCATTTTCCAGTGTATTATTCCAGGAATCCCTGAACAGGTTTCAGTGGTCTTTCGGAGTTGTTCTATTGGCTGGCTCCGCTCTTGCCATCTGGGCCCAGCAGCATTTAAAGTCTAACTAATAGTCTGTCAACTTAGAGGCTATCGTTGAAGTATTCCGGTTTACCGTCATCGCTGTCGTAACGTGTTGTATCTTCTTGCTCCTCCGCATCGATTCTGATTCGCTCGATACGCTCAGCTTGCTTGCTGCTGCTGTCAATAGTAACCAGAATTGCGTTCATTTTCACATCGCCGGTCGCTATCTCGAACGGCACCGGCATCTGGGTTCTGAATGACTTTAAGACGCTTTCAACACCTCGGCCGATCACCGAATTATGTGCACCGGTCATACCGATATCGGTAATATATGCCGTGCCTTTAGGCAGAATCTTTTCGTCGGCGGTTACAACGTGGGTATGAGTACCGAATACACAACTTACCCTGCCATCGAGATGATAGCCCATTGCAATCTTTTCACTCGTGGCCTCGGCGTGGAAGTCAACGATTATGACCTCGGCTTGTTGTTGAAGTTGAGGCAGAATTTTATCAGCAGCATTATAAGGGCAGTCAGCCGGCCTCATAAACAGACGGCCTATCAAAGAGACGACCCCCACGGTTGGCCCCTTAGCGGTCTTGTAAATCCCAAAGCCCCTGCCTGCAGCAAATTCGGACAGATTCGTCGGGCGGGCGATGTTTTCCGTTGTCTCCAGTGTCTCAATAATCTCTCTTTTGCGATAGGTATGGTCACCTAACGTAATCAGGTTCACCCCGTATCTTAGTAGTTTGGTGTATATTTGCGGTGTCAGGCCGGAGCCGCCGGCTGCGTTCTCTGCGTTGGCTATTACGCAATCGATACTCAGCCTTCTGACCAGCGACTTAAGTTTGTCGGCGACAATACGCCTGCCGGGCCGACCTACTATATCACCTATACAAAGGACATTCAGTTTCATAATTCGTTATTCGTGGTTCGTTTCACTAATCACTCAGGTCATGCTATTTTGCATACTCGATGCAGCGGACCTCTCGCAGCAGCGTTACCTGTATTTCGCCGGGATAAGCCATTTCACTTTCAATCTTGTTGGCAATATCACGTGCGACTTTCATTGCTGATTCATCGTCAACTTTTTCAGCGTTCACGATTACCCGGATTTCGCGTCCGGCCTGAATCGCATAAGCGTTTTCAACGCCCTTAAAGCCGCTGGCGATATCCTCCAGTTTCTCTAATCGTTTGATATATCTTTCGAGTGTTTCTCTTCTGGTTCCCGGCCGCGAGGCGCTAATCGCATCGGCGGCGGCAACCAGCGGAGTGTAAGGATTATCTGCAGGAATATCACCATGATGTCCCGCAACCGCGTTCAGCACAACAGGCGATTCGTTGAAACGCTTGAGATAATTCGCGCCTATATCAGGGTGGCTGCCTTCAACTTCGTGGTCAATGGCCTTGCCGATGTCGTGAAGCAGTCCCGCGCGTCTTGCTAACGAGCCGTCCAGCCCAAGCTCATCAGCCATAATCTGAGACAGAAATGCCACTTCTATACTGTGCCGAAGCACATTTTGGCCGTAGCTTGTTCTGAAGCTCAAAGCGCCTATCAAACTGAGCACTTTATTACTCAAACCTCTGACATTAGCCTCAACTGCGGCGTCTTTACCGATCTGCAGAACCTTTTGGTTGACTTCTTTTTTGGTATTTGCGACGAGTTCCTCGATTCGAGACGGATGGATTCGTCCGTCTTGTATCAGCCGTTCCATTGCAAGACGTGCGACTTCACGTCTGACGGGATTGAAACCGCTTACAACAATCATTCCGGGGGTGTCATCGACAATCACATCTACGCCCGTGGCTTTTTCAAACGCACGGATATTGCGTCCTTCCCTGCCGATAATTCGACCTTTCATATCGTCGTTTGGAATTTCAACAGTTGATACAGATACATCGCACGTATGCTCAGCAGCGTAACGTTGAATGGCAGTGCTGATTATTTCCCGGCTCTTTTCATCGGCGGTCTCGGTGCTTTCTTCAACCTTGCGGGAAATCAAAACTGACATTTCGTGCTCGCATTCATCTTCGAGCCGTTTAAGCAGCAGCTCCTTGGCCTCTTCGATACTCATCGCAGCGATCTTAAGCAGTTGATTCTTCTGCTGCGCCATCAAAACGGAAAGCTGCTTTTCCTTACTGTCGATATTGTGCAATCTTCTATCAACCTCTTTTCCCTGTTGTTTTAATGCCTTTTCCTGCTGCTGTAAAAGTTCAGCCTGCCGCTCGATGGTATCCTCGCGTTTGCTTAATCTCATCTCGGTCTCGTGCATCTCGGCACGGATTCGATTGGTTTCAGCTGTAAATTGTTCTTTTTTCTTGATGTTTTCTGCAGCGGCATCAATTTGTGCAGCTTTAATTATGTTATCAGCTTCCCTTTGGGCACCCTCTATTTGTCGCTGTAGGTCCTCCTTAAAGGTTTCGGATTTTGCTCTGGTAATCATCTGAAAGATAATAGCCGCTAAGCCGATCCCCAGAAGGAACGTGACAATTGGAACAAGGACATCAGGCAGGCCGATTTGCATCATTACAGCATCCATAATCCCTACCTTTCATTCGCAGTTACAATAAAGTTTAAAGCGTCGCTCAATGCAGTTCGCTTACAAATTCCCCGGCAGGAAAGCTACAAAGAAATGGTTATGTGTGAATTACGAAATCCTTTTCGCGATGAAGCGTAAAATCAACTACCTGGGTTCAAAAATTACCTCTGATTGTTGCATTCTTGGCGTTGACGAATTCTTTGTTTCTCCCAAAATTGTTGATTTTATACTCAATACCAGCACTTCTCTGCTGGTAAGCAAAAGTATATTCAGCCGGATTTCGTTTCACTCTAAATTCACTTTTCTTCCGTCACATCTCGAAGCCCTGTCCGCTTATGCCTTTGTCCACTGCAACGGAAACTAAACGCGTTTCTGTAACTTAACCACCGTTCGAGAAAGGACTTATACGCACTTCCTCTTTTGTTCGTCCCTTTACAAAGCAATAATAAACTACTAAGTGTTACGGGACAACTCTCAATCTTGTTCTTCCATCGGTTTATCGAGGGCTATGCTATAGTATTTTTGGTAACTAGTCAAGAAAAAACAATATGTGATTCTGCGGTTTGACAAAAATTTCTATAAGTCTTTTATAGGAAAGGGAGTATGCGATTTTAACAATTCGACTTTTTACCGCTTTTAGGCTTATTTCGTGTGATTTTTTTACCAAAAATAAATACGCAAAAATATATGTCTTTCGGGTAAAAATCAATAGCCGTTTTCAGGCAGCCAACGGGATTGTTTGTTCTTGGCTGATTTGCGCCTGCCTGTGACAATGGTGCTGAGATTCTTTGCTTTATAATAACGGAAAAGGGTTGTGATTTTTACAATAGCCGAAAGGTTGGTTTTGGGATAATATATTGCAAATCTTAATCGTCAGGATGGCTTACGCCGCTTCTGGTATATCGGACTATATCTTGTGTAAGCCCGCAGAAGCAGAGTTTGTTTCAGGCAAGAGGATGAGCAAAGAGCAAAAAGATTTGAAAACAGAAACAGTCAGGAAGAATTTACCTCGTCCTGCTTTAATTGTCTCAGCGCAGACAATCTCTGAGTACTCGATATTCTTAGAGCATTTGTTGGTTGGTCTGGCTGTTGAATCGATTCACACGGCCCTGGTATGTCCGGCGAATTGCGCTCTCGGTTTTGTCGTTCCCACATCGGTTCGGGTTATCAGGCATCCGGCTTTCGATTTGCCTCTGTTCAAGCGGCAAAACAGGAAAAAGCTTGTTGAGCAGCTCAGCGATTTTAAGCCTACCGTTCTGCACTGTTTATGCCGGAGCGAAGCGCCCCTTGTTCGGCAATTAGCGTGGCAACTGGATTTACCTTATCTGTTGATGGTTAATTCGCTGCAGAAGTGGTTTAGTCGGCTTTATATTTCTCAGAGTCGTTGCGCAAAAATCATTGTGCCGGCTGACACTATCGCCGCTAATGTCGCAAAACTTTATCCTGCCTTTACCGACCGAATTGAGCGGATGAATATCGGCACCTTCGCCTCAAAAACCAGCAGCTGTTTCCACAAGCCTAACTGGCTCGCAAGCATGGTAACGGCCCATCCGTTGGATAAAGAGAGTGATTTTGAGAGCTTATTCGCTGCGGTAAGGCATCTGGCGATTGACGGATATGAATTTATGTTAGTGATAACAGGCAGCGGAAGGGCGGAAAAGCAGGTGTGGAAATCGCTGAATGTACTTGGTCTTTCGCAGATTGTTACCATTGTTCCGAGGTTGGAGATGTGGCGTTCAGTCCTTGCAGCCGGTGATATTTTTATCCAGCCCCAGCCCAGCAATGCTTTTAATCCTTTATTGCTGGAGGCGATGAGTGTTGGGGCAGCTGTCGCGGCTTGTAAGGGTGGAGTTGATGATTTGATTATTGATGGCAAAACTGCAGTTGTGTTTGACCCGACTGATGAGCTTAGTATATACGATACTCTGCAACAGCTGTTCAACAGGTGGGAGATGGCGAAGCAAATCGCCAAAACAGCACAGCAGCACTTGAGAGAAAATTACACCGTCAGCGGTATGATTTCTTTTACCCTGCGGGCATATAAAGACGCAAAGAACTGGTTCACACGTTCAGGATAGCACTCTCCGTGTTTCAGGTTTTTTAGGTCGGTTGCTCTGATCAAGCGACAAACGGCTTATAATGAGTAAAAAAGTGTTCGACAATCGCGATTCTGTTTTGGCCTGCGTATTCCTGGTTGTGATTGTACTTGCCGTCTTTAGTCAGATTCTTCAACATGACTTTATTAATGTTGATGACCCTGAGTACATCACCCAAAATAAGCATGTGCAAAGCGGATTAACTCGCAAGAGCATCATCTGGGCTTTCACAACCTTCCATGCCAGCAACTGGCATCCATTAACCTGGCTGTCACTGATGCTGGACTATCAGGTCTTCGGTTTAAAACCTGCAGCTTACCACATGACGAATTTATTGCTTCATGTAACGAATGTCTTGTTGCTTTTTTGGGTTCTAAAAAAGACGACAGGCTCATTTTATCGGAGCGGCTTTGTAGCACTGATTTTCGGGCTGCATCCTTTTCATGTCGAATCGGTGGCGTGGGTGGCAGAACGTAAAGATGTTCTAAGCACCACCTTTTGGCTATTGACGATGCTGGCTTATGCCGATTATGCCCGTCGCCGCGGGGTTGTGCGATACCTAATTACCCTCTCGTTGTTTTCTCTGGGCCTTATGGCCAAACCCATGCTTGTCACACTACCGTGCGTACTGCTGCTTATGGACTATTGGCCACTGAAGCGTATGAAGCTGTTTGTACGCTCAGCTAAACCACCAGATGAAGACCGGCAAGTTTATTTTGGGACGGCAAGACTTATCCTCGAAAAGATACCGCTGTTTGCCCTTGCGGTAGTTTCAATGGTCATTACCGTTATTGCTCAGCGAAGAGGAGACGCCGTAATCTCTGTCAGCACTTTGTCTCTTGGGTGGCGCATCAACAACGCCCTTGTTTCTTACGTTATTTATATATTGAAGATGATTGTTCCTGTGAAACTGGCGGCCTTTTATCCTAACATGGCACCGCCCTCTACAGCCAAGGCTATTGGCGCCGCCCTGCTGTTAATTTACATAACCATCACTATCATTTTTGGCGCAAGGCGATACAAATACCTTGCCACAGGTTGGTTGTGGTATCTGGGGACACTGGTGCCCGTAATTGGTATCGTACAGGTAGGATCCCAGGCCTATGCTGACCGCTATACGTATGTGCCGTTGATTGGCCTCTTCATTATCATCGCCTGGCTGGTACCAGATGTTCTGTTCGGCTGGCGATATAAAAAAATCGCAATCACCACCTCTGCGTGCCTCGTGGTGACACTAATGACAATTGTTACAATATTACAACTGCGTCACTGGCGCAATACCATCACACTTTTTGAACACACTCTCTCGGTTACCAAAGAAAATTCTTTCGCCCACAATGTTTTGGCTAACACCTATGGCCGGATCGGGCAAATTGATAAGTCCATCGAACACAGCACCGAGGCGCTGCAAATTTCGCCTCAGTATGACACAGCCCACTACAACCTGGCTATGGGCTACTATAGCAAAGGAGATTTTCAAAAAGCGATTGAACACTGGCGCAAAACTCTACAACTTACCCCCGATTACAAAGAGTCTAATTTCAACATCGGTGTCGCTTTCGAGAGGATGGGCAGGACCGATGAAGCCCTTAGGCATTTCAAGAAAGAATTAACTATCAATCCCGACCATAAAGAAACGAGCCGCAGGCTCAACGCCCTTATGACCCAAAACCCTCACTTAAGACCAGCCCAGCCTTAATTTATTAGAAGCGTTGAGAGACCAAGACCCCTTAGTTTAACAGACCGTAGTCTTGCAGTGTCTGTCGCAGAATCGCTTTTTTACTTTCTTCCATTGCTGTCATTGGCAGTCGCAGCTCTTCAGGAGCCATATTCAGCATTGCCATTGCCGCCTTGACAGGTATAGGATTGGTTGCCAAACCGAGCATGTCCCTGCACAGCGCAAAAAGCTTCTTATGCCATTTCAGGGCTGAGGTAAAATCACCTTCAAGAATCAAATCGGTCATCGCCTTGACATCGGCAGGCACTATGTTCGCCACTACGCTGATGACACCCTTGCCGCCGACCGAAGCGATGGGCAGCGTAAGGGAATCATCGCCCGAGATAATGGTTATATCGCAGCGGGTTGCAATTTCGCTGGCCATATCCAGCTTGCCACTTGCCTCTTTGATTGCGACGATATTTTCAATCTCGGCTAACCTCGCAACGGTCTCCGCCGTCATGCCGGTCCCGCCGCATCTGCCGGGTATGTTATATAATACTATAGGCAAATCAACCTCTTCCGCTATTACCTTAAAATGCTGATAAAAACCTTCCTGTGTCGGTTTATTGTAGTATGGGCAAACCTGCAGCGTGGCGTCGGCACCGACCTTTTTTGAAAATGCTGTCAATTCAATGGCCTCAGCGGTCGAGTTCGAGCCGGCGCCGGCGATTACCGGCACGTTACCCCCTACAGCTTTAACAACTCTTTCGATAACCTCTTTGTGTTCCGGGTGACTTAGGGTAGGTGATTCCCCTGTTGTGCCGCAGGGAGATATTGCATCTATGCCGTTTTCCAACTGGAAATCGATAAGCTCATCGAGCGTCCGAAAGTCGATTTCGCCGTCCTGAAAAGGCGTTACGAGCGCCACCATTGCTCCTGTGAACATCTTAACCTCCTAATCTTTTTTATACTTTGAGCACTTTCAAGTATTCTTTCACCGTATTATAAAGTCCCATCTCGAGGGCTTCCGCTATCAGAGCATGACCGATGGAGACTTCGAGCACGCCGGGAACTTCAGCAAGAAACTTTCCGAGGTTATTAAGGTTCAAATCGTGTCCTGCATTCACTCCCAGACCGGCATCACCAGCAGCACAGGCAGCATCTGCATATTGCTGTAAAATTTCGTCCGCTTCTTCGTTGGTTCGAAAAGCCGTGGCGTATGGTTCTGTATACAGCTCAATGCGGTCGGCCCCAACTTCCCCAGCCGACATAATACCGCCGACGTCGGTGTCCATAAAAAGACTAACACGAATATTCATTTCCTTCAACTTCTTTATAATAGGGGCCAGTCTCTCTCTGTCTGTTTTCAGATTCCAGCCGTGGTCGGAGGTATTGGCATCCGGTGCATCCGGCACCAATGTTGCCTGGTTTGGCCTGACCTCGCTGACAATCTCCATATATTTGCCGAGAAACGGGTTGCCCTCTATATTGAATTCAACGGTCATCATTTCCGCCAGTTCATAAACATCAGCGTATTTTATATGGCGTTCGTCAGGGCGCGGGTGAACTGTTATCCCATACGCGCCGGCCTTGATTACGGTCTTAGCTGCTTCTATCACACTCGGTATTCCAATATCCCGCTGGTTTCTCAACAGGGCTATTTTATTCAAATTGACACTTAGTTTTGTCATACTGCAGGCAAATTATAACTCCATACCATACTCCGGCAAGAAAATAAAAACCTTCATAATCAACCGTGGATTGTTTTCCTCTTAAAAAAATGTGAGCCTCAGAAGTCCTCGATAATATTATTATAGCTTCCCAAAACCGAGGCGGCGTTTCGCAACACAATAATGGCTAGATATACCAATACGCCGATATACACCAGCTTAGGCATCCAGGATATGAATTCATTAAACCACCTCTGCGATGACTCGAGGTACATATCCGCAAGTTTTCGCGAGGTCTTGTCAAGCTCGCCCGATTCCTCGCCAATCTCCCATAAATTCCGAATCTCAATGGGTACAGACCTCGAAAAACCTTTGTGCATTGCTTCGCCGGCGCGAACACTTACAGCAGCGCCTTCCAATCGCGTCGTCACAGCAGCATTGCTCGTCATATTAACGGCGGTCGAGGCTGCTTCAACAATCGGGATACCAGAACTGTATAGCATATAGAAAGACCCGCAGAATCGCGCATAAGCCATATCACGTATCGCCATGCCTAATACGGGTATACACAGCAATAAAAAGTCGAAAACCTTTCGAATAATTCCTTTTTGGGGCAGCAGCTTCAACAACCAGAAAAGGACAAATACAATTCCCCACAAAAACATCAGCATCATCAGGACATTTTTAAAATAGGTATTCCAGCTGATATTACCAAGAATCGCAAATGGTAACGGCCCGAGAAAAAATCCGACATGCAAAATAAAAAGAGGATATGCCAGTCCCGAAAGCAGCATACGAACCATTCTCACGCGAAAGTCATACCACTTCTCGATCATTTTCATCACATCTGCGAGGTTACCCGACCACTCCGCCGCCCGGCAAATCGCTATATCGAAAGAGGCAAAGACGTTTTTATGTTTCGCCATAGCCTCGTGGAGCGGTGAACCTCCGCTGACGTCACGGCTTACTGCCGAAAATATTCTTTTCAGTCGTCCTCGCTGGCTATTAGCTATAATATCCAGACAGTGCATCACGGGTATACCCGCGCCGAGAAGCGTTGCAAGCTGACCATATACACTCGCCACTTTAGCCTTCAGCATCTTTAACCCGAAATAATTTTATCCTCTGAACTGATTGACACAAGCCGGTTGCCAAAACAATTCAGTTTTTATAACATACCTCACAATGGAATTAAATAGTAAAATCGCTTTAACTTCATTCTTTATTCTTGTTCGCTGACTGAGTTATCTATTGAAGAATTCGGTTTTTTGGGTTATAAACCGGCTATGAAATTGACCTGGGCGAGTCGCATTACGATTGTTCGGATACTGCTGATAGTTCCGTTTGTCAGTTGTATGCTGAAGATAAATGATGTTGTGCTTAGCGGGTCAATGCGCGATGTGATGCGGTATGCTGCGACTTTTATTTTTCTGGTTATGGCGGTCACCGACGCAATTGATGGTTTCTTCGCTCGACGAAAAAAGCAGGTTACAAAACTCGGCTCATTTCTGGACCCGATGGCGGACAAGCTGCTTATAACCTCTGCGTGTCTGCTGTTGGCCTCGCAGCGGGGTCACGTTAATGGTTTTCTCCTGCCGACGACGGTTGTGGTTCTAATAATCGGCAAAGACCTGCTTTTGTCGATTGGCTTTGTGATTATTTATTTTTTCACCTCGCGGCTTTTCATCGCACCCGCGTTAATCGGCAAAATTGCCACAGCCCTTCAGCTATCGATGGTAACGGGGATTCTGATTGCCCCGGAGGTTTCCGCCTTTTTCCCCGGATGGATTTGGTTTCTGCGGGTCCTCTGGTGGTCGGCTGCCGTAACCGCTGTCCTGACAACTCTTATTTACATTCGCAACGGAATTCGCTATATTGAAGAGAATGAGCAAAAAAGCGTATCTCGAGAGGCTTGAAATACCCAGCGAGATACGAGATACGAATATGGCGATACAATTTAGTGAAATCCCGCAAATTCTGGAAGAGCTGCGCAAGGGCCGAATGATTGTCCTCGTCGATGCCGAAGACCGTGAGAACGAAGGAGACCTGCTTTGCGCCGCTGAGAAGGTAACACCGGAGACCATCAATTTTATGGCTAAGCTCGGTCGCGGCCTTATTTGTCTGCCGCTGGAAGCCGAGAAATGTGATGCGCTCGGTCTTTATCCCCAAACGATTGAAAACACTGCCCGTTTCGAAACAGCCTTCACCGTCAGCATTGACGCCGCTGTTGGTATTAGTACCGGCATCAGCGCAGCAGACAGGGCAAGGACGATTCAGGTCGCAATTGCTGATGGCTCGGAACCTGATGACCTTGTTCGTCCAGGTCATATATTTCCGCTAAGGGCGCGTAAAGGTGGTGTATTAGTTCGGGCGGGGCAAACTGAAGGGGCCGTTGACCTCGCACGGCTGGCGGGATTAAGGCCGGCGGGGGTCATCTGCGAAATTATGAACGAAGACGGCTCGATGGCACGAGTGCCCCAGCTGCTTAAATTCTGCGAAAAACACAATCTTAAAATCGCTTCAATTGCAAAACTCGTAGAATACCGTCTCCAGAGCGAAAGCCAAATCAAACGAATCGAGTATGTAACTTTGCCCACCGACTATGGAGAATTCAAGCTCATCGCTTACCGGAGCATAACTTCTCCGGAGCCGCATCTGGCATTATGCAAAGGCGGAGTCGGTGAGCTTGATGAGAACGATACACCTGTCGAACATACTGAACCGGTCCTCGTAAGAGTACATTCGGAATGTATGACCGGCGATTTATTTCATTCGCAGAGGTGCGAATGCGGCTATCAATTGATTACTGCGATGGAGATGATTGAAAGGGCCGGCAAGGGGGCATTGATTTATCTCAGGCAGGAAGGCAGAGGCATCGGCCTTACGAACAAACTGCGGGCTTATAAACTTCAGGAGCAGGGGCTGGACACCGTCGATGCCAATCTGAAACTGGGCTTTTTAGCTGACAAGCGAGACTATGGAATTGGTGCTCAAATCTGCCGCGATTTGGGCCTTACAAAAATACGAATCCTGACAAACAATCCGAAGAAAATAAGCCGCCTTGAAGTTTATGGTATAAAAATTGTTGAGCAGGTGCCGTTAAAGGCCAAACCCGGCAAGCACAATATCGACTATCTCAGGACCAAAAAATATCGTTTTGGCCATATGCTTGATGAGGATTTATAGTGTTATGAAAGTAATCGCAAAGACCGCTTACGCCATTACTGTAATAGTGCAGATGTTTTTATTGCTCCTATACGGAGCAGGTTGCGAACCGGTGGACAAAAAATTGTCCTCGAATGCTGATAGTGGTTTTAACCAGCTTTCCGAATATAGCCCGGTGAAAGTTGATATTATGCCGTTGACTGAATTTGCAGCCGCAGGCAATGGAAACCCGTCGCAAATAAAGGTCTATGTGAGTTTGCTGGACGCATTTGATTGTCAGATAAAAGCACCTGCTGTATTTCGCTTCGAGTTATACGACAGAGTTTCGCGCTCCACTAATTCGGAGGGCAAAAGAATTTTTATTTGGCCGGATATCGATTTAAATAACACGGTCAAAAACAACGAGCACTGGATGGACTTCTTAAGGGCCTACGAATTCAATTTGCCTTTCGAGCCGCAAAACAGCAAAAGTTACATATTACTGGTAACATCTCTGTGCCATGGTGGCAGGCGGCTCTCAGCCGAGTTTGTCCTTAAACACACTAATTGATGGATTCCAACTGTGTGGTTTTTTCGCTACGGTGTTTGTAACAGACTTGCAATGACAATTTATTTAACGGCGCATCGACCAGCGAAGCTGCCGGGTTAAATTCAATTGACCGAAAGGGGCTAATCTGCGATTATACCCTGCTGGGCTACGGCGGGACGCTTCACCCCGACGAGTACTTTAGCCTTATTTTTTATGTTTTTTTTATAGGAACCTTTTAGGCCTTTGCCGGTCTAAATAAGGAGAAAAGGCGTGACTAAAGCCGCAAGCATCAGCATTAATGATGCCGTCCTTGTTCAGCAGTGTCGGCAGGGCGATTCTACCGCAACTGAGAGGCTGATTCTGAAGTATCAGAATCGAATATACAACGCCATATTGAGAATATGTGCAAATCCCGACGATGCTGCGGAACTTACGCAGGACACGTTTGTCAAAGTAATAGAGAACATAGATAAGTTTGAGGGCAGAAGCAGCTTTTATACTTGGGCCTTTAGAATTGGCGTTAATTTGACATTGAATTACTGTCAGAGGAGCGTCAAGCTGGGGCTTAAAAGCCTCGATGCCGAGGACAACGAAGACAGCAGCAAAGACAAGGGGGTGTTGAAGGCATTTTTGACCGATGATAGTTCGCCTGACCCTGCTGTCGTAGCCCAGAATAAGGAGCTGTGCAGGTTAGTTGTAAAAGCCTTGATGAAATTGGATGATGCTCAACGAGCCGTTATTGTTTTGAGGGATATTGAAGGTATGAGTTACACTCAGATTGCAGAGGTTCTTGATATCGAGTTAGGTACGGTTAGAAGCAGGCTCAGCAGGGCCAGAACCAATCTGAGGCAGATAATGGAGGCGATTCCGTAATGAGTCAAAATGAATTTCCAGATATCGACGAATTACTGAATGGTTTCATTGATGGTGAGCTTGACCAGAGGCAGCAGACCGAGGTTCAGCGATTGATAAAGCACGACAAGCATATTGCCGAACGTCTGCAGGAGCTTCGGAATTGTAGAAGGCTGGTAAGTTCATTACCTTACACTGAAGCCCCGCAGGAATTGTTGGGCGATATTAAAGCTTCGCTGGAGGAAAGGAAACTTCTCGTCCAGCCGGTCCCTGTCAGGCAGTACCGCAGGGAGCATGAAGGGGCCAGGCATTTGCTCTTTAGAAAACTCACCACCGCTGCCGCTATGATTGGGTTGGTAGCTGTTTTAGCGGTTGTTATTTACACGATAGTTGCCCCGCAAGCTTCTATTGATAAGCTGGTTGCTGTTTTTCAGCCGAAGGAATCCGAACCAGCCGTCGTAATTGCCGCCGCAGATACAACGGTCAAACCTGTCTCTGCCGGTATGGAATTTAGCGGCAGGCTCGAATTGAAAACGGGCACATCTTCTGAGGTTGTTGCTTTCATCAATAAAGCGATTGAGTCCAACATCCCTGCGGACCAGCGCTCAACGGCAGTCCCCGGCAGGCCGAGAGAATCGTTTGCTCTCACCTGCAGCAGGCAAAATTTAGGTCTGCTCCTCGCCGATTTAGATACTATCTGGGACAGAATCGACTCGGCAACATTATTTGTTGATACTGACCAGCCGAAAGGACAAATTGTAATTGACGCGGTCGCTCCCGAGCAGATTATCGAAATTGCCAAACAGGACGACTTCCAAACGCAGCAAAAATCGGCAAAGTATTTCGCCGCCCTGAACAATATCGAACAAACCCTGCCCGGCAAAGAGGTTTTAACCGCCGTCGATGAAAAAGGCCCGCAGCTTATTACGATACCGAAACCAGTCTTGACTTCTGGCGAAGAAACAATTAAAAAACTGCCGACACAGCTCGAAGATAGCCGAATAGTTCATCTGACCATTACGGTTGCGGAACGCTGAAAAACCCCAATACCGCTTATCTTTAAATGTTGTTGTATGAACTGCTCAAAACAGCCGAACACCCGCACTTCAAACAAATCGCAAAACTGGTAAAATAAACAGAACCCTCGACTTCGCTCGGGACAAGATTGGGTTCGATTGGGTTCGTTTTGGGTTCGTTTTCGATAGTCCATAGTTCATAGATTTTTGTTCTTAGTTATTGTGTAAGCTACGCTTACGCTCATTTTTAGTCTTTTGAAAATTGGGTTCGTTTTGCATAATTTTGTTTGTTTAAAGTTGCTTGTTCGTAGTTGATAGAGAATCTCCTATGGAGTTTCCATCCGTCTTACAAACGGCGAAGTAAACTCCACTATAAGATTATTTAGTCATAGTCATTTTTGACCCGGGCCTGCTGGACCTAAGACCTTGTCCTACTGGGCGATTAGGGGCAGAAGTACACCCCTTTCTATAATTGGAGGTACCCGCGCGTTTGATTCGAAAAATCGAGGATTTTTCGAGAAGGAAAATCTTGTAAGTGTTTGTAAATAAAGGGGATAAAAAAATTTAAAAAAATACGATTTTACTCAACAAGTACCCCCACTTTTGATTGATTTAATCCCGTTCAGGTGTCGCGGGGGCTTTAAGAAAATGGAGGAATACCTAAGATACTTAGGTATTCTTTTTATAAATCATGGATTCGAGGACTTGGTTTTTTGAAATGGATTCCCGAAATAGGAACCCCGCCAACGACCCCAGCATAAGACTTGATGCGCACATATAAGGGTATCTTTGCCCAAATGGGAAACTACAGATACGAGGTTTTTCTCAACAGCTACCCCCGTTTTTGATTGAAAATGTATGAAAATGTGTGAAAACTTAATGAAAATGAGTGAAAAAGTTGAAAACGTGGCTCGTGAATAGTTACTCGTTGCTTGAAGTCAGAAAAAACCTGTGGCGCTGCCGATAGGCCCTGATTGCTGGTGCACCTATGGCACAAGCTGGCGGAGGCCGCAACGAGGAAACCTTTAGTAAGTATGCGTAAGCATACGGGAAAAACAGTGTCTGAGCAGAAGGCAGCATTTCCAGAGAAAGACATTTTTTCAGATCTCGATGAAGTTCCAGATGAGTATATATGTCACTTTGGGTAGCGCAATCATGCGTTTGAGATTAATCGAGAGTAAAAAAGCTAACCCAAAAAGTAGGAGCCCTGCCGTCAGCTGCAGCCGCCTCGTTAGATGCTTTTAAAAACGATCAGTCACTTCCAATTATTTCTAAAGCTTTCTCCATAAACTCATCTCTACCTTCAATGACCCCTTGAATTGTTCTTTGTACAGGTACTGTTGGTTGAATACCGATGAGGTGATGTTGCGAACCATCGTGCTTCACAACCCTCATCCCGGTCCACACAACTCGAAAGCCTCCCGGCAATTCAAATGTATTGGCGTTTCCGTTTGTGCCTGCCGTCGGTTGTCCCACAATTTCTGCGAGCTTGTAATGTTCAATGAAACCCATGAAAGATTCGGCGTAACTTATTGCTCGGCCGCCAGTAAGAAAGACTACTTTTCCTTTGATATGAGGCTCTTTCGGTTGCATGCGCCATCCACTTTTCATAAAACCTACCACGTTTTCCTGATCAGGGTAGATGATTTGCGGAATCCTCATCCAGGCGCTTGATGTATCAGGCTTTGTTAGCAAATGGCTTATTATTTCATGATTGCCTCTAGGATACTGACGCAAGTCGAAAATGACACCTTTGGCGTTGGCAAGGTCATTGATTTTTCCCCTGATTTCATCCATCTCAGCCTTGTCAAGATTGACATAAAAAATATCATTCTCGATTTTTTCGATAACAGGTCTTTCTGGTTCCGAAAGGTGCTCTTTGTTATTTCTCAAGGCTTCCATTTTTAAAATTTGACCGTTTCTCATTATTTGAAGTTTAGCTGTCGTTCCCTCTTTGCCATATCCGAATCTTCTCAGGGAGTTCACCCGTTTCCATTGCGGTGATCCTGAAATATATTCTTCTTCGTTCAGCAGCATCTGTTCCGCTGGGATACTGTCAATAGAAATGACAATATCCCCAACTTTAAAATTGTTAGAATCTTTAACAAAGGTGATAACGACATGGTTTTCAATCCAGTCCACAAGAAAGGGGAAACCGGCCTGCTCTCTAGATATTTTGTGGTAAACTCCCCCATGGCCATCATGAAGTTTGGCAACCAGTCTTCTTAGGGTGGAATAAAAGTCTTTTTCGTTTTGATTTGACAGCGCTTCTTTAAGAGTATTGGTTAATTCTGCATCCCAATCTGTACCAACCACGTCAAAATAAGGATAGAAATGCTGAAATACGTTCCAAGCGATTACGATATTTCCTAATCGCACAAACTCGTTGTCGGCCGTCAAATTACCAGTTTCTATCTTGCTCAACTGTTCTAATAAGGCATCAAAAGAAGCTTTGTCCCCTTTTCCAAGAGTTCCATTACTGTCACTGTAGAGTGCCAGAGGAATCTGACACGACAAGACCGCACCTAATTCTTTGTTGATAACCTCTCCGACCTTGGGGAATGCGTCGAATAAAGTTCCCGAGAAACTTTCACCTTTATTCTCAATTAATAAGCTTCTTCCACCCTCGTACGGGTTGTCACTTACAAGTTTGTAAGTGCCTCTTTGTATTTCTTTGTAAGTGCCGCTTTGTATTTCAAAGTTGTAAGTAATATGCCCGTTGCTGCTTGAAGGAGCACTGCCTGTGCTGTTATTGCCTGACTGAATGGTTACATAATATCCGCCGGAAGCACTGCTGTCAGACAGTATATTCCACAGGGAGCCCACATTGCCGCACTCTGCTTCAAGCCACACATAGTCATCGCCGCCACCGCTTGTTGTGGTCGTTGTGCTGCCGCTGGTAGTAGTTGTTGTTGTGCCAGTGCAGTTTTCAGCCTCACCGCCTGTACCGGATGGGGTGCTGTTACCAATATATAGTTTATCCAATTTTGCGCCATCTTCACGATAAGCTATTGTGAGCGTATGGCTGCCTGCATTTAGGGTATACGACTGACACTCTTGCCAGGACCAACTGCTGGTAGGGCCAATATTGTTCCGCTGATACCAGGAGCCACCATCCATTCGCACCCAGAAAGAATCGTCATTGGCAGTTGGTGTAATTACCCTTGCCCAGAGTTTGTGAGTATATCCGGGGGTGTTTGCAAGCCACCACATTTTTGGTTTATCATCAGCTTCTTCCTCAAATCCAGGATTTTTTATCTGAATCGTTTGCCAGCCGCCGTCTTCATTTTTAGCGAATAATTGGAATCCGTCGACCCAAACTTGCCCAATTCCCTTAAGAAAACAGCCGAAGACGATTCTCGTCGCATCATCGGCAACTGTGCCGACAATTTCATACGACTGCCACTGATGGGACTTAATAGGTCGATCATACATATTATCGAAGAAACCTCTTTGCTTGTTTTCTCTATCAACTCGTAACCAAAGCTGTCCTTGGTTGCCGGTACCACTGACGTTGGTTCGTACAAACGCTTTTAGCTTAATCTCTTTCCCACGATAATCTGTTGCATCCGCCCATGTGCCGACTGTGCTAAAACCGTAGCCTGTAGTCAAAACTCGGTTTTCCCTGTTTATGCGAATGCTTCTGTAAATGTTACTGGAAGTGCCAAGCTCCACTCCTTGGTGTTGCCAGGCCACAACCTTTAAGTCCGTGGTATCTTCCGGAACAACGAACGGTCTTGGTTTTTCATTAGAATGATAGATTTGAATTGTTGGGGCGATGGGAAGAAACAATTCTTCAAGAATGGATTTCAGTTCCTCACTATTTTGAGCGCTCTTGACCCTTTCAGTTCCGTAGATGGCGAACTTGTCCCAATCGATCTGGCTTGCTTCATCACTTGGGTGAAAATACTTGACATAACCATAGAGTTTAGTAAATACCCTAACATTTAGTATTTCTTGACTTTCTGATGCTATTACTTTTCCATTAGTGCAAATATTTAGAAGTACAACCACGTGCATTAAAAGTGCAGCTGGGCTGACTCTTAAAGATCTCATGATTTTCCCCCTTTAAAGCATCTAACATAATATTCTATGGTTTCTGTATATACCCCTGAAAAGATATACTTGACATGGGAATATGTCAATATAGAACTTGAATATTCGGATGTTATACAGAAACCAGACTTCTGCCTATGATTCGAGTGCCTGCCGACCCAAAGATGTGGATAGCTTGGCACTTTTCATCAGAAAGCTTCATGAAAAACTTAGTATTGCATAGGAGTGAAACTCCGAAGCAAGTAGAAACAAGGTTCGAACTGGAGGACACAACAGCAGTTCATATGAACACTATCTAAGCAGAAGGCAGCACAAGCAATTAAAAAATAGATCCCTCCGCTTCGGTCGGGATGAAAATTTTAATTTTCATTTGTCTCGAAATCGACGAGGTTATCGAGTATTCGCTGGAGGTCCTTTTCGAAATGGTCAATCTGGCTTTCGGAAAATCCTTTATAAAACAGCTTCGTCAGCTCCTGCGAGACCTCGACGTATTTGCCTTCCATAGCTTTATCTTTTTTCGTGCGGTATATAAGGATTTTACGCCTGTCTTTTCGGCTTCTCTGACGCCGAACGTATCCCATAACTTCGAGCCGGTCGAGCATACTTGTCAGGGTCGATTTTTCGAGCTTGGTCTTTTGCACAAGCTCGTTGATTGCTACGCCGTCTTTTTGCCAGAGCGCAAACATAATTCTGCCCTGGGCAGGATTGATTTCAATGCCGTAGTCCTTCAGTTTGCGGAGAAAGATTCTCTCGCTGACCTGGCGAATCTTTGCCATCAGGAAACCCGACTGGCGCTGCTGTTTCATTGTCTTTGCCATAGCTAATCAGCCATCGTCATCGCCACCCCCTGCCGCAGAGCGTTTTATATTTTAACCTCAAGCGGCCTACCTTTGCACCACCCTTTGACTATCGAGGGTGTCAGTTTTATAACGCCGTATTCCGGTCCTTCCGGGCCGTTGGGATAATACATAGTCCAGCCCTTTTGCCAGATTCGATTTTTAAGCTCCTGATTGGTGATAATCTCAATCTCTCCGCCGAGCATCAGGCCGAGGACCTGGTCCGGGTCGCAGAAATATACGCACACCTTCGGATTGGATTTCATTCGCGCCATCTTGGGAGACTGCATACCGGTAGACAGATAAATCACGAAGTCGTTGTCTTGCCCCTTAAACAAATCCACCAGCGATGGATACTGTTTGGCATACCGCAGATTGAGCATTGCGTTGGTGTGGGGGAACCCCGCTGAATCGATAGTTGTCAACTGACATACAAACGTGTTTGTTGTCAAACTCAGGCAGGTCTGCCTCACGTCTTCTGATACTTGCACGGCCGCTTGTTCTTCGTTTTTCTGCTTACTCATATCATTACTCCTTCATTTGTCCGCGGCCCTGAAACGCATTATGACCAGAGATTCAAAGGCCTAAATATGTTTTATATAGAATAGTTTTATATAAAACTATTGTCAAGCAGAAAAACACCTTATTTTTAAGAAAAATCTGTCTGTGTGTTCTAACTATTGATTTGGAGAGGTATTACATCTAAATTTTTTTGTTGTCTGTGGTGGATTTGGCAGGTTTGTCCGGCTTCGAATCTTTGGTTTCGGTCTTTTTGGCTCCGGTTTTTTTCTCGCCGGAGTCCTTCTCTTTTTTCTCGGCTTCTTTGTAGCTTTTACTCCTGTAATCGGTCTCGTAAAAACCGGAGCCTTTGAAAATCACACCAGCACCTGTTCCGATGAGCCGTTTCAGGCTGTTCTTTTCGCACCTGGGGCATTTGCGAAGCGGCCTTGCCGTTATAGACTGGAAATGCTCGAACTCATATCCGCAATTACTACATACATACCCGTAAGTCGGCATTTACTCGTTCCTCGTTTCTCGTCGCTGGTCGCTCGTATCGGTTTTATCATCCTCTGAGTCTATCTGTTCATCTCCGACCTGCTCCTGCTCTGGGATCTCTTGCTGCGAAGGCAGCTTGTTAACGATTACTCTGCTTGGCCGGATGACCCTGCCATTGACTTTGTATCCCTTTTGAAACTCTTCGAGCACGATGTTTTCTTCTTTTTCCGGCTCGGCCTTTTGCAGTATCGCCTCATGCAAAGCAACGTCGAATTTCTCACCCATCGCCTTTATCGGCTCTACGCCGTGTGATTTCAGAATATCGAGCATCTGGTCGTAAATAATCCGTATTCCCTTGACAAGAACGTCCTTGTCCTCCACCGATTGCGCGTTTTGAAGTGTATGCTCGAAATTATCCAGTGCCGGCAAAAGGGTCTTTATTATCTTTCCCTTCTCATAGGCGATAGTATCAGTAGTCTGCTTGGAAACTCTTTTTTGGAAATTTGCATAATCAGCGCTGACTCGCTGCAATTTACTAAAAAGCTCATCCTTTTCTTTTTGCAGATTCTCTATTTGCCGGCGAAGTTCTTCCAGCTCGTTATTCTTCGCTTTCGGCTCTTCTTGTTCTTTTGGTTTCTCTTTTCTTTTATGTTTCATCATTGGTTACCAAAATATCTCTTTAGTTTCTCGAAAAATCCTTGAGACTGTGGGTAAGCGCTTTTATCTTCTGTCCCGGCGAATTCTTTGAGCAGCTCCTGTTGTTTTGTGTTTAGTTTCACTGGCGTTTCGATAATTATCTGAACAAGATGGTCGCCGTGTCGGCCGGTTCTTACATTCGGCAGGCCCTGCCCTTTTATCCTGAAGATGCTGCCGTATTGGGTGCCCGCAGGTATCTTCAGGTGTTTCGCACCGTTTAGGCTCGGCACCTCTACTGTTGTCCCAAGTGCTGCATCTGTAAAACTTATAGGGACAACTGCGACTACATTATTACCGTCACGGTGTAAAAACTCGTGTGGTTTTATCCTGACATAGCAATACAAGTCTCCTCTTGGTCCGCTGCCTCGGCCGGGTTCGCCTTCGCCGGCAACTCTTATTCCCTGGCCTTCGTGCACACCCGGCGGAATTTTAATATCGACAACCCGTTTCTTGGGCACTTTACCGGTGCCTTTGCATTTCTTGCAGGGCTGTGTAATAATCTTACCACTGCCCCCGCATTGAGGACAGGTTGAGACCATCTGGAAACCGAGACTACCCCTGACAAACTGGCCGCTGCCGTGACAGCTCGGGCATTGGCCGGGTGTTGTTCCTTTGGCACAAGCCGTGCCGTTGCATTCAGGGCATGTATCCTGACGAGTAAATTCGATGGTTTTCCCAACACCTTTAGCAATATCGTTAAGAGTCAATTCTACGGAGGTCTCCAGGTCGTAGCCTCGTGCTGGACCGGCCCGTCTTGTTCTCCTGCGACCTCCCATTCCGAATATGTCACCGAAGTCGCCGAATCCACCAAAGATATCCTCGAATATACTGCCGATATCCTGCCACTTCATATGCGAATAATCTCGCATACCCATTCCGCGCAGGCCCTCGTGTCCGAACTGGTCGTATCGCTTGCGTTTATCCGGGTCGTTTAGGACTTCGTAGGCCTCGGCGCACTCCTTGAACTTGGTTTCGGCCTCTGCTTTATTGTCCGGATTCTTGTCCGGATGGTATTTCATTGCCATTCGGCGGTATGCGCGTTTAATCTCGTCAGCGGTGGCATTCTTGCCCACCCCCAAAACTTCGTAATAATCCCGTTTGGCCATATTATCGTATTGCGTATATCGTATTGCGTAGGGCGTTAGAGCTTTTTAAGTAGATTTGAAATCATTCGACAAATATGGTCCAAATCTTCGAGCAGCACAGCTTCTTGGTTTTCTCTTATATACTCTAACTCTTTCGCTATTGTTATCTGTGTCTCCAGTTCCGCACAACTTCCCAATGATACATACAAGAATTGCTTGTACTCCTTATTGTAATATCTCCTAAAACCCTCTGCTACATTTGAAGGTATGGAAATCGCTGACCTTCTCATTTGACTGACTAAGCCATACAGTTCATGCTTCGGAAGCTTTTCTGTCAACTTATATACATTTTTAACCAACCTGATGCCTGCTTTCCAAATATCTAAATCTCTGTATGTTCTTATTTTTCCTGCCATATACTATTCCCCTCTTACGCAATACGCATCACGCAATACGCACGACGTAGTTTACCTTACAGCTCCCGGTATCGGCTCTTCGTCTTTGTCTTTTAAATCGGTTACCAGCACGTTGGTCGTTAACATAAGTCCCGCCACTGAAGCAGCGCTTTGCAAAGCCACCCTGGCAACCTTTGCAGGGTCTATAATGCCGGCTTTGAACATATTGACGAACTGACCTGTGTTGGCGTCGTAACCGATGTTCTCATCCTTTTCCAGCTTCTCCAAAAGACTGGCGACCACCACATCGCCCTGTTCGCCGGAGTTATCGACTATTTGTCTTGTCGGCATCTTCAGGGCATCACTTACGATATCAAAACCGATTTTCTCGTCGCCTTTGGCCTTGGCTCTGGCTTTCTTCAGCTCGCCGATGGCTCGAAGAAACACAGTCCCACCGCCTGCGACAACACCTTCGTCCGTTGCTGCCCTTGTAGCGTGAAGCGCATTTTCGAGAAGGTCTTTGCGTTCCTTCATTTCTGTTTCCGTTGGCGCACCGGCTTTGATAACGGCAACGCCACCGGTCAGCTTCGCCAGCCGCTCCTGCAATTTTTCGCGGTCGTAGTTGCTGGTCGTCTTTTCGATTTGGTTGCGAATCTGGTCGCAGCGGGAATTTATATCCTGTTTTTTACCGGCGCCCTCTATTATCGTGGTTGTCTCTTTGCCGATAATAATTTTTTTAGCCTGTCCTAATTGTGAAAGCTCGATTTTTTCGAGTTTAACACCCAGCTCTTCGGTAATTACCTCTCCGCCCGTCAGGACTGCTACGTCGGCCAACATTGCTTTTCTGCGGTCGCCGAAGCCGGGAGCTTTGACTGCGCAGATTTTTAACACTCCCTGCAGCCGATTAATAACCAGCGCTGCCAGAGCCTCACCCTCGACGTCCTCTGCGACAATCAACAGCGGCTTGGCCACCTGGGCGACTTTTTCAAGCAGCGGAATAATCTCGCGGATATTGGATATCTTCTTCTCGTGCAGTAGAATATAAGCGTCCTCAAGAATGGCTTCGAGCGTTTCAGGATTAATCATAAAGTATGGCGATATATAGCCCTTATCGAACTGCATACCTTCGACGATGGTCAGCTCATTTTCCATCCCCTTACCCTCTTCGACCTCGATAACGCCTTCCTTGCCGACCTTCTCGATCGCATCAGCCAGGATTTTACCTACCTGCGCGTCGTTGTTTGCGCTGATAGCCGCCACTTTCGCAATGTCGCTGTGCCCCTTCACCTCCTTGCTCACATCTTTGATAAATTTCGTTACAGCTTTGGCAGCATCGGTGATTCCCCTCTGCAGGGCTACCGGATTTGAGCCGGCGGTAACATACTTCAGGCCTTCGGTGTAAATTGCCTCTGCCAGTACGGTCGAAGTCGTTGTCCCGTCACCGACTTCGTCGGAGGTTTTATTGGCGACCTGGTTGACCATCTTTGCGCCCATATTCTTGAATGGTTCCGGTAGTTCGATTTCTTTACTGACCGTAACCCCGTCCTTTGTTATCTTCGGCGAGCCCCAGCTTTTATGCAGGATGACGTTCCTGCCCGTCGGGCCGAGGGTAACTTTTACCGCTTTGGCCAACTGTGACAGCCCTTCTTTTAGCTGTGTTCGTGCCGTATCGTCAAACATTAATTGCTTTGCCATTTTTTGTTATCCCTTACATTATTCGCTGTTAACTTTTCCCTTGTCTATTTTTCAATAATACCCAGTATGTCGCTCTCGTGTAAAATCACGAATTTTTCTCTGCCAATTTCGACTTCGCTTCCTATGTATTTTGCATAGATGACCTCATCATTTTTCTTCACGCTCATCTTGCCTCGTTTGCCGTCATCGAGTATTTTACCCTGCCCGATTGCCACTATTTTTCCGATTTGCGGTTTTTCTTTCGCCGTATCCGGCAGAATAATACCGCCGGCGGTTTTCTCTTCCGCCTCCGATTGTTTTATCACGATTCTGTCGTCCAAAGGCCTAAGTTTCATAGTTTCTCCTTTCACGTTTTACATCATATCCATACCGCCCATACCACCCATTCCGCCCATCCCGCCGTATCCGCCGCCCATTCCGCCCGGCGGCATTGGCGGAGTCTCACCTTTTTCTTTTGGCTTCTCGGTAACAAGGCAGTCGGTAGTCAACAGCAGCACAGCTATGCTCACTGCGTTTTCCAGTGCTATTCGTGTCACTTTCGCAGGGTCAACGATGCCGGTTTCGAACAGGTCTTCGTATTTATCCGTGTTGGCGTTATACCCGAAGCCGCCTTTGCCCTCGATGACTTTATTAACTACCAGATTTGCCGTTGCCCCCGCGTTGGCAGCAATCCAGTAACACGGTGTTGTAAGTGACTTCGCCACTATATTAGCTCCGGTTTGCTCATCGTCTTTGAGTTTTAATTTCTCGACCGCATCGATACACCGTATAAGTGCCACTCCTCCGCCGGGTACAACCCCTTCTTCGATAGCTGCCCTTGTCGCGTGAAGGGCATCTTCTATCCGCGCCTTTATTTCTTTCATTTCCGTTTCGCTTGCCGCGCCTACATTGACTTGGGCAACCCCGCCGGTCAGCTTGGCCAGCCGTTCCTGTAGTTTTTCACGGTCGTAATCGCTGGTTGTCGTTTCAATTTCGCCCTGTATTTGCTTGATTCTGCCGCTGATTGCCTCTTTGCTGCCTGCACCTTCGACAATGATTGTATTGTCGTTATCGATGGTCACCTTTTTGGCTTGTCCTAACTGTTTGACGCTGATATTTTCCATCTCGATTCCCAAATCCTTGAAAATCGGCTCTGCCCCCGTCAGCACTGCAATATCCTGTAGCATTGCTTTTCTGCGGTCGCCGTAACCAGGCGCTTTCACCGCTGCCACTTGCAGTATCCCTTTTAGTTTATTAACTACCAGCGTAGCCAATGCTTCGCCCTCGACATCTTCTGAGATAATCAGCAGTGGTCTTTTGCTCTTGGCGATCTTTTCGAGCAGCGGCACAAGCTTCGCCACATTGCTTATCTTGTCCTCATACACCAATACGTATGGTTTCTCCAGTTCGCAGACCATATTATCCGCATCGGTTACGAAATGCGGCGACAGGTATCCCCGGTCAAACTGCATACCTTCGACGAAGTCGACGGTTGTATCGAGGCTTTTACCCTCTTCGACGGTTATCACCCCGTCCTTGCCGACCTTCTGGAACGCTTCTGCTATAATCTTTCCGATCTCCACATCGTTATTTGCCGAGACAGAAGCGATATTGATTATGTCGCCAGTCTTGGTAGCATCTATCGGCTTTGCCAGCGTTTTCAGTTTCTCCGTTACCGCCGAGGCGCTCTTTTGCATACCACGTGCTAAGGACATTGCATCTGCCCCTGCCGCTAAGTTCCTATATGCCTCTTTGAACATTGCCTCAGCCAGCACTGTTGCCGTTGTTGTCCCGTCGCCCGCCACTTTCGAAGTTTTACTTGCTGCTTCTCTTACTAATTTTGCGCCGAGGTTTTCGTTCTTGTCTATAAGCTCAATTTCTTCAGCTACCGTTACTCCGTCTTTTGTTACCGTTGGTCCGCCCCAGCCTTTATCCAGGACCGCATTTCGGCCTCTCGGCCCGAGTGTTGATTTGACCGCCGCCGCTAATTTTTCCACCCCCGCCAGCAGTGCAGCCCTTGCTCCGGATTCGAATGCTAATTCTTTAACTGCCATAATTGCTTCCCTTCTTAATATGCTTTAACTTTAAAACTCAAAAATTACAGTTCAAACCGCCAATTCCCCCCACAATACTTCACAATTTATAACAGATGTGCAAAAAATATACCAGCTTAAAGTCAACACCTGCTTATTTTGCATCTTTATGCCTTAACTATCCTGTTAACAAATAATTATGTAATATAAAAATTGCAACTCTGAAGAAACACGCTGTATTTCTGCCCCGCAAAAATTGCAAATTTTGGCACAAAAACAAAACCAGCCCCGCCAACTTGACAGCCGACTCCGCCTGACCGCTCAGCTGTCTACCTAAAGCAGAAACCGAGGCCGCTGAAAATTTTCTCCACAAAAACTTTAAAATTTTTTTATTTCATTGCCCGATAATACCTTACCCTTTTTTCGCCAATTCCCGAAATCGCCAAATCCTGCGTTCTCTCGTTAATATTTGCTTGAATTGTAAAACCGCCTCAGGTATAATAATGTCAATTGAAGGGGGATTGAAATGCATGACAGGTTCAAAATATTAGCGATTTTTGTAGCAGCCGTGATTGTCATTTTAACTGTATTGGCCGGCTTGACTTTCGCCGCTGATAACAGTATTAAATTATCTTCCGCACTTACAAATGTAAGTGACTATATCTACCCCGGCCATTACCACTCCTTCTTCAAAGGTTCGATTTTCATTGCATTCTTATTCTTGCTGTTTTTATGGCGGGCGCTCTTCCTCCAAAAACAGCACTAATGTTACTAATCAACTATTTAATGATGTTCTGCTCTTATCTTAGATGCCCTATAGTATGGGCCAAAACTACCTGCTCGGGCTTTACTTTAATCACTTCGCTCAATTTATTCTCGTCGAAATATCCCCTGACCACTGACCCCAGTCCTTCCGATGCACAATAGAGATATACGTTCTGCACAATACATCCCACTTCACATTGTATCCACCTGTCTCGTTTGTCATCCAGTATAGGCCTGCCGAGGTCCTGCCAGTTCTTTAAGTTAACAACATAAACCAGGTTCACCGGCGCGATATAAACAAAATCCTGCAAACCCGTCTCTCTCCGAAAATCGCCTTCGGCAACGGGCTCAAGCTCGTGCTTCGCCACATCATACAAATAGACTCCTTCCGGCAGCACCACGTAAATATCAACTGCATACTTGGCCATTGCCGCCGGTGAAGTTCGTTTACCGTCCGGCCGATTCACACCGTCCGCCGCCCACAGCAGCTCCGACAACTGCTGCAGCGTTATTTTTTTATCTGATATATTGCGTTGTGTTTTTCTTTTCTTCAGCGCCTCCATTAAGCCGACTCCCTTTTTCAAATCAGGCGGATTAAGTTTGATTACTCCGCCCTTCTGGATTGCCGCCTGCAGATCCTCGACGGAGCTGGTAGCCGTGTTAGCGTCTTCAGAAAAGCCGGGCCTTGTCGAGGCCAGTATAGCCAATGCCGGCACGCCCTTTAGAAATGTTCTGCGATTCATTTTATCCTCCTTTTCTTTCCTGTTCGATATTACTGACCTTAAAATCTATACTTCGCAAATCTCCATTTATCTAAAAACTTTTTTAATTTTATCCATTCTACGAGATGTTGTCCACAATGGTTCACTCATCCCCCCGCATTGCAGATTATTATTTTTGTCCTCTTGCTGGTGTTGTAGGCATTACTCCCTTTTGCGCATCTTATAACTACGGAGAATTAGCGTTTTTTCGGTTTTGGGCTGTTAAAAGAAGGTGAATTATGGTATAATATGGTATTATTACAGCAGCGATTCGAGGAGACAATCATTTGTAATAAACAGGCTGCCAAACGGCCGTTATTCGAAGGAGATGGAGATATGAGCTCAGCAATCTCCCTTGCGGTAATTATTTTTGGGACAACACCCTTTGCGATGGCGATACCTGACTCAAATTCCATAGTTCTGGGAAGCTTTAATTAGCTGCGACCCTACACTAAAAGATATATCTAATGAAATATTTTCGTAAAACGGCTCGAAAGGGGGTAACGGCGCGTGTTTATGAGTATATGATGGAAAATATTCGAAAACGTTCGAAAAAAGTATAGAAATATTCAAAAGTTGTATGGAAACGTTTGAAAAAATTGGAAATTTTTTCCGTATTTCGTGAAGCGTATCTCGTCGGAGGAATTGCGGGGAAATGATGGGGGACAACTTAAACTTCTAATAAGTAAACAGGATGTTTCTTAATTACTCCAAAAAGGATAGTTTTTTATTGACTTTTCAGGCATATTGTGGTAGGAGTACTGTTATAGGAGTATTTAAGAATGAGGAAGGATGTGCGGCTTTTCTTGATGTTTGTTTGCGCATCTGTGGTTGCGTTTTGCGTAGTAAGCGAGACTGCAGCTGGTGTGGATAAGGGCGACGCTGCTCTTTCGAATCCAGAGATTAGAAGAGAAACGGTTGAGAGTCTTGCCCGGCAGAGTCGGGCAGCAAAAGCCGATGCCCTGCTAAAAGCTCAGACGCTCGGCTGGCGTATGGAGGGTGAAGCAGACGGGATCCACTTCGAACTGATGGCCCTTAAGGACGGCAGGCCAATCTACTATATTACTCAAAATGTCAACGCTGCAATTTCTACAGGCGTGAATCTAATTCGGAACACCCCACCATATAATCTTGACGGGAGCGGCCTGACCGTAGGTATCTGGGATGCCGGCGGAGTTTTACCAACACACCAAGAGTTCGACAGCCGCGTAAATATTATGGATGGCACCGCCACACATTGGCACTCGACCCACGTTGGCGGGACCATTGGTGCATCGGGTGTTCAGCCAGCAGCAATGGGAATGGCGCCGAATGTCGACATTGACTCTTATGATTGGGACTATGATGATTCGGAGATGGCCAGCCGTGCGGCATCATATCCAGGTGAGCCGGGAAAGATATACCTATCAAATCATTCATACGGGATAGTTACGGGGTGGACAATCGGCGATTACTCCGGAAATTATGGTTATCACTGGTTCGGAACGTGGGGGGACAGGGAAGATGAGGGCTTTGGTCAGTATAATGAGCTGGCTGTAAGTTGGGACACAGTCTGTTATTCCGCACCGTATTATCTTCCTTTCAATTCAGCAGGAAATGACAGGGATGACTCTGCTCCTGGTGATGGAACTCCTTTTTATTACATTGATGGGGGTGAGTGGCAGTCGAAGAGTTACAACAGCAGTACCGACCCTTATTGGGATAATTGGGACAACGGCGGTTTCGATACGCTTTCACATCTGGGCAATGCCAAGAACATTATGACAGTTGGAGCGGTATCCGATGCTGTTCTGGCGGGCCAGCGTTCGATATCCGCCGCAATGATGACGTCTTTTAGCAGCTGGGGGCCGACCGATGACGGGCGAATCAAGCCCGACATCGTTGCGAATGGTACAGGCCTTTATTCGACTATAGACGACAGCAACACAAGCTACGATACCTTTTCGGGAACCAGCATGTCAGCACCAAATGCATCCGGCTCTGCAGGGCTGCTCATACAACTATATTGCCGCCTTTTTCCAGGCCAGGCAATGCTCGCAAGCACTTTGAAGGCGCTGATAATGCACACTGCCGACGACCTCGGAAACGCCGGTCCTGACTACAGTTTCGGGTGGGGCCTTATGAACGCATATTCTGCCGCAAACTTGATTATGGACCACAACGAACATCCGGCAGCAGGGAAGATGATTGAAGGTCTCCTGAATACAGCAAACCCGAACGATTCCTACGTTTTTATCTGGAATGGCGAGACAGCAATCCGGGCGACCTTGTGCTGGACGGACCCGCCGGCGACAGCCTTATCCGGCCTTGATAATCCGTCGCCAAGACTGGTAAACGACCTTGACCTGCGAATCATCGGTCCCAACGGTATCGATACTTATTATCCATTTGTGCTCGACCGTATCAATCCTGCGAATCCAGCTACCACGGGCGACAACGTTCTCGACAATGTTGAGCAAGTTTATATCGCATCTGTCAATGTACCGGGGGTCTATACGGCACTTGTTGAGCACAAAGGGACACTAACCGACGGCGAGCAAAACTATTCGCTTATTATAACCGGTCAGCATACTACTGCCAGTTCTGCGGGGACAATAAAACTGGACAAAGACAGCTATTCCTGCGACGACTCGGTGGGAGTAGAGGTTCGCGACGGGGACCTCGAAGGCAGCGGCAGCTGCAATGTCTCGGTCTTCACTTCCGGTGCCGATGTTGAGACACTAACGTTATATGAAGATACTTTCCGCGACGGCATCTTTGCAGGAGCAATAGCAACATCCTCAGACACAGTCGTGCCCGGAGACGGCTTACTGCAGGTAGCAAACGGGCAGACCATCACCGCAGAATATCAGGACGCTGATGACGGAAGCGGCAGTCCGGCAACGCCCAATGATGTTGCGGAAGTTGATTGCGAGCCACCGATTATTCTGAATGTCCAAGTATTGGATATAACCAGCAGCGCTGCGACCATTGAATTCGAGACAAATGAGCCAACCACTGCAACCATCACTTATGGTCCTGATTGCGAAGAGCCAAATGGTCTTCTCGAAGATATGGTTCTTTCAACCGAGCACAGCTTTTACCTCAGTTACCTTATTGCTGAGACGGACTATTATTTCGCTATCACTGCTTCCGATGAGGTTGGCAATACAACCACAGATGACAACGCAGGGCTGTGTTATCAATTCACCACCACCGCTGAACCCGGTGGCATTCACGTACCTGCAGACTACGCCACTATTCAAGAGGCAATCAATGCTGCCGTCGATGGTAATATAATCATAGTCGCGGACGGTATATACACGGGGTCTGGAAACCGTGATATCGACTTTATGGGAAAGGAAATCACAGTCAAAAGTGAGAACGGCCCAGCAAACTGCACTATCGACTGCCAAGGTTCACTCAGTGCCCCCCACCGCGGATTCCGCTTCGACAGCGGCGAAGACAGCAATTCGATTTTATCCGGTTTTACAATTATAAACGGCTTCGGGCCGACAGCAGCAATGATCGGCTACTATCCCGCCGGTGGAGCGATTTTTTGTAAAGATTCATCGCCCACTATCGAGGATTGCGTCTTCAGAAACAATGAGGCTGATGAACGCATCAGTTATTGGGGTCGCGGCGGTGCTATTGCCTGCACATATTCCAGCGCCATTATAAAAGACTGCACTTTCGAAAATAATCACGCCTACGATGGAGGGGGCCTCTATACCGAGAGGAACTCGGCAATAATAACCGGCTGCACATTCACCGGCAATATAGCGAGCAATGGCGGCGGCTTAGAAAGCCGGGAAGCTGCCATTCTAATAGAAAACAGTGTTTTCAACAACAATTGCGTCACCGGCTATGGCGGAGGTATATACTGCGATGGCGCAAGCATATCAGACGTCTTCAACGGCGGAGATACAATAATTATCTCGAACTGCGTTATATATGACAATGTTGCCTATAATCCTGGCATGGGCAGTGGAATCACCGGTGGAATCGAATGGAGTCCTAACTGGTATGATGTTATGAAAGTTGTGAATTGCACGGTTGTCAATAACTGGGCAGAAGCCGCTGGAGGCATTAGAGGCGGCTTCCCCGGCGACATTAACGTAACAAACTGCATCGTCCGCGGCAACTCTCCGGGCCAATTAGTAAAGGGCAACGGCAGTATGACAGCAACATACAGTAATATTCAAGATAGTTTCCCCGGTGAAGGTAATATCGACGCAGACCCGTATTTTGTTTCCGCGACTGATTACCATTTAACTGCCGAGTCACCCTGTATTGATACCGGCACCAACAGCGCCTTAACCGGTTTTCCTCCAACCGACTTCGATGGGAAACCACGTCCCCTCGACGGCGACGCCGACCAGACAGATATCGCAGATATGGGCGCCTACGAGTTCTGGTCCGGACCAAGCGTACCCTTTATCGCTATCGATTGCAGTGAACTTTCATTCACCACGGCACATTCTGTTCCAGAACAAAAGCTGTTCTTACTGCGCAACGGCTGGGCAGGAATACTTAATTGGCAGATAACGGAAGATTGCCAGTGGTTAGAGGTCAGCCCGACCTCCGGTGTTTCGACAGGAGATGTCAATGAAGTCACTGTAACAGCAGACGCCACCGGACTACCGGACGGTATTTACACTTGCCAAATCATTATCTCCGACCAAAATGCAACCAACGACCCTCAGACGCTTTTTGTCGAGCTTCATGTTGGATATCTGAAGGTCCCTTTATATTATCCAACTATAGGTCAAGCCGTTGATGCGGCCTTCGACGGAGATGTCATTATTGTCGCCGACGGCGTCTACACCGGCGAAGACAACAGAAATATGAATATCCAGGGCAAACGTCTGACCATCGTCAGCGAAAACGGTCCGGCTATCTGCATCATTGACTGCCAAGGGACCGGCAGGGGTTTCTACATCGATGGCCCCGACACCAATGGGACAATCATACGAGGATTTACTATTACCAATGGTTTAGGCGATGAAGGCGGTGGAATCTACTGTGAAAGCAGCAGCCCAGTAATCGAGAATTGCCGAATCATCGGCTGTGCAAGTGTGGGTGATCTGCCGGACGCCGGCGGTTTGTACTTCTATAATTATTGCGACCCCGTCATTAAAAACTGCGTAATCAGCGGCAACTCCGGGTTCAGGGGCGGTGGAATGTACTTCTATACATACTGCAATCCACAAATTTTAAACTGTTTAATCACTAATAATCACGCTGATGACTGTGGCGGCGGCATAGGATGCAAGAGTGATTGTTCAATTTATACAGCAAACAGTACGTTCGCAGAAAACACTGCTCCCTCCGGAGGCGCTATTCACAACGGCACCAACAACAATGTGACCGTTGTCAACTGCATCCTGTGGGGAAACTTACCTAATCAAATATGGGTACCTTCGACTGCTGCAGTAACTTACAGCGATGTCCAAGGCGGCTATGCGGGTACCGGCAATATTAATGCAGACCCCTGTTTTGCAACGGGGCCGAATGGCGACTACTATCTAAGCCAGACAGCGGCCGGACAAGCAGTCGACAGTCTTTGTGTAGATTCGGGAAGCGATACGGCAGCGAGCTTAGGGATGGATGCATTTACGACGCGAACAGACAGAATCTGCGATGTTGAAATCGTCGATATGGGTTATCACTATCATACTGATATTGATATTATTATCAAGTCCGCAGACATCGATGAGAACTGGAATGTTGACTTACTTGATTTTGCAATTTTAGCTGCCGACTGGCTCGAATGCAGCGATAATCTTAACTCGAATTGCACCGCAGGACCTCTGCCCGGCGATATTTTCCGGGATTATTATGTCAACATGCACGACCTGGCGTTATTAGTAGAGTCGTGGCTGGATTGTCTTGTGACACCGGCAGAAGGTCCTATTCCGGTTGACGAAGCAGTAGATTGGGAACCGAACGTGACTCTCGGGTGGACAGCCGGAGCAGGTGCATTGGAACACGATGTTTATTTGGGGACGGATGATAACGCCGTAGCCGGTGCAAGTCACCTTTCAGGGGAATTTATAGAAGCGGTTTTGGATGTAAATTTTGGGCCATGCTTGCTTGATGTAAATACAACTTATTTCTGGCGTATAGACGAGGTTGGTCCGGTATGTATAACCAAAGGCGATGTCTGGAGTTTTACAACATGGCAAAGCGGAGATATCGACCCTAATCTTGTCGGCTGGTGGAAATTCGATGAAGGCACCGGGTCAACAGCACACGATTCGGCGGGCAGCAATGACGGAAATATCATCGGAGCAACATGGACAATAGGTAAGATTAACAGCGCTTTGGATTTCAATGGCCTGGATGATTATGTCGATTTAGGAACAAATCCTTACGCAGGACTAACCGAAGGAACAATAAGCGCCTGGATTAAACCTGTAGATACCGTCTATCGTCGAATGGTGATAGGTGCAAAGGAAGGGACGGACGATCTAGATTATATGAGCTTTGAACTCTACAACGGACAACTGCAAGTGTGGCTTATACATGCTTCGGCATCTTTATTAGCAGCGGTTGGAGAGACACTATTGCAAACAGACACGTGGCACCACATAGCTTATACCACGGATAGTTCTGGACATCACTTTTATGTAAACGGCGAACCCGAAACGGTAATGTTGTACGGTATCGGAGACCCGGGGACAAATGCATTCTTCGGCCATTTGCCGACAGAGCAAGTAATTTCTATCGGGGTGTTAATGAATTACAACGGTGAAAACGTAGATCATTTTGACGGCAAAATCGACGATGTCCGTATTTACGACAGGGCCTTATCTGAAGAAGAAGTCGAGCAGCTTTATCAGAAAGGATTATAGCTGACTCATCTCCGGAAATAAAAGACGAGTTTTTTGTGCATTTTCTATTTGGCATTTGTGGTTTTATACCTTAAGTTTTGTAAGAGGTGGACAAAAATTGTCGCTAAGGACAGCGACCGATAAAAAAGTTTTTTGGGAAGGAGGGGTTTCCTTATGGGGTCCTGGAGAAGTAAGCTAATATTTGTGTTGATTGTATATTTTATCGGCTTTGCGTCAGCAATTTATTGTTTGGCGCCTGCTCCTGATGAAAAGGCCTGTCGGTTTTCCAAAAAAAGCTTTGCATATTCGGCGTTAAAATCGGACAAATTCGCAAAATCTTTCAACGTTGAGATGCACAAATACCTGTATTACGGCAAGGACACCGCCAAGCGTTTAAGCATCTTTCTGAAACGAAAACTTAAATAGCTAAGTAAGTATATCCAATACAAGCCGGAAAAGGAGGGGGGCTTGTATACAACGTTTGCTGGCCGTGGGCTTTATAAGCTCACGGCCGTCTTTTTGTGTAAAAAAAAAACGGAGAAATCCAATCACGTTACGATAAATCCACGAGGCGCGCTTCGGGCAGTTTCTCCTCAATAACGGCCCGTGCCAGGTTGACCCATCTTTTGCAGCCATCGAGCACAACACTGTCGCTGCTGGCTGCGATTAAGTTGGTCTTTATCAATTCAGCATCAGGGCTGAGCAAGAGCTCGACTTCCCAGCACCAATTATTTTCCCGCGCCAACTCACCGATTAGTGTTTTCAGCCGTCCGCTGTTCGAGACCGGACTATCCAGCAGCCACAAACAATTGCCTGTGTTGTGCTCTTTCAAAAATTTACCTATAAGCTGCACAGCAGGTATCGTTTCGGTAACCCTGCGGTATGTTCCGTGTATGCTTGCCAAGTCTCTAAAGCAGCCGTCGCGACCTTTAAAAACAAAGGCGCCGCTGATTGCCGCTTCGATGGTTATCAGCAAGTTGTAACCGTCGATAGCAAGGTCCCGGCTGCCAAGGTCAGCGAGTTTGACTTCACGGCTCTTTCGGGATGTTATTTGCTGGTTGGAGCAGGCGCTTCGCATAATGGCTAATCTCTGCCTTTCTGTGAGCGAAAACCTGTCCCCCACCAATTTAAGGGCGCTTTTTCCCGCATAACCTTTTGTCAATAAAAGTGAGAAATCCACAAGCGCCGAACGCAAATCCGAAATTGCCGCAGGGGCGAACAATTTAGCATCCGCCGGATGAGGCCCTCTGTGAACTCGTCTGTCAGGCATTTAGACAAATCTCCGCAATATTTAATAATTACAGTTTGAAAACAGCAATTTTGCTACTGTTTTTTGTGTTTCGATTTCTCCAGCTTAATCATTTCGAGAAATTTTTGTAATCTCACCGCATCGTCTTTTCGACCGCTTTCCAGCATAAGACCAAGACCCTTGTTCAGCTGCTCGATTGCTTCGTCGTAATGTCGCTGTGTTACAAAGGCCCGGGCGAGCATTATATATTTTTCCGCATCATTCGGGTCTATATTTACCGCCTGTTGAAGATATTCGGCTGCCTCGTCGAACTGCCCGACCTCTGCCAGAGCTATACCCAGCCTGGTGGTTGTTTCGACCGACCTGGGAGTCCTCGCCAGTTTTTCTCGAAAACCCTCTATTGCCTTGAGAAAATGTTCTTTTGACTGCCCGGGTTGCTTCAATTCTTTCAGTAAGAAGCCAAAATCGAAATGAATACCTGCTATATTAGTTTTGATTTGCGCCTTTTCATTATACTCAATCGCCTGCTGAAGAGCCTCCGCCGCTTCGAGCAACTTCCCCTCTTTTGTTCTAATCGCGGCTATTTCACTATAGGCCTTAATCGACATTGTCGGGTCAACCTTAATGAGATCTCTAAACATTGCTATGCTTTCATCGGGACTACCCCAATATTTATGTTCCTGCGCCAAGACCTGATATTTTTCCAGCAGGAAACCTATGGTACTTCGACGCACTACCGGCGCCAGCATATTTTCCACCGGCGAGTAGTTATCCGTTAATACGATTCCGCTCGCTTTTTTCCTGAGCGCCTCTATATCCGAATCGCTTAATATCCATAAGTCCGAATCTTGTGCCGGTTCTTCCAAGTTCAGGCCCTCAAGATTAAAATCTTCTTTGGAAGCGATGATTACAAAAGTATTGCGTTTTGGACGAGCTTTATTCTCTGTAACAACGTAAACATAAGGAAATGTTTCTTCCAGAGTATTGACACAGGCCCCCAGGAAAAGCCCGCTGTCATATATATCTACCACGTTTATCATATACACACCGTCATCAGTCAGAATTTGGGCGATTTTGTCATTGAATTCTTTCGTTACAAGCTGGTAGGGCACTGAGTAATCGTTGAAGGCATCGCCATAAATGAAATCATATCGCCGAGCTGTCCGGCCGTTGTCCATCCGCTGCAGCAGCTTATCAACGTAATTGCGGGCATCCATTGTAAATATGTTAATAGGCGTATCTTTCTGAAGACCGAACGCCTTCATTGCCGCTTTTGTTACTCCGGGGTCGATTTCCGCCACATCAACGCGGCTTCCGGGGCAAACCTCCATAATATATCGTGGGAAAACAAACCCTCCTCCGCCGATGCCAAAAACTGAAAGTTTGCTCTTACCCACGCTCAATCTGTGTGTTACTGCAGCATAAATCCGTTCGTAACAATACTCCAACCTTCTTATATTGTTCATTACTACTATACTATGAGTGAGCTTGTCCTGCACAAATTCGCGCTTGTCCGGGTTATTGGATAGCTGTTTTACGGCAATATAGCAGTACGGGCTTTCGTCTTCGTAGAGAATTCCTGGGACTTTCTTTTCCCTCAGTGCAAGAGCGGAACCACTATATTCAGCAAACTTCATCGGCGCCGTTGCCATAGTCGTCAGGGCAATATAAATTACCGCCCATACATACGCCACCCACAATCTAGGCCGGTACAGAATAGCCATCAGCAATATTCCGGCCCCAATCATCCAGATAATAGCAGCGGTCCCCATTGCATCTATCAGGTAATAGCCGGCAATGAAAGTTCCTGCAATACTACCCGCAGCCCCCCAGGCGTATATGTCCCCAACCGTCCTGCCCCTCGGCAAACCTTTATCAAGAGCTATTTTCGCAACCACTGGACTTATCGTCCCCAGCAACATAGATGGAATCAAAAATACCAGGAAAACATGGCTGAATACGCGAACAGGCCAGTTAAGATGCCACAGCCATATTAAGCCGCCAACAAGATTGTTCAAAATTACGGTTAAAACGCACGCTGCTGAGGAAATCAAAAAGAGAACAGCTAAAGCCTTTCTTGCGTCAGAGCGGTCAGCTATACGGCCTCCAAGATAATTTCCTATAGTAATCCCTGCCAATACCACCCCTATCACCGATGTCCAGGTGTACAGGGACGAACCAAGGTCCCTGGCAACGAGACGGGCGGCAATCAGCTCCAGCATCATTATACAGGCACTCGATATGAATACGGTAACGCCGGGGATGAAAATCGGGAAAAAACTTCTGCTTCTGGTCATATATAAACTTCCTTTTTCTAGGCTGGAAAAAATATAATGAAATTGTCTTCCGGTAACAAGTTAATTTTTTAAAAGTAGAGCAATAAAAGCATCGCCATCCGATGCCAAAAACAAATTGACATAATCGTATGTTTTCTCTACCATTAAGAAAGTGGAAACCATAGAACTTGAAATGCAGGGACAACAAATTTCACGATTTTAATTTTTAATCTCTAAATTTTAATTTTCTGATATGCCGAGCCATAATTTAGCATACATTAAAATAGACGAGCTGGAAATCATCGGATATTCGGTCGCCGCCGAGGAAACCGTCGTTGCGATGCCGCAGTTGGATGTTTGCTTCGACGTCGGCAAGGCCCCCAACCAGATTATTCCCATAAATAATATCCTGCTCACGCACGGGCATATGGACCACGCCGCCGGTATTGCGTATTATCTGTCTCACCGAAATTTTTGCGGACAATCGCCGGGAACAATTTTGGCTCCCCGGAATCTGCTGGAACCAATAAGAGAAGTAATAGATGCCTGGTCTCGTTTGGACGGCAATAAAATACCTGCTAACCTCGTTGGTGTAAAAGCCGGAGACGAGTATCAAATAAAGCCGAATCTCTTCACAAGGATATTTCCTACAAAACACAGCAGGGGCTCTGTCGGTTATTGCGTAATTGAAAAGCGAAAGAAAATTAAACCAGAGTACGCAAACCTTACAGGACCACAAATCGTCGAATTAAAAAAGCAGGGTGTTGTAATCGACTATCCCCTCGAAATTCCAATTGTTACATATCTCGGTGACACCAGTTATATCGATTTCTCGCAATTAAAATATATCGTTGAAAGTAAGATTTTAATCGCAGAGTGCACGTTCTATGAGGGTGAGCATGCCGAAAGAGCCGAAGTCGGCAGACATATGCACATCAGTGAGTTTGCGGAACTGATTGGAAAATTGCGCAATGAATATATTGTAATTACACACACAACGCAAAGAACTGCTATGCGGGACATTCGCAGGATATTAAAAGAAGCCCTGCCGCCGGAAAAATACGATAAAATCATCCTCCTTATGGACAAAAGGCGAAAATAGCTGACTCGATATCGACTTGAGCATACCATCATCCCTTAGCAGAGTTACTTTTCGTAATAGGGCTGGCCGGCTTTATACAGTTCCAGTCGTTTTTGAATTTCCTCAGCCAGGTTTTTTTCATCGGCGGCCTCGGCTAATTTGACAGCTTTTTCAGCGGTTTCTATCGCCTGCTCAAATCCGCCGGCAGCGGCATAAGCAACAGCTAATGTATCCAGCGGCCTAAGCTGTTCATAGTTGGTAAGTTCACAGGCTCGCTTTGCATATTCAACAGCTTCGCCGGGATTGTAAATTTCGTCATTTTTGGTAGTAGCCAAAGTCCAGGCTAAATTGGTAAGCACCTCAACAAAGTCAGGTTTCAGCCTTGCTGTTTGCGCCCAGTGACCAACAGCAAGCTCGACTTTACCCTGTCGATAATAAAGACATCCCAGATTGTAGTGTGCATTCGGATAATCAGGTTTAAGCTGTAGCGCCTTATTATAATTCTTAACCGCAAGGTCTTCCCTGCCCAGCTGAGCATATGCCAAACCCAGGTCGTTATACGGTTCGTGCCAATCAGGTTTTTGTTGCAGAGCTTTTTTAAAATATTCAACAGCTTGTTCGTTTTTGCCTTTGCCGGCAAGGGCCAGGCCGATATTAAAATGGGCCTGGCTGTGTTCAGGATTGAGCTGAATAGCTTGCTGCCATTTTTCAATAGCCTGGTCAACTCTGTTTTGCTTTTGCAGAACTATGCCCTGCTTGTTAAAGGTCTCTGAGAGATTGCCGCGAGCTTGTAAGTATTGAGGGTCGATGCGCAAGGCCTCAGTAAAGTGTTCTATAGCCTTTTCATATTGGCCTTTTCCCATCAAAAAATTTCCGTAATTGTTGTGCATTATGTGGTTATCTCTGGTTACCTTAAGGGCATGCCCGAAAAGGGTCGAGTTATTTTTCCAGTATCTCACTTGAAGCTGAGTACATATCCCCCAAACAACCAGCAACACTGCTGCTGATATTGCCAGTATGAACTTTCGATGCTGCCATTGAGCTATAAGTTCGGCGGCCCCCCAAGCAACCATAATAAAGATTCCTATGGAAGGCAAATAAGTATATCGGTCGGCCATTGCCTGTGAGCCTACTTGTATTAAACCGATAACCGGTATCAAAGTTCCCAGGTACCATAGCCAGCCGACAGTGAGATAACGCCTACGCCGACCGATATGAATTATAACTACTGAGACGCCGACCAGTATCAGAAAAGCAAGAATTGGCTGCCATAGTGGTAAGTTGGCACCCGGATGTGGATAAAAAACCGCTAAGTGTGTCGGGCAGGCTATTTTACCTATGTAGCGAATATAAGAAATGGCTGCGTTCGTAAGACGCAGATTCACCGGAAAAATTTCCGCAGGCTTGACCGCCCCGCCAATCCGCTGGAAAACGAGGGTGAGAACAATCGATATAATCACAAGAACAAATAAGGGAATTTTCTCAATGACCAACAGCCAGAAAGATGAGCCGGGACAATTGAGACCAGCCGATTTGATTTTCCTTGAGGTTTTTTTCCTCGGTTGAAGTTTCAATTGGAAACGGTCCAACGGCCAATAATCCAGAAGAAGCAATACAAATGGTAAGGTTATAACCATAGGTTTTGCCATCAGCCCTAACGCAAAAAATAAAAATACGAGCATATACCTTGCAATGGCGGGCCGCTGTGCATATCCAATGTAAGCTGCCATTGTTAACATCCAAAAAAAACCGCTTAAAACATCTTTACGTTCAGCTACCCAGGCAACGGACTCAACGTGCAGCGGGTGCAGAGCAAAGGCCCCAGCTACAAAGGCACCGGGCCAAACCGCACCGGTCATCTTTTGCAATACCCAAAATAAAAGCAGGGTATTCGCTATATGAAACAGCAGATTGACTAAGTGATGCCAAAGAGGATTCAGCTTAAAAAGCTGGCAATCCAGCATATGGCTCAGCGAGGTTAGCGGGTGCCAGTTGGCAACGTGCGGTTTGGTGAAGGCCCATATAATAGATTGGCGGGTTATCCCTGCAGTAACTTGTGGATTTTCAGTTACGTATTTATCGTCATCATAGTTAACAAAATCATTCAGGCGTATCGGCTCATAGGCAATCAGAGTTGCCAAAGTCAGCGCTATATAAATTAAGAAGACATACAGTTTGTTACGCTCTCGCTTCATCGGCGGGAAATAATCTCGATTTGATTAAATGCATTTTCGCCAGACGATACTTAACGGCAGTGTAAAGACAGCCGAAACCATACGTGAGACTGCGCCAGAAATCGATAGACGAGGCTTCCGCAAAATACTTCGTAGGACAGCTTACTTCAGCTATTTTATAATCCAGCCACAGAATCTGGGCCAGCATCTGATTATCAAATACGAAACCATCAGAGTTTCTTTCCACCGGCAGCTTCTGGAGAAGCTGACGTGAGAAGGCCCGATAGCCGGTGTGGTATTCCGAGAGTTTCGCTCCTGTCAAAATGTTTTCGAGAAGAGTCAGAAACCGATTCGAGACATATTTCCACCAGGGCATCCCGCCTTTTAAGGCGTATCCTCCCAGAATTCGCGAACCCAATACGCAGTGATATAATCCATTTCCTATCATCGAGGCCATCGCAGGAATTAACCTTGGCGTATACTGATAATCGGGATGAACCATAATAATAATGTCGGCCTCTTCTTCTAACGCCAGCTTATAGCAGATTTTCTGATTGGCTCCATAGCCTTGATTTTTGGGGTGTGTATGAACGATGGTTTTGGCCAGAGTCCTGGCGATTGCCGCAGTTTCGTCGCTGCTGCCATCATCAACTATAATAACAAAATCCACAACATTTTGAGCCATAACCTCATCATAGGTTTGACGCAGGGTTCGGGCTGCATTATAGGCCGGCATCACTACTACTACTTTCTTATCAGCAAACATATAAACTGCCTCTAACTGAAAACCTCTTCTGATTCAAGTAATTTTATACAAATCACCATTTCATTAATGTCCACTTTTTCACACCACTTCCATCACTGAATTTTGCTATTCCGATAGATTCTCCAGCCGTGAAGAGTATCCCGTCCTCCCGGCCTTTGTTTATCAGACTCCTATATTATATTGCTTACCACGGAAATTAGTCCAGTATATCAGTGTCACCAACTAATGTTGTTTCATAATATAAAGTCGAGTGGTTTTATCTGATTCCAACCAGCTCTGAATCATCTCTGCGAGGTCCTCCTGCCCCATGGCTATGGCTGCTTCCAGTGCTTTTTCAGCAGTTCTTACACCAAAAGATACCCTGTCATTTGCCATATAGGCATCGGTGAGTGTGACAAGAGCTTCAGCCCGAAGATAGCCGGTCAGTTGGCAGCAACGTTCGGCGTATTTAACCGCCTGCTCCTTTTCAAGGGCAGTTGCATTAGGTCTGTAGACCAGCAGCATCGAAAGAGTGTTCAATGTCTGGGGCCAATCCGGGCTTATTTGCCGAGCTTTTTTATAGTGTTCTACTGCATCATCGTATCTGCCTTGGTGAATATACAACTTTGCCAACTCTACGTGGGCATAGTGGCTATTGGGATTCTTATCAAGAAGTTTCGAATAATGTACAACAGCCTCATCGAGTTTACCCTCTCTGGCAAGGGTGTGTAAGTCAAGTGCTCGGTCTTTCTGTGCAGGGCAGACAAAAAAAAATATAGCCAAAGCTAAGGTTCCGAACCAACCGTATAGAATGGTTCGCACAAGTAACATACCTTTATTCTTGAGCCACTTATCAAGTCCGCCGAATCCGAATGCAAAAGTAAGGGCAACCGGCATTACGACGAACAGACCGTAGAAGGCTTTCGACTGGACGTAGGATGGAATTCGCAGACTCATATAAGCTATGCTCCAAATCGTGACAAAAAGCAGCCCAAGAATGAGAAGCCAAATTTTATCAACTCGAAATATCGCAACCCTAGCTGCTCGAACTGCGCCGATTATGATTACCATGGTCGCTGGCAATGATAAAATGTAAACTGCGGAGATATATTCATAATTCCAAGGTGGACCGTAACCATACTCCAACAGCCCACCCAGCATGCTATCGCCCCAAAAAAACGCATATATTGAATCAAAGAACGAATAGGAGCCGGAAAAGTAAGGGACACTGAATACCTCGCCGAACCGGCAAAAGTACTTATATGTATGGAAGCCGGGATCCTGCCATCAATGTATTCCTGTTACAGGATGCCAATTGCCGACGAAAATTATTCCAAAATTAATCCAGTTACGAAAATAAAACCAACCAGCCAAGCTAACCGTGATAACCGTTGTCAATACGAAGTAATCAGCCACATTTGCCAAACTCCTTCTTTCTTCAGATATTAGCTTGTAAATCAATATTAAAGCTATCACAGGCAATACAACTAATGTCGTGAACTTTGTAAGCAAAGCTAATCCCGCTACTACTCCGAGGATACAGAAAAGCTTCGTTGAGCTTTCTTTGCTGAGCATCATTATTGTAACGAGTATTAACACCCCTATGAGGAACGCACAAAGAGACTCATTAGACACATAGTGGGAGATGTAAATATTCATCGGTATCAACGCCGCGAACGCCACGGAAAGTGCTTGTTTGCTCGTACTATCAGGAAAAACATACCGACTCGAAAAGTAAGTGATAAAAATTTGTCCAACCCCACAAAGAAAAGGAATGATTTTTAGTGTCATATTCGCCGTTTCATCGCAGGAAATTAGCCTGACGAACGAAAAAAACACCGTTGAAATAGCGTAAAACAACGGTGGCTGGTATGCCTGCCAGCCCTGATTTGCAAGTGGCAAGGTATGGTGTGCAAATATGTACTGAATATATTTAAGATGCCCCGGAGCGTCAAAACCCAAATCAACCGAGATCTGTGACGCATTGTTTATGAAAGCGACTGCCCAGATTATAGTCGAAACTACTAATATGAATCCCGGAGTGAATACAAAAAAACGTGCAGCAAGGTGCTCAACAGGTTCTGCGCTTTTTTGTAAATAACAGTAAGAGTAAAATACGACGCAGGAAATGCAAAAAAACAAAACAAGCATCGGGAACTTCCCCGCAAAAGACCTGAATGGTCGAGGACCATCCAAGGCGGTCGGGTGAACAAAACAGTCTCTTGCCAAACCAGCAGCAAAATACGGACTGCCTAAGATAGAAGTTTTCCATGTGGTATCGGTTCTAATATTTTCTTGCAAACCTCTGGTGTAAAGCCATAGCGCAGGTGGACCATAGTCGTATGTAACTTGGACTCTTATCGTATTCCTACCTTTTACCAGCGATTGCGAGATATCCAGTGTGTCCATCTTCTTCCAGCTCACTTGAAATGCTGGGCTTGGTAAAAACTCATCACCGTTAATCCACAAATGATATTTTTTGAATGCTCTGATATTCAATTCCGCCTTAGGCGGTACACTTGGCAAATTAAAATCTTTTATAAAATCAGTAGTGATATTGATGAAGTCATTGCTTCTTGGCTTCGTATCAGGGTGGAGATAATACAGTATCCAGTTTGCCTCGGCACTGGTACGCAAAAAGGGAATGTCACGCTGGTACCTTGCTATTAGAAAAAGATAAAAAATGGAAGCCAATACAGCAATAAAAATAAAAATGACAACTCCCACCTGTGCTTTGGAACGGTCAAACATACACTTGTACCAATATTTGTCAGAACCTCACGTCATAATTCACCAGCGAACGTCCTGCCGTAACAAACTATACTTTCTTACTTCTGCGATTTGCTTATCACTTAAATAGAATCTACGCTGGCTTGCTTAAATCGATTGGGCAAAACTCAACAAGCTCTACGATTAATTATTCATTTTCTTTTTTTGAGTTTCTCTTCGAAATATTTCCTCATATACCTTTTCGTAACCTGCGACCATACAGTCGATGGTAAAGTTTTCTTCTACACGCTGGTGGCACTTTTTACGGTCGATTTGTTCGATTTTGCCGACAGCATGCGCAGCTTCATCTACATCGTTGACTAAAAAACCGGTTTGTTTGTCTGCGATTACTTCCCGACACGACCCTAAATCCATTGCAATTACCGGCACCCCTGCTGCCATAGATTCGGCCATCACCAGACCAAATCGTTCGGGAATTAGATTAAGATGGATAACCGCATACGCTTCTTTAAGCAGTACGTCGCGCTGAAGCGGATTGACAGACCCAATATACTTTATGGAAGAGCCGTTGATGTGTGGCTTAACAAGTGTGTCGAAATAATTCTGGTCCTGAATTATACCTGCTATTATCAAATCTCTGCCGCACTTTTTTGCGACCTCAATAGCCAAATGTGTCCCCTTGTCGTTGTGTATTCTTCCGTAATGGACGAGCTTGTCTCCCGGAACAGGTCTGAAAGTAAGGTTGGAAAGGTCAATCCCGTTATAGACTGTAGCCAAATACGGCAGGTCTTTATCTCTGTCGGAATCGCTGATGGAAACATAGTAAGTATCTTTATGCTCGTGGTAAATCCGCAGTATATCAGGGTCGGAAAAACCATGAATAGTGGTCAACATCGGTGTTTTTATAAACGGAAGATAAGTTAACGGCAGATAATCGAAATTGTTATGAATCAGGTCGAATTCGTCCGCCTGCTCCATAACCTTGGAAATGTGCAGACACGTAGAGACCAGTGGAATTTGCGTTTTATCTTCCTCGTATCCCTTCTCGACCCACCCTGTGAGTTTTGCTTTCGTTATAGACTCTTTAGTGGCAAACAGCGTCACGTTTTTCCAGCCGCGGGCTACCAGGCCTTCTGTTATGTTGCCGGCCACCGTTTCCCATGCGCCGTAAGCTCGCGGGGGCGTTCGCCAAGCCACAGGTGACAGAACAGCTATTCTTTTACTCTTAATATCCATCTTAACAGGATGATATTTTTCATCTTTTACGCACCTGTTCTTTTATTTGCTTGATATGTCCTCGGCCAAGTGCTTTCACTTCGCAGCCAAGCTCAAAATATCGGCGGATTTTCTCATCGTCCAATATGCCGAAGCAATCAATCACCGCCAGAGGAGCACCGGCCCATTGAACTATTTTGTCGGGGTCGAGCTGCAAATACGGCTCGTGTCCAACAGCCAGTATAATCCCCTGGGCGCCCACAAGCGCAGATGCAAGGTCGTGCTGAACACGAATATTTACCAGATTCTCCTGATTCCGGAAGAACCGCGCCCACGAATGGCCCGGTGCGGGATACGTACCCTGTTTTTCCAGTTCGAACCAGTGCTCAAGATATGGGTCATGCACCCGCATTTCAGCACCCATCTCAGTCAGCTTGCGAACCACTATTTCTGAACCGCTGTATCGTGTATCGGCCACATCCTGTCGATAGCTGGCACCACAAAGTAAAAGCGGCGCTGCAGCTACCTGCCTGCCCATATTGCGTAGTGCATCTCGTGTAAGTGACGCCACATGAAGACCTCGGGTATCGTTTATATCAATGGCTGTTGTTGTTATTTTGAAAATATCATCACTGAAGCCGAGTATGTGCTTATACGCCCAGTATCCAAGACCGCCGTCCTTCGGCAGGCAGTAGCCGCCAATCCCCGGCCCGGGGAATATGATATTGCTGTGGGTCGGTCGAACCTTAATTGCCTTGATGACTTTAATCAGGTCAACGCCGTTGCGCTCTGCGAACAAGCTCCACTCGTCCAGAAATGCCAATATGGTCGCACGATATGAATTCTCGACGATTTTCGTAGTTTCCGATTCAATCGGCCGGTTCATAACAGTCAGTGGAAATTCTTCCGTATTTAGCACTTCTCGTAGAAATTTTTCGACACGCTCTCTCGCCTCTGCGTTGCAGCCGGAACAAACCCGCCAGAAATCCCGTATCGATGAAACGTAATTCCTGCCGGGCATAACCCTCTCGAAACTGTGAGCCAGAAGCGGCTCTGATTTTATACCTCGTGCCGCAAATGCTTTCTTCATAATCGGCCAGGCCACAAATTCTGTCGTCCCGGGCGCCACAGTCGTTTCAATCAATGTTAAACTTTTTGCCGGCACCTTTTCGCTGATGGTTTTTATTGTCGCTTCCAGTGCGCTCATTTCTACTCTGCCGGTCCGCATATTGCCGAGGTCCTCTTTTGTATAATCACACTGAACATCCACAACCACACAGTCCGCTAATTTGAGACAGTCGCTGTTATATGTGGCGACAAGCGTTTTCTTCTCGAGCACGCAGCGCTTTATCATCGGCTCAACTTCGGGGTCTTCCGCCTTCACCGGTGAGATGCCGCGATTAAGCATCGGAATCTTCCAGTAGCTTCGTGTGCTGGGCCGCTGACAGCCGATGACAAACTTGTTCGGCTTGCCGCTTTTTTTATCGCCACTGTCGGCGACAATTGCAGCCATTACCGCACCGACAAAACCGACCCCCATCACCACAACAATTTCTTTACCTTCGCTGCGTGCCGCCTCTGCCAGAGACTCAATGCGTTTAAATTCCCCGGCGTACTCGCCATTTTCAGGAATAGCAAACTTTTCACCTTCCGGACTCATTGAATAATCGCTCATTGTTTAACACCTTAACAATATAAGTAAAATCGGTTACACCAGGCCCTTACGCCTGTTTTTAGAAACTTTCGCCAAGATTAGTAATTTCTATTTATCGCTCCATCGCCAAAGCTATGGAGCGTCGGCGATAATAAAGCGGATTTAAGTTTATTCTATCGACCGAAAAATATCAACATAATTACCCCCTCTTTTTGTAATATGCTCTGCATAGCCCCTAACCCGAAGGTTGTTAGGGGGTTACTTGTCACTGCAATCTCAATCTCGGTTAGCCCACAACTTTATGTTGTGGGTTTGCTGTGGTACAAACCGGTAACATAGGTTACAGAACATGCCAAGTACATGGGTAACAGTT
>CAZCIR010000005.1:0-104172 GCA_964499145.1 uncultured Pirellulales bacterium | reverse complement strand
TATACATACAATACCTAAGTAATGATCAAATCTCGATGCTTCTGGATCAGTCTGCAAATGAATACCTGCCAAAAGCAAAACAACAATTATTAAAACTCCTGATAGGAATTCTTCTCGGCTGTATTTCTTCGTATTTTTATTTTCCAAGTCCACAACTTAATCCCAAAACCGCAAAACTAAATTTTGTCCGCTGCACACTGTACGCACTTTTACCATTTTACCCCCAAACTCAAAACCCGCAAACCTTAAAAAGAACAGAAATTTCTTTGGTCGGTTTAATAACAAAGTCCGAAGGAATTTTACCCTCCGTAGCTGTAGAGCGGAGGATGGGTTGGCGGACAAGGCAATGGCCTTTTGAAGAAGCTCGCTTCAGGAAAAAAGACCTTGCCGCAGAACGCATGCCGAATAAAGATCTCTGTGGCTTCTGTGCTCTCTTTCTTTGGCTAAAAAAATCTGTGTAAATCCGTGAAATCCGTGGTTAAATTTTCTTCTCTATCCCCTACACCCTAAACCCTATCCCCTGTCCTCATTTCAATCAAAAATGGGGGTACCTGCTGAGTAAAATCAAATTTTATCAAAATTTTTTAATCTCTTTTCTTACAACGACTTATAAGATTTTCTCCCCCGAAAAATCCTCGATTTTTCGAATCAAACACGCGGGTACCTTCTATTGTAGAAGGAGGTCAAATGAGACCTTTTAGATAAATAATTATCAACTTAGTAAATCTCGTTTTTAGCGTTTGAAAATTTGAATTTCGAATTTGTTTAGGATTTAGATATTCGGATTTCGAATTTATATCGATATCCTGAAAGGATATATTATGTCTACTGAAGCCCAAATCCTCGCCAACCGCCGTAACGCACTAAAATCCACAGGCCCGCGCACCTCTGAAGGCAAGGCCGTCGCATCTCAAAACTCCATCAGGCACGGCCTCTCAGCCGCTCAGGACGTTATCTCCTCCGAATCTCAGGCCGAATTCGACCTCCACCATGCCCAAATCATCGATGAGTTGGCGCCTGCAAGCCCGGTGGAATCCATCCTCGCCGAGCGCATCGTGACCCTCTCTTGACGCTTGAAGCGCGTGGGACGTTTTCAAAACCAGACAATCGATGCCTTGCACGACGACCAGACCTCCGACCCTGTAAAAAAACTCACCCAATCCCTGTATTCCAGTATCGTCGGCAAATACCTAAGGGATGAGAGCAACCTTAATGGCGAATTGGCTCTCGGCCGTTTGGCCATAAGGGATTTTAGCAACGCTCGTGTCCTCGACCGCCTCTTGATGTATGAACGCCGGCTTGAGAATAGTCTCTACAAAACACTCCTTGAGTTTCAGCGGCTCAATATTGTCAGAAAATTGGAGCGGAACGCAAACCCCTTTGGGGCTTAAGGCGGATTACTTCTAAAGTTTATTATCCAATCGTTTTTTTGAAAAGGAGACCTTCTTAGGGAAATAACTATCAGCTCTTAAAACTTGTTTGGAGCATTTTTAGTCCGGCGTCCGGAGTCTGGAGTCTTGCGTCTTGAGTCTGCCGTCTGGTGTCTGCTTTCCGTCTGCGCCGAAAGGAAAAACTTGCCCGGCGTAGTCGCAGACGAAGACGGGTCAATCAAAAATAACTAAATTATGAAAAACGAACCCAATTTTCAAAAGACTAAAAATGAGCGTAAGCGTAGCTTACATAACAACTAAGAACAAAAAACTATGAACTATGGACTATCGAAAACGAACCCAAAACGAACCCAAACGAACCCAATTTTACCCGTCCCCGGTGGTCTGCTATACCCTTTTAATCTTATTCATCGCTTCATTTAAGTGGGTTAGCAGATTTCTTTTGTCCGGCCCGCCGAGGTGCTCCCAGGGCAAAACCTCGTCAGGACCGAATTCTCTTTGCGCAAGGCTTTGCAGGTCAAGGCCGAATTTTTCAAATGCCGCCTGCCATACAGCGGGGGTGAAACACTCGTCCCACAAATCGAATTTTGCCCCGTTCCTCCAGGCCTGCTCGATGACATTGCAAAGACGTCTGTCGCCTCGGCCTATCGCCGATTCCAAAATGCTGCGCTCTATATTATGGAACTTAAACTGCAAAAATTTCGCTCGAAGTTTCTTTTTCTCGTCGAGTATTATTTGTTTTGCCTGCTCGAAATATGTTTTTGGTTTTTGCGGCAGCCAGCCGAACGGTGTGTGCGGCTTGGGGACGAGCCAGCTTATGGTTACATTGATTTGCCCTGAACCAGAGCGGTTCAGGGTTTGGGCTGTCTTTCTATCAATTTGCTTTCGTAGTTTAGCTAATTTAAATGATAGTTCTACAATATTTTTTATATCTTCTTCTGTTTCACCGGGCAGGCCGACCATAAAATACAGTTTCAGCCGTTGCCAGCCTGCTCTGTATGCCGCCTCCGCAGCGGCAAATAAATCTTCGTCTTTCAGGGGCTTATTGATAATCTCTCTTAATCTTTCGCCGGCGGCTTCGACGGCGATTGTCATTCCGCCTTTTCTGACCGAGGTTACCAGTTCCGGAAGTAACTTTAACTGCCGGTCGACGCGCAAACTTGGCACAGAAAGCCCGACGTGTTTGTCTCGAAAATACTCGTTTAGTTTCACTATTAATTCTTCGAGTTTTGGATAATCAGCCGTTGATAAACTTAGCAGGCCTATCGTATCGAAGCCGGTTGCCTGATAGCAGGCCTTGGCGGATTCTAATATTTTTTCAACGCTTCGATAGCGAACAGGCCTTCTGCAAAAGCTGGCCTGGCAGAATCGGCATCGGCCGGGACAGCCTCGCATAATCTCGACGCTGACTCGTTCGTGGACGGCCTGGGTGAAGGGGACTATCGGTTTAAGCGGGACGGGGGCGTTTTCGAAATCTTCAACGACGGCATTACTTAGTTTTGAGTTTTGAGTTTTAAGTTTTGAGTTATAAAGGGCGGGGACATAAACCCACTCGAATTTTTTAGCGGCCTTTATAAGAATATCTTTTTTAGAGGTCCCGATTTGTTTTTCGGATTTTATAAGTTCAGCTAATTTCACGACCGCTTCTTCGCCTTCGCCCAGCACAAACAGGTCGATGAAATCAGCCATCGGCTCACAACAGTTTGATATACCGCCGCCGGCGATTACCAATGGGTCGTTTTCATTACGGCCGCTGCTGTGGATATCCAGGCCGCCGAGATTGAGCATATTGAGCACGTTAGTATAACAAAGTTCATTGGTTAAGCTGAATCCGACAATATTAAAACTTGCCAGTGATGCTTTGGATTCGAGGCTAAATAGCGGGATGTTTTTATCTCTCAGGATTTTTTCTGCATCGAGCCAGGGTGCAAAGACCCGCTCAGCAGCTACGCCGTCGAGATTGTTTAGAATGTCATATATTATCGCCAGGCCGGTATGGCTCATCCCGATTTCGTATATATCAGGAAAGCAGAACGCAACGGTAAGGTCGCACTTTGTGAGGTCCTTTTTGGTTTGGTTTATTTCACCGCCGATATATCTGCCGGGCTTGCGAACAAATGGGAGAAACTGCTGGTCAACCTGCTCAGCTAATAGTATTATTTCTCTTTTATTCACATTGATATTATACAGTGTAAAAGGATTATTGGACATAATCTTCAGAGTGATTAGAATTAAGATTCTACGATTATTTGTTGAAAGGTGTTTATGAAGAAGAAAGACCGCATTTTTATTGAGATTATTGTCGGCCTTAGTTTGATTACGGTGGTGGTATACTTTTTCTTTGGTGTCCCGGAAGAATCGATTTGGCCTGCTGACCGAGTTGATGTCGATAGCGGAGTGCATGTGGTTATGGGAACGCTGGCCAAGGTAATTGCCGTTGCGGCGGATTCAAATACGGCCAAACAGTGCATTGAAGCTGCTTTTACAGAGATTGAAAAAATTGACGAATTGATGAGCTACCATAAGAGCGATTCGGAAATAAGTGAGCTGAACAGGGAAGGATTCAGGCGAGCAGTGAAGGTCAGTGAACCGACATACGAGGTCTTACAGAGAAGCACTGAGTTCAGCAAACTTAGCGGCGGGGCATTTGATGTTACGGTCGGGCCTTTGGTTGATCTTTGGGGTTCTGCGCAAGATACTGATACTGCCCCTACCGATGCGGAGCTTCAACAGGCCCGCTCCAGGGTCGGCTATGATAAGCTTATACTCGATGCAAATGAAGCAAGTGTGCGGTTTGCGGTTGATGGTATGAGAGTGGATTTAGGCGGGATAGCAAAAGGGTATGCAATTGATAAAGCGATTGAATCAATGCAAAAAGCCGGGGCAATCGGGGCAATGGTTGATATCGGTGGTGATGTTCGATGCTTTGGTTCGCCACCGGCAGGCCAAAACAAGTGGTATATCGGCCTGCAGAACCCTAATGTAACAGAAAAGAATGTCGGTAAAGGTGAGATTTTGTTAGTTCTGGATGTAGCGGATGCCGCGGTTGCTACAAGCGGGGACTATCGGCGATTTTTTGTGATAGGGGGTCGAAAATACAGTCACATTTTTGATACCGAAACCGGGAATAGCATTAGTGGATTGGCAAGTGTAACTGTTATTTCTCCGAACTCCATTAGGGCGGACGCCTTAGCGACCGCCGTCAGTGTTATGGGAATTGAAAAAGGGCTATCATTTATCGAAAAAATACCGGATACAGAAGCCATACTGATTTCTTCTGCGCCGGAATTCGAACAAACACGAACCACCGACGCCGCACAATACATAAAAAAATAAAAAAGAAACGATATGTGTAATAAATCCTGTGAAAACTGTTTTCTCAGCCGACGCGAATTTTTAGGTACAACGGCGGTTCTTGCGCTGGCACTGGCCGGTTGTGAGGCAATCAGCAAAAGTAAACAAGTTCCGGTAGAAGGTAAAAAAAGCGATACAGGAAAGGAAATTAAAGGAATGGATAATTTGAAATATGTGACATATTGCGGCCTATATTGCGGCCTGTGCGCCGCTCATGGCAGAATCCCCAAGCAAACCAAAGCTCTTAGAGAAACCATGGCCAACGAAGGTTGGGATAAATGGGGTGTAAACATTCCCGGTTTCAAAGAGTTCTGGAAATTCTTAAACGACCGATGCGAGGGCGACAAAAACTGCCCCGGCTGCAGACAGGGAGGCGGGCCGCCCTTCTGCTCAATAAGAAAATGCGCAACTGCAAAAAAGATTGATCTCTGTGTGTATTGCGATGAATATCCCTGCAATCGTGTTACCAGTATCGCCAAAGGTTACCCAACTCTTCTTGCAGATGGTAAGAGAATAAAAGAAATCGGAATTGACAAATGGATCGAGGAACAGCAGAAACGCTCCAAAACCGGCTTTATTTACACCGACATCAGATGTCATCCATATAGCGTACCCGAAAAATAGAAGACTAGTCAGGCGGTTGCTTTTTAAGGGCAGGATGTTTAGCGGCCGGGGCTGATTTGCCGCGGTATACAATTACGCCAGTAGGGCATTTGTTCAGAGCAGTTTCAGTTTGCTCTGTGGGTTTGTATTTTCCGTAATCTAGCCGGGCTAGGTTGTCCTCGATTGTGAATATGTCTGTTTGTTTAGCACATAGGCCGCAGCCGATACAGCCGACCTTGCATATCGAGCGTGTTGTTTTGCCGTTCTCTTTGCTGCTGCATGCAACGGTCATCATATTTTCATAGGCGAACGGGACCATTTCAATCAGATTGCGAGGGCAGGCCTTTGAGCAGGCGGCACAGCCAGTACACTTTTTGTAGTCAACAACAGCCAAGCCGTCGATGATGTGAAGTGCGTCGAATTTGCAGGCACTTACACAATCGCCGAAGCCGAGACAGCCGAATTTGCACGCCTGAACGTTGACTAATGCGTTCGCAGAGATACAAGTTGGTATGCCCTGATATTTTGCGTAGAAGGTTTTGTCATTGGTATGCGCTCGACAGTGCACAATTGGTCTTTTCGTCGGCCCTGAATCACTGATTTGCAGATTTAGTATGTTGGCAATTTTAGCTGCTGTTTGTGCGCCGCCCGGTGCGCATAAACCTATCAGTGACGGCTTTTCCGCAACTGCCTTTGCATAAGAGCTGCAGCCGGCAAAGCCGCACGCACCGCAGTCGATGTTCGGAAGCGCCTTGTGGATTTGCTCGACCTTCGGGTCAACCTCAACTTTGAGCTTTATACTTGCTATGAGAAGCACTACAGCAAAGCCGATTCCCAATCCCAGCATTATCAGCCCAGCCGGCCACGCACTATTCCATAATTCAAATATATCGGCCAAAATCATTTTATCATTCCTGCAAAGCCCATAAACGCAAGCGTCAACAGCCCTGCGGTAATCAGCGTAATCGGTGCACCTTTGAGACATCTCGGCACGTCAGCCATATTCAGGTTTTCGCGTATCCCCGCCATAATACAAATCGCCATCGTAAAACCGATGCCCGCACCGAAGCTCAACACCGCCGCTTCAGGCAAGTTGTCGATGCCCCAGAGATTTACGAACAGGCACAACCCCAAAATGGCACAGTTCGTAGTAATCAAAGGCAAAAATATCCCGAAGCTTTCGTAAAGCGAAGGAAAGAACTTTCGAATATACATCTCAACAAGCTGCACGGCCCCTGCAATAACTAAAATGAAACATACGTAACGGGTAACCTCCAAATTCATCGGCATCAATATCCAGTGGTCAATCATCCACGTCATTGTCCCGCTCAGCGTTACAACAAACGTTACCGCCATCCCCATTCCGAAGGCCATATCTATCCTGCCTGATACACCAAGATACGGACAGATACCGAGAAACTTGGTTAGAACAAGATTATTAATCAGCACGATAGATATAAAAGCCATAAGTAGCGTATCGAGTGTATCCATTTTTCTCCTTATTTATGTTCGTTTTTTGCTTATCACATTTACCAGCCCCAATAACAGTCCCAGTGTTATGAATGCTCCAGCCGGCATACTTAGTGCGGCCCAAGGCACGAACCACGCCGGTAAAACCTTAATTTCCCAGACCGCGCCGGTCGAAAGGATTTCTCTTACCCCCGCCAAAACGCACAGGGCCAGAGTAAAGCCCGCTCCCATCCCAAGTGCATCAATGATACTTATGAAAAGATTATTTTTGCTTGCGCAGGCCTCCGCCCGGCAAATGATAATGCAATTGACGATAATTAACGGCACATACGGTCCAAGTGTCTCACTCATCCTTGGCACAAACGCCTTTAAGAACAAATCTGCTATCGTAACAAACGTTGCAATAGTCAGCGTAAACATCAGGATTCGCAGGTGTGGCTTTAGAAGATTGCGCATCAGGCTCACCACAATGTTGCTGCACAGCAGCACAAAAATCACGCTGAGCCCCATAGTAAGAGCCGGCTTGACCGCAGCGGTAACCGCCAGTGTCGGGCACATACCCAAAAGCAGACGGAATACCGGATTTTCGCGCCACAACCCCGTCAGCAGCGTCTGTTTGTATAGCGTCGTTGTAGTTTGCCCATTACTTGCCATTGCCGATTAATCCTTTTTCCTGCATTTGCTTTTTTACCTGCACTACGAAACTATTTATTATTTTGATAACTGCTTCGCTGCTTACCGTCGCGCCGCTTATCGCCACGATTTCAGAATCGATTTTTTCCGCATCACCTGTCTTGGCAATCTCAAGTTTACCTATCGGTGCACCCACGAACTGCTGCCGGTAGTAGGACAGCTTTATACGGTCTCCGAAGCCGGGGGTTTCATTACTTGCCAGGACTGCGTAGCCGGCAAATTTTTCGAAGTTTTTATCCACAGCGACAATCAATTCGATTTTATCTGCGAAACCCGGTCCTTCACAGTTAAACGCCCAACCCAGACACTGCCGTTCAGCCAGAGCTTCGTAAACATTACTTTTTACTTTTTTACCTTTTGATGATTTGATTTGCAGTTCTGCCGCCAGCTCGAATTTCTCGGCTTTTGGCAGCAAACCACTCATCAGGTTATTAATCTTGGTGATTTTATTTTGCTCTATCCTCGGCGACCACACAGTATTCGCTGTCGCTATCAAAAGGCCGAAGAAAAATGACGCGATAATGAGCAGCCAGCTTTGCTCGATAAAATGTTTTATCTTAGACATTAGGTTTTCCTCCCGCCGGCGCAAACTTGCAGAGTCTGTCAATCAGAGGTGTTACTGCATTCATTAGCAAAACCGAGAACATCACGCCTTCAGGATATTCGCCGACAATTCTTATAAGCATTGTTATCGTTCCTACGCCGATTCCGAAAATCCACATACCTTTTTTTGTCAGTGGTGCAGTAACCGGGTCGGTTGCGATGAAAAAAGCACATAAGAGTAAACCTCCGCTTGCCAAATGCATCGCTGGTGATATATAAGCTTCGGGATTAATTAACCATGTGACCCCTGAAAAGACATAAGCGCTTAAAAAAACCGCAAGAGGAATATGACAATTTATTGTCTTTCTTATGAGAAGGTAAAACCCTCCAATCAAAATTGCGATGGCACTTGTTTCACCTAAACAACCACCAACTTCTCCAATCACTGCTGCTGGAAGGTGATTATTAACTCTCTTTGCCCCGGTTTTGTTTTTTATCGCCTCTTTACTCTGAGCCAGTGGTGTCGCTTGTGTTCTTGCCACAACCTCGAGTTTTTCATTTAATAGTGCATCATTTTTTGTTCCCAATATGGGCATAGTTTTATCTATCGTTGCCGGAACCGTCCACGTTGTCATCAGCATACCGAAAGATGCGGTCAGAAATGCTCTGCCGACCATCGCAGGATTGAATATGTTGGCCCCCAATCCTCCGAAGACCATTTTTCCTACCGCAATAGCGAATACACTGCCGATTACCGCTGCCCAGGCTGGCAGCCCCGGTGGAACCGATAACGCAAGGATTATACCGGTAACCACTGCACTGAAATCGTCTAAGGAGTTTGGTTTCTTCCGGATAACGTTGCAGAGCCATTCCGTTATGACCGCCGAGATAACGCAAGTCGCAATAAGAACTGCCGCGCGGATGCGGAAGTAGTAACCCGCCGCTATCATAGCGGGTACCAATCCGATTACAACGTCTATCATCACGCTGCGTGTGGAAAATGGCTCACTTATATGAGGCGCACATGAAACTCTCAAGTCTTTTAACATTTACTCATTTTCCTTTAAGGGCCGTTTGTATGTCATCTCTCTGACATTAGAATAATCAGCTTGGTATCTTTTTCTTTTGTCTTGCAAGGGCAATTTTGCCTGTTTTGATATATCCTGTTATCTCTATATTAGCTGGGCAGACGTAGCTGCAGCAGCCGCACTCAATACACGCATTAAGATAGTAGCTCTCTGCCACATCCAGAAGATTATTTTTCACAGCATGTGCTATTTTTGTCGGGTTCAGATTTTCCGGACAGACCTCTATGCATCTGCCGCAACGGATACAAGCTGTCTGGCGTCTGGCGAATTTAGCACCTCCGATTTGTTCTTTTGTTAATACGGTTATCGCCCCGGATGATTTTGTAATCGGCGTACTCAAATCCGCCACCGCTATTCCCATCATCGGTCCGCCAAGCACGACTTTCGCCGCCTTTTGTGTAATTCCTCCGCAGAATTCGATAAGTTCGCCGACCGTTGTCCCTATTGCGGTGTAATAATTACCCGGATTAGCAACTGCCTCGCCTGTAACTGTTACCACTCTGTGAGTCAGCGGCTGGCCGAGGACAACCGCCTCTGCTATCGCTGCCGCCGTGGCCACATTCAGCACTACCACACCAATCATCGGAGGAATGCCGCCTGTTGGAACAGTCTTGTTCAGAATCGCTTTTATAAGTTGCCTTTCGCCGCCCTGAGGATATTTTGTTTTGACTGCAATGACCTTGATATCATCATTTCCGGAATTTTTCAGAGATTCGGTTATAGCTTCAATTGCTCCGGGCTTATTGTCTTCAATACCGATGAAAACCCGTGAACAGCCGGATGTTTTCTTGGTAAGTTTTACCCCTGCGATAATCTGGTTCGTCCATTCGAGCATAATCCGGTAGTCGCAAGTAATGTAAGGCTCGCATTCGCATCCGTTGATAATCAGAGTTTCTTTCGGCAATCTCGGATTCGGTTCTATCTTTACCCTTGTCGGAAATCCTGCACCGCCCATACCGACAATACCTGCTTCTCGCACAGCGGAACAAATTTGTTCGGCCGAGTATTTTATTTCGTCGACATCGCTTGTGAATTTATCGCAGCACTGCTCTTTGGGTGGATTATTTTCACTCTCTGCTTCGATAACAACCGCCGGGCTTCGCCCCAGGACCATGTGTGACTGAAGTGAGATTTCCTTTACTTTGCCATTGACTGGAGAATGGACCGGAGCTGATACAAATGCATCGCTGTTGCCAACCATTTGACCTGCCTTGACAATGTCTCCTTTGTTTACTGTCGGCTGACAGATAGCCCCTATATGCTGGCTGAGCATTATTGTCACCTGTTTTACGGCGGGGCCCGGCTGTATACTGCTTTCACTGGTAAGGTTTTTTTCTTGGGGTGGGTGTGTTCCACCGGGGAAAGAAAATCTGCCTTTAATGTCAACTTTCATATTGTTCTGATGCTATTTGTTTTTATCAAGGTATTTGCTTATTACCTTTATAATCAATATCGTTACAAGAGTTACTGACAAGGCCAGCAGAAAATCGAGGGCTATTCGCAACTCCTTTGCGTCTGTTACTCTGGCTAAAATTCCTTTAAAGCATGCTAAAGAGGCGATAAAAATCAATAAGGGCAGCAAGAAAGCAACCACAGTTTTGAAGGCGACCGAAGGGCCCCGGGAGTTGCTTAACTGCTGGTAAATCTCCTGGCAAGTGTACTTTTGGTCACATCCCTGACAAGATTTTTGCTCTGCCATAGCTTTGACTACCGTATTAAAATAAACCACTTCTTATAATAAATATTAGCCGGGTTTTCAAATAGAAACTTTATAAAACTAGGTCTTTACCAAATCCGAAACAAAGCGTGTCATGATTAGAATTCCCAGGATATAGAAAGTTTGAACAAAAATCACTCAAGAGTAAATTTGTGGAAGGTCGGCTGCGCGAGGTGCGGCATAACAGCGACCGCGACGATTGTGAAAGAATGTTACAAGGGCAAAAGGCTTAAAGAACAAGTCCGATAAGTTAGGTGATAAATCGATAGTTTCATTTTCCATCGCGAATAAAAAAAGTTGGGGGCGGATTATACCGAGAAAGACGGAGGACGGATAACAGATAGCGGAAGACATAGGATATAAAAATGGATATAGGAGATTGGCTGGTTTCACCGAATTGTGCGCTGAATGAGCAGATAGCTCGGCAGGTTTTTGACATTCTGCCTGAGCGTGGGCCCATTATGGTAATTATGGATAGTGAAGACCATTGCTGGGTCAGCAACTCTGAAAGATTTTCCAAGTTGAATATCAGCGATTCGTTTTTAAAAGAGCTTTGCGCCAAAATCGATGATGGCGCTGAGCCAGTTGTAACACAGGTGGACGAGTGCAGTATTGTTGTCGCTCAATTGGCTACCGAGCAAACCGGCTGCGGGTATGTGATTATTGTTCTGCCGCAATATAGTTCTGAATCGACGCTGGTAAATATTGACCTGATTGAAATAATACTCAATCAAGCCGGTTTGATTGCCGGGCTGATTGAAAATAATAATATCCTCCGTGAGCTTCAAATGAAACAGCTCAGCTCATATACACAGAGCAAAGCATCCTCGAACTGACATAAATTGTCCACATCGTAAATTCAGTTTTCTGAAATTCAGTAAAAGTCCGCTGGAGGCAGATAAATTTAATTGTGTTTAAGCGTGTAACTGCTATAATTAGTTGATAAGTTGCGCAAGATAGAGAGCGTTGAGAGAAAAAGGATGAGATTTCAGGTTTTTAAGAACGGCAAGGTCGTAGATAAGTTCACGCTGTGCGGAGCATATCTTTTCGGGAGTGACGGTATTGCCATTCGCCGATCGCGAATTACATTCAAAGACGGAATTATCGAGTGTGAAAAGCCGACTGGTGAGACAGCGGGACTGGCGTTGTTGTGGCCAATCGATGGTTTTGGCAGAGTGCTTTTACCGACAACCTTCCTGCCTGAAAGAGAGCAGCTATATAATTTGAATGTCGAGATAGCACGGGCCAAGTTAATGCAAATCATTAATAAGCGGGAGGACTGGTTATTTTTCAATCAGTTAGAGGATTTGACAGATCTCTCCAAAGAAGCACAGGATTTATTTATCGAGGCGGTTCAAAACATTTCCGATGCGCCTCTGGCATCTGAATTAGCAGACAAATCACTCGAAAAAGCCATAGTCATCTCCGAAAAGCTGGCAGGGAAACAAGCTGACTCATTTTTCAATGCAAGAAGCAAGAACCATGGCTTCAGCCGAGTTTGTTTTGGTTGTCGAATAGATACCCAAGCGATTAACAATCCCAAGTATCTTGAGAAGCTGCTCAAATTGTTCGGTTTTGCAATGATACCTATAAATTGGGCTCACATAGAGTCTCATAAAGGCACTTATGATTTTTCAACGGTCGACGCCTGCATTCGTGCGCTTGGTAAAAAGAAATTGGCAGTCGGTGCAGGTCCGTTGCTTCGCTTCTCGAAAGAATACTTGCCCAAGTGGCTCCTAAGGAGCGGAGCGGGGTTTGAAAAGATTCGCGAAGCTGCGTATCAATTCGTTTCAAATATAGTTGCCCGGTACTCAGGCAGTATTCATGCGTGGCGAGTTGTAAGCGGTCTTAACGCATTTAATCACTTCGGATTCAGTTTTGAACAGGTTTTGGAAATGACCCGTGCGGCCAATATGGCTGTAAAACAGGGAAGCGATAGAGCCTTGAAGATAATAGAAATCAGTAATCTTTGGGGCGAATATTATGCGACAGCAGCAAACACCATTCCGCCATTAGTGTATGTGGATATGGTAGTGCAAAGCGGGATTAGTTTTGATGCGTTCGGATTGGCGATGCAGTTTGGCAAGAATCAGGCTGGCATGCACATTAGAGATATGATGCAGATATCGGCAGGTTTGGATTACTTTGCGGTCGTAGCCAAGCCATTATATATAACTGAGGTGGAGGTGCCGAGCCAAGACGGTGGTGGTTTATACGATGGCAAAGTTGCCGGTATATGGCACGAGAAGTGGGACCAATCGCGGCAGGGACAATGGATTGAGCAGTTCTATAAGATAGCTCTTGGCAAACCATTTGTCGAACGGGTGACATATTCAAACCTTGCAGATACAAATAACGGTGTTATAGCCAATAGCGGTCTGTTGACGGCTCAGCTTGAACCCAGAGAATCGTTTAGAACGCTGAGGAAACTGCATAATGCTATTTTCGGCTAATAGGTAAGAAGCTGCTAATCAGCCATCAAGGTGGCTTACGCCACGAAGGTGAATTGAAAATTAACCGTGACAACTGATGATTTTATCCAACGAACTAATGCGTCACAGAACAAGGTTCAATCATTTGCGTTCTGTTTAGTTTTGAGCGCATCTGTTTGCATATCTGTTTGTTTTATGGTTTCGAGCCTTGCCAGATTCGGGCAGTTGTACGAAATCAGGTTAGAGAGCCGAATAAATCCAAATTATGCGCCGCGAGCGAGTTTGGCCAGACTGCCGGGTATAGGTTTGGTTCGTGCTGAGGCGATAATAGCTTATCGTGAAAATTTCTATGATAATGAGGCTCGGCCCTTTAGAGATTGTGACGATTTGCAGAAAGTCAGGGGTATAGGGCCAAAAACAGCAGCAAATATATGTGAATGGCTGAAGTTTGAATAAAATGTAGAAAAGATAAGAAATGGATGAGTGGGAAGTCGACAATCGCGATGATGGTCAGATGAATGCTGCTGAGGACACAAAAAGTCTTACTAAACGCAGCTTTTTGATAGCTTTTATTGTTTTTTCTCTTGCGCTTACCATTCGCCTTATCTACCTTTATGAAAACTCGGCCAATCCATCATTCCAAACGCCAATTGTGGATTCCAAAATCTATGATGAAACAGCAAGGGCGTTTGTCAAGAACCGAATGTTGGGAAGTAATTTTTTCTGGCAGCCGTTTTTTTATCCATTTTTTTTGTCAGTAGTCTATTGTTTTACCGGCAGCTCAATCATTTCCGCAAAGGTTATTCAGGTGCTGTTAGGGGCTTTAACCTGTGCGCTAACCTACAGATTGGGGGAAAAGATTTTCGACAGGCGGATTGGTGTCGTAGCAGGGCTTATTACGGCGTTTTATGGGCCGATGTTCTTTTATGAATCGGAGCTTTTAGCGACAGCCTGGGAAGCATTCTGGGTAGTTGTTATTATATTGCTTATCCTGAAAACGAAAGAGCAAGACAAAGGTTGGCACTGGTTTTTTCTGGGTCTATGTGGCACTTTGGGCATCATTACCCGTCCGACGTTGTTGCCTTTTTTTCTTGCCGGATGTATTTGGCTAAGATTGCGGGTTCGGCGAGAATTATCGCTTATGACAAGATTCGGCCTTCTTTTCGCAGGGATTGCGTTAGTTGCAGCGCCGGTTGGCGTTGCAATGATGTATGCTGTCGGGAATTTTTCGATTCTACCCACTTCAGGAGGGATTAACTTATACATCGGGAATAATCCGAATCGCTGCCAGACGTTGACTATACGACCGGGGGGAGACTGGGACAAAATGATTAAGCTTCCATCACAGCACGGGATGGGTGAGAGTGCGATGGATGAAGACAGTTTTTTTAAGCAGCGAGTGATAGAATACGTGAAGAATCAGCCACTTGACTTTGCCAAGGGGCTGGGACATAAGACGCTGGAGTTTATCTGCTCAAGAGAAATTCCGAGAAACGTAAGTATATATATATTCGGCAGGTGGTCGCGGTTACTGCGACTACTGACGTGGAAGGCCGGGGGGTTTGGATTTCCATTTGGGGTGATTTTTCCGCTGGCGGTATTGGGCGTAATTTTCAACTGGAGACGGATTTCAGCGCCGGTGATACTTTTTGTTGTGTTGTATCCTTTATCCGTAATTCTGTTTTTTGTTGCGAGCCGTTATAAGGCGCCGGTGATTCCGATTTTTGCAATACTCGCGGCGGCTGGGCTTGTCAGTGTGATTGAAAGGATTATACAGGGCCGATGGCGGGAGTTTATGCTCATGGCAGCCGTGGCTGCTGGGGCGGTTTTGTTATCGACCCTGCCGGGACCATTCTGTCAGGAACAGGGCGCTTTCGAGGCCGAATTTTTCCAGTTCGTCGGCATCGGGATGAATAAGCGAGGCCTTAATGAGGAAGCGATGGGGTATCTTTCCGAGGCACTGCGGCTGAAACCGGATTATAATGAAACTTATTTTTATATGGGCGAAGCGATGCGGGGACAAGGCAAGGTCGACGAGGCAATTAAATATTACAGAAAGGCGCTTCAGCGGAAGTTGGATGATTCCATTGAATATCTGGTATATAATAATCTGGGTGCGGTACTCGTAGAACATGGTAAAGTGGACGAGGCAATAAAACAGTATAAAGAAGCAATTCAGTTAAAGCCGGACTATCCTCTTGTCTATAATAATCTGGGAACGGCTTTGTTAAAGCAGGGTAGGGTGGACGAGGCAATTGAACAGTATAAAGAGGCGCTGCGGCTAAAACCAGATTTTGCCGAGGCGAGTAAAAACCTGGCCTCTGCGCTGGCGCGGCAGAGGAAATCAAAAGATGCGGTTCAACCATAACTATTAGGGTGACCGGCCATAAGTTAATCGGGAAATGCTGGCTTGAATAGTAGAGAGTAGAAAAAATGGATGAGTGGGAAGTAAGTAGGCCGCTTGGCCAATGCTGCGGAACGGGGAAGAAAATCGGGTACGGCGAAGAATATTTCGCCGCTCTGGTGGAGATAGGGGAAGGATTGGCGCGGCGGGATTTTTGCGATGATTACTGGCGGCAGCGAAGACCGGCTGTGTTCTGTTACTGGAAAACCAAGCTGCCGCAGCCCGATGAGAAAAAGCATAGATTTGTCGATGATGAAATGTTGATGGCCTTTTTCGAACGGCTGGGAAAAGAAACCGAGCAGGAAAAAATAAACTTTCGCTTTGTCTTGGCACTGGTCCTGATGCGAAAAAGACGCCTGAAATATGACTCCTCCGAAACCAAAGATGGCAGGGAAATCTGGCGATTGAGAATAACCGGCGAGAAGGAATTCGTCGAGGTAATAAATCCCAAGCTTGACGATGAGCAGGTTAAACAATTGACTTCACAGATAGGCGAGATTTTACAAACGGATTTATAAATGTTGGAAGACAGAAGACAGAAGGCAGAATACATAATACAGAATACAGAAGGTAAGTTGTTCTGCTTACTGTTTGTTGTCTTGGCAATGTTGATTTTTGTCGGCTGTGCCGCCCGGATACAAAAGCCGGTTCAGGTTTGCCCGGGAAAAGAATCTGCAGCAGAGTCGCTATCCACGTTAAGAACGCGATTAGCAAACATAGCGCCACTGAAGGCTGATGGGCAGTGTCTTTTACAGTATTACAATGGAGATGGTAAACCACAAAAGGAGAATTTTCCGGTAAAACTGTGGGTAAATCCGCCGGTCGAAATCTATATGCAGGGAGATATTGCTTTTGACCCCAAAGGGATAGTTCTCGGCTCAAATAAAGATGAATTTTGGCTGGCGGTGAAACTGAAAGAGGTCAGTAGCTTCTGGTGGGGGCGGTGGTCAGAGGAAAGTTATCCTGAAAAGCTGATGATTAGTCCGAAATTGGTGCTCGAAGCTTTAGGAGTTGTAACAGTCGGCGATTTGAAGAGCTGGTCATTGTCGAATGAGGTGGTTTTTGATGTGCTTACACAACAAAGAGGTGGTACTGAAACCAAGAAGATATATATCGACACTTGCGATTATTTAATCAGAAAAATCGAATATTTCGGTGATGATGGCAAAGCTGATATCGTTATGGAAGTGGATAAATACAGAGAACTGGTCAAAGGCTTTTTTGTACCGAAATTTATAAGGATTATTAACCGAACCAATGGTGATAAAGAAGATTCGGTTCAAATTACTCTTGGTTCTATGAAACCAGCGAACTTCACCGATAAGCAGCGAGGACGGCTCTTTGTTCGTCCGCAGCCACAAGGTTTTGCGCATATTTATAGAATTGTCGACGGCAATATTATCGAACAGCCCAAATAAGAATAAAGTTTGTTTATGACCAAAATAAGTTTAAGAAAAAGAATAAGTGAGGGCTTGTTTCTGCTGGATGGTGCGATGGGGACACAGTTGATTGCCCGCGGCATAGAATTGGGCTGCTGCTACGATTATCTGAATATTGAGCAGGGCGATACCATTTTGGAGATTCACCGGTCTTATTTTCGAGCGGGCAGCGATGCGGTTTTGACTAATACGTTCGGAGCCAACAAAATTGCCTTAGGCCGGCACGGACTCGGCGACAAAGTTATAGAGATAAATACAGAAGCAGTAAAAATAGCCAGGCGGGCAGCAGGTGAGGAAAAATACGTATTAGGCGATATTGGGCCGAGCAGTGATTTTCTCAAGCCTTTGGGTAACCTGGAGCCGGAAGAGCTAAAAGATGCTTTTACCGAACAGGCAAAGGCGCTTTCAGCAGGAGGGGTGGATGGTTTTATAATTGAGACAATGACTGCCCTTGAAGAGGTTACAATCGCTATCGAAGCGGTAAAATCAGTAAGCAGTGCTTTGCCTGTATTTGCGTCAATGGCCTTTGATAAAGCTGGTGATGATTACCGAACGATGATGGGGGTAGATGTCGAATCCGCGGTTACCAAAATGGTTTCACTTGGTGTTGATGCGGTCGGATTTAATTGCGGCACACTGTCGCTTGATGAATATGTAGGACTCGCGGAAAAGTATATTTCTACAGTAAAGGCCTTAGAGAAATCCCGAGTGACGATTTTTGCTGAGCCTAACGCAGGTAAACCGGAGTTGGTTGACGGCAGGGCGGTTTATAAGGTTTCTCCTGAAGATTTTGCAGCGGCGGCGGAAAAGATTCATTCAGCCGGCGTGAACATCATCGGTGGCTGCTGTGGAACCGGGCCGGAGCACATTAAAGCGGTTAAAAAAGTTGAAATAGCCCCCTGATTCCGATAATATAAGAAAGAACAATTTAGAACATTTTCAGGATTGTGCAAGTGATTTCTATCGATTCGTGGAAAGGTAAGGCCGAGGAAATAGAACTACTGAGGCAATGCAAAAAGGCCATAAGACAGGTTGTGCCGGATGCGGACGTGATTTTGTATGGCTCGCGCGCTCGCGGTGATGCTACCGAATATTCCGATTACGACATCCTTGTTCTGACAAGCGGTTCCGCAGATATACCAGTTCACGAGAAAATGATAGAAAGCATATACCCTCTTGAGCTCGACACCGGTGCTGTTCTGACCTTGGTTATCTATAACAGACAGCAGTGGCATACCCCTCTTTACAGGGCTATGCCTTTTCATAAAAATGTTGACCGTGAAGGGGTGCTGTTATGACAAGAGAAGAACACGCATTGATTAGATACCGGATGGAACGGGCACGCGAGGCCTTAGACGAGGCCAAAATGTTATTTGATGGGGGACATCTGAATGCTTATGTCAATCGGCTGTATTATGCTTGTTTCTACGCGGTCTCGGCACTACTGCTCACACGAGATTTCTCAACAAGCAAACACGGCTATCTTCGCTCATTGATGCACCAAGAGTTTGTGAAAACAGGTCTGATACCGAAGGAAATGGGCACACATTTTGACTTATTATTTGATAATCGGCACAGAGGAGACTACGACGATTTTGTTCGTTTCAGAGCCGAAGATGTTGCCGGCTGGATGGAAGATACGAGAAGGTTTATTGACCATGCTGAGAGTCTTATCACAAAGTTGACATAAGTTACCTGGCAGAATTAATTTAGGCGGCTGCTGCGGGACAGGGCCGGAGCATATCGAAGCGGTAGCAAAAAGAATAAGATAATAGTTTAACGGCTAATCTTTCGTAAAAATACTGCTCCAAGGGTAAAAAGTAAAATTGTAGCTGGTTCGGGTGTAAGCAGGAATGCTCGATAATTGCCGTCCGGATTAGTGCCAGAGCCCACTATCCAGCCGTTATCGTTTATGCAGAATGCGGCACTAAGCTTCCATCCGATATCGGGATCGATTAAATCATTAAGGTCGATGTTGTTACCACCACCAGTAGGGTCAAAGAGTACCGCACGGAAGTTGTCTGCAAAACCATACTGCACTTCCCAAGCCTGCCCTACAATTTGGCCTTTGTTATTAATTGAAGCTGCCACCGAACCGTTAAATCCGTCAAGTGTTCCTAAATCGATATTGTTTTCTGCGTCATCAGGGTCGAACATCACTGCGTGGTCAAACCATCGGTTGTCAGGATCGGGACTGGGGCTGATACTTGCACGGCCTACGATTTGGCCGTTGTCATTTATCGACACAGCCGCACTGGACTCTCCACCGAGTGTGCCGAGGTCAATGTTGTTGCCCTGACAAGTTGGATCAAATAGCACTGCACGATAGTCCCCTCCTATCGAGCTTAAAGTATTAAAGGCATATCCAATAATGTAACCGTTGTTGTTTATTCCGTAAGCTACCGAATAGAGGTATCCGTTCAGTGTGCCAAGGTCCGTATTATTGCCTTGACCCGTGGGATCAAATAATACTGCACGGCAATTCTCAAGACTCCCTGCATAGCCTACAATTTGGCAGTTGTTATTTATTGAGTCAGCAACACCATTATCACCCAGTTCAATATTATTTCCTCCACCACTGGTGTCAAATATTGTTGGGCAAAAGATTAGTGGGCTGGCATCATTATCGGCACTTCCGACAATTTGCCCGCTGTCATTAATTGACAAAGCCGCACTGCTTTCTCCACCCAATGTTCCCATGTCGATGTTATTACCGCCGCCGGTTGCATCGAATAATATCGCCCTTTGTGTATAAGAGTCCCTTTCTTCTACCCATCCAACGATCTGTCCATTGTTATTGATAGACCAGGCTCGTGAATATTCATAACCAGCCAAGGTGCCTAAATCGACTACATTATACCTGATGACTGCTGGTGCTGGATTTGTTGTTAGAAGTATTATTAAAACCAAAAACGTGAAAACAGATTTGTTTGTCATTTTTCGGGCCTTCTGGTATTTGAGCTTTTTCCAATGAGCGAGATTCTTTCAACGATACCTGATACTGAATTATCGACTATCTATTCCAAAAAACTTGAGGAAGAGGGATAACGAAATGGCCTGAACTTACGATTCGAGGTTTTATAAGCCAGTATTCAGAAATTTTTCGATAAGGTCGATGGTTTTTATGGTTGCGCCTTGGTTTTTTTTGATTACGTTTCGGCCGTTTCGAGCGATTTTCCTGGCAAAGCTCGGTTTGCTTAAACATTTCTGCATTGCTTGAAGCAGGTCCTCTTTATCCTTGACCAAAATAGCGCCTTCGTCGGCTAAAAGGGCGTCAACGGTCTGTTTGAAGTTAAATGCGTATGGGCCGAATATGGTGCACTTGCCCAAGGCGGCGGCCTCGGTCATATCGGAGCCGCCCATCGGCACAAGTGAGCGGCCGACAAAAATTATCGTTGCAAGTGAGTAAAATTTTCGCAAGTCTCCCATAGTATCACCCAGAATGACATTGATTATTGTTGATTGATGATTGATGATTTCTTTCTCTGTGTCTTCTGCGGCTTTTTCCTTTATTTCACTATAACGTATCAGGCCGAATCCGTTCTGTATTATCAGGTCTGCTACTTCATTAAATCGCTCTGGCTTGCGAGGGACAATGGCCAGACGCAGGTTGCTGAACTGCTCCTGTTGCGTCAATCGCTTATAAACATCGAGAATACTCTGTTCTTCATCGTTTCCAGTTGCGCCTGCGACCCACAATCTTTCATCGCCGATATTCAGTTGTGTCGCAAGTTCGTCTGCACCTTCGACCTTGTCGACGATTTGAGCGGTGTCGTATTTCAGTGAGCCGGTAATGAACACTTTTTCAACCCGGCAGCCGATTTCTATGAAACGCTGGGCATATTCGTCCGTCTGGGCGAGAATGAGACTTAACTTTCGGAATATTTTCTTGGCGAACGGTTTAATCTTTCTATATTTGGAGAAACTTTTATCGGTGATTCGACCATTAACCACAATGACAGGGATATTAAGCTGGTCAGCGATAAGAACAAAATTGGGCCAAACTTCCAGTTCCATCAGCAGGCAAACTGCCGGCTGGATTCCGCGAAAGGCACGATGCATTATACAGGAGAGATCGAGCGGGAAGTAAAACACTTTATAATTGGCACCGAAAATGGCGGTTGCACGGGCAAAGCCTGTGTCGGTAGTAGTTGTTATTACAATTTCAAAATCACTGAATTTGTTTTCAAGCTCCTTTACGATGGTTTTAGAAGCGTTAACTTCACCGAGGCTAACGGCGTGAAGCCAGATACATTTTTTCAGTGCGGGGTCTTTGCGGGCAATTTTACCGAGACGGTCTGCCCAGCCGGTGCGATACCGTTTGTATTTGAGCATTCGATATACAACGGTGGGAGTCATTGCCGCAGCGGCCAGCATATATATACAATCGATGATAAATTTCATCCTGCCCCCAGATTATGTGTGGTAATCAGCGTTAATTGTTACATAGTCTTTGCTCAGGTCGCAGCCGTAGCAGAAGTCACTATATTTGCCCGTCCCTAAATCTGCCGTGATTGAATGTTCTTTTTGCAATATGATTTTAGAGGCTTTTTTCGTATCGAACTCCACAGGCCGACCATTTCTAAAAACGGCAATATTTCCTATCGAGCAAGATAGTCTATTGGGATTTAACTTAACTCCGCACGAACCAACTGCGCAGATTATTCTGCCCCAGTTGGGGTCGCCGCCATGGACTGCGCATTTTAAAAGGTCATAACTTGCAACGGCCCGTGCTGCCTTGGCGGCGTCGGATTTCGTCGCTGCGCCTTTAACTATCACCTTAAACATCCGTGTTGCCCCCTCAGCATCGAGTGCCATTTGTTTAACTAAATCATCGCATAGCTCTGCCAGTATCTTTGTAAACTTTTTGTATCGCGGGCACTGACTAACAATCGGCCGATTTCCCGCCAGGCCGGAGGCAAGAATAATAGCGGTATCATTAGTACTCTGATGGCCGTCAACCGTTAGTTTGTTCAGCGAATCGCCGATAGCACTCTTTAATGCCTTGCTTAGCAGCGGTTTTGTTATGGCTGCATCGGTAGTAATAAAGCAAAGTGTAGTCGCCATATTTGGTGCAATCATTCCCGCCCCCTTGACAGCACCGGCTATTGTAATCCTTCTGCCGGACATTTCGAATCTGCGAACGGCCTGTTTCGGCTTTGTGTCGGTAGTCATTATCGCCTTTGCAAAATCCAATCCAGCTTTAGCCGAGGCCGAGAGCTTATCAACCGCCTTTGAGATGCCTTTTGTTATTTTGTCGATAGCAAGTTGCCTGCCGATAATTCCGGTCGATGCGACAAGCACATTATGCGGGTCGGCTTCGATATGTTTAGCTGTTTCGACACACATCTTTACTGCGTTTTTAATTCCGAGCTTTCCTGTGCATGCGTTGGCATTGGCGGAATTTGCAACTACCGCATAGATAATAGCGCTTTGAATGTGCCGTTTGCTTATCTCTACTGCTGCCGAGGTGATTTTGTTAGTTGTAAAGACCGCCGCTGCTTTTGCACCGGTCGGACAGACAATCAGCCCTAAATCCTCGCCGCCCGATTTTTTGATGTCGCACCTTATCCCCGCCGCCAAAAACCCCCGCGGCCCTGTGATAGTATTATTTGTCATACGCATTCTATTGAACCTTGACAGATCCACAGTCAGCTATTTTTCGGTCTTGATTGGTCATTTAAAGCCAGACCACCTCTTCAAGAACATGTTGTATCCAAGGATTGTCATCCTGTTTCATTTTATCGATTTCGTCGCTTGTGTATGGGAAGACATCACAGCCAACCGAAAGATTGTAAGGTAAAAAATCGGGAATTCTGTCAAGGAAACGTTTGTTACTATGTCGGAGAATTATCAACAGGTCCACATCGCTGGCCGGGCCATAAGTATCAGTAGCATAAGAACCAAAAAAACCTACGCCTTCAACTTCCGGTTTTCGTTTAAGCTGCCGTGCATACTTTCTCAATTGTTGTAGAATTCTATTCTTATCAGCAAAGACAACTCTCACAGAATTTGATGACTTCTTGTGCATTCTTAATCGCTTCCAGAGCCTCTTTCTTCGTGTAATAATCAGCTGGTATCCCGCTGTCAAAACCGTTAGGATACCTCGTCGGTATATAGTGCTTATCCAAAATCTTCGCGGCTTCAAAAACTTCATCTCCTACCCTCATTTTTTCATCGAGTGCTTTAAGCAGCCCGAAAACCGAATGCCCCCAACCCTCACCGTGATGCTTGAAAAAAACTGCCTTTACCGCCTTTTCGGCAGCTTGCTGCGAACTGAAACATGCCCACTCATAATCGCCGTCTTTGCAGGCATTTTGTGAATGCTTCAAATCCTTTTTGGCCTGTGCCAGCCAATCTTTCCATCTCTCTGACATTCTTTCATCCCTTATATGTCATCATCAAACTATAATTATACCTTCCCAATCAATCTAAACCAAGCGATTCTTCAAGGCCGAAAATAATGTTCATATTCTGAATTGCCTGGCCTGAGGCGCCTTTTACGAGATTGTCAATTGCCGAAAAGACTACGATTCTACCCTTCACACAGGTTACAAAGATATGGCAATAGTTTGTCCCTGCAACATCTTTAACAGTGGGCGCATTATTGAGTATCTGCATAAAGGATTCGCTGGCATAGAAATCCTTATACAATTTTGTCAATTGTTCACCGGATACTTCCTTTTGCGGCTGACAATAGACTGTCGAAAGAATACCTCTGTCAAAAGGTCCCGCGTGCGGCTGAAACAGTATCTGGACCTCAGCGCCAGCGACTTGGCCGGCGATTTGCTCCATCTCCGGCATATGCCGGTGCGAGCCGATTCCATAAGCGAATATGTTCTCATTCATATTGGGAAAGTGAAATTTAACTGATGGGTTTTTCCCAGCTCCGGTTATACCGGTCACGGCATTTACGATAATCGAGTCTGTTTCTACAAGACCTTCCTTCAGCAGTGGTATCGTAGCCAGCAAGGCGCCCGTAGGGTAACAGCCCGGATTGGCAATCAAATCAGCGCCTTTTATCTGCTCACGGAACAATTCCGGCAGACCGTAAACCGCTCGCTTAAGATTGGCTGTGTCGGTATGTTTTACCTGGTAAAATTTTTCGTAAACTTCTGTGCTTTTTATACGGTAGTCTGCACTGAAGTCAACGACCTTCAGTCCCACTTTCAAAAGCTCGGGCACAAATCCCATCGACACTTTATGCGGCAGGCAGCACAGCGCAACATCAGCCAGGCCGGAGAGTTTGTCGATATCCAGCGGCTCAATCTGTAAATTGCATCGACCCTTGAAACGCGGAAAAACATCCTCGACTGCTCCGCACTCCTCAGGCAGAGCGCTCAGGTAAGTAAGCTCGGCCTCACTATGGCGCAGAATTATTTCTATCGACTCGGCTCCGGTATAGCCGCTCGCTCCTATTATCGCAACACGAATCATAGAATCTCCTTCAAAAAAAAGCCGCCTTTTTTTCCGGCGGCTCATTGTAATCACAAAACGTGAAAGATGCAAATCAACGTTTCGAGAACTGGAATCTTTTCCTTGCACCGGATTGACCGGGCTTTTTTCTCTCGACCATCCTGCTGTCACGGGTAAGATGACCACCGTCACGCAGCGGCTGGAGATAGTTTTCGTCATATTTCTTCAATGCCCGGGCGATTCCCAAACGTGCAGCTCCGGACTGGCCTGTAGTTCCACCGCCGCGAACATTAACAAAAACATCGAACGCTTTTTCGCCCTCAACCGTCTTCAGAGGTGCCAAGACAGCCTCTTTATCCTGCCCTCTGGAAAAGTAGTCACTAAGCTGTCTTTTGTTAATCAGCAGTTTGCCGTCGCCGGGTCTGATTCTGACACGGGCGACAGAACTTTTCCTTCTGCCGAGGCCCCAGTAGTAACTGCCTTTATCCGGCTTCTTTACGTGTTTGCGCTGCGGCTTCGGGGCCGAAACCGCTGCATCGGCTTTCGGACTATCAACTGGATTATTCGCCTGGGTTTCTGCCATAATTTGCCATATCCTTTTAGAACAACTCTAATTTTTCGGGTTTCTGGGCCTGGTGGTCATGCTCCGGGCCGCGATAAACCTTCAGCTTTTTAAACATCGCTCTGCCTAAAGCGTTCTTCGGCAGCATTCTCTTTACCGCCAATTCAATTACCTTTTCAGGTTTTCTCGCCATCATATCGGCGAAACTGACAAATTTGTGGCCGCCGGGATGATGAGTATAATAATCATATTCTTTGACCTGGGCTTTTCTTCCTGTAATCTTTACTTTGTCGGCGTTTACCACAATTACATAATCGCCGGTATCGGTATTTGGCGTATATGTGGGCTTGGTCTTGCCCATAAGTATAGGAGCTATCCTGGCTGCCATTCGGCCGAGTACGGTTCCATCGGCGTCGACCAGCCACCATTTTTGCTCAATCTCACCTTTTTTCGCCAAAAAGCTTTTCATTAAAGCAAAGCTCCTACATAGTAAAAACCAGCATATTAACGAATTGGGCGAATCTGTCAAACTATTTCCGAGGCATAAAAAAATTCAATATTTTTGGCTCAATCCATAATAAATGAAGCTGTTTGAAATAGGTTCGACCCTTCGGCCTCGCTCAGGGCAGGCAGGCTCACTATAAATTGGGTTCGTTTGGGTTCGTTTTGGGTTCGTTTTTGCATCGCAGGGATGTTCGAATTATTGCCGTATTCACTTGTCAAATAACAGATTACGTTCGATTTTTCGTTTTTAGAAATTGGGTTCGTTTTGCATAATTTTGTTTGTTTATAGTTCATCGTTCTTAGTTGATAGAGAATCTCCTATGGGGTTTCCAACTGCCTTACAAACGGCGAAGTAAACTCCACTACAAGATTAATAACTGCTAGTCATTCTTGACCCGGGCCTGCTGGATCCAAGACCTTGCCCTGCTGGGCGATTTGGGGCAGAAGTACACCCCTTCATAATTGGAGGTACCCGCACTTTTGATGTGAAAAATCGAGGATTTTTTGAAGATAAAAATCTTGTAAGTCATTGCAGGAAAAGGGTTTAAAAAAATTTGAAAAAATTTGATTTTACTCAACAAGTATCCCCATTTTTGATTGATTCCGCTCAGGCGCCGCGGGGGCTTAACTATGCTCAGGAGCACCTAGGGCACAGGCCGCGGGGGCGTTGCTGCTGTCGAGGCAGAAGAAAAAAATTAAAAATAAAAATGTAAAATGCAAAATTGTGGAGCCGCACCTAAGGCACAAGCTTCGCGGGGATGGTTTCGTATAGCGTCGTGCGTATTTAGTATTGCGTGGAGAAGCAGGGTAAGCATAATAGTCGCTTGTACCTAAGGCACAGGTCGCTCGTGGTTCGTCGATCGTAAAATGGGGAGAAAGGGGGTAACGGCGCTGGTTTATGAGCATATGATAGAAAATATTGGAAAATATTGGAAAACGTTCGAAAACTGTATAGAAATATTCGAAAAATGTATAGAAACGTTCGAAAAAATCAGGGAATTTTTTCCGTATCTCGTGAAGCGTGAAGCGTATCTCAAATATCGTATCTCGTGTATCGTGAATCGTATCTGGTGTATGGTGATAAGTCGAGTTTATTGAGTATTGCGTCGTGCGTATATCGTATTGCGTAAAAAAGGCCGAACTGGAGGCGGCAATAGCTAATTTTTGGGATTGAAAGTTGTGGGATTTTGGGGGAGAATGTGAAAATATTAAAGGAAAAAGTCACCGCTATTGGATAAATTGTAATGTGGTCAAATAAGAAAATCACCTTTATAGTAGCTGCTATATGTTTTTGCTTTGTACTCAGTATTATATTTGTATCTGATTACCTAAAAGAACGCTCTGCGGAACGGTTAAGTTAACTCCTTAAAGAAGTTAAAGCTGGGCTTCCATTATCCGAAGCAATTAAGAAATTGGGTAAACCAGCTCGAGTGCTTACAACAGCGGAAGATGTCGAAGAATGGGGGACGATAAAAGATAAAAAGATAAATGAGGACTGTGACCTGTATATGTTTCCTTACTGGGGCATGCCTCACAAATATATTTTGGTTTATGTGAGCAAGGACTCAAATGAGGTACGTATTGTCAAAGAAGCCCCTATGTGAAATAGTCACGTAGCCAATTTCCGCTACGATGAAAACGGCAAGCGAAAACACTTTGAAACTGAGACCGTCGGGGTAAGCTGGCAGAGGTCGTGATGAGATGCCCCGGTGAGATAAGAGTTATGTTTGTTTGAAGCAGTCCGAAGGTGGTTTAGGAAAAAACGTCGGAGGCATTTTGCTGGATTATTATCTCACGGGGTAAACTATCGCATCTCATAGAAGAGGGTAAACTATCGCATTTCATTATATAGGTGTGGTAAGATAGTTTTATGAAAGAATTTCATTATGTGTATGTTTTGCAATCGGAGAAAGATCATAAATTTTACATTGGTATTGCGAGCGATATCAAAAAAAGATTAGAGGAGCATAAAAGCGGTGAAGTTTCGACAACAAAGAGCCGGCGGCCTTTGAAACTGGTTTACTGGGAAGGATGTCTAAATCAACAGGATGCAGCCAATCGAGAAAGATATTTGAAGGCAACGTGGGGCAAAAGATACATTAAAAAGAGGTTGCATAACTATCTTGCCAAACGGTAAAGGGTAAAAGAACCCCACAACCTGCTACGAGCAGCCCATAGAGTTTCCGCAGTTGTAGCATTTATAGCAGGTGCCGTTGCGGACGGTAATGGCACCACAGATGTCACAGGCGGGGGCGTCGTCGGAGAAATGCTCGAACTGGGCGTTAAATAGCTGCATAACATCAGCCTCGGACTGCAATTGGCCATCCTCATCGGAAACAACGGAACTTACGAAAGCACCAATTCGGTTGGCAAGGCCGGCAAATCTGCTTTTGCCAGCAGCAGGGGGCTGCTTAGATAACGGTTTCGAGGCCATAGGGTCTTTTTCTGCACGAGCTGTCTTTTCTTTAGTTTTCGCGGCAGTTTTTGCTTCGGCGATTTTCTGTGCAAGGTCTTTGGTCTTTTCTACAAGCTGTCTTGCTGTTGTAGTATTCTTACTTTCCTTTTCGGGCGGGACGGCCGCTCTATTAGGTGTGTTCTGCTCGGCATAGCCGGGTATGAATCGACAGCCCAGCCAGCAGAAGATGTAATCAATCAGACTTTTTGCAAAAGGAATGTCTCTGTTCGATGTCATTCCGGACGGCTCGAAGCGTGCGTGCCGGAATTTGTCCACCAGTGTAATTAAAGGCACGCCATACTGAAGTGCCAGTGAAGTACAGGTGCCTATAACGTCCATAAGGCCCCCGACGGTGCTGCCCTCCTTGGCCATAGTGATAAACACTTCACCAGGCTGACCATCCTCATATAGCCCCACCGTCAGGTAGCCTTCATGATTTGCGACAGAAAATTTATGCGTTATGCTTTGGCGGGTGTCCGGCAGACGATGCCTGTATGGACGAGATTGAATCGGCACTTCGGCATCAGTTTTGGCCCTGGTCTCCTTATGCTTTTGGGTGGAGACCGGCTGAAGCCTTTTGGAACCATCGCGATAGACTGCCACCGCTTTTAATCCGAGCTTCCATCCCTCCATATAAGCGGCTGAGATTTCCTCGGTTGTGCTTTCTTTGGGCATATTGATAGTTTTGCTGATAGCACCGGATATGAACGGCTGGACCGCAGCCATCATTTTCAGATGTGCCAAGTAGTGAATGTGCCTTTTGCCGTTACGGGGCTTAAAAGCACAGTCAAAGATAGGCAGATGAGCGGGGTTAAGTTTTTCCGCACCTTCGATGGTTTCATTTTCGTCAATGTAGTCGCAGATTGATTTGATGTCTTCGGCGCTATAACCAAGTTTGTCGAGGGCCATCGAGATGGTCTTGTTGACGAGCTTGAGCATTCCGCCGCCAGCTAACAGCTTGTATTTGACCAGGGCGATGTCCGGTTCTATGCCGGTGGTATCACAATCCATCATAAAGCCGATGGTCCCTGTCGGGGCAAGGACGGTTGCCTGAGCGTTACGAAAACCGACTTTGGAGCCGGCGTCAAAGGCCTGGTCCCAGGTATCACGGGCGGCGTTGCGTATATAGTCAGGGCAGTGCGGTTCCGGGATATTAAGGACGTGCTGACGGTGCATATTTATAACCTTCAGCATAGCATCGGCATTCCCGCGAAATTCCTGAAAAGGCCCTTTGATTGAGGCGATTTCGGCACTTGTCGTATAAGCACTTCCGGTCAATATAGCGCTGACAGCCGATGCTAAGGCCCGTGCCTGGTCGGAATCATAAGGAAGGGCCAGACTCATAGCAAGAGAGCCAAGGTTGGCGTAGCCCAGACCAAGCGGACGGAAGAGGTGACTATTGACGGTAATCGATTTGTCCGGGTAACTGCCGTTATCAACCAGGATTTCCTGGGCAATAATGAACAATCTGACGGCATTTTTAAGGCCGGTAACGTCGAAAGAGCCGTCCTCCCTGCGAAACTTCATAAGGTTCAGTGAGGCCAGATTGCAGGCTGAGTCATCTATGAACATATATTCACTGCAGGGATTCGAAGCATTAATCGGTCCGGAGTTGGGGCAGGTGTGCCAGCGATTGATTGTACTGTCGTACTGCAGGCCCGGGTCGCCGCAAATTCTCGTGCCATCAGAAATCAACTCCATCAGCCTGCGTGCAGAATGTTCCTGCATCTTCTTGCCTGTTGTTACAGCGTGGGTGGCCCATTTTGCATCTTTTTCCACCGCCTGCATAAATTCATCGGTAACGCGCACGGAAAGATTGGAATTCTGAAACATTACGCTGCTGTAAGCCTGCTGGTTATACTCTCCGTTGTAGCCGGCTTCAATGAGTGCCCAGGCCTTTTTTTCCTCCTCGGCCTTTGAGGTAATGAATTCCTCGATATCAGGATGGCTAACCTTTAGTGACTGCATTTTTGCCGCCCGCCGGGTTTTACCGCCAGATTTGATTACAGCAGCTATCTGGTCATAAACCCTCATAAAACTTAGCGGGCCCGAAGGTTTGCCTCCGCCGGAGAGCTTCTCTTTACTGCTTCGCAGCGTCGAAAGGTCGGTCCCGGTTCCTGAGCCGTGCTTGAACAGCATTGCCTCGCTTGCCGCCAGGCGCATTATGTCTTCCATTGAGTCCTTAACCGACTGTATAAAACAAGCTGAGGCCTGTGGATGTTCATAGCTGTTTTTGCAGGGGACAGCTTCTTTACGCTCCGGGTCCCAATGGAAATTATGCCTGCCCCCAGCAACGCCATAAACGTCAAAAAGGCCTACATTAAACCATGCGGGCGAATTGAATGCCCCATATTGGTTCACACACAGCCATATCAGCTCATTATAGAAAATTTCGGCATCTTCGTCAGTGGCAAAGTAACCGTCTTTTCTGCCGCGGTCGGCAATCGCCCTGCAAACACGATGGATAAGCTGTTTTAGCGAATGCTCCCGCTGGCCAGATTCGATATCACCATAAAAGTATTTGCTGGCCACGACCTTTACTGCCAATTGACTCCAGGAGGTCGGCACTTCGATATTATCCTGCTCGAAGATTACCTGTCCGTTATCACCGGCAATCTTAGCTGAACGTGTTTCCCATTCAAGCTGTTCAAATGGATGAACGCCGGGTGTCGAAAAGAAATGCTCCATTGCCAAACCAACTGAACCGTCGGCCTGGACAGCAGTTTTTGACTGGGTTTGCTTGTCTCTAAAAGGATTTTCGGGATTGAATTTATACGACATTTACGCGCCTCCGTGCGAAAAACGGGATACTACAACATATAGTAAAATGAACGGGAATTACGCCAGATATAGTTATAAAACCCGTAAAAATAGTATCGGCAAATTAACGGCAATTCGATTAGGTGTAAAGAACAAAGTCGAAAATTTTTATACAAATTTATTGATGCTGCTGTTAGTCCTTGCAGTTACTAAAGCTATGAAGAGATTTTTTTTTGAAGATAACAAGATGTGTTCAGATATTTTCAAAATGATGTTAAGATAACGATATGCCGGCTCAAAAAGATAATAAATTCGAAGCAATCCGTAAAAAAATAAGGAGCTTTCCAGCAAAACCCGGACTTTATTTTATGAAAGGCCCGAAGGATAAAGTTCTTTACATCGGCAAGGCTAAAAGTCTGCGTTCGCGTGCGGCCAGCTATTTTCAGCAAAGTGCCGACCTCGCTGCTTCGAGGGGTCCTAAAATCATAGAAATGCTAAGCAAAGTTGAAACAATCGACTTTCTGGAAACCGAGACGGAAGTCGGCGCAATGCTGCAGGAAGCACGACTGATTAAGGATATCCACCCGCCTTACAATACAGACCTCGCCGATGACAAAACCTTTCCATATCTGGAAATTACAACAGGTGAAAACTTTCCAGGCATCTATATTACCCGAAAACCCCGGCTGAAAAGCAGATTGTTCGGGCCTTTCGCAAATGCAAAAGACCTGCGTGCGGTTTTTGTAGAACTGCAGAAGATATTCAAGTTTCGAACCTGCAGGCTGGATATCAAGGAAGACGATTCTAAACGTAAGTTCTTTCGACCCTGTATCTTATACAGCATAAAACAATGCGCCGCACCGTGTTCGGCTAAAATCGATAAGAGCGAATATAAAAAAATTATTACAGATTTTATAAATTTTTTGCGTTCGAAGCGTTCAACGGTCCTGCGACAATTGAAAAAACAGATGGAAGAGGCGGCAGCAACGATGAAATACGAGAAAGCTGCGATGTTTCGCGACCGTATCCGGCTGATTGAACGTCTGGATCGCCGGGGCAGCCCCGACGAAGATGTCCAGCCGGAAGTCTTCGCTGCTGACCCGGCCGAGGCGCTGACAAAACTGCAGAATTTGCTGCAAATGCCTCAACCAATCAGAATTATCGAAGGAATTGACGTTGCCTGTATCGCCGGGGCCGAGGCGGTCGGCTCGCTGGTTAAATTTATTGACGGCAGGGCGTTTAAGAGCGGTTACCGGCGATTCAAGATAAAAACCGTCAAAGGCATCGACGACTATGCAATGATTACCGAAGTCATCAGGCGCAGATACAAATATGCCCTCCGCGGCGAAGAGCTTTGGCCAGACCTTGTATTGATAGACGGCGGACTCGGACACCTTCACGCCGCCCAAACTGCTCTTAAAGAAATGAAAGCGCCAGCAGTGAAAATCGTCGCAATTGCTAAACGCGAAGAGCAACTCTACATCCAGGGCGGCTCAAGGCCATTGAAACTGCCCCGTCATTCGCCCGCCTTGAAACTGCTGCAATACGTCCGTGATGAAGCCCACCGCTTCGCACAACATTACCACCATATCCTGCGAAGCAAAAAAATGCTGAATAAAAAATCCTAATTATCTTATTATTTCATGAATGCTTTTAAAAAAAGGTCGGTGTCGAAGCGTTTTTTTTCGAAATAGTTATTTGTGACGTGATGATATGCTTTTTTCATCTGTCGGGAAATTTTTACCCTGCCTTTATCCGCAAGTCTTTCGTTCGAGGTGTATATAATAATTTCATCCGCCAGTTTCTGCTTTAGAAATGAAGTTATTGTTTTTTTGCCTCCTTCGATAATTACTTGCGCAATATCTCTTTGTCCGAGGTTCGCCAGAACGCTTTTAATATTGCATTTGCCTTCGGCGGAGTCGACAGTGGCGATTGCAACTGCTTTTTTCTTCAGCTGTAGTATCTTTTTATTATTTTTTAGTGTTGTGAATATAAGTAACGGTATTTTTCGCGCCGTTTTGACCAAATTGCAGTTCATTGGGATTCTTAATCGGCTGTCGAGAACAATCCTAATCGGCTGTTTGCCGGAGTCCAGCCTTGCCGTGAGCATAGGGTCATCGGCAAGGACCGTGTTTATGCCGATGAGGATTGCCTGTGATTTTTTCCGCAGTTTGTGACTGTCTTTTCTGCTTTTTGTGCTGGTTATCCATCGTTTTTTATCGCTGCGGGCAAGAAAGCCGTCTTTACTTTGTGCCCACTTGATAATTACCCACGGTTTTTTTGTTCGGGCGAATTTGAAGAAAGGTGCATTTAGTGATTCACCCTCTTTTTTACAGACGTTTGTTTCAACTTTTATGCCTGCTTTTTTGAGTATCTTAAAACCCTTGCCGTTGACCTTTTTTGTGGGGTCTTTTGTCGCTGCGACGACCTTGATGATTCCCGCCTTGATAATTGCGTCTGTGCAGGGAGGCGTTTTGCCGAGATGACAGCAGGGCTCGAGCGTTACATACATCGTTGCACCGCGGGGCGATTTTTTGCAGTTTCTAAGGGCATTTATCTCCGCGTGCGTGCCGCCGAATTTCTTATGCCAGCCCCTGCTGATGATTTGGTCAGCTTTTACAATGATGCAGCCGACGGCGGGATTCGGCTCAACAGAGCCGATGCCGCGCTGCGCAAGCTTCAGTGCCGTCTGCATATATCTCTCATTGCGGGTCATAGCATATTCATAAATTCCTTTTCGCTGATGACTTTGACGCCGAGTTTCCTTGCTTTGTCGAGCTTGCTTCCCGGTTTTTCGCCGGCTAATACAAAATCGGTCTTTTTACTCACGCTGCCGGTTGCTTTTCCGCCTGCATTTTTGATTGCCTGCTCGGCCTGCTGACGTGTGAAGTTTTCCAAGGTGCCTGTAACTACGATGGTCTTGCCCGCCAGTTTGCCTTTTGCTCTGGTTTTTTTCGGCGGCTCGGGTTTAATGCCCGCTGATAAAAGCTGCTTTATCACCGCGATATTTCTGTCGTTGTGAAAATACTCGTATATACTTTCAGCAACCTTTTCTCCCACCTGCTCGATGTCATCAAGCTCGGCCTGACTTGCTTTGGCAAGGTCATCGAGCGAACCGAAATGCTCAGTTAGTATTTGTGCGGTCTGCACGCCTATGTGTTTAATACCGAGTCCGGCGACTAATCGCCACAATGGTCTTGTTTTGCTCGCATCAATCGAATCAATAACATTCTGAGCGCTCTTATCGGCCATTCGCTCAAGCTCGACGAGGTCTTCTTTTCTGAGCTTGTAGATGTCGGCAAAGTTTTTGACCAATCCGGTATCAACCAGCTGGTCAATAAGGGCCTCGCCGAGGTTTTCGATATCCATCTGTCCTCTGCCGGCGAAATATCTGATTCGTTCTTTCAACTGCCCGAGGCAATGCGGATTTACACATCGCAGAAAGACCCCTTCTTCATCTTTTTTGACATTGCCACCACAGTTGGGACATTTTTCAGGGGGCTTAAACAACGATGTTCCCTTAGGCCTGCGTTGCTTTTTGACCTCGACGACCTGCGGGATGATTTCGCCTGCCTTTTCAATCACGACTTTGTCGCCGACGCGAACATCGAGCTTTGCGAGCATATCGAAGTTGTGCAGACTCGCCCTTTTAACTGTTGTTCCAGCCAATAGAACCGGTGTCAGATTTGCTACCGGTGTCAAAATCCCGCTCTTGCCGACCTGGACATCGATTGACTCGACAACGGTCTCAGCCTGCTCAGCTGCATATTTGTACGACATACACCATCTTGGCGCCCGGCCGGTTGCGCCTAAAATTTCGTAATAGTTAAGCTGGTTAATCTTGATAACAAGCCCATCAATCTGATAATTCAGTTCGAACCGTTTCTTTTCCCATTTATTGCATATTTCAATCACCTTATCGATGTTTTGGGCTTTTGTTATATGCGGGTTTACCGGTAGACCATAGTTTTTGAGTTTTTCGAGGTTTTCGAAATGTGTTTTTGCGATTTCCCTGCTGGTTTCGCCCAGTGCGTATGCAAAGAAAGATAAATTTCTTTTAGCTGTGATTCTTGCATCGTGCTGTTTTAATGAACCTGCTGTTGCATTTCGAGGATTGGCGAGTAACGGCTCGCTGGTTTTTTCACGTTGTTTATTCAATTGAGTAAAAGTCTTAGTAGGCATATACACTTCACCACGAACTTCGAGGACATCCGGAACATTCCCATCGCCAAGAAGTACAAGCGGAACAGCTTTTATCGTGCGGACGTTAGCGGTTATATCATCACCTACCCGGCCGTCGCCGCGGGTTGCAGCTCTGGTGAGATTGCCTTTTTCGTAGCGGAGACTTATTGCAACGCCATCGATTTTTAATTCGACCACATAATCATAGTCCCGGCTGCCAAGTCCCTTCGCCACCCTGTCATCGAATGCACGCAGTTCCTCTGCATTATAGGTATTATCTATGCTCAGCATCGGCACAGCGTGCCTGACAGTCTCAAAGCCTTCAAGAGGCTGTTCAGAGACCCGCTGAGTGGGTGAGTCGGGCACAATTAGCTCCGGGTGTTTTTCCTCAAGGGACTTTAATTTGGCGAAAAGCTTATCATATTGCCGGTCTGAAATTTTCGGCTGATTGAGGACATAATAAAGATAATCGTACCTGCGAATTTCGCTACGCAATTGCTCTATTTGTTTTTTCGCGTTTGTTGGCATACAAGCCCAATTTATATGCTGTTTTGAGCTTTTTTGCAAGCGAATCAATTTTGGGTGTTTTTATGAAAAATCGGCGATAAAATTAAGGTTCGAAACCTTCAAGCCAGTTTTTTGCCAGCAAAGCTAAATCTAAGAAGTCAACTTTGCCATCCGGATTTGCGGCTGGCGCTATATCATATTGCAGGTACCAATTGGAGGAGTTTGAAGCTTCAAACCAATGGTTGGTAAGCTCAGCAAAGTCAAAATGATCGAATATGCAATCGCCGCAGTTCGGAATGGTATCGCCGATGACACGGCAGGGGGCCATTAAATAGTATTTACAGGATTCCAATTTGTCAAACAATATGCTATAGTATAACGTATAAGAGGTGGATGATTTCATATAATAAACGCCTAATTTAGTAAAGCTCAGGTTATCCCGTGAATTTTCCTGATAATTTTAATAGGCTGTTTCCAAATGGTACCAGGAGCTTTGTTTTTTTACTGGCTCTGTTCGTTCTAGTTATCGGCATAACGCAGGAATCTCTCTTTGCGCAGGATGCTAACGAATTTCATGTCGATGGCACATTGCCATTTGGTGATATGCCTTATATTTATGTACTATTTCGTAGAAGTCCTGGAGGAGAACCCATACCTAATTCGGAGGAGAGCGTGCACTATATGTTTTTTGACACAGGTGCTTCAGGGATATTACTATCTCGCGAAACCAGAGAAGCTCTTGGCATATATGCCGAACCTAATGCAAACTATGTCGATGTCGGAGTAGGAGGAGAACAAGATTTTGAGGTATCCGAGAATTTATATGTTGCGTTGGGGGATTTCCATCCTTTAGAAGATACGCCGACTGAAAACCAATTCCATGAGGACTTGGGCCCCTGGAGGTTGATATTAACTATCGACTACGTTGAGGATCCATTTATACAGTCACCTATCGATATTGTTGGTATTCCCGGAATGGCTGGTAAGTCAGTGGTTCTGAAAGTAGAAATATTTGAGTTTATGGGAATACAGATTCCGTATTATGTAACACAAATTGTGGAATCGAATGACGCCGGCATCCCGGAACTTGATATTGAAGTTAAGGTGCAGTTTACCGATTTTCTTTATACTTCACACCCAAACAACCAAGGCCCACTACCCGTGTTAGGCTATAACCCTGTCATAGAGAACATTCAAATCAGTTACCAAGGAAGTAGTTCCATTGGCGATTGGCTTTTAGACACAGGGGCTCAGCTCAGTATGATGTCTTCAGCCCAGGCAGAGACCCTCAGCCTTGTCGATTCTAACGGTGACCCAATAGTGGAACCGGAATTTTACCAGCCAATTATGGGTGTTGGAGGTGAGATTTCAGTGCCGGTATTCCTGATTGACACGATGTCGATACCAACTCTCAACGGTTTTGAGCTAGTATATGGCAGTCCTTATGTCGGCGTCTTAGATATAGGAACTATTGACGAACGTACCGGTGAGCCCATAATACTTGACGGAATATTTGGAGCCAACTTTCTCGGCTATTCGTACAATATGGACCTTGAAATTGTATTGGGACCTTATAACAACATTGTCTTTGATACTCAAAGGGCAATTCTTGGATTTGATGTTAACGATATTTATTCAGTACCTGATACTTTGCCGAACCAATGTGGAGATACAGAGCATCCCTGGTTGGAGAGTGATATCAACCGTGACTGCCGGACTGATACAAACGACCTTAGAATGTTGTCGCACGAATGGATTGCCAATAACTGCGACTGGCTTAACTGGAACTGCGCCGGTTGCGACTTAAATCGCGACAGCACGGTAAACTTCAAAGATATGGCTCTGTTGGCGAAAAATTGGCTGAACCACACTTGGGATGGGCCATAAAACTAATTTGAGTGTTATTCAGCAATAGTAAAATCACACCTATATTCTTGACTTGCCAGCCGTTTTGGCGTAATAAATAGCATTAGGTCTTCGTCCCCGTAGCTCAATTGGATAGAGCGTTGGCCTCCGGAGCCAGAGGTTGTGCGTTCGAGTCGCACCGGGGATAGTTGTTCGGTCTTGAGAGAAATAGAAATAACGATTATGAAGGCACTTAATAAAGTATTCAAGTATATCTGGCCACAATGGCGGGGGCTGATAACGATAGTGGTCAGCGCAATGCTGATAAGCGCCCTATATTCTATAAGTTTCGCAACGATTTCGCCGTTACTGACGGTGATGATGGGTGATGAAGGGCTGCACGGCTGGTTTAATCGAAAGGTCAGCTCGTTACGATACGGGATGAAGTTTTACGTTTCCCCGCCGGTAGATATGTCCGACCCGAATAATCCTGAGGTTACATATTATCTTAACATTGCGGAGGTTAAGCGAGGCGGTTTGGCCGAGAAAGCAGGGCTAAGAGCTAATGACAAGATTATTGGTGCCGGCAACAGTTTAGTCAGCCAATCCAGAGACAGGGTGACTTCACCTCGGTTGCTTGCGGAACTGGCGATGGCGACAGAAGACAGCCAGATAGTAGTTCAATTTGAACGGGCCGATGAGCAGGGACATAATAAGATTGAAAAAGGAACAATATTCTGCGGGAAAGCGCCTTTTTATTTTCCTTTAGCCCATAAATTTTTGCGGCAGCTTCCAAGCGATGACAGTCAGGAACACAAGAGAGATGCGGTGGTATTTATCCTGCTATTGATGCTGGTGGTTACGATTATCCGATGCACCGCCAGCTTTTATCAGGATTATACAGCCCAGAAGGTAGTGCATACGGCTTTGGCCCATTTGCGGGAAGACACTTTTGCGCATTCGTTAGGTATGCCGGTAGGTTTTTTTGCGAGCGAAGGTCCCAGCGATACCGTCAGCCGACTTGTGCGTGATACAAGCTCGATAGGAAATGGGCTGAAGGTTCTGCTCGGCAAGGCGCTTCGCGAGCCATTAAAAGCCCTCGGCCTGATTACCGGGGCGATGCTGATAGACCGCAATCTAACACTTATATTTTTGTGTGGTGCACCAGTTTCGTTGTTTGTTCTTGGTAAACTTGGCAGAAAGATGAGGCGCGCAACAAGGCGTTCGCTTGAGAGCTGGGCGGCTATGCTTGGAAAGCTGGAAGAGGCAATTGGTGCGGTTAAGACGGTAAAGGTTTATAACCAGCAAAAATATGAGCGTGGTATATTTGAAACTATCAATCGCAGGCTTTTAAGGCAGCAGTTTCGGATGGCGAAGATAGACGCCGCCGCCGGGCCGATACTGGAGGCACTTGGAATGCTGGCAGGGTCGGTTGGATTGATATTTGGTGCTGTCTGGGTTTTTGGCGGTACGATGATACCAGCTGACTTTTTCATGCTTCTGTTCTTCCTTGGCGGCTCAGCTGAATCAGTCAGGCGAACCAGCGGTGTATGGAATAAAATTCAACAGGCCAATGCGGCGGCGCAGCGCGTCCATTCCATCATCGACCAAGGTCTGGAAATAGAAGGACCAGACGCATTTGAGCTTGTACCCTTGAGAAATAAAATCGAATTCAAAAATGTTATATTTACCTATCCGGATGCAGACAAGCCCGCATTAAGAGAAATAAATCTTTCCGTACAGGCAGGGCATAATGTTGCTATCGTAGGACCAAACGGTTCAGGCAAGACAACACTGGCAAATTTAATGCCGAGGTTTTATGACCCCGATAGAGGCCAGATTTTGATAGATGGTAAAGACATCCGTGATGCAACACTATTTAGTTTACGAAGCCAGATTGGGATGGTTACACAAAACGTGGTAACGTTCAATGATACCATAGCGGCCAATATCGCTTATGGTAAGGCTGGTGCTACTAAAGAGGAAATAATCGCTGCCGCTGAGCGGGCGTTTGCTCACGAATTTGTCTCTCCGCTACCCAACGGCTACGATACGATAATCGGTGAGCAGGGCGCCGGTCTTAGCGGCGGCCAGTTGCAGAGAATCGCTATAGCCAGAGCGATTTTGAAGAACCCCGCAATCCTGATTTTCGATGAGGCCACCAGTCATATCGATGCCGACAGCGAGGCAAAAATTCACCAGGCTATCGAGGAAATTATGCAGGATAGAACCAGTTTTATAATCGCACACAGATTCAGCACTGTTATTACTGCAGATATAATAGTAGTAATGGATAAAGGCCGAATTATCGCCCAAGGCCAGCATGAAGAGTTGATGCGAACCTGTCCATTATATCAAGGTTTATACGAAACCCAGTTGATAACGCTGGAATAATATCCTTGTCAAAGAAAATAAATACTCAAGAGCAAACCAACTTTGATATCGCTGTGATAGGCGGCGGTATTGTCGGGTTAGCATCGGCATACAAGATTCAAATGCGTTACCCCGGTATTCGCATTGGTGTGTTTGAAAAAGAAAAACAGCTTGCGGTGCATCAAACCGGACGCAATTCAGGCGTCATTCATTCAGGGTTGTATTACAAGAGCGGCTCATATAAAGCGAAAAACTGCGCCAAGGGCCGCAAGGAACTCGTTGAATTCGCTGCAGAAAATAACATTGCCTGTAAGATTTGCGGGAAAATAATCGTAGCCACCGAAGAGGCTGAACTTGATACCCTCGAAGAGGTTTTCCAGAATGGTCGGGAAAACCAGATTGAGGGCCTTGAAAAAATAGGCCCCGAACAAATCAGCGAAATCGAACCGTTCAGCCGGGGTATAGCAGGGATATACGTACCCTGCACGGGGATTATCGACTTTAAGGAAGTTGCAAAAAAACTGGCTGAACTGCTTGAATCAAAATCACAACAAAGCTCGGTGTTGACCTGCTGCGAGGTAACCAGGATTGATAAACACGATGGAGTTACAAAGGTTACAACCAGCAGGGGTAATTTCGCAACGAAATGTCTTGTAAATTGCGCAGGACTACAGTGCGACAGGATTGCGAAAATGGATGGAATAAATTCTCTGATGAAAATAATACCATTCAGAGGGGACTATTATGAATTGACTGAAAAGGCACTGCATAAGGTCAGAAACCTGATTTATCCGGTTCCCGACCCCATCTTTCCTTTTCTTGGAGTTCATTTTACCCGTATGATAGATGGCGTGGTTGAGTGTGGTCCTAATGCAGTATTCTCGTTTAAAAGAGAAGGTTATAGTAAAACGGCCTTCAGCATAAAAGATTCGTGGGATTCGCTCACATTCTCGGGAACCTGGAGATTGTTTCTCAGGCACTGGAGATATGGCTTGAATGAATACAGGAGGGCTTTCTTCAAAGGTCAGTTTATCAAGCAATTACAAAGACTTATTCCTTCACTGCGAGTTGAAGACATAAAACCATCGAGAGCAGGAGTGCGTGCTCAAGCGCTATGGCCCAAGGGTGAGCTGATTGATGATTTCAAGATTGAAAAAGGCATCAATTCGATTCACGTTTTGAATGCACCGTCGCCCGCTGCAACAGCATCACTGGCTATCGGTGAGACGGTAAGTCAAATTGCCGCAGAACATTTCAATCTCTGAAACAGGAACTGTACCACTTAACGAAAAGATGGAAATAAGGGTTGACAGACAGTTTAGAATCGCACGGATTTGGTCTAATCATCAGATAAGAAAGTTAGCACCAATTTTCACCGGTGATATTGTTAATGTATCAGCGTGGGACGACCGGGACAAAGAAGGCGGATATTATAAAGAATACTTTTCAAATGCATCCGGTTATTACTATACTAATTACACAGGCGCACGAGGTTATCAAAAAATGGAGGACGAATTTCCTGTTGATTTGGTCAAGGATATTCCTGAAGAATTAAAAAGACGTTTTGACGTCGTTTTTAACCACACTACTTTGGAGCACATATTCGAGGTCAGAAGAGCTTTCAGGAACTTGTGTGAGATGACAAGAGATATTGCCATTATCATTGTCCCTTTTTCTCAGACACAGCATGAGAAGGAATCTTATAAAGATTACTGGCGGTTTACTCCTTCATGCATTCGTGAGCTTTTCAGAGAAAATGGATTGGAGGTAGTTTATGAGGCTGAGAGCAATCGTAAGAAAGCGGCGATATATCTTTTATTTGTTGCATCGCGCGGCCCTGATAAATGGAAAGGGCGAATTCCGGAATACGAGCCGATTATAAAGGCAGGGGTGTCTATCGGTTCCGGATGGTCTTTTAAGGAGTTGAAGCGTAAGGTTTTACGTAGGCGCTAATGAGCAGCAAGCAGGCATTTCAGGGATGCCCGCAACCAGTGAATAAGTGATTTAATATTCGGGTGTCGATGAAAAGACTGGCTTAGCAGCAAGTGTGCCTGCTCGAACATTTTTTCCCTAATCGCACATCGGCCAGCTCTATAGCCTTCCTGGCTGAGCCTCTTCATTGCACGAGATCGAGGTATCAGCTTTTCACCGCCACCTTTGAAATAGAAATCCTCAAGGATGTCAAATTCGAGCTTACGATTAGCAAATGAACGGATGGAAACGTTATCTTTATGGCGTCTTCTTTTGAAGGTCGGCTCCTCGACTGGAAAGAACTTATATTTGGCAGAGATTTTCAATAATAGTTTGTAAAAAGCGCAGCACTTCAGGAGTTCATCGAAACCACCAAACTCTTCATAAAACTTTTTGGGACACATCATCCCGCAGGAATGAACATAAATAAATTCAAACAATTCCGCAGTGATATTACCCGACGGCAGCAGACGTTGCTTTCGTTTTACATATCTGCCTTTTTCATCAATGCCGACGTGAGCCCCGTAAGCGAGCACATCGGAGCCGTGTGCGTCTATTGTTTTTACCAGCCTTTCGATAGTATCCGGAAACAAGAGATCGTCAGAGTCGACGAATGTAATATATTTTCCCCGTGCAAGTTCGATTAGTTTATTTCGCGCCGCATATTGGCCTGTGTGGTCTACCCAATAATACCTTACAGGGTAGCCAGTGCTTTTTATCATTTCTTCCGTGCCGTCTGTCGAGCCGTCATCGACTACAACAACCTCATAATCTTTGTATGTCTGGGCAAATACGCTTTGAAGGTTTTCTTTAAGGTAGTCTTTTCTATTATATGTAGGGATACAGACGCTTACAACGGGTGCTGGATTTATATCTTTCATATCCTCTTTTCAGAATGTTACGGGATAACGATTACCGATTCGAATACATAGCATCATAGTATTTTTGATAGTCGCCGGAGACGACGCTGGTCAGCCATTTCTGGTTCTGCATATACCAGTCTATCGTTTTTCTGATTCCTTCTTCAAAGTTTACCGAAGGTTGCCACCCCAACGTTGTCGTTATCTTTTCAGCCTCAATTGCGTATCGTCTGTCGTGGCCGGGCCTGTCTTTGACGTGTTTAATCAGAGATTCCGGCTTCTTTAGCCGCTCCAGGATTAAAGCTATCACTTCCAAATTCGTCTTTTCATTGCATCCACCAATGTTATAAACTTCGCCGGGCGGCGCTTCGGCCAAAACCTTCCAGATGGCGGTGCAGTGGTCATATACATACAGCCAGTCACGTATATATAAGCCATCGCCGTAAACAGGCAGCTCTTTGTCGTTCAAAGCGTTGTTAATCATCAATGGAATCATTTTTTCGGGGAACTGATAAGGGCCGTAATTGTTTGAACACCTGCTGATGTTATATTTTACACCCCAGGTATGGCCGAACGCCTCAACCAGTTGGTCCGCCGCAGCCTTACTGGCGGAATACGGCGAATTCGGACTGAGCGGTGTCAGCTCTGTAAATTTGCCCTCTGGACCGAGTGAGCCGTATACTTCATCGGTCGAAATTTGAATGAACCGCTCTAATTTTTTATCTCGCGCTGCTTCGAGCAGGGTTAGTGTGCCAATAACATTGGTTTGTATAAAAACCTTCGGAGCAGTGATTGAGCGGTCTACGTGGCTCTCGGCGGCAAAATTAATAATCACATCTATTTTATACTTATCGATAATTTTTTCTACGAGAGTGCCGTCGCAAATATCACCTTTAATAAATTTGTGGTTGGGATGGTTCTCAAAACCGGTGAGATTTTCAAGATTGCCGGCGTAAGTGAGCTTGTCGAGATTTACAATAAAGCAATCGGGGTGCTCTGAAAGCACCATTTGAACGAAATTGCTTCCAATAAAGCCTGCACCGCCTGTAACCAGAGCTTTTCTCATAACTTCTCCAAAAAATGTTTTAAGGGTAACTGCCAGGGTTCGATTGGCTTATCAAGCAGAGCTTTGATTTTACTGCAGTTGAAACGGCTGTTGAGAGGCCTTGCAGCAACCATAGGGAAATCGGCAGTTTTACAATTGTCTAAATCCACTTGCCATTTGAGCTTCTCAAAAATGAATTTCGCCATTTCAAAACGGCTGACATAGCCTGCACTTGCAAAATGAAACAATCCCTCAGGTCTTTTTGGCAACAACATGCAAATCGCTTCAGCAACTTCAGTTGTAGCCGTCGGCGAACCTATCTGGTTGTCAACGACTTTTAACCTTCCACCTGCTTTTGCACGTTTAATCATTTTGGCGATAAAGTTATTGCCAGCTGAGCCGTAGGTCCATTCGATGCGCATTATACAATGTCGGCAGCGGCTTTCAACTAAAAGCTTCTCGCCGGCCAGTTTGCTTGCTCCGTAAACATTTATCGGATTTGGCGTGTCGGTTTCGACGTAGGGTCTGTCGGATGTGCCATCAAAGACGAAATCGGTGCTGATGTGAATGACCCATACACCGGCGTCTTTGGCAGCGGCGCTAAGCTTGCCTACAGCTTCGGCATTGACTTTGTATGCCGTTTCGGTTTCGCTTTCTGCCTTTTCGACGTTCGTGTAGGCAGCGCAGTTGATTACAGCGTCCACCCCTTTCAGGGCAGCAGAGAGATGCTTTTCATTTGTGATATCAAAGTCGGGCAGGTCAAGCACAGTTGTAATAATTTGGTGCTGCTGACAGGCCAGTGTCAAATCCGAGCCCAGCATACCCTTGCCGCCCAAAATAGCAACTCTGTCTTTAGCCATACTTATGTATCCGTTCGTGCGGGAATATTATTTCGTCGAGCCAGCCGCGCTCATCATATAATATGTCACTGCGGCGGCTCCTTTGCAACCAGTTCATTGGCTTTGTTGAGTGACTCGAAGGTTCCGGCATCGGTCCACCAGCCGTCGAGGATGTCGTAGACCAGTTGTCCTTTGGTGATGTAGGCATTATTTACATCCGTGATTTCGAGTTCGCCGCGGGCCGACGGTTTCAGGGTTCGTATGATGTCAAAGACGGCGGAATCATAGAAATATATACCCGTAACGGCGTAGTCCGACTTCGGTTTTTCCGGTTTTTCATCGATCCGGATAACCCTTGTATCGGATACCTGAGCAACACCAAAGCGCTGCGGATTCGGTGTCTTTTTCAGCAGCAATCTCGCTCCAGTTTTTTGCTCGATGAAATTATCGGCGTATTTTTTCAAGTTTGCCTGGAAGATATTGTCGCCGAGGATTACAGCCAAGGAACCCTTGTTCGAAAATCCATCGGCTAATCCAAGGGCCTGTGCGATTCCGCCGGCTTGGTCCTGCACTTTATAGGTGAAATGACAGTTAAATTCCCTGCCGGAACCCAACAGGCTGACTACATCACCCATATATTCGATGCCGGTTACAATCAGGATTTGTTCGATACCTATCGAGGTGAGCTTTTCTATCGGATAATAAATCATAGGTTTGTGTCCGATAGGCAGCAAATGCTTATTTGTGACCTTGGTTAGCGGCCTAAGCCGCGACCCTGTGCCACCGGCAAGAATAACACCTCTTAAGTCCATATTTATCTCCTTATGAGTTATCGCAATCTGGAAGATTCTAAAGCCAACAAGCAATGGTGTCAACGATGGCTTACAGGAATCTATCCGGATTTGTGAAAATCCCGCCTATTCGCAGCGGACAACAGCCCATAAGCACTAAAAAAAACTTGATTATCAGCTATTGGGCAAGTATTATTTGTTTCCGGCTCGATTGTCAATTACAGGGAAATAGTCCGGGACGATTAGAAAACTATTGGATTGGTTCTTCGAGGGTTTTATTGCAAACCACGGGGACGGAGTCTGGGTAGTAAAAAAGTATAACATTAAAGAGGGCAATCTTTCGTGGACGGGGCACAAAAAGAACAAGAGCAGTGGGACCTGATTCTCCGACCCAGGACAGGATGGTTTGATCTGCATCTGCAAGACCTTTGGCGTTACAGGGACCTGATATCTCTTTTCATCAAACGGGACTTTGTTACGTTCTATAAACAGACGGTTCTTGGCCCGTTGTGGTATATTATTCAGCCGGTTCTCATCACTGTAGTATTCACGGTGGTTTTCAAAAAGATCGCAGGGATTTCCACCGACGGGATTCAGGGGTATCTTTTTTATCTTTCAGGAGTAGTTCTGTGGAATTATTTTGCAAACTGTCTTAATGAGACATCGCACACATTTGTGAAAAATGCAGGTATTTTCGGCAAGGTGTACTTTCCACGGTTTACGGTTCCTGTTTCCACAGTAATCATTAATTTGGTAAAATTTGGAATACAGCTTATTCTTTTTGTCGGCTTTTATATTTATTTTGTTGCACGCGGTTCTCAGGTTCGACCGACTTTGCTAATACTATTTCTTCCCGTTTTAATATTTCAAATGGCGGTTCTAAGCTTAGGTGCAGGCATTTTAATTTCTTCCCTTACTACCAAATACCGCGACTTGACTTTTGTGATGACCTTCGCTATTCAGCTTTGGATGTATGCCTCCTCGGTGGTCATACCTGCTTCAAAGGTTCCTGAGAGGTTTTTGTATTTTTATATGATGAACCCAATGGCCTCGGTTATTGAGATGTTTCGATACTCAGTTTTTGGTGTCGGAGTGGTTAATCCTATTTTTACATGTATCAGTTGGGTAATAACCTTAGTAGTTTTTTTCGGAGGCGTCGTTCTATTTAGCAGGATCGAAAAAAGCTTCATGGATACGGTTTGAGTATGCCAGAGACGGTTATAAAAGTCGAGGGGCTTTCGAAACGGTATCGCTACGGTGTAATCGGACACGGAACCTTATATAAGGATTTGCAGAGTTGGTGGGCCAGGCTTCGCGGCAGAGAAGACCCTAATATAAAGTTCACATCGGACGTAGGGCCCGGCCTGGAGGGCGAATGGTTCTGGGCGCTGCAAAATATTTCTTTTGGAGTACAACAGGGTGAGGTGCTCGGAATTATTGGTCGTAATGGTGCGGGCAAATCGACCCTTCTAAAAATCCTTTCACGTGTTACAACCCCCACAAAAGGAGTAGCAAAGGTAAGAGGCCGGATTGCATCGCTGCTTGAAATAGGCACAGGTTTTCATCCGGAATTGACAGGTCGTGAAAATGTCTACCTCAACGGTGCTATTCTTGGTATGACGAAAGCTGAGACGAAGAGTAAGTTCGATGAGATAGTTGAGTTTTCTGGCCTAGAGAGATTCATCGACACACCGGTGAAACGTTATTCATCGGGTATGTACGTCCGGCTGGCGTTTGCGGTGGCTGCACATCTGGAGCCTGAAATTCTGCTTGTTGATGAGGTATTAGCAGTTGGAGACGTGGAATTTCAGAAGAAGTGTTTGGGCAAGATGGATGCTGTTGCAAGAGGAGGGCGAACAATACTGTTTGTAAGCCATAATATGTCGGCAATTCGCAGTTTGTGCCGGAGGACCATATTAATCGACAAAGGTAAGCTTTTAATGGACTCATCTACGGACCAGACGGTGGCACATTATTTGGACCAGAATTTGCTTGAAGGCGCAATTGCCTCATCTGAGCAAATAGAGTCACGGATGGAGGGACAGATTAATCGGAGCAACCCCTCGGTGCGTTTTCGTCGAATAGCGCTGCTCGATGAGAATAGTGTACCGAAAAATTCGTTTGATTCAGATGAGGATATTATTGTCTCGATTACGTTTGAGTGCTTAAGGTCGGTTCAGAATCTGCATATTCTGGTAAATGTGGTTGATGAAAATAACTTTCCCATCCTTTCTACTCAGAACGTGGACGACCCAACCATAACCACGAACTTTTATCAGTTGTCTCAGGGGGTTTATGATGCGTTGTGTATTCTACCCGGCAATACTTTTGGAGGCAGGAGATTTTTTCTGACTGTTTGCCTAGTGAACCTTAAAACCGAACATGTCACCGTTAAGAAGATCCTTGAATTTGAGGTAAAGTTTCAGGGATATAACAATTCGTATGGTGGAACTGGAGATGTTTTTTTCAGGCCTCAATTAAAGTGGATAATGCGGCCTGTAGATAAGAGAGGATTAAATATCCCTCAAAGGTAAAACGATGTTGATAATGATACTGATTTTTAATCGGGAATTTTAAGGTGCTTATTGTGGATTAATTCAAACAGGAAGTTACGTATGTTAGACGGAAAAGTAGTTTTAATTACTGGTGGAACAGGTTCATTCGGACAGGAATTTGCGAAGAAGATACTTACCAAATACAAGCCTCGCAAAGTTATTATATATTCGAGAGATGAATATAAACAATATATTATGCGCAAGAAATTTGCCGGTTATAAAGAACAATTAAGATTTTTTCTCGGTGATATCAGAGACAAAAGCAGGCTCTTGAGGGCTTTTGAGGGAGTGGACTATGTTGTGCACGCTGCGGCTTTGAAGCAAGTACCGGCATTGGAATACAATCCAACGGAGGCTGTTAATACTAATGTTATGGGGGCGGATAACATAGTCGATGCAGCTATAGACAGAGGGATAAATAAAGATAGGGTAATCGATGCCGCGGTATGCGGCGGTATAAAGAAAGTTATAGCACTTTCGACTGATAAGGCTGTGAGTCCCATTAATCTGTACGGCGCTACGAAGTTAGTTGCGGAGAAGATTTTCATTGCTGCGAATGCCTATGGTGGAGGCAGAGTTATATTTGCGGTTGTCAGATATGGTAATGTTATGGGCTCGCGAGGCAGTGTAATTCCATTTTTCATGGATTTGAAAAAAAGAGGTAACAAGGAATTTCCCATTACAGACGAAAGAATGACGCGTTTCTGGATTACATTGGGGCAAAGTGTTGATTTAGTCATAAAGGCACTCAAGGAGGCAGACGGAGGAGAGATTTTTGTTCCGAAAATTCCCTCTATGAAAATTACCGATTTGGCAAGGGCCATTGAACCTAACTGCACATTCAAATATACAGGTATAAGACCTGGAGAGAAACTTCATGAGAGTTTGATTTCGTATGATGAGGCGCGCAACGTTAAGGAATTTAATGGTATTTATGTAATTCTGCCTCAGGCCTTTGAAACTATGGCACTTACAAAAAAATATGATCATTATTCTTATGTTCCGGATGGATTTGTTTTTAGCAGCGATGTAAATGATATGTGGTTAAATCAGGAACAGCTTAGAGAGATGCTGAAGGAAATGGAAATTGAATAGACTCATACCTTATGGCCACCAGTGCATTGATGAAGATGACATCCAGGCAGTGGTTGATGTTTTAAGGTCTGATTGGATTACAACAGGTCCTGCGGTAGAGGCTTTTGAAAGAAGGGTAGCTGAGTTTGTTGGCGCTGAATATGGGGTGGCTGTTTCAAGCGGAACCGCAGCGTTACATACTGCTGTGTTCGCGACGGGTTTAAAACCAGGTGATGAGGTTATTGTCCCGGCGATGACGTTTGCCGCTACTGCCAACGCGGTGGTATTTCAGGGCGCTACCCCGATATTTTGCGATGTTGATGCCGAGACATTATTGATTGCTCCTGACCTTGTCGAGGCAAAAGTTAGTGCAAGAACCAAGGCAATAATAGCTGTTGACTATGCGGGTCAGCCGTGCGATTATGATGCACTTCGTGAAATTGCCGACAAAAACAAGCTTATTCTTATTGCTGATGCGTGTCATTCCTTAGGCGCTTCATACAGGGGGCGGAAAGTCGGTACGTTAGCCGACCTGACTGTTTTTAGCTTTCATCCGGTGAAACATATCACAACAGGCGAGGGTGGGATGGTAGTGACGGATGAGCTACAGTATCAACGAAGGATGGTTATGTTCCGTAACCACGGAATTACCACAGACTACCGTCAGCGAGCTGAAAAAGGCTCGTGGTTTTATGAAATGGTGGATTTGGGCTATAACTACAGAATTACAGACTTTCAGTGCGCATTGGGGATGAGTCAATTGAAGAAGCTGCCCGGATGGATAAAGCGACGTAAGGAAATCGCTTCGAGATATGACAAGGCGTTCAAAAATCTCGGTTTGGTTGAGCCATTGGTTGTAACTTCAAATGTGTCGCACGTCTATCATTTATACATAGTAAAGCTTCAGAATATAGAGCGGGATAAGGTTTTTAATTTTTTAAGAGAAGCAGGTGTAGGTGTAAATGTTCATTATATCCCTGTTTATCTGCATCCTTTTTATCGCGAGCGGTTTGATACAAATCGGGGAATGTGCCCTGTTGCGGAGGCTGCATACGAACAGATTCTTTCGTTGCCTGTGTTTCCAGCAATGGCCGATGAAGATGTGGATATAGTTATATCAGCCGTGAGAGAAGCTGTATCGTAACATACAAATATGAATGATATAACGTGGAAGGGCGAGTTGATTTCCAGATTTGTCTTGGGCGCAGCTCAGTTGGGCATGGATTATGGCATCGCTAATGTTAGTGGGCAGCCGAACGAAGAATTTGCTTATGAGATTGTCAAGACAGCACTGGGGTATGGTGTTAACTGTTTTGATACCGCTCAGGCGTACGGAAGTAGTGAAGTTGTTTTGGGCAGAGCGTTGAGGTACTGCGGAGCCGGGCCGGATATAAAGATTGTATCTAAGCTTTCACCCAAGCTGCAGCCGACTGATAGCGAAGCTGTTGAACAATCGATCGAAGCTTCGTGTCAAAATCTTGGAGTTGACCAATTATGGTGTTTAATGCTTCATAGAGCTGATTGGCTTGATTTATGGAGCAAAGGTTTGGGTCAAATATTGTGCCGCAGCAAGCAGGCCGGGCGTGTAAGGTATCTTGGTGTTTCAGTATATACATCTGATGATGCGAGGAGAGCTTTGGAACACGCTGATATACAGGTTATTCAAGTGCCGTGCAGCTTGTGGGACCAGAGGATGTTGCGCGAGGGCATATTTGATTTGGCTAAAAAGAAAGATAAACTTTGTTTCGTGAGAAGTATTTATCTGCAGGGTTTATTGTTGCTGTCGCCTGATGATGTGGCAAAAAGGTTGCCTGTTGCTAAGGAAGCATCACAGAGATGGTACGAATTAGCCGTCCAGTTTGGTACGTCGCCGAAACATCTGTCTATAAGTTTCGGTTTGTCTTTAAGTATGCCCTTGGTAATTGGAGTAGAAAGTGTCCAGCAGTTCAATGAAAATGCTCAATTGTTTCGACAAACTCGGCTTCCAGCCGAAGTAAGCGAGGAGATTCGGTCTGGGTTGTCACCCTTGCTGAGCGACGAAATCATGGACCCTTCTTTATGGCAAAACTAAGAACCGGGCAGGTCTTAGCGATTATACAGGCTCGTATGGGTTCGACACGCCTGCCGGGCAAAGTGTTATTGCCTATAGTCGATAACAAAGGATCCCTTGAGTTGATGCTGGAACGAGTTAGGCGCGCCAGACAATTACAAAAGATAATTGTGGCAATAACAACATCACCGAAAGATGACAGATTAGAGGATTTGTGCAAGCGCCTCGGCTGTGATTACTTCAGGGGCAATGAGGTTGATGTTTTAGATCGCTATTACAGAGCGTCATTGGCTTTTGGTCCTCCAGAGATTATTGTCAGACTGACAGGGGATTGTCCCTTACATGACCCTATGATTATAGATAAGCTTGTAGGCTGTTTTCTCGATTCGGAGGTCGATTATGTTTCGAATGTTGACCCACCGACATTTCCCGATGGGCTGGATACTGAGGTATTTTCGTTTTCAGTTTTAGAAAGGGTCTGGAAAGAAGCTCGCTTGAAATCGGAGCGAGAGCATGTAACATCTTATATACGAAAGCACACGAATACGTTTAAAGTAATAAACGTTGAATGCGAAAAGGATTTATCCGGCCGCAGATGGACGCTGGATGAAAGGGAAGATTATGAATTTATAAGTCGTATATACAACAATCTTTATAAAAAAAACCCAGCGTTTGGTATGGAAGAAGTCTTAGGACTTCTGGTAAAGCATCCTGCACTTGAAGAAATTAATAAGCATATTTCCAGAAACGAAGGGTACCGGAAGTCCCTTGAAGAAGATAAAATTTCGGATTTTGGATATAGGAAAGATTGATGGGGGAATCTCAAGATTTATATATAAGAAAAGGTAAGAATCTAATCCCGGGCGGAACCCAGTTGTTGTCCAAGCGGCCGGAGATGTTTTTACCAAGGCTATGGCCTGCTTATTACGAAAAGGCAAAAGGGTGTGAAATATGGGACCTGGATGGTAATCGTTACGTGGACATGAGTTATATGGGTATTGGCTCATGTATATTAGGATATGCTGATGAGGATGTTGATAGTGCAGTAAAAATAGTCATAGATAAAGGTTCTATGGCGACTTTAAATTGTCCAGAAGAAATACAGCTTGCCGAGGTTCTGTGTGAAATTCATCCCTGGGCGGAAATGGTAAGATATGCGCGAACCGGCGGGGAAGCGATGGCTATTGCGACGAGAATCGCCAGAGCGAAGACAGAAAAGGATTTGATTCTGTTTTGTGGCTATCACGGATGGCACGATTGGTATTTATCAGCGAATTTAGCAGATGACAAAGCTTTGGATGGACATCTTCTATCCGGTTTAGAGCCTAAAGGAGTTCCAAGAGCTTTAAAAGGGACAGCTATTCCGTTCGGATATAACGAAACAAAACAATTTTTATCGCTAATAGACAAATACAAGGGCGAAATTGCTGCAGTCGTTATGGAGCCGATACGAAACTATTATCCTAAAGATGATTTCTTAAAGGTTATTAGAGAGACAACACAGAAGCGGGGGATATCGCTGATATTCGATGAGGTTTCATCAGGTTGGAGACTTAATTTAGGCGGAGCACATTTGAGTCTGGGAGTTGAGCCGGATATTGCGGTGTTCGCAAAGGCCATTGCTAACGGCTATCCAATGGCTGCCGTGATTGGTAAACGAGAAATTATGCAAATCGCTCAGGAGACTTTTATCAGTAGTACCTACTGGACCGAAAGAATCGGTCCTGCAGCGGCATTAGCTACTATAGATAAGCTGAAAGAAAAGAACGTTTCTGAACACCTCGCAAATGTCGGCAAGAAAATCCAGAACGGGTGGGAAAGATTAGCAAGGAAGCATCATTTAAATGTAGCAATCGCCGGTATCTACCCTCTGGGACATTTTTCATTTGAATATGAAAACCCGATGGTTTTAAAAACTCTTTTTACCCAATTGATGCTTGAAAAAGGATACCTGGCTACAACCGCATTTTACGCGTCTTATGCTCATAAGCAAGAGCATATAGACAGATACTTAGCAGCAGTGGATGAAGTATTTGGTTTTATATCTGAGGCAATTGAAAAGGGATACCCTGAGAAACATTTAAAGGGTCCTGTTTGTCACGCCGGCTTTGGAAGGCTTACTTAAGCTAAGAGTCTATAACAAAACCTAAAATGACATTAATAAAAACATCTGGATTCCCGCTTTCGCGGGAATGACAGAGCGGAACGGACAGTTTTGTTATGAGCTCTAAATATTTCTCACACTTTTAAAGGTGATTATTTATGAGTGATGAAACAATTTCAATTAAGGATGTTGGTAAAGCTTTCAGCGAACAATGGTATGATGACAAGGCTTCGCTGAATAAAGAGGTGTATGAGGACCTTATTGCTAAGCTTAAGAATCGCAATTACAAGGCAAAGTGCACACCCCCAGAGATAATAAATCGCTCTTTGTTAGCATGCGAGTATTTGATAAACACCATTCCGAAGGGCAGCCGAGTGCTGGATATGGCGTGCGGGCTTGGATTTAATACGTGCTGCCTTAGAACTTGCGGGTATCAAGCGGAAGGTTTTGACCTGTCTGAAAAAGCAATCGAGCGTTCCAAGTTGCTTGCCAGCGTTCTTGGTCAGAACCCAGAGATGTTTTCTACTGCTGACGTAAATTGTCTTTCCAATATGTCGGATGAGTCATTTGAGGCGGTTTTGGCGATAGGTTTGTTTCGTTATCTGGACAAAGATACCCAGGATGCATGTTATCGTAATGTTCATCGCATCCTGAAGCCCGGAGGTAAATTTTTGGTGGTGCACCAGAACATTTTGTTTGAGACCTTCGCTCTAAATGATGGAACACTGCATTTTTGGGCCGATATTATTGAAGGCTACTCGGATGCGCCACGATTGTTGGGGGACAAAAGCGCGTTCGAGGCGCTGAGTGAAGGTGTAAAGGTGCCTGCCAGAAAGTATGAGCAGCACAGCATAAGCAAGCGAATGAAAACATCTACGGAGAATCCTCTTACTTATAACAGAGTGGCGGAACGTTATAATTTTAAGCTGGAAAAAATAGTCTACCCCCCCAGTCACCTTATGCCTCCTTTTTTAGAGGAACAGGTAGACCAGAAAGCGATGGATGAACTCAAGCGCAAGATAAGTTTCGCCCATATTGATGACTGGCAGGCAATGTTTGTGGAATTTGAGTTTCTCGCCTTTCTTGCGAAGCAGCAGACTTGAATCGGATAATCGGATTGGACAGATTTTGGGATGACGGATGTTTTAATCTTGACTGAAGGCGGTAAAAATGCAGGCCTTGGGCATATTGCAAGATGTGTATCTGTATATCAGGCCTTTGAGGAGGTTGGAATACGGCCTGAGCTTGTTGTAAACGGGGATGAAACTGTCCCTGATTTTGTGAGAGGTAAGAATTGCAGGATTTTCGATTGGTTAAGCGACCGCGAGTCGCTTTTTGTGGGTTTAAGAGGCGCTGATATTGTCTTTGTCGACTCATATCTTGCCGATTATGAATTATATGAAAAGATTTCGGACATTGCAGGGACAGGTGTTTACTTTGATGATGATATAAGGATTAAGTATCCAAAGGGCTTTGTGCTTAATGGAGCTGTCTTTGCTGAACGGATGTCGTATCCCGAAGGAAATGGCGTCAAGTACCTTTTAGGCACTCAATATGCACCTCTCAGGAGAGAATTTTGGGAGGTGCCGGAAAAAGCCATAAACGCTATTCTCGAAACTGTGATGATAACATTTGGCGGAGCAGATATACGCAACCTTACTCCAAGAATTTTAAAGCTGCTACAAAGTACTTACCCGGAGTTGTTCAAAAAGGTAATCATAGGGAGATGCTTCCAAAACATAACGGAAATTGAGGAACTTGAAGATAACTATACCGAGTTGATATATTATCCCGATGCTGCTGAAATGAAAAAAGCTATGCTTGAATCCGATACGGCAATATCCTCCGCTGGCCAGACGATGTATGAGCTCGCACGTACAGGAGTTCCTACAATAGGGATTTGCACAGCAGAGAACCAGTCGAGAAATATCAAAGAGTGGGCTGATACAGGCTTTCTGGAATATCTTGGCTGGTATGATTGTGAAAGGTTTGAGCAAAAATTGAAGAGTCGTCTGGAACACTTAGTGGACAAGTATGCACGGATGAACGTGTCCCAGGCTGGGCGGAAAATCGTTGACGGCCAGGGATGCAAACGTGTTTTGAATGCTATAGAGCTTAATAAGCAGGCTGGTGGGGAGTAGCCAATTGAAATATTCCAACGAACTACGGGATGTTGTATTAACTGCTATTGAAAAAACAATACCTTTGTATCGTTTTGATCAGTATATGCTATATCCTTCTGTTGATACGTACTGCTGGCAGAAATATTTGGTGCAGCGACTTTCCGATTCTTTACAAAATGCGGAGACCTCCCTTTTTTTCAAAATAGTCGATGATTACCTATATATGATAGGCTGTAGGGTCTCACAATGGGATGAGGAACATTTTGGCTTTAAGGTGGCAAAGATTGATTGGTTTTTTTACCCTGCTGATATTGGGGACTCCAGCAAGATTATGGATGAACTTTTGGATGATTGTGTTTCTTTTCTTCGTAATAATAGTGTAAAGTTTATTGTGACCCATATCAGCGGAGACGACCTGTTAGCACTTCATTTGTTTGAAGATAAAGGATTTCGCTACTATCAAACCACCGTTTATCCCGTAGCACGATGCACCGATTTGCCGTTCAAGGCAGATTCCAATGTACGTCTTTGGCAAGAGCCCGATTTGCCTGCTGTTATAAAAATCGCCAGAAATAATCAGTTTAGTCGTGGTCATTTTTATTGTGACGGAAAATTTGACAAGAAAAATGTTGATTTGATGTACGAAAAATGGATTCGGACGAGTTGGGAGAACAAAGAGCCTGTAGCTATTATTGAAAACGAGGGGAAAGTAATGGGTTATTTTGTTTTTGTGATGGATGACTCACTTTCACGAGCGATGAAGTATAAGTATGGTCGAATGACATCTCTTTCAATGGACAGTTCAGCCAGAGGTAAAGGACTTGGCTCAAATTTATTCAGAGCAGTTATGTCTTTAATTGCCGATAGGGGAGGGCAGTATATTGCTTCGGAATATCCATTAAAGAATTTTGTTTCTGCTCGATTACATACAAAAAATCTATTTTATCCTGTACACGAAAGAGTATTGTTGCATTTTTGGTTATAGATAAAAAGTCAAGGTGGTATTTAAGTGATGTTTAGTTTTACAGGCAATCAACATGTATTTATAGTAGCTGAGATTTCTGCTAATCATGGGCGGAAATTTGCGCGAGCTGTGGCAATGATAAAAAAAGCCAAGGAATGCGGTGCCGATGCAGTCAAATTCCAGGCTTATACGCCGGATACCTTGACGATAAACGCTGACAATAAATATTTTCGAATTAAGAGTTCCAAGTGGAGGGGACAAACACTGTATGAGCTTTACAAGAAGGCCTACACCCCCTGGAAGTGGTTTAAGAAACTTAAAAAGGTCGCAGATGATTCGGGTATTTTATTTTTTGCCACAGCCTTTGACAAAACCAGTGTAGATTTTTTGGAAGAGCTAAATGTTCGGATACATAAGATTTCATCGCTTGAGATAGTTGATTTGCCACTTATAGAATACGCTGCGAAAACAAAGAAATTCCTGATTTTATCAACAGGAATGGCAACTATTTCAGAAATAAAGGAAGCGGTTAATACCGCAAAAAAGGCAGAAGCGAAAGAAATAGTCCTGCTGAAATGTGTATCAAATTATCCGGCCAAGCCCGAGGAGATGAATTTGAAGACTATTCCGCATATGCGGAGGCGTTTCGGTTGTCCAGTCGGCATTTCCGACCACAGTTTGGGGATTGGAGCTTCTATTTGTGCCGTAACTCTGGGCGCAAATGTGATTGAGAAACATTTTACCTTATCAAAAGAAATTAAGACACCTGACAGCTTCTTCTCAATAGAGCCGGGGGAATTGAAACAATTGGTGGAAAACGTAAGGATTGCAGAGAAGGCTTTTGGCAAGGTTCATTACGGATTGACTAAGGGAGAGCAGGAACACAAATTTGCCAGACGTTCTTTATTCGCTGTCGAAGACATAAAAAAAGGAGAAGTTTTTTCTCAGAAAAACGTGAGGTCTATCAGGCCTGCATACGGCCTTAAGCCAAAATATATATCGACGATTTTAGGCAAGAAAGCAAAACGAGACATTAAAAAGGGGACGCCACTAAGCTGGCATTTAATTATATCATAATAACAAGCACAAAGACTAATGAAAGCACTTAGCTGTAAAAACAATACGATGACAGAAAAGAAATTCGACTACACCAAAGACGAACTCAAAAAAGCTCTTGTTTCTGTTGGTGTTCAAAAGGGAGATATTCTCATTTGCCATCTCGGGATGTCGAAACTCGGCTTGCCAAAAGAGCTATATGAGGGGAAAACAAAGTTTGATGTTATTTACAGTGCAATACGGGAGATTATAGGGAACGAGGGTACTTTATTTGTTCCTACGTATACCTACAGCTTTTGTAAAGGTGAAATTTTCGACCCTCTGGAAACACCTTCTCAGGTTGGCTATTTTGGTGAAGCACTTCGCAAACTAAAAGGAGCTAAACGCTCGGTTGACCCAATATTCTCGGTGGCAGGAATAGGGCCACATGCAGAAAAATTGTTAGAAAATCTGCCGCATAATTGTTTTGGCGCTGGGAGTTTCCTGGACCGTTTGGGACAAGTACGGGCAAAGCAATGTAACATCGGTGTTAGTTTGCATTTTACCTCAGGTATGCATTATTTAGAACAATTAGCTAAGGTTCCATATCGTTACCCCAAACTTTTTTCTGGTTATGTGAAGGAGAACGGCAAACTGTTAAAGCAGACTTGGTTGTATGCTGTTTTAGTTTTAGGCAAGCTTGGCAATCCTATGTATGAAAGGATCGAGACCGACGAACAAACACAGCATTTATGGTTTTCAGCGAAGGTTGGATTAGGTCACATCAATTGTATTGGATATCAGGAGTTATATGTTTTTTTAAGTTCTAAGTTGGCTCAGGATCCATGGTATTTCTTCGATAGCTCGCCAACGGATATAATCGCCAGTGAAAGAACACGGGTGGGTATAAAAGAATACGATATAGATTTGCCCAAGAATGCCAACATGGAGCAAATAGTTTGCTCCCTTTGGCATCTTCCGAGGGACATTGTTTCGGACGGATATGATGCGGCGCTACAGGCCCTGTCAAAACAAGTGCCTATGGCCATCTATGAATACCCGACAGGAACAGAATGCTTCACCTGGATAGTACCTGAGAAATGGACCTGTCATGAGGCATACCTTGGGACGATAAATGGCAAGCGACTATTTGCATATTCTGACAATCCGCTACATGTAGTTTCGTATTCGCTGCCGTTTGAAGGTGAGGTCAGTCGTGAAGAGCTGCTCAAACATCTACATATTCATCACAAACTTCCGGAAGCAATCCCGTTTGTTTATAAATATTATGAGCGGGACTGGGGGTTGTGTTGCAGCAAAGTGCTGAGAGACAGTTTGACCGACGAGCGATATCGTGTTGTAATCAAGGCAGATTTCAGTTACAGCACACTCAAAGTAGGGGAAGTTGTCGTGCCGGGCGAAAGCGATGAATGCTTTGTTCTGTGTGCCCATCTTTGCCATCCCTGTATGGTTAATGATGATATGGCCGGCGTGGCGGTCGGTATAGATGTTATGCGGGAGCTTCTTAAGCGGAAGAAGCTTCGTTATACTTACCGCTTTATAATTGTATCGGAAACAATCGGTTCAGCTGCCTACTTGAGCCACAATGAGAGTCTTATACCGAAAATGACAGGCGGACTTTTCCTTGAGATGCTTGGGACGAGACACCATCATATGTTAAAGCCTTCGATAATAGGAGATGTTCAAATTGACAAATGCATCTATCATATTGTTAAAGAACATGACCCCCAGGTTTGGCTTGGTGACCCAATCAATGACCTGCTGAATGATGAGCGGATGTTCAACGCCTATGGTATTGGTGTTCCAATGCTCTCACTGTCCCGGACCATACCAAGACATGAGATGGATTCTCCCTATAAGGAATACCATTCAAGCTTTGATACGCCGGAAAATGCTGATTTTGCAAATATGTATGATTCCCGTGATTTAGTATTAAAGATTATTGATGCTGTTGAGGTTTTCAGGAAAGACCGTGTTTCCAAGCCATCTCGCCGAATCCAACCGGTTAAGATTCCCATCGTTTCTTCGGAGGAAAAACGCATCCCGAAGCCCAAATTTAAGGGTGAATTATTTTGTTCCAGATTCGACGGAATTGACTATAGTTCAATGGAGCAGGATATCTTTAACACTATCTTCCGCTTAGATGGCATTCGAACCGTAGCAGATATAGCTCAACAATCAGGCATGAGTGTTTCAAAAACAAAAAAAACACTTGATATATTGGAGAGAGAAGAGCTAATTGAGTGGGATTAAACATCTGGCAAAGGAAAACAATAAAAAAGAGAACTTGAAGATTGTTGCCACAATTGAGGCGCGAATGGCGTCTTCTCGGCTGCCTGGAAAAGTGCTGCTGCCAGCAAATGGTAAGCCGATGCTGGAGCATTTAGTTAATCGGCTTAAGCAGGTTAAATCCATCCAGGAGATTGTTCTTGCTACTACAATGAACAGCACGGATGATTGCCTTGTTGAGTTTGCTGGAAGGCAAAGTATTTCCCATTTTCGGGGCAGCGAAGAAGATGTGATGCTAAGAGTAATCGGTGCTGCCGAATCGGTCGATGCCGATATCGTTGTGGAAGTAACAGGGGATTGTCCTGTTATTGACCCGTTGCTCATAGAACAAAACATACAGATGTTTTTGCGTAATTCCTGTGATTATGTAGTCATCGGGCATATCCGCAGTTATCCGGCCGGTATGGACGTACAGATTTTTAGTCTCGAAACTCTTAGACGTTCGGCAGAGATGACCGATGACCCAGCAGAGCACGAGCATGTTACTCTTCATATTCGTAGACATCCGGAGCTTTTTTCACATATTTATATCGTTGCATCACCGGATTTGCACTGGCCTGAGCTGGGTTTAGTAATGGATGAGCGAAAAGATTATGAACTCTTAAAAAAAATCATTGAGCACTTTGGGGATGCCAATCCGTATTTTAGCTGCAGAGAAGTGATTGAGCTGCTGAAGTCGAAACCGGAATGGGTTGCTATAAACAGAGACATCAGGCGTACGGTAGTACCGGTGCGAGAAAAGGAATGATGATGAGCGAATTGGCACTTTTTGGCGGTCCTAAGACAATTATAGAGGAGTTCCCCCGTTATAATCCCATTGGCAAAGAAGAGGTTGAGGCGGCCAAGGCTGTTGTTCAAACGGGCGTTCTGTCGCCGTTTTTTGGTTGTTGGAATCACGGCTTCTATGGAGGAAGAAAGGTTCAGGAGTTCGAAAGGGCGTGGGAGAAGTATTTTGATGTCAAATATGCGGTAACAGTTAATTCTAATACTTCCGGCTTAATTGCTGCCGTTGGGGCCATCGGGATAGAACCGGGGGATGAAGTAATTGTCAGCCCCTGGACTATGAGCGCCACCGCTACTTCTATTTTATTCTGGAATGCGATCCCTGTGTTTGCTGATATAGAGGAAAATACGTTTAACCTCAATCCTGTGTCGGTTGAAAAAAACATCACACCATATACAAAAGCTATTTTAGTTACAGATATTTTTGGTCACTCAGCTGACCTTGACACCATAAAGGCTGTTGCGGAGGAACACAATCTCAAGGTAATTGAGGATTGTGCGCAGTCGCCGGGGGCCTTATATAAGGGTAAATTCGTCGGCACGATTGCAGATGTAGGAGTATTCAGTCTGAATTATCACAAACACATTCATACGGGGGAAGGCGGAGTTTGCGTGACAAATGACTCCAGGCTGGCGGAGCGTGTTCAGCTTATTCGCAACCACGCCGAGGCGGTGGTAGGTGGCAAAGGTGTTACAGACCTGTCAAATATGCTCGGATTTAACTTTCGACTGACCGAGATTCAGGCCGCAATTGGCATTGAGCAATTAAAGAAGCTCAAAACTTTAGTCGGCGAAAGAGTTGCCGCTGCTGCCCGATTATCAAAAGGACTTGAAGAGTTGAAAGGAATTCGAACACCGGTTGTTAAACCAGGCTGTACCCATGTTTACTACGTCTATCCGCTTTTATACGATGAGGCAGAAACCGGCGTTCCGCGGGATTTAATTGTAAATGCGCTTCAGGCGGAGGGAGTCCCTGCGTCGGGAGCTTATGCCAACTTGCATCTACTCCCGATGTATCAGAATAAAATTGCTTATGGAACAAAGGGATTTCCGTGGAATACTGAATTTTACAGAGGAAATGTGTCATATCAAAAAGGGATATGTCCAGTCGCGGAAAAGTTGCAGGACCATCGATATATCGGCATTGGGATGTGCCTTCATAGATATACAGATGAGGAAACCGGCTTAATTATACAGGCATTCCGGAAAGTTTGGGGTAATTTAGAGCAGTTTGACAGGAATAAACGGTGCGCAGCACGGACGTCTTAATTTTTGTAGAAGACCCGGGTGCGGCAAACTTCGTGGCACAATTACCGGCTGCACTAGCTGGTCGGGGCTGGTCCGTGAAAATATTAGCTAGTGGACATGCAAGGGAACATCTGCTTCGATTAGGAGTACATTTTGAAACCGTACAACATCCGGCGACCGCCGGTGGAATTTTGGCTGCGTTAAGGCCGCGAATACTGATAGTAGGTACGGGATTAAACCCGGATACTTTTGGATTGGCACTTGTAGCTGAAGCACGATTAGCTAAAATCGAGAGCATTGGTGTAGTAGATGCTGTTATGAATCCTGACCATCGCTTCAGGGGTCAAACTGAGAAATCTCTGGCTTATGCGCCTGATTGGTTGTTGGTGGTGGATAAATCGACGAAGTCGGATTACATTGCGCTTGGTTATCCAACCGAACGAGTTATTGTCTGTGGCCACCCACACTATGACTATATGCGTACATTCAGAATGAAACTTGAGAACGAAGGTCAAAGTACTCTTAGGCAACGTGTACTGCCTGGAGTACCTAAGGAACGTAAAGTAATCATTTTCGCAACTGACTGTTCGGCTCGGCTATCTAGGCTGCAAACCAACAGTTTGTCCGATTACACGCTTGTCGGAAGAAAAACAGGCAGGGGGCGAACCGAAGTTGTACTGGAAGAGTTTCTTGATGCCGTTCAGCTTGTAAGACCTCGTCCTTATCTGGTATTGCGTCTTCATCCAAAGGACATATCAGAAGATTATATGAGTTACTTGGAAGAATTCGATTTAGTTAGCAGCGGCGATTCACCATTTGAATTAATCTATGCGGCCGACCTTATAGTTGGCCTGACTACTATGTTGATTTTAGAGTCGGCATTGCTGGGCAAACTTACCTTGTCTGTTGTACCAAGGGCAGTAGAGATGGATTGGCTGCCCACTATTCGTCCTGGTATTACCCCTTGTGTGACAACGAGGGAACAACTCAGAACTGCCCTCGTTGACCTGTTATGTGACAGTTTACATGATAAAGATACCAATGTTGATGATGTATTTGTCTTCGGGTCATTACAGAAGGTTGTTGATTTTACTGAGAGACTTCTGGAATGGGTGAAAATAAGTTAAAATCAGCCATTATTGGCTGCGGCCAGATTGCAGGAGGCTACGATGAGTATGCCCAAGATGACCAGATACGCACTCATGCCAAGGCTTATCAGCAACAGCCGGCTACTGAATTAGTAGCAGTAGCTGACAGAGACTATCGGCGAGCAAAGGAATTTAGTGCCCAGTGGGGTATTCCGGAAGCTTACGCGGATACCGCTAAGATGCTCTCTGCTGTAAAACCGGACATTGTGAGTATTTGCACACCAGACAACACACACACAGAGATACTCCAGTTGTGCCTCAAACGCCCGAGTATCAAAGCTGTCTGGTGTGAGAAACCATTGATGACTGAGGTTAAAAATGCCGGAGCGGTCGTGTCCGGTTACGCGCAAAAGGGTGTAGTTCTATCTGTTAACTACTGCCTGCGATGGGATGCAGAGATTCAGCATATCAAGAGCGTTTTACAGAAAGGCGAGATGGGAAATATCCAGAAAGTAGTTGTATATTACACAAAGGGCATTTGTCACAATGGTTCTCATGCTGTTGATTTGCTCCTCGACTGGTTTGGGCTGCCTGGTGAAATGCAGGTTTTCGGCAGCCACACGGACTTCACTGCAGATGACCCTACGGTGGATGCGCGTTTGTTAATGGAGGGTGTCCCTGTCTATCTTATGGGGATGGATGCAAGGGAATATAGCATTTTCGAGATGGATATTCTGGGGACTCTGGGCCGCGTTAACGTTGAAGTTTCTGGTCGAGAGACCAAATGGTTTCGACGTCAACCTGACCCGGTCTATAAGGGGTATCAAGTGTTGAAGCCGAGTCAGCAAAATAATCTGCCGTTTAAGCTGGATTTCTCATCGGCGATGGCAGGGGCCCTGCAGGAGATTATAGGGGCGATTTCAACCGGCAAAGCGGTCCGCTCTAATGGTCATACAGCCCTTGCAACTTTGAAAGTTTGTTGTGAACTGGCCGAACAGGCGAAAAAGCTTATGAAAGTTAATTGCTGAGAGGTTTTTAATGACTCGCCTGCTGCGTAAATATATGCATCTATATGTAAAACCCTGCGGCTGGCTTGCTGTTCACCCAGTATCTCTGATGAAAGGAATCAGAATTCTTCATAATACCTTTGAAAATAAGTGCTATCTATCCACCTTGCCCCGCTCAGGTACTGAACTCATTACCTGTCTGCTCACGAGTGCATGTGATCTAAAAGCCGGTAGAACGGGTGAATATAAGTTTGTAAATAATGAATGGGTGCATAACATTAAGATAATATGGCCATCTATACTCCATAACTTCGTTGCGGTCCTGAAAAGTAAACAACCTTTTCACAAGAATTCTTTTATGACAGCGCACCACCCCATCCAGAAAACAAATATGTTCAGCGTCGATTCCATGAAAGTCGTCTTCACCGTCAGAAACATCCACGACCAGCTCGAATCGTGGCTGCTTCATACGTTCGATGGGTCCTTCGCACAGGACCGGTTCATCAGAGAGGGATACGTCGAGAGAACAATCAACCACTTCAACTACTGGGGTGACTTTATCTCCAGACCCAACAAGACCGCAGAAAAAGACTACATCTGTATCCGCTACGAAGACCTTATCGCTGACCCCCTCACTAATCTCAGAAAGGTGGTGAAACTCTGGGTCCTTGATATTGACGATTCCATTTTGGAAAAGGCTGTTGAGTTGTGTAGCCGCGAAAAAATGAAATCGAAAATCCCCCCTGAGGTCTTAAGCTCTAACAAAAGGCTCACCGTCCGCGAGAATCGAGGACAGGTGTTTTCCAAAGAAAACCTCGATTACATCGACCGCGCTATCCGCTGCGGACTACGGCATGATTTTGGGTACAATTACCTGGATACACCGGCCATGGTATCATAACTTTGGGTAATAATCTATGGAAGCAGTCAAAGCTTTACTTCGAAAACCTTACCTAAACCTCAAGGCTATCGTGGACAGAAAGCGCGAGGCCGCCTTTATCAGGCACAATAGGTTTTCCTGGTGTGATTTTCGCTGCGACACCACACAGGGCGAAATACTCCTTGAAGCAGTCAAAGTCGCCAGCAGTATAGTCTCGTGCAGCTATCTTGCCAACTACCTTGCAAAAAAGCACAACGCAAGGATTATCGCCTATCTGATCGAGAACAAAAAAGTAAACGAAAAAATCTACAAATCCTTCAACTGCGAAATGCTTTCTTTTGCTGCCTCGAACGAACAACTTCGTGACGTTGACAGATTGTTTGACGAAGTTTACCCCCTGTTGAGTACCAAGCGCAGCGTCGAAAATCTCAAGATAAACGGCGTTTGGATTGGTGACCTTCTCTACGATTCCCACCTGCGAAAGTACCGTATCCCTGCGCTCGAGTTAGACAACCCCCGCTTTATGGACTCGCTCAAGGAGGCCCTCACCTATTACGTTTACTGGCGTGACTATCTTGATACCCACAATGTCAAGTCCGTTATCGTCAGTCACTGCGTTTATCACTGGTATGCCGTTATTCTGCGCCTCGCTGTCAGCAGACAAATCCCTGTCTATCAGGTAAACGCACAAACCTTGTACTATATCACCGATACTCATAACTACCGGGCATACAATGATTTCCTCGACTATCCACAAATCTTCAGCGAGTTGAGTGGCCGTAAAAAAACCGATGGTCTCCAAGCTGCAAAGCAGAGACTCGATCAAAGACTCTCGGGCAAAGTCGGTATTGACATGGTCTATTCCACTAAATCCGCCTACACCAAAAAAGGTGATAAAAGGGTTCTTGCCGAGAGCCCGAGGATAAAGATTCTCATTGCCGCACACTGTCTCTTTGATAGTCCTCATCCTTACGGCATAAACCTTTTTCCTGAACCACACGAATGGCTTGTCTTCCTTGGTAAAATCTCCGAAAAAACCGACTACGATTGGTACATAAAAACACACCCTGATTTCCTGCCGGAAAATACTGAAATCATCCAGGGATTCATCAGACAATTTCCGAAATTCACACTCCTGCCTGCTCAGACCAGCCACCATCGGATAATCGAGGATGGCATCAACTTTGCCCTCACCGTCTACGGTACAATCGGTGTTGAATATGCCGCTCTCGGTGTTCCTGTTATCAATGCCTCGATGTGCAATCCCCATGTCGCCTACGACTTCAATATTCACCCAAAGTCCATCGAAGAGTATGAACAAATCCTCCTTAACCTGTCCAATATGAAATTTCATATAGACGCCAACAAAGTCTATGAATACTACTTCTGCTGTTTTCTTAACAATGCAGACAACTGGCTCTATGATGACTACCACGGGTTCCTCGAAGAAATCGGCGGTTATTACAAACAGAAAAGCCCCGTAAGCTATCAGAAATTCCTCGAACAGTTCTCACAGCAAAAACACCATCGGATACTCCAAACTCTGGACAAATTCGTGGAATCAAATGACTATTGCCTCCAAAAGAAACACCTATATTCCCCTTCTGAAACTACAAAATCATTTCGCTCTATTATGCCTGAAACTCTTGTGGCAAAGGAGGAATTATGACTGATGCACCGTTTCTCACAGGAAAAGATATTTACCTGCGCCCGCTCATTGAGAGCGACTGTGTTGAATCCTATCCTACCTGGTTCAACGATGTTGAAACCTGCAGTGGAAACTCCCATCATATCTTTCCATATACTATCGAAGCTGCGCGTGAATACGTCCGGCAGTCAAATGCCGCCAAAGACAAGCTCGTACTTGCCGTCGTCAGCTCCAAAGACAACAAGCACATTGGAAACATCGCGCTCGACAATATTAATTACATTAACCGAACCGCCGAGCTGAGTATCATCATCGGCGACAAATCTTGCTGGAACAAAGGATATGGAAAACAGGCCGCTCGGCTTATTTGCGACCATGGCTTCCTATCATTGAATCTCAGACGTATTGCCTGTGGGACTTTTGAAAACAATATAGCTATGCAAAAACTTGCTGAATATCTTGGCATGGTCAGAGAAGGTGTAAGGCGCAAAGCTGTTTACAAATCAGGGCAACACCTTGACGTAATCGAATATGGTGTCTTAAGTGATGAATACTTTAGTCGCTTTAATATAAGAAACGGAAAGAGTTAAACCGTGAGTTCCATTTACTTGTCACCAGCCTTTTCAAAACGCAGCGATGAGGACCTCCATCTGCTGAAAAATCTGGATGGGAGGTCCGGCTTCTGTCTGTTTTGGCTTGACATTGTTAGCCCGCTTCTGTGTCAAATACAGGGTAAAAATCTACTCGAAATAGGTGCTGACGAGGGCGAGAATACGAGACTTCTCTCTATGTATTGCGAAACTTTTGGTGCCACGCTCACTGTAATAGACCCTATTCTCAAACCTTCCCTTCAACAAGTGGTCTCCAGTTCTGGGAAAATCGAAATGATTGTTGGCAAAAGCCACGATGTACTTCCGGCTCTCGACCGGCCCATCGATGCCGTTTTTCTCGAAGGCGACCTGAACTACTACACCATTTATGGTGACCTTGCTGCAACAAAAAATTTGGCCGACCGTCAAAATATCGCCTTCCCCACTGTTTTTGTAAGGTCTGCTTCCTGGCCTTATGCAAGAAGAGATATGTACTACGACCCTGGAAACCTCCCAAAAGACGCCAAGCATGACTACGAAAAAAGTGGTATGACTCCCTGGTCATCGCAGCTAAGAGAGATGATGATTAATTACCCCTTTGAAAATGCCAAGTACGAAGGTGGACCTAAAAACGGCGTCTGGACCGCCGTCGAGGATTTCGTCGCTGATTCCAGCCTGCCTTTGAAGCTTTTTTCGCTGCCATCGAACAACGGACTCGGAGTAATGTATCTCGAAAACTCAAAAGCTGAACAGTTTATAAATCAGAATTTTATCATTCCGAAAAGCATCAGGCTTTTTCTTGAAACCTGCGAAATTGCAAGACTCAACGAAATCAATCGAGGACAGCAAAACAAATTGCAAAAAAGACAGACCAGAGAGCGGAAAAAATCTGATATCCGATATATCACTGCAGGTGCTCTCCGCAAACTTGGAAAAAAAGTTTTGAAAAGGATTGAGAAATGAAGGATTGTTTGATATGTGGTTCGGACGTTGAGACTTTTATCTCTTTTGGGCAGATGCCCATAGCTAATGGTTTTTTGATGCCGGAGGAATTTGAATCTGAGTACTTTTTTGAGCTTGGGGCGGGGTTTTGTCCCAAATGCAAGATGGTTCAGCTTTTAGAGCAGCCCGGCCGTGAGAAGATGTTTCATGAGAACTATGCGTTCTTTTCATCCACTTCCAAACGACAGGTGCAGCATTTCAGGGAGTTTGCCGAACTTGTCATTAAAAACCATCTTGATTGTGATGACCCATTTGTTGTTGAAATCGGCAGCAATGACGGCATAATGCTGCAGAATTTTGCCGAAAGGGGGATTCGGCATCTGGGGGTTGAGCCGTCGGCAAATGTTGCGCAGGTAGCTATTGATAAAGGAATATCAACGATCTCGGAGTTCTTCGATGAAGAGGTTGCCAGGGAAATTGTCAGGGAACACGGACAGGCGAATGCAATATTAGCGGCTAACGTAATGTGTCATATTCCATACCTTCATTCGGTGGCTGCTGGTATAAAGATTTTGCTAAAAGACGGGGGTGTTTTGATGTTCGAGGACCCTTATTTGGGTGACATCGTGGAAAAAACCTCTTATGACCAGATTTACGATGAGCATGCCTTTTATTTTTCTGTTGCCTCGATAGGTTATCTGTTCGAGCAGCATCAGATGGAGGTTGTTGATGTCATGCCACAGGATGTTCATGGCGGCTCTATGCGTTATGTTATTACCCATGAGGGAACAAAAGAGGTATCAAATGCAGTTGAAAGGCAGCGCAGCTATGAGCAGGAGCTTGGCTTGCACAGGCCTGAAACGTTTGATAAGTTACGTGAAAATATCGAAGCTTCACGTACTAATCTAACGAAGGTTTTAACTGACCTTAAACAACAGGATAAACATGTAGTTGGTTACGCAGCCACTTCCAAAAGCACAACGGTCATAAATTATTGCGGAATTACCCCCAAACTGGTGGAGTTTATCAGTGATACGACGCCGATTAAACAGGGTAAATACAGCCCCGGTGCTCATATACCTGTAAGGCCTTACCAGGAATTTTGTGATAATTATCCGGAGTACGCGTTATTATTCGGCTGGAACCACGCAGAAGAAATAATGGCGAAGGAACAGAAGTTTATGCAGTCAGGCGGGAAATGGATTGTCTATGTCCCAGAGGTCAAAGTGATATGATACCCTGCGCCAGTCCAAAAGCTCAATATCTGTCGCACAAGGCCGAGATTGATACTGTGATTTCTCGCGTACTTGACAAGGGATTGTATATCCTCGGAGAAGAAGTTAAAGCATTCGAAGAGGAGTTTGCCGAATACATCGGAGTTTCTCATGGGATTGGTGTGGGCAGCGGTACAGAGGCAATTCATTTGGCATTGAAATGCCTATCGATAAGACAGGACGATGAGGTAATCACAGTTTCTCATACAGCCGTTGCTACCGTAGCAGCAATTGAGCTGACGGGGGCCAAAGCGGTTTTTGTTGATATTGAACCCGCTTATTATACGCTCGATGCCAAAAAACTCGAAGTTGTTATTACCCCTAAAACAAAGGCTATTGTTGTTGTTCATATTTATGGTCAACCTGCTGATTTAGACCAGATTATGAAGGTTGCACGAAAGCATAATTTGCCGGTAGTTGAGGATTGTGCACAAGCACATGGTGCCAGATATAAAGATAGGCGCGTTGGTTCATATGGTGAACTGGCCTGTTTTAGTTTCTATCCTACAAAAAATCTTGGGGCTTTGGGGGATGGGGGTATAGTTGTGACGAACGATGCGCAATTAGCTCAGAAGGTAAAATTATTACGCGAGTATGGCTGGACTCAGCGGTACGTCAGCGATTGCCCCGGTTGGAATACGAGACTGGATGAGATACAGGCGGCTGTTTTACGCGTTAAGTTAAGGTATCTTGACGATGATAACACCAAGAGAGCAAAGATAGCTGAGCTGTATAACGAACAGTTGGGAGGCACTGATTTGATTTTACCTAAGCAAAGAGAAAATGCCGAGCATGTCTATCACTTATATGTTGTACGTTCAAATAAACGTGATGAGTTGCTGGCGTTCTTAAAAGAAAAAGGTATCGGTGTCTCGATTCATTATCCTGTGCCGGTGCATCTTCAGCCGGCTTATAACCGAGGTCAAAACAATCTTACCGAAACTGAGCATGTAGCGAAAGATATTTTATCATTACCAATGTATCCGGAATTGACCCAGGCCGAAATAACTCTGGTTTCCGGAGCAATAAAAGAATTCAAGAAGGAAGTGATTTAGAACTATGATTGATGGAATAGTAATAAAAAAATTAGTAACTCACAACGATGACAGAGGTTTTTTCCGTGAAATCATCCGCTCTACGAACGATTTTTTCGAAACTGATTTTGGCCAGTGGAGCCACTCGTTGATGTTCAATGGGGTGATAAAGGCATGGCACTATCACAAAATCCAGACAGATTACTGGTACGTGTGCGGCGGTGTTCTTAGAGTCGGTCTCTGTGATATCCGCCAAGAGTCTCCCAGTTATAAACAGACGATAGATTTTTTAATGGGAGACCTTCAACCTGCTCAGGTAATAAAAATTCCACCCGGGGTAGCGCATGGATGTAAAGCAGTACAGGGACCGGTAAACTTATTATATGTTACCAGCCATATTTACAATCCGCAGGATGAACACCGCATAGCCTACAATGACCCGGAGATTGATTTTGACTGGTTAGCAGGACCTCCTATTAGTTAAGGATGTGCAGAAAACGCCCTCAGGATGAATCAACTTCTTTCCTCTTTTATAGACAAGAAGATTTTGGTAACAGGTGCTAGTGGTTATCTGGCTACAAACCTAATTGCTGTGCTTAAAGATGTTAACTGTGTTATTATTCGTTTGAGCAGAGGTGATTCACTTGTTCCTATACACGGTAAAGCTGATATTTTGGACGTTACCGGAGATATTTGCACAAAAAAGACATTTGAAGAGTTACCTGAAGATGTTGAGATTATATTTCATTTTGCAGCACAAACCAGTGTGTACGTTGCGGAAAGTAACCCACGTGTTGATTTAGAAGCTAATGTTTTACCGATGCTGAATTTGCTGGAGGTTTGCCAGCAGAAACACTGGCGGCCGATTGTAATATTTTCCGGGACCGCAACGGAAGTAGGAATGCCTGAAGATTTACCAGTCAGCGAGAGTAGCGCGGATAAACCGGTTACAATATATGATATTCATAAATTGTTTGCTGAGAGTTACTTAAAGCAATACTGCCGGCAGGGAATTATACAAGGCACGATTTTGCGTCTAGCCAATGTGTATGGTCCGGGTCCGGAGAGCAGCAGTGCTGACCGGAGTGTTATAAATATGATGGTTAGAAAGGCTTTATCAGGTGAAGAGTTAACAATTTATGGTAAAGGCGATTTCTTACGTGATTACATTTATATTGAGGACGTAATTTCTGCTTTTCTTAGAGCAGTAGTGTATATTGAGCAATTGAATTGTCAACATTTTGTTATTGGAAGCGCCTGTGGACACACTATTGCCGAGGCAATAAATCTGATTGCTGACAGATCGGCTTTGAAGACAGGAAAGCATGTTCTGGTTAGGCACATTCAGCCACCTTTTGGTCTGTCCGTTATTGAGAGCCGAAATTTCGTTGCTGATACGCAACGTTTTGCCCAAGCTACTGGCTGGCAGGCTCATTATTCGCTGGAAGAAGGGCTGGATAAAACCTTGGAAGCCCTTTTAGAACATATTAATACTGAGTTATGAAAGAAGACAAAAACGATATTAAGTTGAACATCGGCTGTGGCGGACGTCCCTTGATTGGTTATATTAATATTGACTCCGATGACTTGGATACGTTGAAACAGCGTTATCCACAGCAGGAATTTCTTGAGAATATGAAGATTTATGACTACGATATCTTTAATCTTCCTTTTTCTGATGGAAGTGTAGCTGAAGTACGAGCGGATTCTCTGGTTGAACATCTTTCTTTTGTTGAAGAGCCTAAATTTTTTTACGAAGTCAAACGAGTACTCAAACCTGGCGGGATTTTTGAGTTTTCAACGACGGATTTCGAGGCTATCGCCAAATTGTGGCTGGCCGCAACAGATGACTGGAAAGATTTCTTTAGAAATGATCCGGAAGCCATTGCAAGCCAGCATTGGTTTGGGCAGTATTCGTATTCTGCAAAAAACAGGTGGGGATATTTGTGTGCAATGATTTTCGGTAGCCAAAATGGTAAAGGGCAGTTCCACAAGAATTGCTATACTATCCCAAAAATTAGAGCTATTATCATTCGGCTGGAGTTCGATGAAATCGAAATATCACAATTTCAATGGAAGGGGGACCGTGACCCAATGATTAATGTTAAGGCGATGAAGCCAAAGGCCTGATTTAGTGAATTATTCTCTAAAACGAATTTATCAAGAGAGATAATGCAAACTGTATTTGACGTTTTTAAAAAAGCTGCCAAGCCTTTTTGTCCACCGATTATGTCCTATACTTATAAGTATTTGGTTCAGCGCTTAAATAAAAAGCAAATCTATAAAGCTGAGTTCGAACCGTGGTGGAGTGAATTTTCCAGGAAAAAAAACCTGCCACATGAATTGGTATCAATGGTTAATTATTTTATTACGACTCCGTCTTTTCATAGGTCATCAAAATACTGGAACTGGTTAAATAAAAATAATATTGAACAAATTGCGGAACAGGGCTATAAAAATTTTAAACAAACAGTCGCAGTAAACTATTTTACCTGGCTTGGTGGATTGGATACAGATTACGCGCAGAATTTAGTAGAGGAAAGTGGACAAATACAGATTGATGTGCCTTTAAAAGAGCTTTTAAAGAAACATAGCAACTTCAGTTTGCAGAATTCAGTTTTATTTAACATTATAACAGTTCTTCTTTTAGATTACGTGATAAAGAACGGCGGCGGCGAATATGTTAACCTGCTTGAAGAACCCGTTGATGGTAATCCTCCATTTTTAAATTTTCGGGGCAAACGAATATCGCAGGATATTTTGAATTCTATTCTTGAATACCTGTCTATTTCGGATGGATGTAATATAAGTAAAGTTCACAGTGTACTTGAAATAGGTGCAGGCTCCGGCAGAACTTCATTCTGTATGCTGAAATTGTTGCCCGGCATTAAGTATATAGTTGTGGATATCCCACCTGCTTTATATATATCACAACGTTATTTGTCAAGCGTTTGTAGGGACAAGAAAGTATTTGTATTCAGACCTTTTAAATATTTTAGGGAAGTTGAACATGAGTTTGCAGCTTCAGATATTATTTTTTTGATGCCTGACCAGATTGAGTTACTACCGGATAAAATTATTGACCTGTTTCTGGCGATAGATTGTCTTCACGAAATGAAAAAAGAGCAGATAGAGTTGTATTTTAACCATGTTGATAGATTGGCTAGTCGTTTTTTCTTCAAGTGTTGGCAAAAAACAAAGGTTCCGTTTGATGGCATTATTTATAACTCTGAAGATTACCCGGTTAAAGAAAACTGGACCGAGGTTTACAATAGGCGGTGTAAAGTACCATCTACATATTTTGAAGCATTTTATGATATTAATCCAGTGGGAGTATGAAGTATGGACGTTGAGCTTTCGAAACTGAGTGGTCAAGGTGTTCTTATTACAGGCGGGCTGGGATTTATTGGGAGCAATTTGGCTCTTAGGTGTCTTGGATTGGGGGCTAAGGTCTCAATTTATGATTGCCTGGATCCTCGTTCGGGGGGTAATTTGTATAACATCAAGGGCATTAAGGACTCTGTTGAGTTTTGTTATCACGACATATTGAATTTCGACCGGCTGTCCCAGCATGTCATTGATAAGGATATTATTTTTAATTGTGCGGCATCTACCTCACATCCTTTTTCAATGCGGGAGCCCTGGTTTGACTTGGATGTAAATAGCAGGGGGGTGATCAATTTGTTGGAAGCCATACGCCGTTTTAACAGAGATGTGAGGTTTATTCATCTTGGCACCAGCACCCAGTTAGGTAGGCTTCAGTATCAGCCGGCAGATGAAAATCACCCTGAATTTCCGACGGACATCTATTCTGCCAATAAAAGCGTCTCGGAAAAATACGTGTTGATATATGCAAACGCCTACCAAATTAGGGCGACCGTTATCAGGCTGTCCAATGTTTTCGGGCCAAGAGCAACTATTCACAGCCCGGAGTTCACCTTTAATAACTACTTTGTAGGCTTGGCTCTTCAGGATAAAGATATAACCGTATTTGGTGGCGGCAAACAAAAGAGAAATGTGATTTATGTGGACGACGCTGTAGCCGCAATTATTAAGGCTGCCCAAACAGATGGGATTGACGGCCAGACAATGTTCGCTGTAGGTGATGAGCATTACAGTGTGGCTCAAATTGCCGAAGCAACGGTCAAGTACATTGGTTCGGGAAGGGTAAAATTCGTGAAATGGCCTAAAGATAGAAAGACTGTTGAGGTTGGAGATGCAATCATAAGTAATCAAAGGATAAAGGATGCTTTAAGCTGGTCTCCTCAGTATGATTTGAAAAGCGGCTTGCTTAAAACCAAAGAGTATTACCAGGATTGTCTTGAGGAATATTTAAGGTTATGAAAATTGTTGTTGCCGGCGCATTGGGGCATATCGGCTCTCGGCTGATACGCGAGCTCCCCTTTGCCTTCCCGCAGGCACAAATCTTTATGATAGATAATATGCTGACTCAGCGTTATTGCTCTTTGTTTAATTTGCCTTCCGGAAGTAAATATCATTTCTTTGAAGAAGATGTTTTAACAGCGGATTTGAAGAAGATTTTTGACGGAGCCGATGTGGTTGTACAATTGGCTGCAATTACCGATGCGACCAGCAGCTTCAAAAACAGAGAACAAGTCGAGAAAGTTAATTACGGTACCACGGTTAAGATTGCTCAGGTCTGCAGCCAGCTTAATTGTCCTATGATTCATCTTTCTTCCACTAGTGTTTATGGCACCCAAAAAGAAGTGGTAGATGAGGATTGTTTACCCGAAGAGCTTAAACCGCAGAGTCCCTATGCAGAGATGAAATTAAGAGAAGAGGAGTTTTTACAAGGTCTTGTTGTCTCAGATGGGCTGCGTTTCGTAACTTGTCGTTTTGGGACAATATGCGGTGTTTCGCCAGGAATGCGTTTCCATACTGCGGTCAATAAATTCTGCTGGCAGGCTGTTATGGGACAGCCCCTGACTGTATGGCGGACGGCGCTTTATCAAAAACGTCCCTATTTAGTGATTGATGACGCGATGCGCGCGTTCGTATTTATTATTAAAAATAGTATTTACGACCGCAGAGTCTATAACGTGCTAACGGACAACCTGACGGTAAATGACATTATCCAATCCATAAAACAACACATAATAAAACTCGAAATTAACTATGTGGATGTCGAGATTATGAACCAGCTTTCTTATGACGTTTCAAACCAGAGATTTAGAAAAAAAGGATTTGAATTCACCGGCAGCATAGAGGCGAGCATCAGTGAAACAGTCGAATTACTTAGGCAGACGGAAGGGGGACATGTCAAATAATTCCTCCAAACCATTCTTCTCGATTGGGGTAACGACGTATAACAGACCGGAGATGTTAAAGGAGTGTCTCTATTCTATCCTCGGCCAGACGTTCCCCAATTTTGAGGTAATCATTGGCAATGACTATACCCAGCAGGAGCTTTCAGGTGGATTTCTCAGTATTGATGACCCGCGTCTCAGATTCATAAACCATCACAAAAATTTAGGTGAAGCGAACAATATGAACCGCTTGCTTGAAATAAGCCAAGGTAAATATTTTACCTGGCTGGCCGATGATGATATGTATGCTCCCAACTTCTTGGAAATGATACATTTAGCCTTAGATAAGTATGACTTTCCATCCTGCGTATTCACTTCATATATGCAGGGACGGTCTTTGCCGGAGAGATTAGAGAAAGTTGAAGCAGATATACAAGTTTTTGACAGGCGACAGTTCCTTCAAAGATACTTATCACGCCAGTTAAAAGTTATTGGTTGTTATGGTGTTTTTGACCGGCAGTATATTCGACAACTTGGTGGTATAGAGCAGCTTGGTGATGGATTTTCACCATATGCTGATAATTTGCTTGCTATTAAAGCCAGCTTGCAGGAAAAAGTGGTATATATAGATGCTCCTCTTATCTTTTTTCGAACTCACGACAGGTCCATTTCCTGCGTAAGCCCAGATATTGACGCATACAGCAGCGCCCAGAAGGAATTGTTATCTAAATGCCTCGAGTTGTTTAGAAGTGAGGGGCTGAGTGATGGTTTTCAGATGAACCTTTTTCTGCTTCTTAATTGGTGTTTGGCTAACTATTACACTGTTATGCGTCGTTCGGAATCGTTGCAGTTCGGAAAATTAATAAGATATCTATTGTTTTTAATGCCGTATTTGAAAGAACTGAAAGGGCATCGATTTGAAATGATGGTTATTATATTACGCAGTACATATAAACTGATAACGCAAATGACAAAAGAGTCCTTCAAAAACAAGGCATCACTAAATTTTCGAAAGGTTTAGGAAAAGATTACATCAAGGACATCGGCACTATATTTGTTGCATTTTGTTTTCTTTTCGGATATTATTATATGGCTTTTCATTATGCACTTGGGGATTTGAGGCTGTGATATGAGTAGATTGATATCAGAGACAGGGAAAGTGTCTAAGAAAAAACTTGAGAAAACGGTAAGTATGCCTCAACAAACGCTGGCAGACAGGTCTATATCTTGCGCGAAAGAGGTCTTTGCCATAGGCGCAGAGGCGATATTGGAATCGTCTAAACGGATTGGTAATAATTTTGCGGAAGTGGTAAAAAAAATCCTGAATTGTAAAGGCAGGGTAATTGTCTGCGGGATGGGTAAATCTGGTATTATTGGAAAGAAAATATCGGGTACACTTGCGTCTACGGGCACGCATAGCTTCTTTATGCACCCGGCTGAGGCATTTCATGGCGATTTGGGGATGATAAAAGCGGAAGATATTATCTTGTTAATTTCGTATTCAGGGGAAACTGAAGAGGTGTTGAAAATTATTCCTTTTTTAAAAGACAATGGCAATCTGATAGTTTCTATGATCGGAGATGCAAGCTCGACCTTAGCTGCCAGTTCGGACTATATTCTGGATATAAGCGTCAAGAAGGAGGCGTGTCCATTTCAGTTAACGCCGACTACATCTGTCGCCGCTGCTTTAGTAATGGGTGATGCTCTTGCCGTTGTTTTGATGAGGGAGAGGAACTTTAAAGCTGAGGACTTGGCGCGGTTTCACCCCGGAGGCAGTCTGGGCAGAAGATTGTTAACGAAGGTTGAGGAGGCTATGGTCAAAGATAACCTACCGATTGTTTCAAAAGCTTCTTGCATGAAGGACGTCATCGGCATTATGACATCCGGCCGACAGGGAGTGGCGGTAGTCGTTGATGGGCAGTGCGTAATTGGGGTAATCACGGACGGCGATCTTCGAAGGGCTTTGAATAAGTATGAAAACGTATTCGGGCTTAAAGCAAAAGACATAATGACAGAAAACCCTAGGACTATCAGCAAAGATTTGAAACTTTATGAGGCTGAGAAGGTATTTAGCCGTTACGAAATTATCACGTTAGTTGTTACTGATGACGAAGGTAAACTTCTTGGATTGCTGCAGCTTTATGATATCGAAAAACGCCGGGAAGAAAGAAGGTACGCAAAAGCGTAAGATGATTAAACCGCTATTTGTCGTAGTTTATGCCGAGGGTCTTGGATTGAACCGGAGAATGTTGTAATCGTGAATAGATTGCTCAGGCAGGTCGAACAGAGAATCGCACAAAGCAGACGTCGGGCAGATATTAAAACGTATCTTAAAGGGGGTAGAAAGCCGTGGTCTCGTGGGTATAAAGCAAGTAAATTTAATTTTATACAGACCGTTCTGAAGGATGATGCTCTTATTGCAAAATTTAGGTGTTCGGAGGCGCTGGCCAAAGGTTATGGGTACGGCTATGATGAGCGGGTGGTTGAGTACCCATGGATTTTATCTCGGCTGAGCGAAGGAAAAAGCAGACTATTGGATGCCGGTTCTGCTTTCAACTTTCCGGAAATTGTGGAAAGCCCGAGACTGTCCGGTAAAGATATTACGATTTTCACCCTTGCCCCGGAGAACAGAGCTTTTTGGGAGAAGGGAATATCGTATCATTATGGTGATTTGCGCAAATTGCCTTTTAGGGATAGTTGGTTTGATGAGGTTGTCTCAATATCGACTTTGGAGCACGTCGGGATGGATAACCGGATGTATACCGGACAGGACTCATCAGAACGAATTGCCTTGGAGGCCGGGCAGGCTGCAAAGGAACTTATCAGGGTTCTGCGAGCCGGTGGTAAATTTCTGGCTTCGATTGGATTCGGTAAGCATCAACTAATTGAATGGGATGGCTCGCCATTCGCTGAACAATTTGACAGTCCCAAACTGGAGGAGTTGCTTAAGGTATTTTCATCGTGTGTCAGTGTTTCAACATCCTTTTATAAGTATACGGAGAACGGCTGGAATCTCAGCAATGAACAGGATTGTCAGGGTGTTGAGTACTTTAATATCCATACAGCCAAATTATTTGACCCGGATAACGCGGCAGCAGCACGTGCAGTGGTTTTAATTGAGGTTGTAAAGTAAGGAAATGCTGACAAAAGTTTTGTGGAAAAGCTCAGAATATGAGGGTTTTGGGAAGATGAAAACTTTTTGCAGAGATTAAATTCTACAAGAGTATTTTTAATGTTCCGGAACTGGTTGAACTGTCGGATAGAATTTTCGATAAGATTCCCGGAACAGAGACACCTTTCACAAAGTCAATGAAATAGGTAAATATCCCTAATATAATTCTGCTGTAAGAATACTTTTGTGAGGGTTAAGGTTTCGAATGCTTGGCGAAATGGAGGTAGTAGTTGATGGTATTATCTATCAGCTTCAGTTACGTGGGGGCATTTCACGGGTTTTCAGTGAAATCCTCCCGCGAATGTGCAGCATGGATGGCTCTTTACGAATATACATGCTGAAGCAAGGCCGGCTCAAGCAATCGTTACCTGTGCATCCGCACATTACCTTTTGCTCCATTCCTTATATAAACCATTGTCCGTATCCGAGGCGACTTTGGGAACCCATTATACGCATTGCGAATGAATCGATGCGCCGTTTGAAAGTTGGGAGCGGAAAAAATAAGATTTGGCACTCGACGTATTATACAATACCGAAAAAATGGAAAGGGTGCTTAATCGTAACTGTGCATGATATGATTCATGAGAGGTTTCCCGACTTATACAATACCAAAAATGACGAACAATTTAGAGTTGTTAAAAAGCATTGTATTCAGGAAGCTGACGCGGTTGTCTGTGTATCTGAAAATACGCGAAGAGATTTGCTGTATTTTTATGAAGTAAATGCTGACTCTGTTTACGTTATACCCAATGCCTATAGTGATGTCTTTAAAAAAAGGCAAACAGACAATATTCCCGCTGGAATATCAATAGAGCAGCCGTTTTTGATGTATATTGGTAGCCGTGCTTGTTACAAAAACTTTGATTTATTAATCCGTGCCTACAGCAGATGGCCGCAGCGCAAAGAAATTAATTTATTGTTTGTGGGTGGTAAACTTTGGTCACAAAGCGAGCAGCAGGTCCTTACTGAGTTGGGGATTGAAAACCAGGTAAAGTTGTTAAGAGATATTAATGATAAGACCCTCTGTTATTTATATAATAAGGCAGTTGGATTTGTTTATCCTTCTCTTTATGAAGGTTTTGGTATTGTTCTCTTGGAGGCGATGGCTTGTGGCTGTCCGATTATCGCCTCCCGCATCCCCTCCACAGTCGAAATGGCCGGTGACTGCCCAATCTACTTTGACCCTGCCGAGGAAGATGACCTGCTTAATGCCTTGGATATCGCTTTGTTCCAGGGGCGTAGTTCCGAGCGGATACGAGCAGGTCTTGAGAAGGTTAAATCCTATTCTTGGGATAAGACAGCCACTCAAACTCTAAAAGTATATCGAGCGATAGGGGCGAGTTGATGATTGGATTTTATTATACAATTCAAGGGAACTCGCTCGGTCATATAGAGTTACGACCGGATTCGTTCGATTCATTCACAAAAACAACTGCACCGTTGGAGAACAGCCTATATCTGTTTAACGATCAACATGCCTCGATGGAAAATTTTCACGGTTATACTTTTTATATTGTTGGTACATTGGTCTATAAAAATAAGTGGAACTGTAAAGCCTTAAAGCTTATTTCAGATGATTTGGCCAACGGTTCAGCGGTTGAAGATATAGCATTAAACAGTAAAGGTCAGTACTGTCTGGTCATACACAGCCCGGAGAATGTGTTTATTGTTACGGACAAGCTGGGCAGTTTTCCGGTTTATAAATATGAAAAGAATAATTCATTGAGAATCTCAAATATATTGCCGCTCTTGGCCAAACGAAATAATGTTACGTTGGCATTTCAGGAATTGGCTGAATTTATTTCATTGCCGGATCCCTTTTGTTATAACGCTACATTCTATAAGGAAATACGGCCTCTTTGCGGAGGAACGATATACCAGTTTTGTCAAAAACCAATATCGAAACTGTCGGAACGGATTTACTACAATGTGTTTGATAAAATTACGTTTAAGAAATATCAGGATTTGAATGAAGTCGCAGATATAGCTGGAGAAATCCTGACGGAAAATTTGTCTTTTTTTGAGCCGCAGGACAAGATATTTGCAGACATAACCGCTGGCTTTGACACAAGAGTTAACGCCACAATACTCAGTCACAACGATACAAAGTGTGTTACTGGTGTTATGGGCAAACAAATACCTTGTGATAATCAGACCTTAAATGAGGCGGAAATTGCACGAAAAGTCGCTAATAAACTTAATTTTAGTTTCGATAATGATTTCTGTGTGCAGAGTTACGAACAATTTCAAAACCTTGTGTGCGAGCATTATAATGTATTTAATGGGGTTCCTCAGCTGTATTATTCATCGGACTTAATCGGTTATTATGAAAATATAAAAGCCGGTTATAACATTCATTTAACAGGGATGCTGGGAACTCAATTGATGTGTCGCAAACACAGTTTGGAGGGAATGATAATTGGTAATAGAATAAATATTGATGGATTTATAAGAAAAAGCTTTGGCTACAAAAGCATTATTAACGACAAATATATAACAGAAAGTAGATACTATGATAATTTATATGATAAGGTCGTCGGGACTATTGGAACAGCACCTTGTGATGACCCTTTTAGTCTGTTAATGCTATTGGTGCTTGACACCTATGGTAGATTCCATCATGGCTCGGCAATTGGGACGCATAATTGTATCTTGCCGCATTATTCACCCTATATTGAAGCGGACCTGCTGAAGGTTATGTTCGAGGCGTCTTCATCCTTAAAATACGACCATAATATACAAAAGCGAATTCTTGCAGGATTCAATTCACCTGTGGCCTCGGTGTTGACATCGCATGGATATAGAGCAAATGTTAGTTCAGGATTGTTTTCTGAAAAATTTTTGAGGGTAAACAGGCTTGCCAGGAGAATGAAGAGTAAAAGTATCGGTTTTTTGAAAAGCCGTTTAAAGGCGGATTCCAAAGATAACGCCCCTAAGTTTTGGCTGCGGGCGCTTGACGAAAACTACTCAGATGATGCGAAGATATTTGATATTTTAGACAAGGCTAAGCTCGAAAACGCCCTACAGAACGGTAGTGATAATAGTAAGAATAGACTTAAAGCGAAGATTATTTATTTAAATAAGATAATTGAGGACTACAAACCAGGTATTTCTATCCAATAGTATTGCTGGCTTGGTTATAGCTAAAGATAGCGAACTTTATAAATGCACAATTCTACAGAATTATCGGCAGTGCCTTTCCGTTGTCCGAGTTTGAAAGATTTGCCGGCTGCACCGGCAGGTAAAAACGGCTGGCCATGGATCCTGGAAAGTGCCAGAGTGCCTGATAGGATGCCGGATGGAAGGTCTTGGCCCAGGATAAGTATTGTTACACCTTCTTACAATCAGGGTCGGTTCATCGAAGAAGCCATCCGTTCCGTCCTGTTGCAGGGCTATCCAGACCTGGAATACATCATCATAGACGGCGGTAGCACCGACCAGACCGTTGAGATTATAAAAAAATATGAACCTTGGCTGGCTTATTGGATTAGTGAACCGGACAGAGGACAAAGCCACGCAATCAATAAAGGCCTGCTGAAAAGCACGGGAAGATTCTTCAACTGGCATAATTCCGATGATGTTCTTACCATAGGTTGTCTTCCTGTTGTAGCTGAAGCTATGGTTAAATATCCTGATGCGGGATATGTTCACGGCAGGCGCATATACATCGATGTTGATGGACAGGTAAATGGCAAAAAGAAAAGCAGCACAAGACGCATCAGCTATCGTCCTGAACTGGCAACTGCGGTTTCTACTCTGCAATCAGGTCATCAACCAGGATGTTTGATAGATAGGGATTTCGCAGTTAAGGCGGGTATGCTTGATGAAAATATCCATTATGTTATGGATGTTGATTTATTACTGCGAATAGCCCTGATAAAACCGCCGATATTTATTGACCTGCCCCTGAGCTACATAAGAATTTATCCGGAGATAAAGAGCTTGGAATTCAACCGTCAACGTGCCGTAGAAAGGCTTATTATAGCCAATAAAATATTTGCAGACCCGAATTTGCCCCAGCCTATAAAGGCTTTGAGAAAAAAAAGCCTCGCATCTGCTAATGAATTTGCTTGGCGGTGTTATGGCAAAATGCAGTTTTACCGGCTTCTTTTGTGGCATTTTCTTTTGGATGTTTTCTATGCCGGTGGCGGCGGTTGGAAAAGACGTCTGAATATGCTGTTTAGTTTGTATAAGAAGTAGCTGTATGGTCGAGCGATTCAAGCAATTTACTCTACCTATCTGTTTCTTTGCTCTTGTAAATAGTGATTAGCATTTTTTGAGGCAGTTCGGTCTTTCTGGAGAACGGTAATAATGGGCTATGGTGGTGCTTTAATCTGGACCGGACTCGCTTATAATTTGAAAAGGAGATGGCCGGATAAAAAGGTTGTTTTCCTGTATGAGAAATCTTTGCGTGAACGTCTTCTTGGAAGGCCCCATCCCGACCATGTAGTTTATCGAAATAACAAGGATATCGACTGTATTTTTGAACATATAGTATGGCGTCTTAAAAAAAGAAGATTCAATCTGCAAGATGTGATTATTGTGGATATGGCGAATCCAGCGTATTCCTATTGTGAGAAAGATACAACCGAGAGAATTTTTTATAAGACCGGCGGGCACGCCATCCAGATTGCCTGCGACGTGCATAATATCTCGAATGCAGAATTGCAACCTGTAATCGAGCTGTCGGGGGGAGAAATTAGTAGTGCGAATCGCCTGTTGGAAAACTATGACCTCTTACCAACCCAATATATCTGCATAGAACCTCACGCCAAGAAAAAATTTACGCCGAATAAAGCATGGTTCTGGGAGAATTGGCAGTGCCTGATAGACCTTACAAACCGGTATATACAAGATAATAATCTTATCTGCAAATTAGTCCAGATTGGACTACCCGCAGATAAGGTGCTCAATGGTGTTGTTGACCTCACAGGTAAAACAACCTTTAGGGAAACTGCACAAATTCTTAAAAGCTCAATTACTTTTATTGGTTATGTCGGCGGATTATCGCATTTATCCAAGGCTGTTGGTAAAAGGAATATTGTGCTTGTCAGCGCCTGGGAACCTCTTGAGCTGGCCTCTTATCCTGATGATATTAATTTTTATACTGACATTGATTGTAAAAATTGCGGTTTGAAAATCCCATGCCCGATTAATCGGAAGTGTATGTCGGCCATTACTGTTGAACGGGTTTATGAAGCCGTAAAATCAATGCTTAATGGATTCATTGACACAAAATGAAGTGTCCGATTTGTGATAACGGTAATTTAAGTTTTTTCCTGCAAAAAAACAAAGTGAAGTTCTTCATTTGCCGTGAATGCAGGGTTATTGTGCAGGAAGATTTTGAAAGTAAAGAGAACAGCCCGGATTACGGCAAAGAAGCCATTTTGCATCATTACGATTTCCCTTTTATATCAAGGTATATTGGTGGAGGTAAAATTTTAGCGAGGTTCAAAAGAGCACAATATAACGCCGATTTCCTGCTGCAACATCTTATGAAGATGAATTATACATACGATGTTTCTGCTGATTCAGGAATTTTAGATGTTGGTGGAGGAACGGGTGAAAATTTGTATGTCTTAAAGCACGCTCCTGTTTTTGAAAAAACAGATTGCGTGCTGATGGAGCGAAGCAGAATAGATAGGGATATCGCCAGTTCGTTATATGGATTAAAAGTTGTTGCAGATTTTGCTGATATAGCGCAGAAGAAGTTTCATATCATCACCATTCATCACGTGTTGGAGCATATTGCCGCTCCGCATAATTTTATTGATGCGGTAAAGGTTCGTTTGATGGATAATGGTTTCATCTTTTTAACTATGCCCGACCCGTTTGCGTGGTATCCAAGATTGAGAAGAGCCAAATGGGCATGGTTTAACGAAGACCATTTTATTCTCTATTCGGCATCGGCCTGCGAAAAACTATTTCAACAGCACGGCTTCCAGTTAATAGCCCGGGAAAGGTATTTTCTGGAAGAGCCGTTTTCGCACTTTTTAGGTATACGGACGATATTATTTAATGCCGTTAGGAATCGTCGATTACCGGGGGTTTTGCAGGATGGATACACACAGATTTACCAGGTAAAATAAGCTTGGGTCTGTTTGTTGGGTAGATTAATGCTATGAAGGTTAACATCCTTTTTAAACTTAAAGATAGCCCAACCGGTGGAGGAAACCAATTCCTTAAATCTCTGAAGCAGTACCTGCAGTCGGCGGCGGTCTATGAATATAATGTACAAAAGGCGGATGTGATTTTAATTAATAGTTATCAATATATAGATACGGCTGCAAAAATTAAGCTCGAATACAATGACAAACTATTCGTTCATAGAATTGACGGCCCCATCAGACTATATAACAAGAAATCCGACCGGCGCGACTTTGTAACAAATATCGCAAATCATCTTATTGCCGATGCAACGATATTTCAGTCCGGATGGTCAAGAGACGAAAATCATCAGCTCGGATTAAAGAAAAATAGATTTGAAACAGTTATTACCAACGCTCCAGACCCGCTCATCTTCAACCGTCAGGGGAAAGAAGCGTTTTCTGCTGACCGAAAGATGAGGCTGATCGCGGCGAGCTGGTCTTCAAACTGGAATAAAGGCTTTGGAGTTTATCAATGGTTGGATGAGCACCTGGATTTCGACAAATATGAAATGACTTTTGTCGGAAATTCTCCGGTCAGTTTCAAAAACATTATAAATAAGCCACCTCTAAATAGTATTGAGCTGGCGTTTGAGTTGAAGAAGAATGATGTTTTTATTTTTGCATCGCCGATGGAAGCCTGTTCCAATTCTTTACTGGAGGCGCTTCACTGCGGATTGCCTGTTATTGCAACCAACAGCAGCAGTAATCCGGAACTGGTCGCAAAAGCAGGTGAAGTCTTTGTTCAGCCGGATGAAATCCCACGGTTACTCGATAAGATTGCAAACCATTACGATAATTACCAGGCCGTCATCAATATGCCGTCTGTTGATGAAGTGGGAAAGCAGTATTACGATTTCATCAACTATGTTTATCGACAGGTTCAGAATAGTGCAGCAGAAATCAAGCGTTTTGGGCGGTTTGGTTATATTGAGGTAATGGCTACTATATACTCTTGGAAATTTGCTGAGCGAATGTCCACTGTAGTCGGCAGATTTACGAAGTCGAAATGAATGGCATTGAACCCCTCTATAATTTGAAGCGAGATATCCTCCGGTTTGTCAGCTTTATGAAAAGCCATACCGTTGAAGGATACTACAGGTATTCTTATGGCGGCGATTTGTATGACGAAGAAACGCACTGGAATCTCGCAGGTAGTGTATTCGCAATCAAAATTTATTACACGCTCGGCGTCGAAAACAATCATGATGTTGATGCTGCTGCGAATTACATAAAAACATTTCAGTATAAGAACGGCTTGATATATGACGACCTTATCTTTCGAAAATCTGTCTTTCGAAATGCCCTTGCATCGCTGAGACGGGGAAATTTCTCAAATCTGTTTAATACAAATTATAAGCGGGCCGAAACCAGACAGTGCTATTCTGCGTTGATGCTTTACGACAAACTTCCCGAAAGTATGCGTCTGCCTGTGCCTCAAAATGAACAGCAGGTTCGTGATTATCTGGCTTCTCTCCCCTGGAACCACCCGTGGGATGCAGCAAGTCATTTCAGCCATTTAATGTTCTTCCTGGCTTTGGCCCTGAAAACGGGGGAAATGCAGCCGCAAGCTTTCGAACACTTAACCAGTTTCGCTGTTGAATGGACCAATCGTCTCCAGCATCCTCAAGATGGCTGTTGGTATATAGATGCCCCGAGCCTGCGGCAGAAAATAAATGGTGCAATGAAAATAATAAGTGGGCTTATTGCTGCTGATATTGTTAACTTTGATTATCCCGAAAAACTCATTGACTTCTGTCTTACCGGTACAGATGCTCAGGATGCCTGTGACAATTTCAACATTATCTTTGTATTGAATTATGCTGCCAAATTGTTGAACAAAAACTATCGCCAGCCGGAGATAGAAGAATTCGCCTTAAAGCGGCTCAATATTTATTGGAAGCATTACTATGAGGATAAAAGGGGTTTCTCTTTCTACCCTCACAGGGCTAATGACATCTACTATGGAGCCAGAATAACCAAAGCTCTGAACGAGCCTGATATACACGGAACCTCTCTGCTTTTGTGGGGGATTTCAATCATTGTGCAGTTGCTCGGGATTGAAAAAGAATTTGGCTTTAGAGAGTTTAGAACCTGAACTTGTAAATACACGAGTTTATATCTTGGGACAGAGTTTACCGCATGATAAGATGAGAATAGTTAACGGATTACATCATCGCTTTAGGAATTCTAAGTTGGGTTTTATTCCCGACCTTATTACAAATAAAAAACCAAAGGAGCTTTCATGGAGGGATTATCTGCACATCCAAACTACCCCGATACGTTACCAGACATTAGTATTTCCCAGTGGTGCTGTAATTCCGAAGAAATGTAGCTTGTTTGTCCCCGATAGTGGAGAAAAGTTCGAATCTCTCGAAATGCTGCCGGACTTTTCAGGCAAAACTTTTCTTGATATCGGTTGTAGTGAAGGTTTTTTTGTTATCCAGGCTGCCGCCAGAGGAGCTGTTTTCGCTCGAGGATGCGATATGTCGGCAGGCAGGATAAAAATAGCGAATATTGTCGCCAAAAGCTGGAAATTGCAGGACAAAGTAAACTTTTGTGTGGTTAAGCTTTACGATATTCCGAAGGATTATGCTGCCGATATAGTTGTTTGTTTAGCTGTTTGTCATCATCTTCACGGAGGAAATCATGATACATGGCAGATTATTTCTGAACCACGGAAATTCCCCAGTGCCTTTGCAAATATGCTCAAGGCTGTTTCCGCTGTTGCTGACCTAACTAAGGAGAGGACTTATTGGGAATATTGCTATGAATATAGCGGTGAAAAACCTCAGAACATAGATTATGCCAGGCTGGGGCATATTTGGGAGGAGAAGGGATTGTATCGAAAAGTTGAATTTAAGGAGTTGTCTTACTGCTCCGATACTAAGGACCGCGCCATTTATCATGCCTATAAGTAGTGAGGATAACAACCAGGTATTATCGATTGGCTATCCCGTTTGTGGTGAACCTGATAGGGTAATTCGCCGCCCGGATAAAGGGCTTGTGATGAAGTTTTTCCCTAACCTTGTCGTTAAAGACTACAGCTCTCAGCCGGAACATCCCGGCATTTCACGCGAAGAGCAAACTTGTCGTTTCAACGCTGAAATTGCTGCATATCGCCGTTTCGGGGAGCTAAAATGTCCTTTTGTACCTAAATTACTGGAAGCCTCCCTCGAACAGCGTTGGTTTGCTGTTTCTTTGGTTCATGGCAGCAATCTACTTGAATTGTTTCAGGCACGTCAGTGTCGGTTTTCGATGCGTTATGTCCTCTCTCAAATCGACCAGATGAATCGCTGGTTGAGAGTCCATAACTTCGGTAGTTTTGGAAGTAATATTAAGGACTTTATCATGGACTCAGCGGGCAAATTATATCTTGTCGATTTTGAGTCATATTCACCTCCTTCGAATCATATTAGAGCGGTAGATATTTATGAAGCAATTATATATGACATTGTGGAAAGAATATTGATTCGTAAGAGTAGAAAAGCGAATTTAACAGGACAGTTTCTTCGCTTTTCCATAAATGCCTTTTTAAAAAGACCCGTTAAGACCCTGTACTTAATGATTCGTTGTTTATTATATGAATTATGGAATTCACGCTTTTGTAGTAGAATTTTCAGGATACGGAGTAAACTGAACCAGAATTTTTGAGTGTTGTTATTTCTTAACGATGGAACGCTGCTGCTGATATGAACCTCGCCCTTTTTTTTACGCGAAATATTTCTCTTAAGCTCTGGGTTGACACAGGGTTGTTTGACCGTGAGAAACAGTTATACCAGGAGCACCTTCGCAGGGGACATCTTAAAAAAGTATATTGGCTGACTTATGGTGGAGATGATGTGGAGATAGCCGTTGAACTTAAAGCTGCCGGTCGATTGCATTCGGATATCGTGGTGCTTGCTATGCCTCGTTGCTTTTCGGGCAAATGGGGCTGTTTGCTTTATTCATTTCTTATGCCTTTGCTTCATCATCGTTGGCTTAGGTCGGCGGATATATTCAAGACCAATCAGATGGACGGCAGCTGGAGTGCTGTAATCGCCAAGTGGTTGTACCGCAAACCGCTTGTTGTAAGAACTGGATACTCAGCAAGTTTGTTTGCCGAAAGACAGAACAATGTGAGGTCAAAGAAGAATTACGAAAGGATAGAGCGATTTGCTTATCGGTATGCCGATATTGGAATTGTCGCAAGTCACGGCGACAAACAGCATATCTGCTCAAAATATCAAATTCCGCCGGCGAAGATTGAGGTTTTGCATAACTATATAAATACGGCGGTTTTTCAGCCGACCGACTGCGAAAAATATGAAAACAGAATTATCTTTGTGGGACGCTTACAGCCGCAAAAAAATCTTTTCAATCTTATAGAAGCAGTCTCTGGTAATGACCTGACTCTTGACATCTACGGCAATGGCGAGCTTTATGATGAGCTGTTGGCTCAGGCAAAAAAACTTAATGCAAAGGTCAATTTTATGGGTGTTGTCCCAAATAATGAATTGCCAGGCATACTTAATCGTTACCGTTATTATATTCTACCCTCTTTTTATGAAGGAACGCCGAAATCATTATTGGAGGCAATGGCCTGTGGATTGGTATGTATCGGGACCGATGTAGAGGGAATAAATCAGATTATAGAAGACCGAGTCAACGGCTACTTAGCAAAGGGGACCGAGCCGCAATTTCTTGCAGAAGTGATAAACAGAGCCGCTCGGCTACCGAACGACCGTATTACACAGCAGGCCGTCCATGTAATCCGCGATAAGTTTTCCCTTGAAACTGTAGCAAACCAGGAAAACGACGTAATTGCAAAGCTTAGTAGGTAAACCGTTATCTTAAATGAACCTGATAAGAGAAAAAGTTTCTAATGCACTTGGGGCTTTTGAAGTGATAAAGCCGGAGAGCTTTATACTTTCACCCGTGATTTCCGTTGTAATGTCCGTTTATAATGGCCGAAAATACCTGTGTGAATCGGTTGACTCGATTCTGAACCAAACTTATAAGAACTTTGAGTTTATTATTATCAATGACGGCTCAGAGGATAATAGTCTGGATACGCTCCTTGAATATCAAACAAGGGACAACCGGCTCTTAATAGTAAACCAGAGTAATATTGGCCTGACAAGTTCTCTGAACAGGGGGGTAAAATTAGCTGCATCTGGATACATAGCCCGTCAGGATGCTGATGATGTCTCTATGCCAACTAGGCTCGAAAAACAGCTTGATTATATGGAAAATCATCCGGAAGTTGCTGTACTTGGTTGTTATGTGGACGTATTCAACGTAAATGGTGTGCTTCGAACATGCAGGGCCCCCCGGTACTCTCGAAAGGGAATGAAACGGCACCTGTCGAGTAAAAATCTGTTTATGCACGGCTCGGCAATGATGAGAAAATCATGTTTGGCAAAAGTTGGTTTCTACCGCGATTTTTTTCGCCGCTCGCAGGATTATGATTTATGGCTGAGATTATCACAGCATTTTGACATCGATATTTTACCTGAACACTTGTACAAGTATAGAATCACTGCTGAGGCAATAAGTGTTTCGATGTGGTCGATTCAGAAACAATACGCCGATATTGCCAGAAAATTTCATGCAGAGCGACTTGCAACGGGCGAGGATTCATACGAGACGTTCGTTCAGTCCTATCCGGACGGCTTGCCTGTTTGCGATGGCGCATCAGGCGAATATGAATACCATCTTTTTTTGGCCAGAGAATTCATAGGTGGCAACAGGTTAAAGGACGCACGCAGAGAATTATGGAAAAGCTGGCAGCTGGGGTGCCGAAGGCCGGAGATATTCTGTTTGCTTTTGAAAAGCCTGCTTGGGACAAGATTGCTTAATATATTCAGACAGTTAAGAACGCTGATATTTGAACTCAATGCGTGAAACAGATGTTGTGGTTCTCATCCCGCATTATAACAATCCTGAGGGATTGAAGCGGTCGTTGGTTGCTGTATCAAAGTCGACAGTGCCGGTTGATGTGCTGGTCGTAGATGACGGCAGCAGTACCCCCGCTGAAGAAGAACAATTGCGGCAAATCCATCCATCGACCACCGTCCTGCGTTCGCCAACGAATGAAGGCATTGAATATGCCCTCAATCGTGGTCTCCGATATATCTGCGACCTTCAGCCGTACAAGTATATTGCACGCCTTGATGCCGACGATATTTGTTCTCCGGACCGCTTCGCTAAACAAATAGAGTTACTGGAACACAATTCTGATATTTTCTTAGTTGGTTCATGGGCCTTATTTGTTGACCGTTCCGACAAACCACTCTGGAGGTTTTGTCCGCCGACCGAACACGAATGCATCAAAAAAAGAATGTTCTTAAATAATATGTTTTGTCATCCCACGGTAATGTGCCGCTTGGAAATGTTCAAAGAAATCGGGTTTTATTCTACTGAGCATCCTTCTGCTGAGGATTTCGCCCTGTTCTTTATAGTCACTCGACGATTCAAAGTGGCCAATATTCCTGAATTTTTAGTGCGCACATTTGTTACGCCGGGTGGAATTTCGTTAGGCTGGCGCAATCAGCAGTTAAGGTCGCGACTTAGGATTATACTTGATAACTTCGATTTTTCGTTCTGGGCTTTTTACGGCTTGATGCGTAATCTTCTTTTATGGCTTCTGCCTTATCCTTTAGTACAAAATCTGAAGCGTCGGTTGTTTAGGCCTTGAGTGTGTCTTGAATAGTCGAAGTGGTTGGGACAACGAACAAATCAGTTGTCAGTATCATCATTCCGACTTATAATTGAAGCTGATTAATAGTTCGTTATATTAAGAGCGCGTTGACCCGGACATATCAGGACAGTGATGACTAATGGTCGTCTGAAAAATTGTTCATTTACACAAACTAAACCTGCTGTAGCGCCTCTGCTTCCGCCTGATGCAACAATGGAATTTAAGAAACAACTCAAAATGGCCTTCATTTGCGACTGGCTGACTGCTATGCGGGGCGGCGAACGCTGCCTGGAAGCTATATGCGAGATTTATCCGGATGCTGATATCTTCACATTAGTGCACTTCCAGGGCTCTGTGTCGGAAACCATAGAGACGCACAAAATACGAACCTCGTATATCCAGCGATTGCCTGGCAGTGTGAAAAATTTCAGGATTTACTTGCCGCTTTTCCCTCATGCTATACAAAAATTCGACTTGAGCGGATACGATTGCGTCTTGAGTTTCAGCCATTGTGCTGCAAAAGGCGTCAAAGTTCCGCAAGGCCTCTTACATATATGTTATTGCCATACGCCGATGCGCTATGCCTGGCATATGCGGGACGCATATATGGATACGCTATCCCGGCCGAAAAGAATACTGACGGAATATATACTAAACTATCTTAAAAGCTGGGATGCGAAAACTTCATCCGGAATAACACGTTTTATAGCTAACAGCAAAAACACTCAAAATCGGATAAGAGAAGCCTACAATAAGCAGTCGATAGTTATTTATCCTCCGGTTGACTGCAATCGATTTGCCATTTCTGAGAACGATGATGGTTACTACCTTGTTCTTTCCGCATTAGTGCCATATAAACGGATAGATATAGCGGTTAAGGCTTTTGCTGCTATCGGTCAAAAACTCGTAATTGTAGGAAGTGGCCCTGAGTTGTCTCGGCTGAAGAATTTGGCTTCTGCCAATGTCTTTTTTGTTGACAGTGCCGACGATAACGAAGTTGTCGAATACTTAAAAAAATGCAGGGCCTTGATATTTCCCGGAGAAGAAGACTTCGGCATCGTGCCGCTTGAAGCACAGGCCTGTGGTAAGCAGGTTATAGCTTTTGGCAAAGGTGGAGCATTAGAAACGGTAATAGGTTTGGACCACACTCAAGCTGCAAAAACAAATGCGACAGGAATATTTTTCTATGAACAGAGTCCCGATGCGCTGCGAAAAAGCGTTTTGCTGTTTGAAGAAACAAAAGACCTTTTTGACGCCCGGAGATGTCGTGATAATGCTTTAAGGTTTGACCGTCCCGTTTATCAGCAGTCGATGCAAAATTACATTCAATCTGTCATTGTTGAAAATCGCTGACCTCTTCGACTAAGCTTGTCCTAACGATTTTGCCTGTAAATAACAACTTTATATTTCCTGTCCTTGCCTTCAACGGAAAAAACCTCTTTTATCTTTAGCATCTCTTTGTCGGTTAGTGTATTCTGCTCATCTTTGAGTACTTTTACTATATACTGGGCTTCTTTGGGGATAACCTGACCATTATACTTGACACTTCTGCGGCCGGAATAAAAACCAATACGAATATCGGTAGCTGCTATAATATCTTTTTCGTCGGTATTCTCTGCAAGCCACCGGGCAGCTTCCCGATAGCTTTGTTTTTCTATACGTATAGGTGATATTTCTAATAATCTCAGGCTGCATATGCAAATACCAGTTACCAGTAAAACTAAAAACCAAATATCTGTGTTGGCTTTTACCGCGGGTGATTGGTTCGCTGTTTTAGAAAATTTCTTACCAAGCTGACAGGCAAATACGTCCAGACCGACAGGGACATAAAAAATTGTCAGCACGACTAACGGCAAAGTATGTCTTCTGCTCATATAGCCGAATTTACAATATAGCAATGTCAATACAAGCACGTTAAAGGTCATAAGAGCGATGAAAAAAAACCTTTCCGGTTCACACCATTTTCGCTTTTCGAAATGCTTATATATACCTATTAATAAAGCTGGCACAAAAAACCACATCAGTGTCTCGCCGACTCTCTGCACCATTTTTCCCCACGCCTTTACAATATCTGAGGGTGAAAAATCGGCGGCATATATGTTATTTGAACAGGATTTGATTTCCTGTTCATATACTTTAGAGGATTGTATATTGGGTGCGAGCTGAACTAACTGCTTTTTAGGAAATACTGCTCCTTTCAGTTTCATATATGGCCCGGCTATAGCCAAAAAACCAGCCAGCAGCAAAGCGAGTGCGAATACTGCTTTGCATCTGCTTATAACCCGCCCCGAATAAAACACTTGCACGACCAGCCACAAAGAACCAAACACGACCACTTGTGCGCACTCAGGCCGAATTAAATACCCCATTCCGGCTGCAATTCCCGAAAAGCCGAACAGCCACCATTTCCTGCTTACCGCTGCCCATATTAGTAGCAAAAAACCAGCGGATAGAAAGAAAATATGTGGCCAATCACTCAGGGCATCACTTCCATACTCTGCGGCATCAGGCAACAGGATAAGAATTAGGATAGCTAAGAAGCTGAATCTTTGTCCAACAATCTTTTCGCCTGTGAAGTAAAGCAATACTACAGTGAGCAGTCTGAATATCAAGGCCGCAGTTTGGGCGGAATAAATCCAGTTTTGTAGTGATGGACTGTCCTGTTCTGTTTCCAATATTTTATGTGCAGCTATAATTAGCAGGGGATAACCGGGGTGTTGACTTCTTTTCTTCATCGCCTTAATAGGGGAAGTCTCAAGATTCTTGGCGTATTCTATGAAAGCCGTCCCGTCTTCTGCAATAAGAACCGCCGTGCTGACGAGATATGTGCCGATACAAACCGCAACTGTCAGCAGAATTGAGATATGAATGATAGCTTTTCTTATGCTGTATTGTTCATCCGCTGTTTTAGTACGCATTTCTGCTTTTTATAATACGCAATGGAGTTGACAATAATATTCTAAGATCCAGCCCAAACGACCAGTTTTTAATATAGTATAAATCATATTGCAATCTTTTTTTTAGAGAAGTATCGCCGCGAAAGCCGTTGACTTGGGCCCATCCGGTCATTCCTGCTTTCAGTTTATGCCTGAGCATATATTTTTTGTATTCCTCTGAGAATTGTTTTACGAAATGGGGCCGTTCCGGCCGCGGACCAACAAGGCTCATTTCGCCTTTTATTACATTTATAAGCTGAGGCAGTTCATCCAGACTGCTGCGCCGCAGACAAGCACCGATTGCCGTGCGTCTCGGGTCGTCTGGCTTGGTCCATTGTGGACCGTTTTCTTTCTCCGCGTCGGCCGTCATTGTGCGAAACTTCAGCACTTCGAATTCCTTCTGGTCCATACCTACCCTCACCTGCTTGTAGAAAACTGGTCCCTCGCTGGACAATTTAATCAACACGCTGATTATCACCATAGGAATCGAAAATATAATAAGAAAAACAAACCCCATTACACGGTCGAAGATTTCTTTCAATACAATGTTATACCCACTCAACGGCGAATCCGCTGATGAAAACAGCAGTTGTGACCCAATCTGCACCGCCTCTGCATCGCTTATGGACATAAGGTTGCCCCAGTCGGGAACTATCCGTACAGTTATTCCCGCACTCTGGAGAGATTCGAGAATCGGATATACTTCCTGGGCTTCATTGCCGCTGAGGGTAAGAAAAACCTCGTCTATTCTCTTGGTTTTGACCAATTCCGCTAACTTCTCTACGGGGCCGTATACAGGCACACCTGACAATTCAGTACCGATTCGATTCGGATTATTGTCCACGAAAAACTTGCATCTCAGCCCTAACCATCCCATTTTCTTAATGTCACGAACCAGCAGTTGTCCCTTTTTGCCTGCTCCCACTACAGCATAGTGTCGCAGGTTATATCCTCTTCTTCGCAGAAACCGCAGGCTTTCTATTGCCAATAAATGTGAAAGACATAGCCCTGTAAAAAGCATTACTATGAACAATATCAACAGTTTTCTTGAGTAAGGCACATCCTGGAGATAATAGAGAAATGCCAGCACTAACAGACCGCTCAGCAGACTCGCTTTAGAAATATCTATAAGCTGTCTGAACGTACCCTGAACTCGTTTGGATTTATAAAGCCCCGACCATAGACATCCCAAATAGCAGATACAAACCACCGGCAGTGCCAAACTCAGATGTCTTTGCAGACTTGGTATCCCCTTTGTAGTCGTGAATATCCCTGAATGAAATCGAACGAAATAGACGGCAATCCAGACAACGGCGATAATTATAATGTCAATAATTGAGCGAAGTAGAGAAAAAAATGCCGAATATCTTTTTAGCATATTACCCCTTCAGGATTGTCCCTGGTTCTCACATCCTGCTTATGGCATAAGCCATCTTGATAATTAAGAGTATTTTGACTTTTACCTTCTAAAACTGCAAGATAAATCTTAAAATCTTGACTATCTGTTTTTTCGACCGCTTTAATTATTTCCACCCGAACCAAAAAATGATTACTTTACTGGTATTGCTACAACTCTACACAAGGATATATCCTGAATTAAATCTCCGGGGAAAATCCTCAAAAAGTCTCAAAATTCGAGATTTTTTTACTTGACCTCCAGTTGCACTTGAAGCATAGTATTATTTCACTATGAGGGCTTTTTTGAGGAGTATTTTGGGGATTATGGTGGGAAAATGGCCCATACAGTTTTGGATTAGATTGTCATCTTCGCAAAATAAGAACCGCCGGTATATTGTAAACGGCGAGGAGGCATATCCCTTTATAAGCATTTCCGTACAAACCTGAAAGGAATTGTCTGTAGTTGTAGTCGTGGTCTTGTCCGGGGCTTATGCCTTTCTCGTAATTGATATACATTGGATACTTGATTGACAACATTGTTCTTAATTGTTCTTAAGGGTTTTTTGTAATCACTTTAGTAGCCGTGATTTTCGGCAGTTAAGGAGGTGCAAGGCAAAAGATCAACTGAAGCTTGGAGGTTTTATGCCGGTGCACAATCGATTGCATGGGTATATGTCACAGCCTAATAATGCTCCGGCAAATGGGAGAAACACAATAATAAGGAGAAAAATATGAAAAAGATATATTTAACGGTAATCATGGTGCTGTTCTTACTTCTAAGCCAAACGGCGACAGCGGCAACCGTGAACATTGATTTAAACGCCACGAACCAGACTATCAGGGGCTTTGGTGGTATGAATTTTCCCAGGTGGATTGGCACTTTAACTGACGCCCAGGTAGATAAGGCTTTTGGCAACGGTTCCGGCCAGATTGGCCTTACCATTATGCGTATCGATGTTCCGCCTGACTCCGGTGACTGGAGTGGTGAAATCTCTGCTGCCCAAAGGGCCACAAACCATGGAGCCATCATATTCGCAACGCCATGGTCTCCCCCGGCATCTATGAAAACTAATGGTAGCACTATCGGCGGATCGCTGAGTACTTCTTCATACGGCGCTTATGCAAATTATTTAAGTGATTTTGCCAATTACATGTCTTCAAACGGGGCTTCCCTGTATGCCATTTCGGTTCAGAACGAACCTGATTATGTACCGGATTACGAATCTTGTGGATGGAGTTCCTCTCAAATGAGGACTTTTCTTAATAATAATGCATCCGTAATTCCAACCAGGGTAATTGCTCCTGAAACAGTTCATCCCAAAAGCGATTGGTATAACACTTTATCTTCTGCATCGCAGTTAGATATCTATGCTGACCATCTTTACGGAGGAGGTCCTACCAGCTTTTCAAAAGAACATTGGATGACCGAGCATTACACCGATAGCAGTATCAGCGGCAATGCCTGGCCTCAAGCATTGGACGCAGGAGTAGAAGTTGCTAATTGTATGGCGAATAATTACAGTGCCTATATATGGTGGTATGTAAGAAGAAGCTACGGCCTACTCGACGAAAGCGGAAATGTTACCAAACGCGGTTACGTTATGAGCCATTTCACTAAATTCGTCCGCCCGGGATACGTAAGGATTAATGCAACATACCAACCATCTTCCAATGTTTATGTAACTGCATATAAGAGCGGCGACACTGTGGTTATTGTTGCTCTAAACCGGAACTCGTCTTCCAGCAGCGTGGCGTTTTCGCTCTCTGGTGGTAGCGTGAGCAGTTATACAAAGTATGAAACAACAAGTAGTAACAATATAAGTAACATGGGCTCGGTTGGCAGTACTAATACTCTGGCTGGCAATAGTATAAACACTTTTGTTGGCACTATAGGCGGCACTACTCCTGATACAACCCCGCCGACGCCTGATCCGATGACATGGTCTTCATACCCGACGGCTACGGGCTCAAGCACGATTACGATGACGGCAACAACCGCCACCGATAGTGAAAACCCGCCCGTGCAGTACTACTTCGAATGCACAAATGACGGCAGCAAGAGCAGCGAATGGCAAGTAAGCTCGACATATGTTGCTTCCGGCCTTAACGCAAACACCCAATATTCATTCAGAGTCAGGGCACGCGACAGCTATACTACTCCGAACGTAACGGCCTTCTCGAGCACACAATCTGCGACTACCCTGCAGCCCGGTGAGAATATTGAAATCCTCGGTTCGTGGACGACCGGAACATCTCATACGAAAGAATCCGGCTCCGAACGAGCCTTGATTTTCATAGGACACGGTGAGTCTGCCAGTACTATGAACCTAAGCGCCGTGACGTACGGCGGTCAGCCAATGGCAAAAGTTGTTGATTTGAGTTATAACGCTGCCAGCGGTTATGCATATGCCGCGGCATTTATCCTCAACGAGGCCGGTGTTGCTGCTGCATCCGGCAGCACATTTAGTCCTACCTGGAGCGGCACCCAGCCAGGTAATGCTGGATACGCAAGCGTATTCCTTTCTAACGTTGACCAAACTACTTCTACCGGAGAGACCGGCATCGGTGGAAGCACAAGCAACCCGGTCACTACCTCCGCGCTTGCAACGAACGACGGTGATATGGTTATTCTCGCAGCTACTTGCGGTAACGCGGGTTCATATACGCTGAACAATGGCTTCACCGAAGGCACCGACCAGCAAATGGGCGGCACTGTTACCGGCGCAACCGGGCACAAACTTGCGACGGGAGCAAATGAAACACCGAGCGCAACCTACTCTTCTACTATAAACCGTCAGATGATTATCGGTTTAGTAGTCAACGCTGCAGCAGGCGGCGGCCCGACTGATACTACGCCCCCGTCACCTGACCCGCTTGTCTGGGCTTCGTTTCCGACGGCAACGGGACAGACCACTATCGCGATGACTGCAACAACCGCAACTGACAGCGAAAGCCCACCGGTAGAGTACTATTTTGAATGCACAAATGACGGCAGCAAGAGCAGTGGCTGGCAATCAAGCTCGTCTTATACAGCTACTGGCCTGACCCCGGACACCCAGTATTCATTCAGGGTCCGTGCACGTGATAGCGCTTCTACCCCGAACGTGACCGGCTGGTCAAGCACGCAATATGCAACCACCGAGCCGGCACTGGATACTACACCGCCGACACCCAACCCGATGACTTGGTCTTCAGTTCCTGCGGCTACAGGCCAGACCACTATCGCGATGACCGCAACAACCGCTACTGATAGTGAAAGCCCGCCAGTGCAGTATTACTTCGAATGCACAAGCGATGGCAGTAAGAGCAGTTCTTGGCAATCAAGCTCGTCATACACTGCTTCAGGCCTGACGCCGGCTACCCAGTATTCGTTCAGGGTCAGAGCACGCGATAGCGCTGCCACTCCGAACGTGACCGGCTGGTCAAGCACACAATCTGCAACCACCAATTCGCCTACGCCTGATACTACACCACCGACACCGGACCCGATGACCTGGGATTCGGTTCCTGCGGCTATCGGACAGACCACAATCACGATGACCGCGACAACCGCTACCGACAGTGAAAGCCCGCCGGTGCAGTACTACTTCGAATGCACAAATGACGGCACCAAGAGTAGCTCTTGGCAATCAAGCTCGTCATACACTGCTTCTGGCCTGAATCCCGGCTCCCAGTATTCGTTCAGGGTCAGGGCACGCGATAGTGCTGCTACACCGAACATAACCGGCTGGTCAACTACGCAATCAGCGACCACATACTCGCCGGACACCACACCGCCTACACCCGACCCGATGACTTGGGCCTCGGTTCCTGCGGCTACAGGACAAACCACTATTACGATGACCGCAACTACTGCCACCGATGCCGACAGTCCGCCCGTGCAATATTACTTCGAATGCACCAACGACGGAACAAAGAGCAGTTCCTGGCAATCAAGCACATCTTACACTGCTTCAGGTTTGACCCCGGACACCCAGTATTCGTTCAGGGTCAGGGCACGCGATAATGCTGATACCCCCAATGTAACTGGCTGGTCGAGCACACAATCCGCGACCACTGAACCACCCGGCGAAGGCGTTGAAATCCTCGGCTCATGGGTAAGCGGAACGTCCCATACCGAAGAGTCGGGCAGCAATCGCGTACTCATTGTGATTGCGCACGCTGAGGGCAGTTCCTGGAGAAATCCTACTCTGTCCACTGTGACCTACGGCGGACAGACAATGACGAAAATCACAGATAGAGTCCAGTCCTCCGGCTTCTGGCAAACCAGAGCATACGTCGGGGCATTTATCCTCAATGAAGCCGGTGTTAATGCCGCGACCAGCAGCACAATTAGTGCCTCCTGGGGCGGCTCGCCAACCTCAACTTCGATAACAAGCGTATTCCTTGGCGGTGTTAGTCAGGAAGACCTTGTCGGAGCTTATGCCACTAACGGAGTATCGAATGCCGGGACGATAACAACTTCTGCACTGACTACCAGTAGTGGTGATTTGGTTATTGAGGGTGCTACCTGTACTGAGACAGGAACATACACAGCAAATAATGGTTTTACAAAAGGTGTTGACCTTGGGGTCTCTGGTTTCGATGGAATGGGCGGACACAAATCCGCAACAGGCGCATCTGAAACACCGAGTGTAACACACTCTTCTTCTACAAACCGCCAGGCGCTTCTCGGCTTCGTTGTCCAGGCCGGAGGACCACCGCCGGAAGAACCAGCTGCACCGACAGGTCTATCTGCGACGGCAGGAGATGCAACGGTCTCTCTCGATTGGAACGACAATTCAGAACCTGACCTTGACGGCTACAACGTGTATCGTTCGACTACATCTGGCAGCGGTTACAGCCAGATAAACGGCTCACTTCTGAGCAGCTCGAATTACACCGACAACAGTGTCACCAACGGCACAACCTATTACTACGTTGTTACAGCGGTGGATACTGACTTGAATGAGTCCGCATACTCGAGCGAAGTTTCAGCTACGCCAACCGCACCAGGAGCAGAAGTTGAAATAATCGGCTCGTGGGCAACAGGAACATCACATACAAAAGAATCGGGTACTAATCGGGCGCTTGTGCTTATCGCACATGTTGAGGAAGCAGGAGCTATTAGTCTAAACTCCGTTACCTATGGCGGACAAACTATGACGAAGGTTACAGAGCAAATAACAGGAACGAGCTATCGGGCATATGTTGTGGCGTTTGTTCTCGACGAGGCTGGCGTCGCTGCTGCAGCCAGCGGCACGTTTTCACCTTCTTGGAGCACCACACCCGACAACGTTTCATACTCACATGTATTCCTTGCCAACGTCAATCAGGCAGATCCAATCGGAGCATCTGCCGGCAACGGCACCGCAAGCAGCTCTCCGAATCCGATTACTACCTCTGCTCTTGTCACGGCAGACGGTGATATCGTTATTGACGCTGCCGCCTGCGGCAATACCGGCAACTATACATTGAACAACGGTTTTACCGAAGCTGTTGAAAATGATATGGCCTCTTCTACCGGAACTGCCGGATATAAATTCGCAACAGGGGCAAACGAAACACCGAGCGTAACGCATTCGAATCCGAACCGTCAGGTGATTATTGGCTTTGTTGTTCAACACTGATAGCTTTTTATAATTTGGCTAATGGGACGGCTGGACACCCAGCCGTCCTTTTTTTTTGCTTGTATGTCAGCAGGTAGAGATTCTTTTACAACGAGGATTGCTTACAAGGTTAAAACCAACATTATACTTTTTCAAAAGTAAATCTATGCCCATCAGCGTTGATTTTTATTGTATCACCCTCCGAAAATTTCCCTGCCAAAAGCTCCGCGGCAAGTGGATTTTTCATTCGTTGTTGAATCGTCCGTTTCAGGGGCCTCGCGCCAAAAACGGGGTCGTAGCCCTCATCCATAATCTGTTTGCGCGCATCATCGGTGAACTCAAGTCCTATCTTCCGGCCGTTCATACGTTCCTGCAGGTACCTGAGCTGGATATCGACTATCTTTCTTAAATTGTCTTTTGTAAGCATATGAAAAACGATTACCTCATCGATGCGGTTTAAAAACTCCGGTTTAAATACCTTTTTGAGGGCTTCTTTGACGTGTGCCTCGATTTCCCAGTCGGCGCCGGATTCTTCCGTTAGTTCCTGAATCTGCTGACTTGCGATGTTGCTGGTCATAATGATTACGGTATTTTTGAAGTCCACGGTTCTGCCTTTACCGTCGGTTAATCGGCCGTCGTCGAAGACCTGCAGCAGAACGTTGAAAACATCCGGATGTGCCTTTTCAATCTCATCTAATAAAATCACCGAATATGGCTTGCGGCGTACGGCTTCGGTTAATCTGCCGCCTTCTTCGTAGCCGACATAGCCGGGCGGTGACCCTATAAGCCGTGCAACCGAATGTTGCTCCATAAACTCGCTCATATCGATTCTGGTCATAGCATTCGGGTCGTTAAACAGAAAGTCAGCCAGCGCCTTGGATAGTTCTGTCTTGCCCACGCCTGTCGGCCCGAGAAACAGAAACGACCCTATTGGCCGATTCGGGTCCCCAAGTCCCGCCCGGCTCCTGCGCACGGCATTGCAAAGTGCCGTAACCGCCTCTTCCTGCCCGACCACTCTTTTAGCGATAGCTTCCTCCATCTTCATTAATCGCTCGCGCTCTCCGCTCAATAACCTTGCCACCGGTATCCCCGTCCATTTGGAGACAACCTCAGCTATATGTTCTTCGTTAACTTCGTTTTGGATTATGCTTTTATCGGATTTGGCAAGTTGGTCCTCTTTTTCTTGTAGCTGTTTTTTCAATTCTTCTATTGTTCCGTATTTCAAACGTGCGGCGGCCTCCAGTTGACCTGTTCGCTGGGCATTTTCAAACTGGTTTTGGGCATCTTCGATTTGCTGTTTCAGTTGCTTTATCTGGTCAATATCGCCTTTTTCACTTTCCCACAGTGCCGTCAGTTTCTTGTCTTCTTCCTGCAGTTGGTCTAACTGCTTCTCGGCATTTTTTAATCGCTCTTTGCTCGCGGCGTCGTTTTCTTTTTTCAACGCTTCACGTTCAATTTGTAGTTGAACTATTTTCCTGCGAATGTCATCCAGCTCTGCCGGCAGCGAATCGTTCTCAATCCGAAGTTTCGATGCCGCCTCGTCAATCAAATCTATTGCTTTGTCCGGCAGCCATCGGTCGGATATGTACCGGTTCGATAGCGTTGCCGCTGCCACAAGTGCAGCATCCGTAATCCGAACGCCGTGATGGGTATCGTAGCGGTCTTTCAGGCCTCGAAGGATAGCTATGGTTTCTTCTACGCTCGGCGGGTTAATCAGTATCGGCTGAAAACGCCTTTCAAGCGCAGCGTCTTTCTCAACATATTTTCGATAGTCGTCAATCGTGGTCGCACCGATACAACGTAAATCACCCCGCGCCAGCGACGGTTTGAGCAGGTTACCTGCATCGACTGCTCCCTCTGCTTTACCCGCACCGACGACGGTATGCAGCTCATCGATGAACAGTATTATTTGCCCTTCAGCACTAATGACTTCTTTAAGAACCGCTTTTAATCTGTCTTCAAATTCACCCCTGAATTTCGTTCCTGCTATCAGTGCCCCCATATCAAGGGCGATAATCCTTTTATTCTTCAAACCCGTAGGAACATCACCTGCGACTATCCGCTGGGCAAGGCCTTCAACGATTGCGGTCTTGCCTACTCCGGGTTCTCCGATTAGAACCGGATTATTTTTCGTTCGCCGGTTGAGGACCTGCATACATCGCCGTATTTCCTCGTCTCTGCCGATAACGGGGTCGAGCTTTCCCTTTTGGGCCATCTCTAAAAGGTCAATCCCATACCGCTCGAGCGCCCTGTATTTATCTTCCGGGCTCTGGTCGGTAATCTTTTCACCGCCGCGAATTTCTTTCAGAGCATTTTCAATCTGTGCAGGCTCAATTGAATTAAGCCGTAGAATCTCTTTCGCATCGCTCTGCACCGAGGCAAGTGCAATGAGAAGGTGCTCTACACTTAAGTATTCGTCGCCCATTGCATCAGCCCGGTTTTGAGCATCGAGTACAACCTGGTTAAAAGCCGGCTCAGGCATAATAAGTCCGCCGCTGCTTTGACCTTTAGGCAATCGGCCGAGTTCGCTCTCTGTTATTTCTTTCAGCCGCGATATATTAGCGCCCATCTTCTTTAGTACCATAACAACAACACCTGTCTCGTCATCTAAGAGTGCGCTCAGTAAGTGTAGTGCCGACAGGACGGTATGCGACTTGGCCATCGCAATCTGCTGAGCAGTAGCTAATGCCTCCTGGGCCTTTAATGTAAATTTATCGAATTTCATGACTGTCTTCCTAAAATAGCGATTATCCGATACGCTCTAATATACTTCAAGAGCAAACACTATACCAGCCCCAGCCGTCTTTTCTTGATAAAGGCAATTTCTCGCTTAATCCCTTATATTTGCTATATTTAGGTCTTCTGCTTTCCGTATTCTGAATTCTGTATTCTGTCTACTGTCTTCTGGTTAATTGTGCCACTTTGGCAGGGCGATTAGTTCGTTTAGCCCCGTTGCTCGCAACGGGGGTATTTTTTGGTACAAACCGGTAACATAGGTTACAGAACATGCCAAGTACATGGGTAACAGTT